>CAUTFW010000007.1:0-78664 GCA_963537955.1 Parahaemophilus parainfluenzae | reverse complement strand
CGGAATCGTTAAATTTAGATTTAATTGGCTCAAGTGCAGAAAATCATCTTCGCGTAACCGGTTTAGGCAGCTTGCGTGGTGCATGGCTTTCACCAAATAGCGTGCCAACCGTACAAGGCGAAACCCCATTCCCTTATAAAAAAATTGCGGTTTTAGGCATTGAAGGCTATCACGATTTCCAACCAGAATTATTGGCAGATAACCTCACGCTGAATCCACAATTTGCACATTGTGAAGTAAAAACAGGCTTTTTAAATATTCCAGAATTAGATCAGTTACGTGCAAACTCTCGTGAGTTTCGCAGTGTAAATATTGCGCAAGTTTTAGAATATAAACTGAAATTTGATGATCTTGTGGCTGAAATGAAAGAAGCCGCGAAAGGTACAGAGGCGATTTTCTTGCCAGCTTGTTTCGGTTTAGAAAATCAAGAGTTTATGGAGTCACTTCGTAAAGCAACTGGCTTACCATTATTTGAATTACCAACCTTGCCGCCATCTTTATTAGGTATGCGTCAACGTATTCAATTACGTCATCGTTTTGAGAAATTAGGCGGACTCATGATGAATGGTGATAGTGCATTAAAAGCACATTTTCATGGCAATAAAGTTCGCGCGATTCAAACGCGTTTGCACGAAGAGGAAGAAATCACGGCAGAGCATTTTGTCTTAGCTTCCGGAAGCTTCTTTAGTAAAGGTTTAGTTTCTGAATTCGATAAAATCTACGAGCCCGTATTCCATTCTGACATCATCGGTGTGGAAGGCTTTAACGATACGGATCGCTTTACTTGGACAGATCACCGTTTTTCAAATCCACAACCGTATCAATCTGCAGGTGTGGCAATTAATGCTCAATGCCAAGTACAAAAGGGCGGTCAATTTTTAACGAATTTATATGCAGTGGGTAATGTGATTGGTGGTTTCAATGCCCTAGAGCTTGGTTGTGGTTCAGGCGTGGCAGTGGTAACAGCGCTTGCTGTTGCTGATGAAATTCTTCACAACACACATTAAGGAGGCGTTATGAACATTCAACAATTAATTGATAATGCAAAACAATCCCTTAATGCACCACAACATCATCATGCCTTTGATGAAAGCTTTGAGAGCTGCATTAAATGTACGGCTTGTACAGCGGTATGTCCGGTTTCGCGTCAAAATCCAAACTATCCAGGCCCAAAACAATCGGGTCCAGATGGTGAGCGTTTACGCTTAAAATCAGCTGAGCTTTATGATGAAGCATTGAAATATTGTACCAACTGTAAACGTTGTGAAATTGCGTGTCCGTCTGATGTAAAAATTGGTGACATTATCGTTCGCGCAAGAAACAAATACCTTGCTCAACAACATAAACCAGCAGTGCAAAAATTACGTGATGCGATTTTAAGTAACACCGATATTATGGGTTCACTTAATACACCGCTTGCTCCGATTGTGAATACGATTACGGGCTTGAAAGCGACAAAATTTGTGTTGGAAAAAGCATTAAAAATCAGCCGTCATCGTACGTTACCAAAATATTCCTTTGGTACGTTCCGTAGCTGGTACATGAAGAAAATGTTGGAAAGCCAACAAAAATTCGAACGTAAAGTGGCGTATTATCACGGTTGTTATGTGAACTACAATAATCCACAGTTGGGTAAAGAATTTATCCAAGTGTTTAATGCCATGGATATTGGTGTGGTGTTATTAGAAAAAGAAAAATGCTGTGGCTTGCCATTGAGCGTGAACCAATTCCCTGAACGTGCGAAAAAAATTGCGCAATTTAACACCGATTACATTGGCAAAATGGTGGATGAAAATGGCTTGGATGTGATCAGTGAAGCATCAAGTTGTGCCTTAAATTTACGTGATGAATATCATCATATTTTAGGTATCGATAATGCGAAAGTTCGTCCGCATATCCACATGGTGACACCATTCTTATATCAACTCTTTAAAGAAGGTAAAACCTTACCGCTTAAACCATTGAAATTGCGAGTGGCTTATCACACCGCATGTCACGTGGATAAAGCAGGTTGGGCACCATACACCTTGGAAGTGTTAAAACAAATTCCAGGTTTAGAAGTGGTGATGCTCCCATCACAATGTTGTGGTATCGCAGGGACATACGGTTTCAAAGAAGAAAACTACGAGGTTTCCCAATCTATCGGTAAAAACTTATTCGATAACATCAATGCAGGCGGATTTGATTACGTGATCTCTGAATGCCAAACTTGTAAATGGCAGATAGATATGTCATCTAACGTGACTTGTATCCATCCATTGACGTTATTGTGTATGTCGATGAATCAAGCTTAGTGAAAAGAGCGGAAACTGATAAAAAAGTGACCGCTCTTTTTGTTATTTAATCCAATATGGAGAACTAATTATGCAAAAAATCTTCAAGGTTTCCTTGTCTTGTGATTGAAACGGTCGCCGCATTAGATAAACCGTTAGATCAGTTACAAAAAATTACGGAGAAAGACTTGCTGGGTATTTATCGCGACAGCTTAAAAACCATGGGGTTGCCAATGTTTAATAGCGGTCCATTACAAGATTAATTAATCTTTTCAAAAAAACAAAAGTGCGGTGAAATTTCACCGCACTTTTTTATTTTCTCTTTCGATTAAAGAATATGTTGATATTGTTCTAACATTTCTTTTGGCCATACGCTTGATTGCACTTCACCAATGTGTTTTTTGTGAAGTAAAAGCATTGCCATACGAGATTGACCGATACCACCACCGATGGTGAGAGGTAATTTGCCGTTTAATA
Organism: Parahaemophilus parainfluenzae; assembly: GCA_963537955.1. GTDB lineage: Bacteria > Pseudomonadota > Gammaproteobacteria > Enterobacterales > Pasteurellaceae > Haemophilus_D > Haemophilus_D parainfluenzae_AJ. Next base: position 75,914 of record CAUTFW010000007.1, on the reverse strand, counting down.
AATCTTGGTGCCAATCCATTTTTAAGCGATCTTCATCACCGGTTAAACCAACTTGTAAACGTAACGCGGATTCATCCACACGAATACCCATTGAAGAAAGCTCAAACGCTTTACCTAATTCAGCGTTCCACACCAAAATATCACCGTTTAAGCCTTTGTAGCCGTTTTCAGATTCTGTTGTCCAGTCATCGTAGTCTGGTGCACGGCCATCATGTGGTTTACCGTCTGACAATTTGCCACCGATACCAATTAAGAACACAGCGCCATATTCTTTACAAATGGCGTTTTCACGTTCTTTACTGCTTAAATCCGGGTAGCGTTTCACTAAATCTTCACTGTGAACGAAGGTGATTTCTTTCGGTAAGCTTGATGGAATGTCAAAGCGAGCTTCTACCGCTAATTCAGTTAAACGGATTGCACGATAGATAGAACGTACCGTTTCTTTTAAATAAGCAAAGTTACGACGACCTTCAGGAATGACTTTTTCCCAGTCCCATTGGTCCACATAAACAGAGTGAGTTTGATCCAATGAATCTTCATCTGGACGTAATGCTTTCATATGAACAAATAAGCCTTCCCCTTCTTTGAAGTGGAAACGAGCGAGAGTATGGCGTTTCCATTTAGCTAATGAGTGAACTACTTCATAAACCGCATTTGGGATACATTTCACGTTTACTTGAACAGCTTTCTCAATGCCTGATAAGTTATCTTGCATACCGTTGCCAACTTCACTAAGGATTGGACCTTGTACTTCGATAATGCCAAGTTGTTCAATCAAGTTTTGAGTAAAGGTGTTCTTCACAAAGCTAATTTCTTGTTGTTGTAAAATAAACGTCTTTTTCATATTTATCCTTCTTTTTATAATAACTGGTAAGATTTGTTGTGCATTATTCAATAAAATGACAAATTATTTCAAGTAATTTCTTTACATTGTTTTAAATGTTGAATATTATCTAAAATAAAGAAGATATTTTGAAAAAGATCTAATAAGGAGTGTTTTATGAACAATATCGATACACTTGATCGCCAAATTCTCCGTGTACTGACTAAAGATGCCCGTACACCTTATGCTGAAATGGCAAAAAACTTTGGCGTGAGCCCAGGTACGATTCATGTTCGCGTAGAGAAAATGCGTCAGTCTGGTTTGATTGAAGGCACAAAAGCGATTATTGATGAGCGTAAACTGGGTTATGATGTGTGCTGCTTTATTGGCATTATTTTGAAAAGCGCAAAAGATTACGAAAAAGTGATTAAAAAGCTCGATACCTTTGATGAAGTGGTGGAAGCCTATTACACCACGGGGAATTATTCGATTTTTATTAAAGTAATGACACACACGATTGCGGAATTACACTCCGTGCTGGCGACTAAGATCCAGTTAATTGATGAAATTCAATCAACGGAAACCTTGATTTCCATGCAAAATCCTATTTTACGAGACATTAAACCTTAAATGTCATCGAAACAATAAAGGCGTGTTTGATACACGCCTTTGCTTTTTTTGATTAACGATAACGATCGAGGAATTTGTAATAGAGTACGCCGATCTTGGTAGCTAAGTTTTTGAGGGATTTTCCACCGTAAAACGAAGGCACTTTCAATCCTTCAAAAATTCTCAAACGTTCGTCATTACCTAAAATCGCTTCTGCAATAATACGTCCCGCAAGCCCGGTTAGTGCGACACCATGACCAGAATAGCCCTGCGCAAAATAAATATGCGGTGAGATACGCCCGAAATGTGGGGTAGCGTTCATTGTCATATCAATCGGTCCTGCCCAACCATAATCAATTTTGACATTTTCTAATTGTGGGAAAACATGCAGCATATTGCGGCGCATAATTTGCACCATATCTTTTTCGGAGCTTGAATCACTACCAAATAACAAACGGTTATCCGCACTCAAACGATAGTAATCAAGCAAAATATTGTTATCACAAACAGACATGCCATTATTGATTACGGAATCAGCCGTGGCTTGATCTAATGGCTCGGTTGCAATAATAAAGCTTTCTACTGGCAAAATTTTACGATTAATGCCGTGATGAATGGATTTTGGTAGCGCATCAATATAAGCGTTGGTGGCTAAAATAACGTCTTGAGAAATGACCGCACTTTTATCGGTTTTAACTTCAATGCAACCTGATTTTTCTACTAAATCCACAACGGGCGATTGCTCGTAAATCTGCACGCCCAAATCTAAGCAGGCTTTTGCTAAGCCTAAGCAATAGTTTAATGGGTGTAAGTGGCCAGAATTGCTATCGTATAACCCGCCTACATAAATATCACTGCCTAGATGTTGTTTCAGTTTGGCTTTATCCCAAAGTTGCATTTTGTCATAGCCAAAAGTTGCGTGGCTGGCTTTTTCCATTTCAATGAGATCGTCCATACGACGTTCATTTAACGCCAATGTGGCATAACCTTTTTTCCAATCACATTGAATGCCATATTTCGCAATGCGTTCATCAATAATATCAATGGCTTCGAGTGACATATCCCAAAGTTGCTTCGCTTTATCAAAGCCCACTTGAGCAATATATTCATCAATGCCTTCTTCAAAACCATTGATGGCTTGACCGCCACTTCTACCTGATGCACCAAATCCGACTCTCGCACCTTCTAGCACAATCACTTTTTTGCCTTTTTCCGCTAATTCAAGGGCAGCGGATAAACCAAAAAAGCCCGCACCGATGACACAAACATCCGCTTCTTCTTGCTGAGTGAGTGGCGGCAGTTCAAAGGTTTGATTTCGACTATCGAGATAATAAGATTTGACGTGTTCTTGATGAGCAAATTCGAGCATAGTTGATGACTGATTAACATAAAATAGAGATAAACGAAATCTTACCCTGATGGGAAAATATGTCAAACCTTTTGCAAAAAAGGTGCTATACTCCCTAAGTTTACATAAGTAAACGATTGCTTAAGGTTTATTTTGATTGTCCTGAGGAGGTCAATAAATTGAAAAAAAATGCTGTTCAATACATTAAATCACTTTGTCTTTCTGCCGTCGCATTCGTCGCAACCTCTGCAGCATTTGCCGCTGAAAAACTTTATGTTTATAACTGGACTGACTATGTGCCATCTAATTTGGTTGCGGAATTTACCAAAGAAACCGGCATAGAAGTGATTTATTCAACATTTGAAAGTAATGAAGAAATGTATGCTAAATTGAAGCTGACCTCTAGTACTGGCAGTGGTTATGATTTAGTTTTCCCATCAAGCTATTACGTTAATAAAATGGCGAAAGAAAATATGTTACAAGAGCTTGATCACAGCAAATTAAGTAATTTTAAACAAATTCCAACAAATTTATTAAACAAGGAATTTGACCCAAATAACAAATATTCTCTGCCTTACGTTTATGGCTTAACCGGTATCGGTGTGAATGCAGATGATATTGACCCAAGCAAAATTACGAGTTGGGCTGATTTTTGGAATCCGGAATTTAAAGGCAAGGTATTATTAACCAGTGATGCGCGTGAAGTGTTTCACATTGCATTACTTTTAGATGGAAAATCACCAAATACCACGAATGAAGAAGACATTAAAGCGGCTTACGAGCGCTTAGTGAAATTGTTACCAAATGTGGTGACCTTTAACTCTGACTCGCCAGAAGTGCCGTTTGTTCAAGGTGAAGCCTCTATCGGTATGTTATGGAACGGTTCAGCTTATTTAGCACACAAAGAGAATCCAAGTATCCAATTTGTGTACCCAAAAGAAGGTGCGATTTTCTGGATGGATAACTACGCGATTCCAAAAGGGGCGAAAAATACAGAAGGTGCTTATAAATTTATCGACTTCTTACTTCGTCCTGAAAATGCGAAATTAGTGGTTGAAAAAATGGGCTTCTCAATGCCAAATGAAGGCGTGAAAGCGTTACTTTCACCTGAAATGGCGAATAACCCAACCTTGTTCCCATCTGCTGAAAACATTGAAAAAGGCATTATGCAAGGTGATGTCGGCGAAGCAGTGGACATTTACGAAAAATATTGGAATAAATTAAAAACCAATTAATCAAATATTGATGAAAAGTGCGGTGAATTTGACCGCACTTTTGCTTTGTAAAGGATGACAAATGAGTTTTCTTGAGCGACTTTTTCACGCAATCTTGTTTGAAACCACGGTTGTGTTGCTTTCTGTTTTCGCTTTGTATTTCTTTACAGAAGAAAGTGTTTCTGTTCTCTTTGGTTCCATGGTGCTGGTTTCCTTAACCGCGATGCTATGGAATATGATCTTTAATTATTTCCTCGATAAAATTTTTACTGGCCCGCGAGAAAAGCGTGGCATCATATTCCGTGCTTTACATGCTATTTCATTTGAAGTTGGTTTGCTTGTTTTCACTGTCCCGATCATTGCCTACTTTTTAAAAGTAGATTGGGTCACGGCTTTTATGATGGATTTCAGTTTAACGGTGATGATCACCATTTATACCTTTATTTTTAATTGGGTGTATGACCACGCACGATTATTGTTCATTAAGCGTGAATAATGAAATAGGCAATAGAAAAAATAAAAAAGTGCGGTTAAAATCTCTGGTATTTTTGACCGCACTTTAATTTTTTAAGGGCATTATAAAGCCCTTTTGTTTCTTAAAGTTTTTCTACTAACTCAATGGCTGCACCGATGTAGGTGGCAGGGGTAAGTTGTTGTAAACGGGCTTTTTCATCTGCAGGGATATCTAGTTTCTCGATGAATTCACGCATTGCTTTTTCATCAATACGTTTACCGCGGGTGAGTTCTTTTAATTTTTCGTATGGTTTTTCAATACCATAGCGACGCATCACTGTTTGAATTGGCTCAGCTAAAACTTCCCAGTTTTGGTTGAGTTCATCACGGAGATGTTGTTCGTTCACTTCTAATTTGCTGATACCTTTACGCGTTGCAGCATACGCAATTAAGCAATAACCTAAGCCCACACCTAAGTTACGTAATACAGTAGAGTCTGTTAAGTCACGTTGCCAACGAGAAATTGGTAATTTTTGGGCAAGGTGAGTCATCACGGCATTGGCTAAACCTAAGTTACCTTCTGAGTTTTCGAAGTCAATCGGATTCACTTTATGCGGCATGGTAGATGAACCAATTTCACCCGCAATAGTGCGCTGTTTAAAGTGATTTAACGCAATGTAACCCCATAAGTCACGATCGAAGTCGATGATGATGGTATTAAAACGTACCACGACATCAAAGTATTCAGCAATGTAATCGTGAGGTTCAATTTGTGTGGTGTATGGGTTCCAATCTAAACCTAATGAGGTGACAAACTCTTCGCTAAATTTGTGCCAGTTAATATTTGGATAGGCGGATAAATGCGCATTGTAGTTACCCACGGCACCGTTGATTTTACCCAAGATTTCATTTTGTTGGAGTTGTTTGAATTGGCGTTTTAAACGGTAAACCACGTTTGCCATTTCTTTACCTACAGTACTAGGAGAGGCGGGTTGGCCGTGTGTACGAGAAAGTAATGGGATAGTTTTATATTCGTTCGCTAAACGGGTGATTTCATCAATCAGTTTTTGCCATTCAGGTAAGATTACTTCTTCACGCGCGGTTTTTAACATTAAGGCATGAGAAAGGTTGTTAATATCTTCAGAGGTACAAGCAAAGTGAATAAATTCAGAGACTTTGGCTAATTCTGGTAAGGCTTCACTTTTTTCTTTTAAGAAATACTCAACCGCTTTTACGTCATGATTCGTGGTGCGCTCAATTTCTTTAATACGTTCAGCATCTTGAAGACTGAATTCTTCCACAATTTTATTAAGGTAATCGTTTGCTTCTTTAGACAAGGAAGAAACTTCTTGGATTTCAGTGGTCGCCGCCAATTTTTGTAACCAACGTACTTCCACGGTGACACGGAATTTGAGCAAGCCAAATTCACTAAAAATACCACGCAATGCAGTGGCTTTATCTTGATAACGACCGTCAATCGGGGAAAGAGCGGTTAATGCGGAAAGTTGCATAAGAGTTCTCCAAGGATTAATTTAAAGTTAAGTAGAGTTGTCGTGCCGCTTGCACTAATTTTTTACGATGAAACAACAGTTGCCATTTGCTGCCGCCGACTTGACGCCACAAGACGGCTGAACGAATGCCAGCTAGCAAACACGCACGAATTTTGTCTTGCACATTTTGTTGCTGTAAATGATATGCCGAACCAATAATGTGGATGCGTTTACCTAAAGGGCTAATCGTATCGACATAAATGTTTGCCATGATAGAAAACATCTCATCATCAAGTTGATTGTCGTGATAAGCAAGTTGCTCCGGTAAACGAGCAATACGGCGGCCAAGTTCTTGTTTAATTTCAGGTTGCTTGTTTAATTTGCTCTCTAACGCTAACAAGCTACCCCAATAATTTAATAAATTTTTGTCATTTAATTGGGTCAGTTGCTCGATAAGTGTGTTTAATCCCACTTTAAGATGTTGAACATCACCGCCAAATACGGCTAATGTATCTTCAGGTTGAGTGATGAGAAGAGAATGAATGGTGGTTTGGAATGCATCTTGATGATCAACTTCGCCTTTTTGTGCTAATTGACTGATTAATAAGACAGATTGACAAACACCGGCAAGTGCCAGAGCCATATCATTATAATTTTTCATTGGGACTATAGATTGTAAGCTGCAGAAATTTTGGGCGTAATATAGCATTTTTACACATTGTTTTGAACTCAATCATTAAAAAACGCCCTATCTTTTGTTATCATAGCGCTAATTCAGTTTACAGAATGAAAGGATAACCAATGACAAAACCAATTGTATTCAGTGGCGTGCAGCCTTCCGGCGAATTAACTATCGGGAATTATTTAGGTGCACTTCGCAACTGGGTGAAAATGCAAGAAGATTATGAGTGTATTTTCTGTGTGGTGGATTTGCACGCCATCACTGTACGGCAAGATCCTGTGGCACTTCGCAAAGCCACCCTTGATGTGCTCGCCCTTTACTTGGCTTGTGGCATTGACCCGAATAAAAGTACGATCTTCGTGCAATCTCATGTACCAGAACATACTCAACTAAGCTGGGTGTTAAACTGCTACACCTATTTTGGTGAAATGAGCCGTATGACGCAATTTAAAGATAAATCAGCACGTTATGCCGAAAATATTAACGTGGGTTTATTTGATTATCCGGTTTTAATGGCAGCAGATATCTTACTTTACCAAGCGAAAAGCGTGCCGGTAGGGGATGACCAAAAACAACATTTAGAAATCACTCGTGATATTGCGGCTCGTTTTAATGCCCTTTACGGTGATATTTTCACGATCCCTGAAATCTTCTTAGGCAAAGCGGGTGCGCGTATTATGTCTTTGCAAGATCCTGATAAAAAAATGTCAAAATCAGATGATAACCGTAATAATGTGGTGACTTTGCTTGAAGATCCAAAATCAGTGGCGAAAAAAATTAAACGTGCGGTAACCGACTCTGATGAACCACCTGTTGTACGTTATGACGTAAAAAACAAAGCTGGCGTATCTAACCTATTAGATATTCTTTCTGCAGTAACGGATAAATCTGTGGCTGAACTTGAAAAAGAATTTGAAGGCAAAATGTACGGCCACTTAAAAACAGCCGTTGCAGATGAAGTGTCAAACTTACTTGCGGGTTTACAAGAACGTTTCTATCAATATCGTAATGATGAAGCACTTTTAGACGAGATTTTACGTCAAGGTGCGGAAAAAGCCCGTGCAAGAGCGAAAGAAACCCTTGATAAAGTATACGAAGCCGTCGGCTTTGTTGCAGCAAAATAATTTTAAACTTAATAAGCCGTGTTATGTCACGGCTTTTTTAGATAAGGAGAAAAAGATGGCCATTCAAACTGAAAAACCAATCGAATGCGTAGGTTGTAATACTTTCGATATGAAATCATTGTTTGATAACAGCGATTGTAGTTTACCTATCGAGCAGTTTTACGCCACTCGTCAAGATGCAGAAGGTGCATTGGAATATTTCACGTTAAAAGCACGTGATGTCGAAAGTGAACCTTGTCAAATTCAGTCTGAAATTCAACAGGTTGAAGATGGATACTTGCTTAAAGCGGTTTTCACATTTTGTTGCCAAGCGGAATTAGTGATTTTCCAAATGAAACTTTCGTAAGTAATGACTTACTCTAGAAAACAGCATTTTTTGTGACCGCACTTTCTGATATTTATGTTCCCCTGCATCGTATTATTCCTTTTTCTAATGTAGAAGGGCAGGGGAATCGCACCAGTATTTTCTTACAAGGCTGTAAGCTAAACTGCCTTTATTGCCATAATCCAGAAACCATTCCCCGTTATGCGGAAGGGGCTAATCAAGTCAGTTTGCAGTATTTGTATGAGCAAGTAATGGATGCGGTACCTTTCATTCGTGGTGTGACAGTTTCCGGCGGGGAGCCCACCATTCACCATAAAAAGCTCGTTCCATTGTTTCAAAAACTACGTGAGGAAGGGCTAACTTGCTATTTAGATAGCAGTGGTTTCTTTGAGTTTGAAGCAATTCGACCTTTAATTGATGTGACAGACAAATTTCTCTTTGACCTGAAAGGAGAAGGGCTTGGCTTACAAAGTTTGTGCTTTGATAGACAAAATCGCCAAGGCATTGTCCCTCAAAACATCATTCCTACTCATCAACATATCAAGCAAGAAAATTTAGATCGCAATTTGAAGAACTTGGCGCAACTTTTGCCATTAAATAAAGTGGAAGAAGTGCGGTTAGTTTATGTGGCGAATTTTTTTGATGCAGAAAAGTTGGTGGAAAAAGTCGCTTCCTTATTGAAAAATTATCCGGATGTTTTGTTCAAAATTATCCGAATGCACACAAAAGGTGCGCGAGACGCCGAAGGACTCACCCCTTATGTTCCAACCGTTGAGCAAACGCAAGCGCTTGAAAACTACGCGAAATCTTGTGGTCTGACCAAAATTATGACCATTTTATAAGCAAACATATCGAAAAGTATCAAAAATATTCCGACTTTTTACTGAAAAACAAGTAGAATAGGACAATTTTATTCACTTACTTATCTAACCAACCTAGGGGAAAAAAATGGGTATTTTAGGTAGCGTTTTAGGCATTGTCGTATTACTGATCATTGCCGTATTATTTTCAAATAATCGTAAGGCGATTAATTTACGTACTGTATTAGGGGCTTTGGCGATCCAAATCGGATTTGCGGCCCTTATTTTGTATGTGCCGTTTGGTCGAGATGCATTACAAGCGACAGCAAATGGTGTGTCAAATGTTATTGCCTATGGTAATGAAGGGATTAACTTCGTCTTTGGTGGCTTAGCGGATCCTTCAAATGTCGGCTTTATCTTTGCAGTGAAAGTTTTACCAATCATCGTCTTTTTCTCCGGTTTAATTTCTGTGCTTTATTACTTAGGCATCATGCAAGTCGTCATCAAAGTGATTGGTGGTGCATTACAAGCAGCATTAGGTACATCAAAAGCAGAATCTATGTCTGCTGCAGCGAACATCTTCGTAGGTCAAACAGAAGCACCGTTAGTGGTTCGTCCTTACATTAAAAACATGACCCAATCTGAATTATTCGCCATCATGGCGGGTGGTACAGCCTCTATCGCGGGTTCAGTAATGGCGGGTTACGCAGGAATGGGCGTGCCGTTGACTTACTTAATCGCAGCATCTTTCATGGCTGCACCAGCAGGTTTATTATTTGCGAAAATTTTATTCCCACAAACTGAACAATTTAACGATAAACAACCTGAAACGGATGATAGCGAAAAACCGACTAATGTGCTTGAAGCAATGGCAGGCGGTGCGAGTGCCGGTATGCAATTAGCGTTAAACGTAGGTGCGATGTTAATCGCTTTCGTGGGTTTAATCGCTTTAATTAATGGTATCTTAGGTGGCGTAGGCGGCTGGTTCGGTTACGGTGATTTAACGTTACAATCAATCTTTGGTTGGATCTTCAAACCATTAGCCTACTTAATCGGTGTATCTTGGGATGAATCTGCAATTGCGGGTCAAATGATTGGTATGAAATTAGCCGTGAACGAATTCGTAGGTTACTTAGAGTTCGCGAAATATTTACAACCAGATACAGCGGTAGTATTAAGTGAAAAAACCAAAGCCATCATTACTTTCGCATTATGTGGCTTCGCTAACTTCAGCTCTATCGCAATCTTAATCGGTGGTATCGGTGGTATGGCACCAAATCGTCGTGGTGATGTGGCTCGCTTAGGTTTAAAAGCAGTTGTTGCAGGTACATTAGCTAACTTAATGAGTGCAACTATCGCAGGTTTATTCATCGAGTTAAGCGGCGTAGCAATGTAATTAAAATGTGGTGAAATTTGACCGCACTTTATCTCTCAACACCACGAATTGTTCGTGGTGTTGTACTTTAAAGCAGGCGAAAACGTTTGCTTAAATGATTTTTTATTTATCAACAAGAGGAAAAAACAATGACTCCACATATTAACGCTCCTGAAGGCGCATTTGCAGATGTTGTATTAATGCCAGGCGATCCGCTTCGTGCAAAATATATTGCTGAAACATTCTTAGAAGATGCGAAAGAAGTGACTAACGTTCGCAATATGTTGGGTTACACCGGTACTTATAAAGGTCGTCGTATCTCTGTTATGGGTCACGGTATGGGTATCCCATCTTGCTCAATTTATGCGAAAGAATTAATTACTGAATACGGCGTGAAAAAAATCATCCGTGTTGGTTCTTGTGGTGCCGTACGTATGGACGTTAAAGTACGTGATGTTATCATTGGCCTTGGTGCATGTACCGATTCAAAAGTAAACCGTATCCGTTTCAAAGATAACGATTTTGCTGCAATTGCTGATTTTGATATGGCACAAGCAGCGGTTCAAGCAGCGAAAGAAAAAGGTAAGCAAGTTCGCGTAGGGAATCTTTTCTCTGCAGACCTATTCTACACGCCAGATTTCGACATGTTTGATGTGATGGAAAAATACGGTATCTTGGGCGTAGAAATGGAAGCAGCTGGTATCTATGGCGTAGCAGCAGAATATGGTGCAAAAGCACTTTGTATCTGTACCGTTTCAGACCATATTCGTACACACGAACAAACTACAGCAGAAGAACGTCAATTAACCTTCAATGATATGATTGAAATTGCGTTAGAGTCTGTATTAATTGGTGATAAAGCATAGTTTATCCGATTGATAAAATCAAAAAGAGCGGTCAATTTGACCGCTCTTTTGTTTTTTATGCTTGTTATTTTTCATACCAAATTCGGTTCACATAGAGCACGACTTTGCCAGAGGGTGTTTCCACATGGATTTCATCATCAACGCCTTTCCCGATTAAAGCGCGAGCGACGGGAGAATCAATGGAGATCCAGTTTTTAGCGGGATCGAATTCATCGCAGCCAACAAGACGATATTGCTTCACTTCACCTTCTTCATCTTCTAGCTCAACCCAGGCACCGAAAAACACTTTGCCTTCTTGTTTCGGGTGGTAATCCACGATTTGTAACACTTCTAATCGTTTGGAAAGAAAACGCACGCGGCGATCAATTTCACGTAAGCGACGTTTGCCATAAATATATTCTGCGTTTTCACTGCGGTCACCAAGCGCGGCGGCATCTGAAACCGCTTGGGTAACTTTTGGTCGTTCTTCTTTCCACAAAAATTTAAGTTCTTGGTCAAGGGCAAGCCAGCCTTGACGAGTAATGTAATTTGATTTTGCCATAATAAAAATAAAAGAAATTTTTTTGAATTATATTTGAGCCTGTTGTCTAAAACCAGTATTCTATTCCCGTTTTTATCGAATCCTTTAATAACAAAGAAGTATGACAATGTTAAATCAACAAATTAGCCAAATTATTGCGGCAGAATTAACCGTTCAACCCCAACAAATCCTCGCCGCCATTCAATTATTAGATGATGGCAACACCATTCCATTTATCGCCCGTTATCGTAAAGAAGCCACAGGTGGCTTAGATGACACCCAACTTCGTCATTTTGAAACCCGTTTAATTTATTTACGTGAATTAGAAGATCGTCGTCAAACCATTTTGAAATCTATTGAAGAGCAAGGAAAATTGACTGATGAATTGCGTGGCAAAATTCATGCGACACAAAGCAAAACCGAATTAGAAGATTTGTATTTGCCATACAAACCAAAACGCCGTACCAAAGGTCAAATCGCGATTGAAGCCGGTCTTGAGCCATTAGCTGATTTACTTTGGAACGAACCGGAAAATGATCCTGAAACGGCAGCCGCGGAATTTGTGAATGCTGATAAAGGCGTAACAGACACCAAAGTAGCGCTTGATGGTGCACGCTATATTTTAATGGAGCGTTTTGCTGAAGATGCGGGTTTATTAGCGAAAGTCCGTGATTATTTAGCGAAAAATGCCGTCATTGTATCCAAAGTGATCGAAGGCAAAGAAACGGAAGGGGCAAAATTCCAAGATTATTTCGACCATCAAGAATTATTGAAAAATGTGCCTTCTCACCGTGCATTAGCCATGTTCCGTGGACGTAATGAGGGCATTTTACAATTAAGCTTAAATGCTGATCCTGACGCGGAAGAGGGAAGTCGCCAAAGTTATTGCGAAGAAATTATTCGTGATTATTTAGATGTACGTTTTACTGGTCAGCCTGCGGATAAATGGCGTGAGCAAGTGATTGCATGGACATGGAAAATCAAAGTGTCGTTGCATTTAGAAACGGAATTAATGGCGAGTTTACGTGAAAAAGCGGAAGAAGAAGCCATTGATGTTTTCGCTCGAAATCTGACCGCACTTTTAATGGCGGCACCCGCTGGCGCAAAAAGTACTATGGGCTTGGACCCGGGCTTACGTACAGGTGTTAAAGTTGCGGTGGTGGATAACACAGGTAAATTATTAGATACCACCACCATTTATCCACACACGGGGCGTGAAGCCGAAGCGCAAGTGGCGATTTTCAGCTTGATCCGTAAACATAACGTGGAATTAATTGCCATTGGTAACGGTACCGCTTCTCGTGAAACTGAACGTTTTGCGAAAGAAGTGATTAAAGAAATTAAAGAAAATAAACCTCAAACCGTTGTGGTGAGCGAAGCGGGCGCGTCCGTTTATTCTGCCTCTGAATTTGCGGCAAATGAATTCCCGAATTTAGATGTATCTTTACGTGGTGCGGTCTCTATTGCGCGTCGTTTACAAGATCCATTGGCAGAATTAGTGAAAATCGAACCGAAAGCCATTGGTGTAGGGCAATATCAACACGATGTAAACCAAACTCAACTTGCGCGTAAACTCGATGCGGTGGTGGAAGACTGTGTAAACGCAGTAGGTGTGGATTTGAATACAGCATCGACGCCATTACTCGCTCGTGTAGCTGGTATGACAAAAACCTTAGCGCAAAACATTGTGGAATACCGTGATGAAAATGGTCGTTTTGAAAGCCGCAGCGAATTGAAAAAAGTGCCTCGTTTAGGGCCAAAAGCCTTTGAGCAATGTGCAGGCTTTATGCGTATTGCAGGTGGGAAAAACCCACTTGATGCTTCAGGTGTTCACCCAGAGGCTTACCCTGTGGTCGAAAAAATCTTGCAAGCCACCGCGCAATCTATCCAAGACTTAATGGGTAATGCGGGTGTGGTACGTCAGCTTGATGCAAAACAATTTATTGATGAGCAATTTGGTTTACCGACCGTCCAAGATATTTTCAAAGAATTGGAAAAACCGGGGCGCGATCCACGTGGTGAATTCAAGAGCGCTGTATTTGCAGAGGGTGTAGAAGAAATCACCGATTTAAAACCGGGTATGATTTTAGAAGGTACTGTCACCAATGTGACTAACTTCGGTGCATTTGTGGATATTGGTGTTCACCAAGATGGTTTAGTACATATTTCATCATTAAGCGATAAATTCGTAGAAGATCCACATCAAGTAGTGAAAACCGGCGATATCGTGAAAGTGAAAGTGTTGGAAGTGGATGTGCCGCGTAAACGTATTGCGTTAACGATGCGATTAGATGAAAGTGCGGTCAAAAATGACGGAAAATCTGACCGCACTTTAAGTGCAAAACCAAGAAGTAATGCACCTCGCCAAGATCGCAATCCAAGAGGAAATAGTGCGATGGGTAATGCCTTTGCTGATGCGTTGAAAAATTGGAAAAAATAATTTCGTCATTTAGATGAACATTGTGGCCAAATAGGCGTACAATAAAGGGGATCTGGTCAATCATCCAATCCCCTTTTTTATTTCAACGAAAGGAATATTCTTATGGAAAAAGGTATTCTTGGGCCGCATGAAGGCAAGGAGCTGGAATTAATGTTAAGGGGCGAAAAGCAAGTGGCATTATTCAATCAGGAGCTCGGTATTCCTGACGCCTTTCTCCCTTATCTTGAGCTAGGAATGCTTCATTCAAAAACAGTGCAACGTCATATTAATGATGTTTGCTTAACTGATTTTATTGTCTATTTACCTCAATCTCTTGCACTCGCTGAACAAATGGAAGTGCTACTTCCCGCAAGTACTGTGAATGGTTTTGATCCAAAAGTTGAACGTGAAATCGGCCGAATTCTTGGCTACCGAGAAAAAGACATCGAGTACTATATTCAGCATTTTCAAGATAATTTAGAGAAGTATCGGCAGCAGTATAGCTAATTGATAAAATAAAAGTGCGGTTGATATTTAAGCAAGATCGGCGTATATAGATTTGAAAATCCACACATGTTTTTATATTTTTATTTATGCGTGTGGACCTGTTGTTCCTTATGCATTAGCTATAAAAATTAAGTAGGTTTTGATGGAAAAATATAAAGTGTTTTTAGGTAGTGAGATTGCTAAAACCTATGATGAAGCTAAGAATTTTACTCTGGCTAGAGTAGATGAATATACTGAATTTAATCATAAAGAATTGTTTTCAACGTTAGCTCCTATAGATAATTTTACAGGTAATGTTTTTTCTTTAATTCATTATTTAAATGATTTCCATCGTGCATTAGCCTCTAAGTATTTATTAGAAAATAATATTTCAGGATTTAAAGAAAATGCTTCTATTGCTGGTTTCTTGGGGATTCTGTCTAAATATGATTTTCAATGGGCGTACAACGGAATTAATACAAATTTCTTTTTTATGAGTTTGCTCTCAGATAATCAAAAGTTAATTGATTATCTGATTAAACATCGTGATGAAATTGTCGATATTTCAGTTCCCTATAAACGAACTGATACCAGACCTTTTTTTAATGCGAACACTTTATTGGCGTTAAATGGCGATTGGCAATTATTAAAAGAGCGCGCACTCACGTTCTTAAATGATGAGAAAAAAGCCCGTAGCGATTTAAA
Organism: Parahaemophilus parainfluenzae; assembly: GCA_963537955.1. Taxonomy (GTDB): domain Bacteria; phylum Pseudomonadota; class Gammaproteobacteria; order Enterobacterales; family Pasteurellaceae; genus Haemophilus_D; species Haemophilus_D parainfluenzae_AJ. The sequence continues at coordinate 60,675 of CAUTFW010000007.1, read as the reverse complement.
GCGCATTCCCGATCATGAATTTTATGTGGCACTAGCAGATAAAAATATAAAAGGAATGCAAAAGGCTTTAGATAAATTACTCGAGCTTAAGTTTGCTAAACGAGCAGCAAAAGATACACTTTTACATTTTGATTTTTACTTGCAACCGCAAGTTTTAATGTATGCCAAAATCGCAGCAATCCACGGTTTTGATTTGGGTATTGATAGTCCTATAGCGCCAAAAGAATTGATTGATATAAATCCACTAGCAGAATATAAAATTCCTTATGATTTTATGAAATCATTTGATTTTGATACGCCCCATCAAGTTTGGGTAAATTATGTCAAACAAAGAATGGAAGAAGAGAAGCAAAAGAAAGTTGAAAATAAAAAAGGATTTTGGGCTTCGCTGTTTGGTAGATAAGTTGGGAATGATAATAAAAGTGCGGTCAAAAACACAAGCGATTTTGACCGCACTTTATTATTGATCTGGAAGGATTATTCCGCGTCTTCTTTCGCCCATTCTAATGAGCGTTTAACCGCTTTTTTCCAGCCTTTATAACGACGTTCACGTTTTTCTTCATCATTATCTGGTGTGAAGGTACGTTCAACACGTGCTTTGTCGTGAAGTTCGTCTAAATCTTTCCAGAAACCAACCGCAAGACCTGCAAGGTAAGCTGCACCAAGTGCAGTCACTTCTTTCACCACTGGACGTTCTACGTTCACATCTAAAATATCCGCTTGGAATTGCATTAAGAAGTTGTTGTTGGTTGCGCCGCCATCAACACGTAAATATTGTAAGCGTTGACCTGAGTCAGATTGCATTGCTTCTAATACGTCACGGGTTTGGTAAGCGATAGATTCAAGGGTTGCGCGTACAATATGGTTACGGTTAGAACCACGAGAAAGACCGAAAATTGCACCACGTGCATACGGATCCCAATAAGGCGCACCTAAACCGGTAAAGGCCGGAACAACGTACACGCCATTGCTATCTGGGACTTTTTGTGCGAAGTATTCGGAGTCATGGCTGTCATGTACGATTTTGAGTTCATCACGTAACCATTGGATTGAAGCGCCAGCGATAAACACAGAACCTTCAAGTGCGTATTCTGGTTCGCCTTTGGCGTTACACGCAATGGTGGTTAATAGACCATTTTTAGAGGTAATAGCTTTATCACCGGTGTGAAGCAACATAAAGCAGCCTGTACCATAGGTATTTTTCGCTTGGCCTGCGCGTGTGCATAGATGGCCGTAAAGTGCCGCTTGTTGGTCACCCGCGATACCCGCAACAGGAATACGCACACCGCCTTTACCCCCGATGTTGGTTTGGCCATACACTTCGGAAGAATTACGTACTTCAGGTAGCATAGAGCGTGGAATATTTAATAATTCCAACATTTTGTCATCCCATTTTTTCGTATGGATGTTAAATAACATGGTACGGGATGCGTTGGTGTAATCCGTTACGTGAACACGGCCTTGGGTTAATTTCCACACAAGCCAGGTATCTACGGTACCAAATAGAAGTTCACCGCGTTCCGCTTTTTCGCGGGCGCCTTCTACATTGTCTAAAATCCATTTCACTTTTGTACCCGAGAAATAGGGATCCACCACTAAGCCCGTGGTATTGCGGATATAGTCTTCGTGACCATCCGCTTTAAGTTTGTCTGTAATATCTGCAGTACGACGACATTGCCACACAATCGCGTTATAAATCGGTGTGCCGGTTGCTTTTTCCCACACAATGGTGGTTTCACGTTGGTTAGTAATACCAATTGCTGCGATTTCATCTGAGGTAATGCCTGCTTTTGCAACCACTTCGTTTAATGTTGAACTTTGTGTTGCCCAAATTTCCATTGGATTATGTTCCACCCAGCCTGCGCGTGGATAAATTTGTGTAAATTCACGTTGGGCGATTTCGACAACATTCGCATTGTGATCTAATAATACTGCACGAGAACTTGTGGTACCTTGGTCCAAAGCGATGATGTATTTTTTGTCTGTCATGGTTCTATTCCTTAGAGTGCTCGGCACTCTCATTAAATGAATGAAGAAATTTTGAGCTTAAACGAACAAATTGCGAACCTAACTTAATTGAATTCGAATCTAATTGGAACAAGCAATGTTGGGTTTTGTGATTAGCATCACAGATTTTTCTCTGAAGACATGCAACCGATTGCGTTAACGCACAAAATAATGTGATCCCTCTCTCATTTTTAGAAGATAGATCGGTTTCATCTATTGAATTAATTGGTTAAAACTAGATAATGAAGCCACTCACTTTGAGTATCTCAATATTTGATCAAACAACGAAACGAATTGCAAAACAAGATTTCTTTAATGAAATCATTAAGTTAATCATTATTTGGAGATTCTCTTATGAATGCCTATTTTGCAGAATTTTTTGGCACAGCACTTTTAATCCTGTTAGGTAACGGTGTGGTGGCCAACGTATGTTTAAATAAAACGAAAGGGCAAAGTTCTGGTTGGATTGTGATTACTACCGCGTGGGCATTTGCAGTGTATGTGGCCGTCGTTGTAACAGGTCCTTACAGTGGGGCACACTTAAATCCAGCGGTAACGCTTGGTGTGGCAATGAAAGGTGCATTTGCTTGGGAGTTGGTCCCTGGCTACATCGCGGCACAAGTGGTGGGGGGCATGGTAGGTGCGTTGTTGGTTTACATTATGTATAAAGATCACTTTGCAGCGACCGAAGAAGAGGGCTTAAAACGCGCTTGTTTCTGTACTGAACCAGCAATTCGTAACTATCCAATCAACTTAGTAAACGAAATCGTTGGTACCTTCGTGCTTGTTTTCGTGATTTTCTATCTTGCGGGAGCAAACATCACTTTACCAGGCACGGCAGAAAGCACGCCAATTGGTTTAGGCTCTATCGGGGCATTACCAGTAGCGATTTTAGTTTGGGCAATTGGTTTGAGCTTAGGTGGCACAACCGGTTATGCGATCAACCCAGCTCGAGATCTTGGTCCGCGCTTAACCTTAGGTCTTTTCCTGGGTGGGACATTAAAAACTAAAGCTGACTGGGGATACAGTTGGGTGCCGGTTATAGGACCATTTATCGGGGCGGCTTTAGCAGCAGTATTCTATAATGCCATTATGTAATTTATTCAAATAGAAAGAGCGGTCAAAATTCACGGTATTATGTAGCAGTTGCACAAAGTCCAAAAATTAACTAATTTACCGCATAAATTTGAATGCCTTTCCAAATGAAAATTGTGAAAGGCATTTCTTTTACCTCAAATTCTAACTTTAACCTCACAATTTTTCACATCAATTTTCCATTTTTTCAAACTCAAGGCGTAGCTATTCCGCTCAACCTTCATTCAGGTAAGCTATTTCTTTCTATATAATTCTATCTAAGTCTATTAGCGTCTATACGATTCTATGCTGCCATCAGAATTTCATCGTATGCAGCTTGTTCTTCAAGTCGCTTAAAGTAGTGTGATGAAATTTCGTTAGGTGCAAAGGCTTTCATGCCTAGAAGCTCACCTTCACGATGATTTCCTTGCCAATAACCAACCCATTCTTTAAATGGCAGAACCCATAAGCAACGTTTGAGGACATCTTCAAAGAGTTCCCCATTTGATTTACGGCGGTTATCTGAAAAGAAAGCAGCTTGATTAGCATAATGTAAGGCATATTTATTATCGGTTTTATGATGTGTGCCACGCATTAAGTCGCGCATTCTGGCATTAAAGGATTCCGCAAGGTTATTATTTACACCTTTCGCACTATAAGCCTCTTGATGATTCACCGACCAACGGGTGTAATGAAAATCAAGACTTTTATAAGCAGGGTTTTCATCACACATAATATCACTGCCTGCTTTGACAAAGCGTTGATTTAATGCAAAAACAGTATCAGCATTTTCGGTGTAATCCATTGCGACAATGGTACGATTTGCTCCAGATATATTACTATCATTTGCAGCACGTTGTGTAATAGCGAATAGACAACGTTTAGTCGTTCTAAATTTAGGATATTTGCGACCTTTCTCATCGGCTTTTTGACGTTGTTTATGATTGTTTTTACGAAAATTAGTTGGACGCAAGGTAAAGTTGATCCACATTCCATCTTCGTGAATTTCGCCTGACAATGAACTTAAATCGCGCGTTTTAAATAAAGCTTCGCGAACTTTCCCACAAAGTACAAATGCCGTTTTGTAGTTCAAATTAAGATGACGACTAACATCAATCGCACTAATGCCTTTTGAGCTATTTACCATCATTAAGATGACAGCAAGAATATCGACTAAATCAACTTTATGAAAGGCAAAGGCTGTATTTGTTGTAATATAAAAATGGCGTTTGCAATGTTTACAACACCAACGTTTACGAGAAGGAAGGAAATAGGCTTCGTGGCGAATACCACAATGCGGACAGCATACATCACGAATATTATTAGAGTTTCCCCAACGGTGAGTTTTTAAAAGGTGAAAAGCATCTTCTTCTGTAAGGCGTAAAATATCTTTTAAATTGATGTTTTTTGATTTGCTTGAAAGTAAATAATGTTGAGCCATTGCGAATTTCCTTGTGTAGTACAAGGCATCCGAGATTTGCTAAACGCCAGACACAAAAAAACGCCCATCTGAAAAATTCAGATCGGCTCAAAGCGTTTATGACTCGAATACCGTACTGCCACAAGGAACTTGTGGACTTAACGCCTAGATAAACACATTGCGGCATTCACTTCGCAATGTAGTGAGATGCTCAATTTTACTGGTTTATCTATCTTTCCCATTTAAGGAAAACTAATGGTAATGATTAATACTCAACTATTCAGCTTAAATAACTGCTAGTTTATCAATTTTATCTTTAATATTTGAAAATATTAAGTCATTGTTATATTTTATATTTTCCATATGACTGTGAAGCAATGTAGATATATCACAATTTTTATTGAAATGGTTATGTACTTGTCCTATTCTTTCTCCTTTTTGTTTTCCTTCATAATCAGGGATATTATCACTTTCATATTTTTTTCTTTTTTCATGAATACAACGTAGAAAAGGATATATTAATTTATCTTCTAAAGTATGTCCTTTAATAAATCTATATACATTATCTTTATTTAGCCCTTTCTTATTAAGGTAGGTAATAAACCCATCTATTTCATTCAGATTAACATTTAATGGATATAGAGAAACTTTGTCTCTAAGTAGTTCAAAAAAACCATCCATAACTTTGCACTCATCAGAAATAATAAGTCCTTCGTTATCACCTATAATATTTAGAATATTTTCAAAAATTGAATTAAGTTCTTCTATTTTATTTTTACTAGAGTGATAATTACCTAGTGGAAGATTATTTATCTCGTACAACTTATCAACAAACAATGGATATATAATATTAGAAATAGACTTAAAGAAAAAATCAGAACTAAAATCAGAATAATCTTTATAAAGGCACAACTTACTTAATATAAAGTCGATATATTCTACACTATAAATTACACTCTCTTTAGCATGGGAAAATGTATGTAAAACAAAAGGATTATTACACATTATTATAGCATAAGGACTATTATTCTCACATAAGTAATCATAATCACTATCTACAGCGACTAAAAGATACTTATTGCAAGAGTTATAAATCTTCTCTAACTCTCGTTTTCCTGTTATACATTTATTTTTTTCATTCTGAAATATTTTTATTTCATAATTAGAATTAGCAAAAAATAGTTTCCAAAAGGATATATCACTTATATCTTCTACATATAAAATACCATTTTTATGTAATAAGTTTGATCTAGCTTTATTATAGCGTTCTGAATATAATATCTTATTGAAATTACTCATATGATACGTTAACAATATCTTTAATGTCTTTATAAGAATTCATCCATCCATCCATTACGATAGCAGGACTATGGGTTGCTACTATAATTTGAGAATTAGGATTTATATCATATAAACAGTTTAATAGTTTTTCTTGCCAAGATAAATGAAGTGATATTTCTGGCTCATCCATAATTAGAATTGATGTTTGACTTGATGAAATATCAGATAAAATAATTGATTTTAATAAAATATATATTAATTGACGTTCTCCGGACGATAAATCAGATATAGGTATAATACCTAAATTGCCATCTAGCTCAAATAATAAGTTACCATCAATAAATTGAGCTTTTTTGTCAATAAGGAAATCATTAATTTTTTTAATCAAAGTATCCTTTAATAATCCATTATTATCCATTGAATTCAATCTAGATAACTGTTTATCTATTTCTAGGTCTAATATAGTAAATACATTACCATCACTCCCCTTTATTTCATTAGCTGAATTTGCGCTCATAAAAAGAGTAGATACCAATTCCACATTAAATAAGTTGCGCAAGTTACTTATCTTAATATTTCTACCTTCATTATCTGATAAACTTATAATCAATTCTTTTCCAATGACGGATATATCTTGATTGTTTATATTGTTTATAAGCTCAAACACTTCACTCATTCTTTTTTTTATTTTCTTTATCTGATCTGGTGTTTTTTTACGCTTATTTAAGTTTTTATTTAATGCTTCTAGAAACTCTGAATCCTTCATTACACGTGACAATACATTAAACATTTCAGGATCCATTTCTCTATTCTTTGTAGAAAATCTTATGACATAGCCGTTTGTTAGATATAACTCAACAGAATTAAATAAAGAAATAATTTTAGGGTTGTTTTCAAGTGCAGTTGGTAATAATAAACAATATAAAATCTGTAGAATTGTAGATTTACCTACACCATTATCGCCAACAATAACTGAAATAGAATCATTAAAATTCCATTCGATATTACATTTATTATATAAGCCATTTATTAAAAGCTTTTCAAGTTTTACACTCATAAATTCATTACCATAATATGAAATTACTAATATATACCAAAGTATTGTAAGATTATTGCTTAATATATATTCTTTATATAACTTTTCAAGATATATCTAAAATGCTTTTTTGTCAAACAAAAAAGCAACCCCGAAAGGGGTTGCTTTGAACAAAGGTATATGAATAAAATCTTCAAAACCGTTAGGCTAAGAAGTCGGCTTGCAGATTACTGCAAATTCTGTGCGGGCAATGCTGGAGTTGGATTACCTGTAATATTTGGACTGTACGGATAGTTTGCATCATAAAGCGGTGCTGGACCGATTGGACTAGCTACTTTTTTCTCTGCTACCCGCATTGAATTCTGTACCTTGTGCTTTCACTACCACGACGGTTCGGGCATAAGTAGTCTTGGGCCCTTGTTTGCTACCTTTACAGTCTTTCACTTGATTATCTTTACTGTAGCAGTGTTGGATTTATTCTTTATCTTGAGCGATTGCAGAAATAGCAAGGTTAATTTTACGTTGGGTTGAATTATCACATGATTGATAACTTGCCAATAATTCTTTTTCTAGTTGGGTTAAGTCAATTGTTTCGGTATTATTTGTGAACATCTCACCATTACCACTCATTAACCAATTCAAATTAATACCTAATTGTGAATGTAGTTTAGCTAAGGATTCGGCACTAGGTTCACGATTAGTTAAAATGTAATTTTGCAGAGTTCGATAAGGTATATCAGCTTGCTCAGAAAAGGTTTTTAGATTAAAACCTTTCACTTCCATCACTTGTTTTAGTCTTTCACTTGTATTCATTTGTGTATCCTTATATTGACTTTTTGTATTTATTTGTGTATATTTGTATACATAAATAGGAAAATTATACATCTTTAGGTATATTCTAACAAATTATAATTTTAAGGCTTCAGATTCTACAATGGCTCAACACTTTCTTTTATCAAGCAAAGCTCGCACGCTTTCTTCCTACGAGATTGCACAACTCTCGGAAGAAGAAGCGTATGATTTGCTTTGTGAATTAAGATGGGGTGGAAAAGAGTTCATCACTTGCCCTAAATGTGGGGTACAACACAAGCCTTATTATATTTCTACACGTAAACAATGGCGCTGCAAACACTGTAATCACACTTTTAGTGTCACTTCTGGCACCATTTTTGCCAATCGCAAGAAACCGATTAAGGTTTATCTCTATGCTTTAATGGAATGGGTAAATGCTGTCAAAGGCTTATCATCCCTTCAATTAGCTCGTAATGCAAAACTTAATCCTCGCACGGCATTTGTTTTATCACATAAATTCCGCAAGGCATTACTGGAAAGCCGTGATATGAAACCCCTTTCAGGTGTAGTGGATATGGACGGTACTTATGTTCATCCTGCACCACGTAAAGCAAATAAGAAATCTGACCGTATTGACTATCGTTTAAAGGAAAATCAGAATCCTGATAAACGTTGTGTAATGGTTGCGCGTGAGCATTATTCGCTAGAAGAAAAAGCCAGTAATGCGTTGCATTGTGGGGCAAAACGCTCTTACGTTTTTGTGGCACATACGGAATCGCAATCGGTAGTGAAAAGTTTTGCCGATAAGTTCATTAAACCGAATACGCAAATCAATACCGATGAAAGCACTGCTTATGATGTCTTGTTGCCTTACTATAACTTGAGAACTGTCAACCATAAAGAAGAATATCGTAGTGATTTAGGTGTAACAAACAATCAGGCAGAAAGTCTATTTAGTCGTTTTAAGCGTATGTATTACGGGCAAGTTCACCGAATTAGCAATGAATACCTACTTAACTATGCGAATGAAATTGCGTACCGTGAGGACAATCGGCGTACCTCAAATAAAGCGCAGTTTATTGATGTATTAAGCCGATGTTTGAAAACCACCAACGATAACAATGAATGGTGCGGTTATTGGCAACGTAAAATTATTCATCAAGAAGTGATTTGGCAGTAGATATATGGCATATAACCTAGATAAGAAGCTCAAAGAATTGGAGTTTGAACGTAAACAGGTATTGCATCATCTTGCGTTACTTGATGCGAACATTACCACATTAAAACGTGCCATTGAGCTTACTCAACAGGAAAGTGATGTAGCCCTTTATAATACGGACAACTTTGTGTACCGTTCCAAATATAAGCTCTTTAAAGGGAAAATTCGCAAATACATCGTGCAAATGATGCGAAATGAACCGAGTAAAGCCTTCACTATCGCCGAACTCACGCAACGCATTTTTGATATTGAACTAAATCCTGACCCGCCATCTGAAAAGCATCTTGATTCCGTCCGCAAACAACTCAACGAGTTCTACCAAAGAGACTGGATTACGAGGACACAAATTAGCCGAAATGAGGTTCACTGGCAATGGAAACAAAAATAGCGGTATTTCTACCGCTATTTATCCATTTTTACTCAAGAGGTTTTAATCGCCATTCAGAACGCCTGAAAAATCTTCGCTTTAGTGTCCGTTTATGTAATTCAACTTCTTTCCGTTCAATAATTCCTTTCTTATACAGTTCTTTCAATACCCGAGCAACAGCTAATTCATGTTCTATTTGGTGTAGAGGATAATTTTTGCCAGTGTCTAATTCCAACGCCGCTTCTGTAATAAAGTATAATGTTCTCCAACTATCACTTTGCTTTAATACTCTTGCAACCAACAATTGAAGATTTTGCTTAAACAATCGAGGTTTTATTAGCCTTGAAACATTAAATTGTGTTTTGATTTGCCTTAAATCGAAATTGGGTTCAATGTATATCAAGGTATTCTCAAAACAAAGTATTTTATCCTCTAAATCTGATTTCTGTTGGTTTAACTGATCAAGTTGATGTTCAAGAATTGCTTTTTCTTTATAGCTACTTTCGATTAATTTGGTAAGTTGAGAAATAAGGTGGGATTCTGCCATAATAAAAATCTCCATTGAGTTAAACTTTCAATGGAGATTTTAGTATTTTCAAGCGGTTAGGTCTTTGTGCAACTGCTACATAATACCGAAAATTCATGATGTTTTTTGACCGCTCTTTTTATATTTAGAGGTTTGATTAAATACAATAATCTTCGAATTCCATTGGCATTTTAGCTTGCAATAAGAATTGTTTGGTGCGCTCTTGCTGTGGATGACTGAAGAATTCAGCCGCAGTATTTTGTTCAACGACCTGACCATTTTCCATGAGAATCACGCGATCTGCCACATCTTTGGCAAAATTCAATTCATGGGTGACGATAATCATTGTCCAACCTTCTTGTGCGAGCATTTTGAGTGCCTGTAACACTTCACCAACGAGTTCAGGGTCAAGAGCGGAAGTAGGCTCATCTAACAAGATAATATCGGGTTTAACGGCTAAAGCACGGGCTATCCCGACGCGTTGCTGTTGACCTCCAGATAATTGAGAGGGATATAAATCCGCTTTCGCTTTTAAACCAACTTTTTCCAATAATGCTAAGGCTTTTTCACGCGCAATCTCTTTCGGTTGTTTTTGCACAACTACCATGCCTTCCATCACATTTTCGAGTGCGGTGCGATGGGGAAAGAGATTGTATTGTTGGAATACCATTGAGGAGCGACGACGCAATTTTAGTTCATCAGCTTTGCTGATCTTCTTGCTGAAATCAATGGTTAAGCTTCCATCAGTAAATGCTAATACTCCTTTTTCCGGGCGTTCGAGCAAATTTAAACAGCGTAAAAAAGTCGTCTTGCCTGAACCTGATGGACCCAGAATGGCAACCACTTCGCCTTTATTAATTTCAAAATCAATGCCTTTTAATACATGGTGGCCATTAAAACTTTTCTGAATATTCGTGACTTTTAACATAAACAGTCCTTATAAATGGCGAGAAAGGCGTTTTTCTAAACGGGTTTGTCCCATCGACAGCACAAAACAGAATACCCAATAAATGAGAGCCGCTTCACTATAAATTAAAATAAATTCGTAGTTTTCGGCGGTGATGTTTTGCGCCACACGAAATAATTCCGCAATCCAAACGAGTGAAGCAAGGGATGTATCTTTCACTGTGCTAATAAATGTATTTGATAGCGAAGGGACGGAAATACGTAACGCTTGCGGCATAATGGTACGCACGAAAGCTTGTGTGTAATTCATGCCTATCGCATAAGAGGCTTCCCATTGACCTTTAGGAATCGCAAGAATGGAGGCTCTCACTGTTTCTGCTGCATAAGCACCAATATTAATGGAGAATGCAATAATTGCAGTTGGGAAAGGCTCAAGCTTGATACCAACTTCAGGTAAACCGTAGAAGATAATGAAGATCTGCACCAACATTGGCGTGCCGCGAATAATTGAAATATAAGTGCGACAAATGCCCTGCAGAATTTTGGTCATTAAATTGGGATGTGGCAACGTGCAAATTACAGCCACAATGACCGCAATGAATAAACCGCAAAAGAAGGAAATGACCGCAAGGGGGATCGTATATAAAATTGCCCCTTCCATCATAGGCCAAAACGAGCTGATTACATAATCAGCTCGTTCTGCGGTCATAAATGGAAGGCTGGCTAACCAATTATTGAGTAATGTCATCGCCAAACCATTTGATTGAAAGTTGTTTTAAAGTTCCGTCTTTGCGTAGTTCTTCAAGTGCTTGGTTCACTTTTGCAATAAGCGGTTCTTCACCTTTCAAGAAAGCAAAACCGGTCGGGATTTTTTTATCACTTTCTACAGCAATTTTTAAGCCTGAGTTAGGTTGTTTTTTAAAGTAATCTAATACTGCAAGCTTATCGTTTACTGTTGCATCAACACGACCTTGTTTTACCGCCTCAAGGTTTTGCGCCAAGCTATCTACAGTCACGATAATTGCACCATTATCACGAGCGTCTTTACTCCAGTTACTGGTTGCAGATTGTGCAGATTTTTTACCTTTTAAATCAGGGAATGATTTAATGCTATCGTTATCGGCTTTCGTCACGATTACGCCAGCAGAGTAGTTATAAGGTGCACTGTAATCATATTTTTTTAAACGTTCTGGGCTTGGATTGGTTTGGTTCGCAATAACATCAAAGCGTTTTGCGTTCAAACCAGCATACATGCCATCCCAAGCGGTTTCTTTAAATTCGACTTTCCAACCTAATTTTTGCGCAACTTTTTCGATAATTTCCACATCGAAACCGGTTAACTTGCCATCTTTGTCGTGGAAAGTGAATGGTGCGTAGGTTCCCTCAGTACCGACTAATAAGGTTTTAGTTTGTTCAACGCGATCTGCAATTTCACCTGCGTTAGCAAAAGTAGAAAGGGCTAATCCTGCCGCTAAAAGTGCTGTGCTAAAAAATGATTTTTTCATAAGTATTCCTTTTTTAGATAAATAACGAAAGTGAAATGAATTATAAGAAGCGAAAAAGAAAAGAAAAGTATTATTTATTTATGAATTATTTCCTTTAGTTATATCAAATAAAATTTGTTTAATTAATAAACAAAAAAGGTCTGTAAAAACAGACCTTAGATCAAATGAATTCAATCAATAGATTAAGCTTCAATACCTTCGAATAACGCTGTACTTAAATAACGTTCTGATGCAGAAGGTAGAATTGCAACGATTAATTTATCTTGGAATTCTGGTAGTTTTGCTAAGCGGTCAGCCGCTGCCACTGCAGCACCTGAAGAAATACCTGCAAGAATACCTTCCTCAGCCATTAAGCGACGAGCGGTCGCAATTGCCGTATCGCTATCTACAGTTTCCACGCGATCAATTAATGATAAATCTAAGTTTTTCGGAATGAAGCCCGCACCGATACCTTGAATTTTGTGTGGACCCGGTTTCACTTCTTGGCCTGCAAGGGTTTGGCTAATAACAGGTGATTCTGTTGGTTCAACCGCCACAGAGGTAATTTTTTTACCGTGATCTAATTTGATCGCACGAGAAATACCGGTAATTGTACCACCGGTACCCACACCGGCAACTACGACATCAACTTTACCTTCAGTATCTTTCCAGATTTCTTCACCAGTAGTTTGACGGTGAATGTCCGGGTTAGCCGGGTTTTCAAATTGTTTTAGCATCACATAATGATTTGGGTTAGACGCCACAATTTCTTCAGCTTTGGCAATCGCACCTTTCATCCCTTTTGAGCCTTCAGTGAGTACAAGATTCACGCCTAAACCACGTAATAAACGTTTACGTTCAAGACTCATGGTTTCTGGCATGGTTAAGGTGATTTTATAACCGCGCGCTGCTGCTACATAAGCTAAAGCAATACCGGTATTACCACTGGTCGCATCTACAATTTCTTTACCCGCTGTTAAAATTCCGTCTTTTTCTGCTTGCCAAATCATATTGGCACCAATACGGCATTTCACGCTAAAGCTTGGGTTGCGACCTTCAATTTTTACGACAACATTACCATTGTGTCCGAAGTGTTTTAAACGAACTAATGGTGTATTACCGATTGAGTATGAGTTATCTGCATAAATTGTCATTTTACTGTCCTTTTATATTTTGGAATGAGTTGATGCAGTAGTTATAACACCGGCTTTTATATAAAAAAAATAGTTAATAGCTATATTTTATAACTAAATGCTATTTATTCACGATGTTATTTCCTGAAGGCTTAATTTCTGTACTTGTAGAACGTGTCACAATTTGTGTTGAACCTGAAGTGCGGTCAAAATTCATATCAAATTTTAATTGTGAGCGATAATTTTCCACCCACATCACGGTTGCACCACAGACCGCCACAGGAATAATTACTAAGTTCACGATTGGCAATGCGGTACAAAGGGTAATTAATGCCCCGAATGTTAGGCTTTGAGAACGTCTTTCGCCTAACGCATTTTTCATAATGCCAAAAGAAATTTTATGGTTATCAAATGGGTAGTCACAGTACTGAATCGCCATCATCCAACAAGTAAATAGGAAGGTTAGTACTGGAATAATGGTTTGTCCAATAACTGGGATAAAACTCAATAAGAACAAGCCCACAAATTTCGGTAAGCTGTACCATAGTTTTTGCCATTCTCGGTTCAACATACGCGGCACATCTTTCATGATTTCAGCCAAACCATCATCATTAACGGCTTCACCAGTCAGCATTTTTTCGACTTTTTCTGCTAACAATCCATTAAACGGTGCAGCAATAAAGCCTGAAAGTGTTGTAAAGGCAAAATAGAAAAATAAGAGGATTGAGCCAATAGACAGCACGAGCAAAATCACACTTAAAAAGCTTAACCAATCAGGAATAAAGCTCATCACCCAGTCGATCATCGTGGAGATTTGTGAAACAAATAGCCAAAATAAGCCAGTGAGTAGGACGACGTTAAGTAAAATCGGCATAATCACAAAACGGCGGAGGCCTTTTTGCGTAATGAAATGCCAACCCATCACGAAATGATTGAAAGCAGATTTTATTTCATTTTGATCGATCATCATTGTTCCTTTAAATTAAAAAGTAAAAAATACAAAATGTCACAGAAAGACAATATTTTTTGAGAAAAATTCCATCTCATCCCTTTTAATATCTTGTTTGCTTTCCTATTTTTTCACCTGTGGAAATGTGGTAGGATTAGCAAAAAATCATTGCGTTAAGGAGCAACAAGAATGGACTTAAATACCATTTTGATTATTTTAGGGGTAATTGCTTTAATTGCCTTAGTGGTACACGGATTATGGTCAAATCGCCGTGAGAAATCAAAATATTTTAAAAGCGCGAATACATTTAACCGCACTTCTAAAAACGGTGAGGTCAATCCTTTTTCGCAAGCTGCTGATCCTAATGCGGATATTCGTTTAACACATCGTGCTCAAGCAGCACAGCCTGTACAACAAAGTGTTCAACCTAAAGTGGCACCACAGGCAGCAAGCCAACAGCAATTTAATTTTGACGAGCAACGTGCTCAAGTGGATGCGCGTCAAATAGAAAAAAGCGTGGATGATATTAAAATCTCCTTACCAAATCAGCCAGTTTATGAGATGAACACGGCGCAATCTGCTCCTGCGCCACAGCCTGAACCTGTGGTTTATCCTGAAACGAATGTACAACCGAAACCACGTGTGGCAGAAATGACAATCGAAGAGTTAGAAGCACAAAGCAATGATTTTGATGGTGTAAATTCTTCTTCGCCTGAATTACGTGAGCAGTTAGCCGAGATGTCATTAAATCCAACTCAAGAACCTGCTCATGAGAACGTACATTTTAACTATCACGAACCGGTAGAAGTGGAAAAACCAAAACAAACCACGGGATTTGTTCAACTTTATGTGATTTCAAATCAAAATCGTGAATTTTATGGTCCGCAGTTATCTCAATCGTTAGAAAACTTGGGATTCATTTTTGGCGAGCGTCAAATGTATCACCGCCACTTTGATTTAAGTGTGGCAAGCCCGGTTTTATTTAGCGTGGCAAACATTGAACAACCCGGAACGTTTGATTATTACAATATGACCGAGTTTTCAACCATGGGTGTGGTACTCTTTATGCAGTTGCCATCTCCAGGTAATAATTTGGCGAACTTACGTATGATGATTCGCGCAGCGAAAACCATTGCAGAAGATTTAGGTGGCGTGGTGTTGACTGATCAGCAAGAGATTTTTGATGATGTAGCTGAGCAAGATTACTTATCTCGCATCGCATAAAACGCACGAAAAAATAACCGCACTTTGGGCGAGCCGATGGTTCGCCCATTTTAATTCAATGAGTAAACCGTTAGAGAACATTATGAGCCTTCAGCAACAAATTGATACATTACGTCAGGATCTTCGTCGTTATGAATATGAATATCACGTGTTGGATAATCCAACCATTCCTGACGCGGAATATGACCGTTTATTTCATCAACTTAAAGCCTTAGAAGCCGCCCATCCGGAACTCATTACGGCAGATTCACCTACTCAACGAGTGGGCGCTAAACCGCTTTCTGGCTTTGCTCAGATTCGTCATGAAATTCCCATGCTCTCTTTGGACAATGCTTTCTCAGACGAGGAATTTTATGCATTCGTAAAACGTATTGAAGATCGTCTTATTCGTTTGCCTGAACCCCTTACTTTTTGCTGTGAACCTAAGTTAGATGGCTTAGCCGTGAGTATTTTGTATGTGAATGGTGTGCTGACTCAAGCGGCAACGCGTGGTGATGGGACAACGGGGGAAGATATTACTGCCAATATTCGCACGATTCGAAATATTCCCTTGCAGCTTTTAATGGACAATCCTCCCGCTCGTTTAGAAGTGCGTGGTGAAGTGTTTATGCCGCATGAAGGCTTTGCGCGTTTAAATCAGCACGCTTTAGAGAAAGGTGAGAAAACCTTTGCTAACCCGCGTAATGCAGCGGCGGGATCGTTGCGCCAGCTTGATCCCAAAATTACGAGTAAGCGCCCATTGGTATTGAATGCTTATGGTATTGGTATTGCGGAAGGGGTAGATTTGCCGAATACGCATTATGATCGTTTGCAATGGTTGAAGTCTATTGGCATTCCAGTGAATCCAGAAATCCGTTTATGTAATGGCACCAATGAGGTGTTGGATTTTTATCGTGATATTCAAAATAAACGCAGCTCTCTTGGCTACGATATTGATGGAACTGTATTGAAAATCAATGATATTGCGTTACAAGAGAAATTAGGTTTTATCTCCAAGGCGCCGCGTTGGGCGATTGCTTATAAATTCCCTGCGCAAGAAGAATTAACTCGTTTAAATGACGTGGAATTCCAAGTGGGTAGAACAGGGGCAATTACTCCAGTGGCTAAATTAGAACCGGTATTTGTGGCAGGTGTCACGGTGAGTAATGCGACATTGCATAATGGTGATGAAATTGAACGCTTGGATATTGCTATTGGTGATACTGTGGTGATTCGTCGTGCAGGGGATGTGATCCCACAAATTATCGGCGTGTTGCACGATCGTCGCCCAGCGGATGCTAGACCGATTGTTTTCCCTGAGACTTGTCCTGTATGTGATTCGGCAATTGTTCGTATTGAAGGCGAAGCGGTAGCGCGTTGTACGGGCGGTTTATTCTGTGCCGCACAGCGTAAAGAAGCGCTTAAACATTTCGTTTCTCGCAAGGCCATGGATATTGATGGCGTAGGGGGCAAATTAATCGAGCAGTTGGTGGATCGTGAATTAATTCATACGCCAGCCGATTTATTCAAGTTAGATTTAACCACATTGACTCGTTTAGAAAGAATGGGCGCAAAATCTGCTGAAAATGCCTTAACGAGCCTTGAAAAAGCGAAACATACGACATTAGCACGCTTTATTTTCGCCTTAGGAATTCGTGAAGTGGGTGAAGCAACGGCATTGAATTTAGCGAATCATTTTAAAACTCTGGAAGCCTTGCAAAATGCTGATTTAGAAGCCTTACAGCAAGTGCCTGATGTGGGTGAGGTGGTAGCAAATCGTATTTTGGCGTTTTGGCATGAACCACATAATGTCGCCGTGGTGAACGATTTAATCGCTCAAGGCGTACATTGGGAAACCGTGGAAACCAAAGAAGTGACAGAAAACCGCTTCAAAGGCAAAACGGTTGTATTAACCGGAACCTTAACTCAAATGGGGCGTAATGAGGCTAAAGCGTTATTACAAGACATGGGCGCGAAAGTGAGCGGCTCGGTTTCAGCAAAAACAGATTTTGTGATTGCCGGTGATGCGGCGGGTTCTAAGCTCACAAAAGCACAAGAATTAGGTGTTACCGTTCTAACGGAAGAAGAATTTTTGGCTCAGATTTAACCGTCTCAATCGAAAAAAACTAAAAAAATGACCGCACTTCATCTCATCTCAAGATTAAGTGCGGTTTAACTTTTCTTCTTAATAAACGATAGCGGACATTTTAAGCTCTTAATTTACTGGCTCCGCGTTCCAGTTGTTTTGCCAAGCATTCTTTTGAAGCAATAATCTGTTTACCAAAACGTTTATATAAACGTTGTTTTAATTTTGCCAACCCTTTCACTTTAGCACTTTTTTCTGCCCCAAATAACTGCTTAATATGGAGTGTCACCTGACCAATCTCTTGTAAGGCTATACCTGTTTTGGCTTTTAATTCGTTTAATTGGAACGTGATTTTTTCCTGTACATGCTGTTCCAATCGTTGCGTTAATTCTGTCGTATCGGCGGTTTCATTTTGACACAACTGTTCAAATTCGGCGATTTCTGTACTGAAATCTAGCTGTAACCCTTGTTCCAGTTCAATTAATACTGCCGTGCCGTATTCCAATTGTGATGTTAATTGCTGTTGGCTTTGAACTAATTGATTTTGAATGGCTTCACTTTGCTCAATACATTCATTTAATGACTGTTTCATTTCTGTTTGTTGCTGCATGGCAGAGGCTTTTATTGAATCAATTCGTTGTTGAATTTGCTGCATAAGATCTGACATTGTTTGTACGTTTTCCATTTTCTTCTCCTTTGGGATTTTTAACCGCACTTAAGAAAAGTGCGGTCATTTTGTTACTTATTTTTTGATGATTTGTTTCACATCCACTTCTGTTTTATTCCATTCTTTATCGACTTTACCGATAATTTGAATGTTATCTTGAGGTGCTATCGTTTCACCATTCCATGCTTTTTTGCTGACTTCAATTTGAATTTCTTTTCCACTTGCGTCTTTAAATAAGAAATCCTTTTTACCAATTTGTTTTACAATTTGTCCGTCTAAACGAACTGGAGTCTCATCATTGGCATTTAATGCATCATCAACGGTTTTTACAATAACACTTTCATCGACAAAACCTTGTTGGGTGTTGTGCTTGTGACCATCATTAAATCCTTGTGCTATTGCGGTGTTATATACGGCAACAGAAGATAATGCGATAGCTGCAACAGTAAGTAATTTTTTCATAGTTTGTTCTCCTAAATAAGATAATCATAAAGTAAGTTGAAAGCTTTGCTTTCAGATGTATTAAATCATTCAAATCTTAATCTTTTCTTAAGTGATTAACATTTTTCAGATTTATTTATCGATTGGATTGTTTGCCTTTCGATGAGTGTATTTAAACAAGAGAATCTTAAGGAAAGATTAAGAGAGGTAAAAAAAATGAAAATTTTTTGAAAATAAAAAAATAGGGCGTTTAAGCCCTACTTTTATGAGAAAAATGCCCTGGAAATCTACCGCACTTTAGCCTGCTACTGCAGGTAAATAGCCTGCTTGAATTAAGAATGGCACGATCATAATCGCTACACCAATAACTAGTGCAATCACTAAAGTCACATTACCACCGATTACACGATAAGGCAGATTTGGATTCGCTTGACGTGTTTTCCATGCTAGTCCGATTGGTAAAATCAAGCAATAGAACGCACAGAGTAAACCCGCATAGCTTAATGCGGCGATAAAGCCTTCAGGATAATACAAGGCAAATGCAAGTGGCGGTGTGAAGGCGGCAACAGTCAGTGTCAAACGGTTGTGTGGCAATTTGTAACGTTTGAATAAATCGCCTAAACCTTCAAACACACCTAGCATGACACCAAGGAAAGATGTGATTAATGCAAGTGCAGAGAATACACGCACAATTTCGCCCATGATGTGGGAATTCGTGATTTGACGTGTAGCATTGACCAAGCCGTTAAGGGTTGGGTCCGCTTGTAGCACTTGCACGAATTCATTTTGACTTAATACACCGTGAGTCGCTAATTGCCATACCAAATAAGCTACCAGTGGAATGGCTGTACCAATTAAAATCGCTTTACGGAATTGAGTCACACTACCATCTAAATAGCTGTTTACGCTACCCATGATGATATGGAAGCCAAAAGAGGTAAAGAAAATTGGTGCCGCAGAGATCACAAAAGCATAATCTAAAGGCAATGCCATCAGGTTATCGACAGACACTTTTGGTAACATCATAAATAACACAAAAGCAAAAGCGATTAATTTACCAATAAATAGAATACGAGTAGCGCCATCAACACCTTTTGTACCCACAACCACAAAGGCACCTAATACAACGGTAAATAAAATGATTGAAAGTTCGGAGGAAAGATTTTCAAATCCAAAAGCGGTTGGTAAGCCAGATAATAATGAGCCGCCCCCAGTGATGTAGGCCGCAGAAAGGGCGTAAAGTAAAATGAGCAAACTAAAGGTGGCTAAGACACGCCCAGTGATGCCGAAGTATTTCTCCGCGAGAGTCGCCACGCCATCATTCAGGCGATCAGCTGTTTGGTACACTTCAACAAAAAGCAAACCGCTGTAAACTAAAAGCGCCCATAAGCCCACTAATAATAAAACGGTGTAACCAAAACCAATTCCAGCAGAGGTTAATGGCATTGCGAGCATCCCCGCCCCGATGGTCGTGCCTGCAATGATTAAGGCACTGCCGAATGTTTTATTTTTTAGCATAAAATTGTCCTCCGAGTATAAAATTGAAAAACGAGGTTAAAGCTGACCGCACTTTTCTTTGTAATGATAGCGGCAAACCGAAAGATAAGAGTCATTTCCACCAATTTGGATTTGTTCCCCTTCCTTAATAACTTCACCTTGTTCATTTAAACGTAAAACGAAATTGGCTTTACGCCCACAATAACAGATTGTTTTTAATTCTTCTAGTTGATCTGCCCAAGCAAGTAAATACTTACTGCCTTCAAATAGCTCAGCTTGGAAGTCGGTACGCAAGCCATAACAAAGCACTGGAATCTTCAGTTTATCTACGACATCGCTTAGCTGATACACTTGTTGTTTCGTTAAAAACTGGGCTTCATCAACCAAAACACAATGAAATTTTTCTTGTTGTAAACGTTGACTCACTTCGGCAAAAAGGTCACTCGTCGATGTAAATAAATCCGCATCTTCGTGAATACCAATACGTGACGTGACTTTGCCTGCGCCAAAGCGGTCATCAATGGCAGCCGTATAAACCATGGTATTCATATTTCGTTCACGATAGTTATAGGAAGACTGCAGCAAGGTGGTTGATTTACCCGCATTCATCGTAGAGTAGTAAAAATAGAGTTTTGCCATTATTTAATCACCCATTTCCAGAAATGATAGGCAATGAATCCTGCAACAGGTGGACAGGCTGCGAGCATAAAGGTCCCGTAAGTGGCACCGCCGCCCACCATTTTTCCTGCTTCAGCAAGAGCGTCAACAATATCACTGCTTGGCGTGGTAAAAATCCATGCACCAATAATCGCAAGCACTAAAAAACAAGCGATACCGGCTGCACGCATGGCTCTTACTTTAATCATATTTTCCATATTTTTCCTTAAATTGCAGGGAGTTCGGCCATCGCCCAACGAGGTTTGACATCAATAGCGAGATCGCTATGCTGACCTTGTTTTAAGCGTAAAAAGCCCGTATAGGCAATCATGGCACCGTTATCGGTACAAAATTGAGGCTGTGGATAAAATACTTCACCACCAAGATTTTTCACCATGGTGCCAAGGGTTTCACGTAATTTTTTGTTTGCACTTACGCCGCCAGCAATCACTAAACGCTTATAACCTGTTTCTTTTAAGGCGCGTTTACATTTGATTGCAAGTGTATCGACGACGGAGTCTTGGAAGGCAAAGGCAATATCAGCTTTGGTTTGTTCAGTTAATTCACCTTCTTGTTTGATCGCATGATTAATGGTGTTAGCCGCTGAGGTTTTTAAACCTGAAAAGCTAAAATCAAGACCAGGGCGATCCGTCATTGGACGAGGAAACACAAAACGATCCGGTGATCCTTTTTCTGCTAAACGTGAAAGTGCGGCACCACCAGGGTAATCTAGCCCTAATAGTTTTGCGGTTTTATCAAAGGCTTCACCTGCCGCATCATCAATAGATTCGCCAATGACTTCATATTTTCCTACGCCATCAACACGCACTAATTGGGTGTGTCCACCTGAAACTAAGAGCGCAATAAATGGAAAGTACGGTCGATTTTCATCAAGCAT
Source organism: Parahaemophilus parainfluenzae (assembly GCA_963537955.1). Classification (GTDB taxonomy): domain Bacteria; phylum Pseudomonadota; class Gammaproteobacteria; order Enterobacterales; family Pasteurellaceae; genus Haemophilus_D; species Haemophilus_D parainfluenzae_AJ. Next base: position 39,032 of record CAUTFW010000007.1, on the reverse strand, counting down.
TGGCGCAAGTAGATGACCTTCCATGTGATGTACACCAATAGCGGGCACATTCCAAGCATAAGCTAGTGAACGAGCAATTGTTGCGCCCACTAATAACGCACCCACTAAACCCGGACCGCTTGTATAAGCGATACCATCGATTTGATCAGCAGTTAGATTGGCTTCTTCTAATGCAGCTTTAATTAATGGCGCCGTTTTGCGAATGTGATCGCGGGAAGCTAGCTCTGGCACCACACCGCCGTAATCCGCATGCAAGGCAATTTGCGTGTAGAGCTGATTAGCAATTAAGCCTTTATCTTCATCATAAATTGCGACACCTGTTTCATCACAGGAGGTTTCGATTCCTAAAATACGCATTTTATTCTCATTTTATTAAAAAAATTGGCAAAGATTTTACCTTGTTTAGCCCGCTTAAACCAGTTCAAACGCCAAATTTTCAGCAAATAGGCGATCTTTCCTTTGCTTTTGCAGGGAAGATCGATTAGAATTGCGTCCTTTATTGAATTTGCCGTTCATTCGGCAGTAATAAAAATTTAAAATTGCAATTAAATTAAACTCATTGAGGTGATTGGCTTATGCCTGTAATTAAAGTACGTGAAAACGAATCATTCGACGTAGCTTTACGTCGTTTCAAACGCTCTTGCGAAAAAGCTGGTATTTTAGCAGAAGTTCGCGCTCGTGAATTCTATGAAAAACCAACTACAATCCGTAAACGTGAAAAAGCAACACTTGCTAAACGTCACGCTAAACGTAATGCTCGCGAAAACGCGCGCAATACCCGTTTATACTAATTTGTAGTATTTTCTAACTCGAGTTAAGACAAACCGTGAAACCTTTTGGGTATCACGGTTTTGTTGCTTTAAACTCATCGAAAAAAAAGTCACGCAAAATCAACCGCACTTTCGCATCGGATTCAAGGAGGCAAGGCAATGAAAGGCTCAATTCCACGCCAGTTTATTGATGATCTGCTCACAAAATCGAATATTGTCGATGTGATTAATGCGCGCGTGAAACTCAAAAAAGCGGGACGAGATTATCAAGCTTGCTGTCCGTTTCATCATGAAAAAACACCATCCTTCACGGTAAGTGAAAAAAAACAATTCTATTATTGCTTCGGCTGTGGCGCGAAAGGCAATGCGATTTCATTTTTAATGGATTATGACAAATTAGAATTTGTTGAAGCTGTTGAAGAGCTTGCCGCTTCGGCTGGGCTTGAAGTGCCTTATGAAAAACGCCCAAATCAATTCGGCAATAAACCGGATGTGAGCTATCAGACAAAACGTAATTTATACGATTTAATGCAAGAGATTGCGTCGTTTTATCAAGCACAACTTCCGCTAAATATTCCTGCTCAAAGCTATCTTCAGCAACGTGGTTTATCGCCCGACATTATCGATCGTTTTCAAATCGGTTATGTGCCTAATGCGATGGATACGGTGTTGCGCCAATTCGGCAAAAATCGAGAAGAACAGAAAAAACTGTTTGATTTAGGCATGCTTTCTCGCAATGATCGTGGCAATGTGTACGATAAATTTCGTAATCGCATTATGTTTCCGATTCGGGATAAACGGGGTCGTACGGTCGCCTTTGGTGGACGTGTTTTAACGGATGAAAAACCCAAGTATTTAAACTCCCCAGAAACCATTACATACCATAAAGGTAATGAACTTTATGGCTTGTATGAAGCCTTACAAATCAATGATGAGCCAGAAAAATTACTGGTGGTTGAAGGCTACATGGATGTGGTGGCGTTAGCGCAATTTGGTGTGAATTATGCGGTGGCTTCTCTTGGTACATCGACAACCTCGGAGCAAATTCAATTATTGTTCCGTTCAACAGAGCAAGTTATTTGCTGCTACGATGGTGATAGAGCAGGGCGTGATGCCGCTTGGCGCGCACTTGAAAACGCTTTGCCTTATCTGGAAGATGGACGACAAATCAAGTTTATTTTCCTACCAGATGGAGAAGATCCGGATACTTATATTCGTCAATATGGTAAAGAAAAGTTTGAAGAATATATTGATCAAGCTCAGTCTCTCACAGAATTCTTATTCGCGCATTTAAGCCCACAAGTAGATTTCTCGACGCAAGAAGGACGAGGTAAATTAGTCGCACTCGCGGCGCCTTTAATTCGTCAAATTCCTGGTGATATGTTGCGTCTATCATTGCGAAATATGTTGGCTCAAAAGCTTGGGATCTTTGATCAATCACAGCTTGAAAGCTTAATTCCAAATCAAATAGAGAAGGCTGAACCCAAACCTAAAACGCCACAAAAAACTATTAAGAAAACGCCAATGCGTGTAGTGATTTCTCTGTTATTACAGAATTCACAGTTAGTGAATCGCATTTCGGATGTGGGGTTACAAGCCTTAAAGCATGAAGCGGGTTACGAATTACTCGAAAAATTGACCGCACTTTGTCGTGAACGAGAAGGCATTACAACAGGGCAAATCTTAGAATATTTTCGTGATACAGAATTCAGCAAGCCCCTTGAAATATTAGCCTCTTGGGATCATCTATTAGATGACTTAGAAATCATTAATGCATTCTCTCAAAACTATCGTCGATTGAATATTCAAGCGATTGAACGTGACATTGAAATGCTGATTGCAAAAGAAAGGGCGGAAGGCTTAACTGATCAAGAGCGAGCAATTTTAGTGAATTTGCTCAAGGGAAAAGAAGAGCAGAAAAAACAGTTAGTTAATCCGTCATAACAATGGTAAAATCTCCTGTTCAAAACAAGGGCTTTTATCTTCCAAAAATAACGCAAAACGGGAATAAAAATGGAACAAAATCAACAATCTACCGCAGAGCAATATTCAGAACAAATTGAACAGCTTATGGAATTGGGTCGTACGCAAGGTTATTTAACCTATGCGGAGATTAATGACTTACTTCCGGAAGATGTGATCGATCCGGAATATTACGATAAGTTGTTGCAGACTTTACAGCATGATGCGGGTATTCCGGTTCTTGATGAAGCGCCGGAAAGTGACGAAATGATGTTGAATGACACGATTCCGGATGAAGATGCAGTGGAAGAAGCAACACAAATTTTATCCAATGTGGAATCTGAAATCGGTCGTACAACCGATCCTGTGCGTATGTATATGCGTGAAATGGGTACCGTTGATCTCCTTACCCGTGAAGATGAAATCAGCATTGCAAAACGTATTGAAGAGGGGATCGATGAAGTCCAAACTGCGATTGCAGCTTACCCAGAAGCGTTAACTGAATTATTAGATAATTATGACCAAGTTGAAGCGGGCAATTATCGTTTAGCTGATTTAATCACCGGCTTTGTGGATCCAAATGTTCCAGAAGAGGAAACCGCAACCATTGATGAAAATTTTGCTGATGAAGATGAAAGTGCCGAATCTGCGGCAGACGTTGATGATGAGAGCGATGAGGAAGATGAAAGCGATAGTAGCTCAAGTTCTGATGACAGCGATTCAGATAACAGCATCGATCCTGAAGTGGCGCGTGAAAGATTTGCCGCATTAAGAGAGCAGCATACTAAAACATTAGCGACTATTGCAAAACACGGTCGTAGTGGTAAACGTGCAAAAGATCAAATTGCTCAACTCGCCGATATTTTTAAACAATTCCGTTTAGTGCCAAAACAATTTGATGTACTTGTTTTATCAATGAAGAATATGATGAAACGTGTACGTGCAGAAGAGCGTCAATTACAAAAAGTATTAGTTGATATTGCAGGTATGCCAAAAGATGAATTTGAGGCGCTTATTGTTGCTAATGGTAGCAGTGATGCATGGGTAGCAAAAGCGTTAAAATCCACGAAAGCTTGGGCGAAACGCTTACCAAAATATGAAGAGCGTATCCGTTTATCTTTAGATAACTTAGCGAATATTGAACAGAATACTAATCTTACCATCCAACAGATGCGTGAGATTTGCGATGCGGTATCTCGTGGTGAACAAAAAGCTCGCCGTGCGAAAAAAGAAATGGTTGAAGCCAACTTACGTTTGGTCATTTCTATTGCGAAAAAATATACCAACCGTGGTTTACAATTCTTGGATTTAATTCAAGAAGGGAATATTGGTTTGATGAAAGCGGTAGATAAATTTGAATACCGTCGTGGTTATAAATTTTCTACCTATGCAACCTGGTGGATTCGTCAGGCCATTACTCGTTCAATAGCAGACCAAGCGCGTACAATCCGTATTCCTGTTCATATGATTGAAACGATTAACAAATTAAATCGTATTTCTCGTCAAATGCTACAAGAAATGGGCCGTGAAGCAACACCAGAAGAGCTTGCTGAGCGCATGGGGATGCCAGAAGATAAAATTCGTAAAGTACTTAAAATTGCGAAAGAGCCAATTTCAATGGAAACGCCAATCGGTGACGACGATGATTCACATTTAGGTGATTTCATTGAGGATTCAACCCTTGAATTGCCATTAGATTCTGCAACCGCACAAAGCTTGAAAGTGGCGACTCATGAAGTGTTAGAAGGTTTAACACCTCGTGAAGCAAAAGTATTACGTATGCGTTTTGGTATTGATATGAATACTGACCATACACTCGAAGAAGTGGGTAAACAATTTGACGTAACTCGTGAGCGTATTCGTCAGATTGAAGCAAAAGCATTACGTAAATTACGTCATCCAAGTCGTTCAGAAACCTTAAGAAGTTTCTTAGATGAGTAATTATTCATTTCATTCATATAAAAAAGAAAAGGCAGAGAGCTCTGCCTTTTTTATTTGATTAAATTTGGCTATTTACCACTAAATCACATTCCTTTAAAATACGGACTTTTCGTCATTTTAAAAAACAAAAAAGGAACTTTATGGAAGAATCTCAAGAACTAGAAAAGCTGCCTAGAGTAGTGACTAGTGTATTAAAAGTGGTATTAAGTTTTTCACTTATTGCTTTGGCTTTAGTATTGATTATTGCTTTAGCTAAAATTACCTATACCTTAGCAATTATGGTGTTTAATACATCAAGCGTAGTGCCTTATGATGTTGCCGAACAAGCCGTGATGTTTTTCTTATATTTCGGTTTTATTGGTCTTATCGTGCAATATTTTAAAAGTGGCTATCACTTTCCTTTGCGCTATTTTATTTACGCGGGGATTACCGCTATGTTGCGCCTGATTATTGTGAATCATGAGAGTTCGGTTGATACCATCTTATTCGCAGGCGCGATTTTAATTATGGTTATTGCACTTTGCTTAGTGTTGTATTCCAATAAAATTAAAATTTAAAAGTGCGGTTATTTTGACCGAGATTTTGGAATGGATTATTCCGGTACAATCCATTCCACTGTCCAACTTCCCGTACCTTCAGGGACGAGCGTTTGGGTCAAATAAGGCAAAATAGATTTCATTTGCTGTTCTAATTGCCAAGGTGGGTTAATCACCACCATTCCACTTGCGGTCATACCACGTTGATCGCTATCAGGGCGAACCGCCAATTCAATTTTCAAAATTTTACGAATTCCTGTTGCTTCTAATCCTTTAAAAATGCGTTTTGTTTGTTGACGTAGAACCACTGGATACCAAATCGCATAAGTACCCGTAGCAAAGCGTTTATAACCTTCTTCTATAGCTTTCACTACCAAATCATAATCTTCTTTTAATTCATAAGGCGGATCAATAAGCACTAAGCCTCGGCGTTCTTTTGGTGGAAGCGTGGCTTTGAGTTGTTGGAAACCATTTTCTGATTTTGTGGTGATATTTTTAAATTCTTTGAAATTATTGCGTAATAATGGAAAATCACTTGGATGTAATTCTGTCAGTAATGCACGATCTTGAGGACGTAATAATTGCGCGGCAATCATAGGTGAGCCCGCATAATAACGTAATTCTTTACCGCCATAATTGAGCTTTTTAATGAGATCCACGTAGCGAGCAACTTCTTCGGGTAAATCTGTTCTTTCCCAAAGTCTCCCAATTCCCTCTTTGTATTCGCCGGTTTTTTCTGATTCGTTAGAACTTAAACGATAGCGTCCGACCCCAGAATGGGTATCGAGATAGTAAAAACCTTTTTCTTTCAGCGAAAGATTTTCCAATATCAGCATTAATACAATATGCTTTAATACATCAGCATGATTGCCTGCATGGAAACTGTGACGATAACTTAACATGATTTGTCCTTTTGACGTAAAAAAGTGCGGTCAAAATTAACCGCACTTTTAGTATTTAAATCAGGGTTAGAATAATTCTTCTGGTTGCGTTGCAGGAATTGCGTCTTTGGTTTTACCTGTTCCACCATTTAGACGTTGTTGCAACTCTGGTGGAACATAATAACCGCGCTCTTGCATTTCCGCAATGTAAGTACGTTTAGGCTCGGTACCCACGATAAAGTATTCTTTACGGCCACCACCTTCAGAAAGTAAACCAGAGTTACTATCAATGGTTTTTTCCATGATGTTTGGAGGAAGCTCAAGTTGACGTTCTGGCACATCAGAAAGTGCAGCTTTCATATAAGCAACCCAGGCAGGCATTGCGGTTTTCGCTCCCGCTTCACCTTTACCTAATATGCGTTTGTTATCATCGAAACCAACATAGGTTGTGGTGACTAAGTTTGCGCCAAAACCTGCATACCAAGCAACTTTCGCACTATTCGTGGTACCGGTTTTACCACCGATGTCACTACGCTTAATGCTTTGAGCAATACGCCAGCTGGTACCTTTCCAACTGAGCCCTTGTTCACCATAAATCGCCGTATTTAATGCGCTACGAATTAAGAAGGCTAACTCACCGCTAATCACACGAGGTGCATACTCTTGTTTTGCCGCACCGTCTTTCGCATCCGCCATTAAATCAACAGAACCGTCATTTAATGCTGATGTTTGAAGCTCTGGCAAGTCTGGTACATTCTCAGGTTGCTGATCACCCTCACCTTCATCTGTATCGGTGTTGCTATTACCTTTAGCGGATTTTAGATTGTCAGGGTTAGCCACTTCTGCGACATCTTTAAAACCATCGATTTTATCTTTGGTTTCACCATAAATCACAGGAATGTCATTACAAGTGATACAAGCAATTTTCGGGTTAGCAATAAATAAATCTTTACCGGTATTATCTTGAATTTTTTCGATGAGGTAAGGATCAATCAAGAAACCACCGTTATCAAATACCGCATAAGCACGAGCCATTTCAAGCGGAGTGAAAGACGCTGCACCTAATGCAAGCGCTTCACTGGCAAAATATTGGTCACGTTTGAACCCAAATCGTTGTAAGAATTCAGCGGTGAAATCAACACCCGCAGTTTGTAACGCTCTGATCGCAATCATGTTTTTAGATTGGCCTAAACCCACACGTAAACGCATTGGACCGTCATAACGATCAGGGGTGTTTTTCGGTTGCCACAAGGGTTGTCCTGGTTTTTGAATGGAGATAGGACTATCTTGCAATACGCTTGAAAGGGTTAAACCTTTTTCTAATGCCGCAGCATAAATAAATGGTTTAATCGAAGAACCTACTTGCACTAAAGATTGGGTTGCACGGTTAAATTTACTTTGTTCATAACTAAAACCACCCACCATGGCTTCAATTGCACCATTATCTGAGTTTAATGAAACTAATGCAGAGTTAGCCGCTGGAATTTGGCCTAACACCCACTCACCGTTATCACGTTTACGAATCCAAATCTGTTCGCCCACTTTAACGGGAGATTTACCCGCCCAACGCATTGCGTTAGAAGACAGCGTCATGGTTTCATTATTGGCTAAAAGTAATTCCGCACCATTTTTACCCAATGCGGTCACTGCTGCAGGAATGAAAGGTTCTGAATCAGGTAATTTTTTCAAGAAAGCGACAATACGCTCGTTGTCCCATACGGCTTCACCTTTTTTCCATAGTGGAGCACCACCACGCCAGCCATGACGCATATCATAATCGATCAGGTTATTACGTACGGCTTTTTGAGCTTCCGCTTGATCTTTTGAAAGTACTGTCGTGAAGACTTTATAACCTTTGGTGTAAGCATCTTCTTCACCAAAACGTTTCACCATTTCTTGACGAACCATTTCAGTTACATAGTCTGCACGGAATTCAAATTTTGCACCGTGATAACTCGCGACGATTGGCTCTTTGATGGCTGCATCATATTCTGCTTTGGTGATTTTGTTTTCATCCAACATACGACCTAATACCACATTACGGCGTTCTTCCGCACGTTTTGGTGAATATAATGGGTTCATTGTTGAAGGTGCTTTTGGTAAGCCTGCAATCACAGCCATTTCAGAGAGCGTTAATTCATCTAAGTTTTTACCAAAGTAGGTTTGTGCAGCGGCTGCGACACCATAAGAACGATAGCCTAAGAAAATTTTATTCAAATAAAGCTCTAAAATTTCCTGTTTGCTCAAGGTATTTTCAATTTCAACCGCTAATACCGCTTCACGTACTTTACGAATAAGTTTTTTTTCTGGGGTTAAGAAGAAGTTACGCGCAAGCTGTTGTGTAATGGTACTTGCACCTTGAGAGGCTCCACCATTGCTGACTGCAACATAAATTGCACGGGCAATACCAATTGGGTCTAAACCATGATGGTCATAAAAACGACTATCTTCCGTTGCTAAGAAAGCATCTTGCAAACGTTGAGGCACGTTTTCTAATTTCACCGGAATACGGCGTTGTTCACCCACTTCACCGATTAATTTGCCATCAGCCGTATAGATTTGCATTGGTTGTTGCAACTCAACGGTTTTTAAGCTTTCTACCGACGGTAAGGAGGATTTTAAGTGAAAATAAAACACTCCACCGGCAACTAATCCCAGTATACATATCGTAAATAGGGTACTTAATATTAATTTTGCGATCCGCATCGTAAAATTCTCTCTGGTTTAATGAATATTCAAAAAATCAAAATTATGATTTTGGCTGCTAAGTATAAAAGATTAATCCCTTAAAGAATAGGAAAGAATATGGGAATTGCCAATAGAAAGCAGCAAAAACTACAAATTGGTGTGAGTAAACAACAAGATAACCTCTATTTTGTTTGGCTAGATGAATTACACAAAGTTCAATCAATTTGTTTAAATACGCAACAAAAAGATATTTTTTCCCAGTTATTGCCTCATTTGCCACAAAAAAACAGTCAATGCTGTTTTGTTGGCGCCATTTCGCCCCACTTAACTTGGTCTAAAACACTTATTCTACCACAAACACTCAATGCCCAGGAATGTGAACAACAATGTCGTTTTATTTTGCAAAAAGAATTACCGATTCCTTTGGATGAATTATGGTTTGATTATCTTACCACGCCATTAAAACAAGGTTTTCGTTTGGATATAACGGCTATTCGACAAGAAAGCGCCAATGCAGAATTGGCAAAATATTTACCGTTAAAATTGACCGCACTTGATTTACTGAATCACAGTATTTTACGTGCATTTTATGCCATTTTAGGTCAAGAGCCGATTAACACCTTATTTTTATATCAAGATCAACAAGGATGTCTCGCCGTTTGTGAACGCTTACAACAACGACAAGTTTTGCAATCTCAAGGATATTTATCTGAACTTTATCAACAGTTTATCCAACGCTTTTCCGAAACAATAGAACAGATTTACGTGTATCAAACGCCTGATATGTTGAATTCACACACAATCGAATCACTGCCTCAGGATTGGCAACGCATCGAAACGGATTTACCTTTCATCGCTCTAGGCAATGCACTCTGGCAAACTGATTTAAAGCTAGTGGATTTATCCTCAAAAACGACCGCACTTTTGACTCCAAGTAATCGGGAGAGTGATGATGTTAAGCCTTAACTTATTGCCTTGGCGTTTAGAACAACATCAAAAGGCTTTTCGTCGTTTTATGTGGCAAGGTTTAATTTGGCTAGCTTGTTCAGTTTTGATTGTCGTTGGATTGAACCAACTCAATGAACAACAAGCCCAAACCCTAAATCAGACAAAAGAAAAACTGACACAAATAACTCATCAAGCTCATCAGAAGCGCATTCAAGTTCAACAACTACAACGTGACTTGAAGGAAATGAATGAGCTGACAGAAATAGATACGAAATATGTGAATCGCCAGCTTAATTTATTAACTGAGTTGCCATTACAACAAGGTGAGTTAGATGTATTTACACTCAATGCGAAGCAAGTTGTCCTTTCCGGCATGACAGAAAACCAACAAGAGTTTGAAGCGATACATCAATTTCTCAAACGCCATTTTACAGCGGTTAACTTAACTAAGTTTCAGCCAGTGCAACAGCAGTTATTCTTTCAATTTGATATTCAGTTATCGGAGCTTGTGCAATGAGAGGCCTTATCAACGAGATTGTTCAAAAAAGTGCACAAAATTGGTTTGGGAGATGGCTTCGATTACCTCAAATAGTCCATGCCGCCTTTTGGTTGTGTGCATTAAGTGCGGTTATTTTCTTACCTGTTTTTCGTTACGTTGAAAATAGCAGTGAACGACATCGACTTGATGCAGAATTGAGTTTGCAGCAGCAAGAGTGGGATAAACAGGAAAAGATTTTACAAACCTTAAGGCAAAAGTCAGACAGCCGACAACTTTCTCCAGAGTTGGCTCATTCTGTGTTGCCGATTAATCAGCATGTACAGGCGTTGTTAAATGGGCGACTCCGAGCATTGGATTTACGTTGGGATTTTTCTCAACATACTTTGTTACATTTGTCATTACAAGGCTATTTTGCCGATTTACAGCAATTTTTGACCGCACTTTTAAGGGACATTCCTAAACTTTCGTTAACTCAATTAAACATTGAAAAATTAGATGAAGAGGATAATGCTTCTATTACATGTGAGTTAATTTTCCAATTAAATAAGGATAAATAATGAAAAAGCTCTTCTTAATTTTGATAGCGTTTTTTTCTGTATCAGCATTTTCGCAAGATCCTTTTGATCGTAAACAAAGAGAACAAACCGAATATCCAAAAGAGGGGCTCACCCTACCGCCAGTGTCGACTTGCGTGTATTCGGAGCCGAGACTGGCGGAGGAACGCCCATTGGCTCAGCTACATATTGTGGGTGTCGTGCAATACGGTAAACAGGCAGAAGTGTTATTTAATGATGATGGGCATATTCTGTCTGCTCAAGTCGGGCAGAGGATTGGAAAAGAAGCCTATTTAATTGAAAAAGTGAGTAAAAACAGCGTGACGCTTCAAGGTTATAAAGCTGGGCAATGTGAACAAACGACCTCAATCATAATGAGATTTTAAAATGGTAAAGCAGAAAATAAAAACAAAGTGTGGTCAGTTTTTAATGTGTTTTTTGATCCTATGGACGACCTACTCAGCGGCAGAAAATCGCGTATTTTCACTTCGCTTAAAACAAGCACCCATGGTGTCGACACTCCAACAACTTGCTCTTGAGCAAAATAGCAATCTAATGATTGATGATGAGCTAGAAGGAACGCTTTCATTGCAATTAGATAACGTAGATTTTGATCGTTTATTGCGTTCTGTCGCAAAAATCAAAGGGCTCTCTTTTTATCAAGAAAATGGTATTTATTATTTGGGTAAGCCTTCTCAACATGAACAATATGCAGAGAAAATGACAGAGCCTGTGGCGATTGTCGGAGAAAGTTTATCGAGTGAAACACCACTTGTGAGTACAACGGTTAAACTGCATTTTGCCAAGGCCTCTGATGTGATGAAATCTTTAACAACAGGGAACGGTTCTTTGCTTTCACCTAGTGGAACAATTACATTTGATGATCGAAGCAATGTATTACTGATTCAGGATGATGCACGTTCACTCAAAAATATCAAAAAATTAATCGCAGAGTTGGATAAACCTATTGAGCAAATCGTGATTGAAGCACGTATTGTGACGATTACCGATGAAAGCCTGAAAGAATTAGGTGTGCGTTGGGGCATTTTTCATCCTACTGAAGCAGCACATCGAGTAAGTGGCAGCCTAGATGCGAATGGCTTTAGTAACATCAGTAATAATTTAAATGTAAATTTTGCGACAACGGTCACGCCGGCCGGCTCATTAGCACTTCAAGTCGCTAAAATTAATGGTCGATTATTAGACCTAGAATTGACTGCGCTTGAACGTGAAAATAATGTGGAAATTATTGCAAGCCCTCGCTTACTCACGACCAATAAGAAAAGCGCAAGCATTAAACAAGGGACAGAAATTCCTTATGTGGTAACGAATGGGAAAAATGATACACAGTCAGTGGAGTTTCGCGAGGCTGTCTTAGGATTGGAAGTCACACCGCATATTTCGAAGGATAATAATATTTTATTGGATTTATTAGTCAGTCAAAATTCCCCGGGGAATCGCGTGGCTTATGGGCAAAATGAAGTCGTATCTATTGATAAACAAGAGATCAATACGCAAGTTTTTGCCAAAGATGGCGAAACGATTGTATTGGGCGGCGTATTTCACGATACCATCACGAAAGGTGTCGATAAAGTACCATTATTGGGCGATATTCCCGGTATTAAGCGTCTATTTAGTAAGGAAAGTGAACGTCATCAAAAACGAGAGCTTGTGATTTTTGTGACCCCTCATATTTTGAAACAAGGTGAAAGAATGGAAATGGCTAAGAAAGAAAAGCATTTTAAGCAAGTTGAAAAAGCGAGAAAATAAAGTGCGGTCAATTTCTCTTATGTTTTCCCATTTTTTTCAGTTTAGCTGTGTGCATTGCAAGCGATCTATTCATCTTGGTCGAAATGGATTGTGCAGCCGATGTCAGAAGCAAATTAAAACTTTCCCTTATTGTGGACGATGTGGTTCACCCTTGCAGCATTATGCAATGGGCTGTGGATATTGTTTGAGAAATGAACCTGCTTGGGATCGTATTGTGATTATAGGGCATTATCTCGAACCGCTTTCTTCACTTATTCATCGTTTTAAATTCCAAAAACAGTTTTGGTTAGATCGCAGTTTATCGCGTTTACTTTATCTTGCGGTGCGAGAGGCGAGACGAACACATGGACTCTCGCTGCCACAGGCGATTATTCCTGTGCCGCTATATCATTTTCGACAATGGCAACGGGGTTATAATCAGGCGGATTTATTAGCGAACTGGCTGAGCCGTTGGTGTGATGTGCCTAACTGTCATCATGTGGTGAAACGGATTAAACATACCCACACTCAGCGAGGTTTAACGGCGAAAGATCGACGACAAAACCTTAGAAATGCTTTTGCAGTGAATACCAAAAAGCCTTTTCCTTATGAACGTGTAGCGTTGGTGGATGATGTGATTACAACCGGCTCAACGTTGGCAGAGATAGCCAAACAACTTCGAAAATTAGGTGTAAAAGAAATTCAAGTATGGGGCTTAGCTCGAGCCTAAATTTTTTAAGGATAGGATTTACCTATATCTATAAAAATAGGAATAAATGTAGAAAAAATTGCCATATAGGAGTATCATTCTTGATATATTGTATCAAGTATTAGGATTTTATTTATGGAAAAAATTTTTATTTCAGATGCGGCACAAGCGCATTTTCGGAAACTTTTAGATACACAAGAAGAAGGTACTAATATTCGTATTTTTGTAGTTAATCCAGGTACGCCTGGAGCAGAGTGCGGCGTGTCTTATTGCCCACCAAATTCAGTTGAAGCAACTGATACTGAAATGAAATACGATACTTTTTCAGCGTTTGTAGATGAAATCAGCTTGCCGTTTTTAGAAGATGCTGAAATTGATTATGTAACCGAAGAGCTTGGTGCTCAACTGACTTTAAAAGCACCTAACGCTAAAATGCGTAAAGTTGCAGATGATGCGCCTTTAATTGAGCGCGTAGAGTACGTGATCCAAACGCAAATTAATCCACAATTAGCCAGCCACGGCGGTAAAATCACATTAATTGAAATTACTGATGATGGTTATGCCGTTCTACAATTCGGCGGTGGCTGTAACGGTTGCTCAATGGTTGATGTCACCTTAAAAGACGGGGTAGAGAAACAGTTAGTTTCGCTCTTCCCAAATGAATTAAAAGGTGCACGAGACGTAACAGAACACCAACGTGGTGAACATTCTTATTATTAAGAATCGAAGACGAAAAAGGGCGAATCATTCGCCCTTTTATTTTTTAAGCAGCAGATAATTTCTGTAACAATCTATCCATGGCTCGATATCCTAGCGCTTCTGCTAAATGAGGTTGTTGTATCTCTTTTTCGCCATTCAAATCGGCAATTGTACGTGAGACTTTTAAAATCCGATGATAGGCTCTCACTGAAAGTCCTAGCTTATTCAGCGCCTTCTCAAGAAACAGGGCATCTTTATCTTGTAATTTACAATCCCGTTCAATTTCTTTGCTTGAAAGATACGCATTGATTTTACCGGCTCGAGCAAGTTGAATCTCTCTTACTTTTAACACTTTATCTCGTACTTGTTGGCTTGTCTCACCTCTATCTCCCGCATTTTGTAAGCTACCTTGTGGCAGAAGAGGGACTTCAATAGATAAATCAAAACGATCTAAAAATGGCCCTGAAAGGCGATTTAAATAACGCATCACTTGCTGCGGCGAGGTGCGGTTATGTGTTCCGGTATAATGCCCCGTTGGACTTGGGTTCATCGCAGCAACTAATTGAAAGCGAGCAGGGAATTGGATTTTCGCATTGGCACGAGAAATAATAATTTCTCCACTTTCTAAGGGCTGACGAAGCGCATCCAGTACTTTTCGCTCAAACTCAGGTAGTTCATCAAGAAAAAGTACGCCGTTATGTGCGAGCGATATTTCGCCTGGTTTTGGAATGGTTCCTCCGCCAACTAAGGCAGGCAAAGAAGCACTATGATGTGGCGCTCGAAACGGACGTTGTTTCCAGTTATGAAAATTTAATTCATTTTGTACTAAGCTCGTAACTGAAGCTGTTTCAATGGCTTCTAAATCGGTCATTTCAGGGAGCAATGCAGTGAGACGACTTGCCAACATGGTTTTACCTGTACCGGGAGGACCTAAAAAGAGTAGGTTGTGCTGGCCTGCGGCTGCAATCGTCAGAGCTCGTTTGGCGTGTTGCTGACCAATAATATCCGTCAAATCTAAGTGATTTTTAGCTGAAAATCCGACCGCACTTTCTTGTGCAAGTAATGAAGCCAAAGGTAATTTTTCTTGATTATTTAAGAATTGCACGACTTCCAAAAGGTTTTTAGCAAAATAAGTCTCTTGCTCTGAGACAAGCGATGCCTCATTGGCATTTTGATAAGCGATAATGGGGGCACGTTTGGCTTTTTGTGCCGCTAAAATGGCAGGAATGACACCGTGTACGCCACGTAATTCACCTGTTAATGCGAGCTCGCCTACGAATTCAAACTGTTTTAAACGGCTACCGTCGAGTTGATCCGATGCAGCTAAAATACCTATTGCAATAGGTAAATCAAATCTCCCACCTTCTTTGGGTAAATCAGCTGGTGCAAGGTTGACGGTGATGCGTTTAGCAGGATATTTGAACTGCGCATTCATTAATGCACTTCTGACACGATCTTGCGCTTCTTTTACGGTTTTTTCGGGTAGACCAACTAAGGTAAATCCAGGCTTTCCGTTACTTAAGTGTACCTCAATGGTAACAAGAGGGGCTTGTACCCCCATTGATGCACGGCTATAAACAATGGCAAGAGACATTCAGATTCCTTAAAGTGCGGTCAAAAATAATCAGATTTTTGCACTATAAAAAAAGCACAGAATGAAATCATACATTCTGTGCCTTTTTTGCGATCTTGATCGTAGAAATTACTTTTTCTTTATCAAAAATTACGAAAAAAGTGGTGCAAACCAACTATCTAGTTTGGCCGCTAATTTATCAATGCCAATTTTATTTTGTGCAGAAAAGGCTTCGACTTGAATATCACCTTGGAAGGGTAAAATCGCTTCACGTACCATTTTAACTTGTTTGCTACGCGCGCTTTGACTAAGCTTATCCGCCTTGGTTAAAAGTAACATAACCGGTAAATCAGCAGAAACGGCCCATTCGATCATTTGTTGATCGAGATCTTTCAATGGGTGACGAATATCCATTAAAACAACAAGCCCGCCTAAACATTCCCGTTTTTGCAAATATTCCCCGAGGGATTTTTGCCATTCAATTTTCATTTTCTCGGGAACCGCAGCATAGCCATAACCGGGTAAGTCTACCAGTTTACAATTAGGCTCTACTTCAAAAAGGTTGATGAGCTGTGTCCGACCAGGGGTTTTAGAGGTTCGAGCTAAGCTTTTTTGATTGGTTAATGCATTAAGTGCGGTCGATTTTCCGGCATTTGAACGCCCTGCAAACGCAATTTCAATCCCTGTATCTTCTGGGATGGAACGAATATTGGGGGCGCTCGTAAGAAAATGCGTTTTATGATAATTCAGTTTAATTTCAGACATAATTGTTCCTTTCATTAATTGCGACTAGCATATCACAAATAGAAAAATTGCTGAAATTATGAGAGAATGCGCACTTTGCGTGATTTAAAGCATCTTTAATTATATTAATAACTATGGAATCTCAAGAAAATCAATATCGCTGGCCAAAAGCGGAAACCGTTTATCCCGATAGACCTGGGCGTTCTTACGCGCTTAAGCGCCTACGTTATCGTCTTCGATCTTTTTTACATCAAGGCTCAATTGTTCACTTTGAGCAATTTATTAATCAGCATCCTTTTCTTGTCACATTATTAAAGGAACATGCGGATTATAGCTATCCATTAGTTTATCGTTTTTTAGATAAACGTTTTAATAGCAAACAGCGTTTCGAAGCTATCTGCGATAATCTACTTTTTTTACCTGAAAAATTGACCGCACTTTTAGCACCCATTTATAAAATGCTATTAAGTTTTGGTGAAGTGATTCCTGATTTTGAGATGACGTTATCGATGACTACACACCAACCGATGGAAGGTTATTGGGTATTGGAGTTATGGCATAAACCACGTAATGAATTAGTGTATTTGCTTACTTTTGCTAAACTTGGTGAGGCATTACTTATTTCTGTGGTGCAGGGACCCAATTTTGAAGGTTCCAAAGAGATGGTGAAACAACTCACAAAAACGTGTCATGGTTTGCGCCCTGCTTATTTGATGGTGGAAGCGATGAAAGCATTGACGAAAGTATTAGGTTTCAAAACATTATTAGGCATTCCACAAAAATATCAAAATAAATCGCGTTTTATTCAAAGTTCTCATTATGTTGTAGATTATGATGCGATTTTTGCTGAATCAGGTGGGCAGTTGAAAGATTATTGGGAATTGCCTTTAGAGATAGACAGAAATCTTGATGATGTACCGAGTAAGAAACGTTCTATGTATCGTAAACGTTATGCGATGTTGGATGATTTAGCTAGAGTAATCGAAGAAAAGTTAGAATTGTAAAAGTAAAAAAGTGCGGTGAATGTTGACCGCACTTTTTGTTTTATAAGTCTTTCAAACAAGCCACAAAATGGCTGTTGTTTTGGCTGGTGAAAGGTGGTTTTTGTTTCGCGCAATTTTCATCGGCTTTTAGGCAGCGGGTACGGAACACGCAACCAGACGGCGGATTAATTGGCGAAGGTAGCTCACCTTCAAGTAATTCGATGGACTTATTGCGTTCCAATTTCGGATCGGGAATCGGAACAGCAGACATTAAGGCTTTGGTATAAGGATGTTTGGTATTGTTATACACTTCCTCATCGCTGCCTAATTCCATGGCATTACCTAAATACATCACCAATACGCGGTCAGAAATATGTTTTACCACCGCTAAATCATGGGCGATGAAAATTAAGGAAAGCCCCATTTCTTTTTGCAGGGATTTCAATAAATTTACCACTTGAGCCTGAATCGACACATCTAACGCAGAAACGGGCTCATCACAAATGATCATTTTAGGCTCAATGATTAATGCGCGAGCGATACCGATACGCTGACATTGGCCACCAGAAAACTCATGCGGATAGCGGTTAATCAAGTTTGGTAAAAGCCCGACTTTTAACATCATCGCTTGTACTTTTTCTTTCACTTCAGCGGCACTTAAGTGCGGTTGGTAGATCTTTAATGGTTCGGCAATGATTTCGCCAATGTTCATTCGCGGGTTGAGAGAAGCGAGTGGATCTTGAAAAATCATTTGAATATCTTTACGGGTATCTTTCCATTGTTTGGCTGATTGTTTTCGCAAATTTTTACCAAGCCACAAGATTTCCCCTTCACTCGCTTCGACTAAGCCGATGATGGCACGTGCAAGCGTGGATTTACCACAACCAGATTCACCAACTACACCGAGGGTTTCACCTTCATAAAGCTTAAAGGAAACATCCTTTACTGCTTTTAAGGTTTGCGGTTTAGCGAAGAAAAGGGATTTATCATTTTTAATTTTAAAACTAACGCCTAAGTGATTGACTTCAAGGAGTAATTCTTTGTTATTTGAAACTGTCATAGGGTAAATTTCTCCACGGGTAACCAACAATTGCGTAATTGACCTTCATTAAATGCGGTCAGTTTTGGCGCAGTTTGGCATTGTTCGGTAGCAAATTGGCAACGGGGCGAGAATGGGCAACCTTTTGGCAAATGTAATAAATTCGGCGGATTGCCTGGAATGGTGATCAAGTGTTCTTCATTGCCATCTAAGCGAGGAATCGCATCCATTAAGCCAATAGAATAAGGATGGGTTGGATGATAGAAAATTTGCTCTGCTGTGCCGTATTCCATGGTTCGTCCGGCATACATCACCATCACTTGATCGCAAATACCCGCTACCACACCTAAATCGTGAGTGATCATAATAATCGCGGTATTAAACTCACGTTTTAACTCATTTAACAAAGTCATGATTTGCGCTTGAACGGTCACATCCAAAGCGGTGGTGGGCTCATCGGCAATGAGTAGTTTTGGACGGCATAATAAGGCCATCGCAATCATCACCCGTTGACGCATACCACCTGAAAACTCGTGTGGATACATGCCCATGCGTTTTTTAGCTTCTGGCATTTTAACTGCATCTAACATTTTCACGGATTCGGCAAAGGCAGTTTGTTTATCATAACCTTTGTGCAATTGCAGCACTTCCATGAGTTGTTCACCGATTTTCATGTATGGGTTGAGTGACGTCATTGGATCTTGGAAAATCATGGAAATTTGCTCGGCGCGGATTTTATTCAACTCAGCATTCGGTAAATTAACTAATTCTTTACCTTCAAAAATGGCTGAACCTTCCACTTCACCATTGGCTGCCAATAAACCCATTAAAGCAAAGGCCGTTTGTGATTTGCCTGAACCACTTTCACCTACAATACCCAGCGTGCTTCCTGCATTGAGCGTGAAGTTTAAGTCATTCACTGCTGTGACGACGCCATCTGGTGTTTTGAAGCGAACGTAGAGATTTTTTACATCTAATAAAGGATTCATTATTCGCTCCTATCTATCTTTCGGATCGAGTGCATCACGCAACCCGTCACCGATAAAGTTAAAACAAAATAGGGTAAGACAAAGGAAAAATGCCGGGAAAATTAGTAACCAAGGCGACACTTCCATTTGTGCAGCACCATCACTTAAGAGTGCACCCCAACTACTCATTGGCTCCTGAGTTCCTAAGCCTAAGAAACTTAAGAATGATTCAAATAGAATGAGTCCCGGAACTTCAAGCGAGGCATACACTGCTACTAAGCCTAATACATTTGGAATGATGTGTTTCAAAATGATTTGGCGACGAGGTACGCCACAAACGATGGCGGCTTCGACGAATTCTTTATTTTTTAGGCTGAGCGTTTGTCCACGCACGATACGTGCAAGGCCAAGCCAAGCAATGGCCCCGATTGCGATAAAAATTAAGAAAATGTTTTGGCCAAAAAGGGTCACTAACAAAATGACGAAAAACATAAATGGAAATGAGCTGAGAATCTCTAAAAAGCGCATCATCAACATATCCGTTTTACCGCCTACATAACCGGAAATAGCCCCATAAATTGTGCCGATAGTTACGGAAATGAAAGCACCAGCAATACCGACCAATAAGGAAATACGTCCACCGATAGCAGTACGTACCAATAAGTCGCGACCCGAGGCATCTGTACCGAAGAAGTGATAGCCTTCCATTGTTGGTGGGGAGCTCATCATATTCCAATCGGTATCTTCATAGGTAAAGGGGAAGAACCAAGGCGCTACGGTAATAAATACAATAATAAACGCTAGAATAATCAGACTGGCAACGGCCGCTTTGTTGCGGAAAAAACGGCGTTTCGCATCTTGCCAGAGACTGCGGCCTTCCAGTTGCATTTCTTCAATACGGTCAGCCACTTGTTCCACAAAATCCGCATTTTTCTGATTAATCGGCTGAGTACGATAATCTGTCATAACTTGTCCTTAATAACGAATTTTTGGATCGATGATGGCGTATAAAATATCCACAATCGCATTAAATAAAATGGTTAATGTTCCCACTAAAATGGTGAGACTTAAAACTAAAGAATAATCGCGGTTTAATGCACCGTTTACAAATAATAACCCCATGCCAGGTAAACCAAACACGCTTTCGATTACCATTGAGCCGGTAATAATCCCCACAAAAGCAGGGCCTAAATAGGTAATCACAGGTAAAAGAGCAGGACGTAAAGCATGTTTTAAAATGATTCTTGAGGTTGAAAGTCCTTTGGCTTTAGCGGTACGAATAAAGTTGGAGTGCAACACTTCAATCATGGAGCCGCGCATGATACGTGCAATCCCTGCAACATAAGCGATAGTTAAGGAGGCTACGGGTAAAATAATGTACATTGCTGAACCGCCATTCCAACCGCCAGCGGGTAACCACCCCAAATAAATGGCAAAAATCAGTACTAAGACTGGTGCGAAGACGAAACTTGGCATAATTACGCCAAGCATTGAGAAACTCATCAAAATATAATCCCAACGGCTATTTTGATTGAGTGCGGCAAGCGTACCCGCTGTGACACCTAATACCACAGCAAAGGCGAAAGCGACCATCCCTAATTTTAAGGAAACAGGGAAGGCTGATGCGATTAAATCATTGACCGATTGATCTTTATATTTGAAAGAGGGGCCAAAATCACCTTTGGAAAGGTTTTCCAAATAAAGGAAATATTGTTTATGTAATGGTTCATTTAAATGATACTTCGCTTCGATATTAGCCATGACTTCTGGTGGATAAGCGCGTTCAGAAGTGAACGGGCTGCCAGGGGCGAGACGCATCAAAAAGAAAGAAAAAGTAATCAAAATAAACAGCGTTGGCAAGGCTTCCAACAGCCGTTTAAAAATAAACTTGAGCATAACAACTCCAACCAAAATGGGTGAAAAGTGCGGTCAAAAAACACGATAATTTTTAACCGCACTTAAATACGAACAACGAATTAATGTTTAATAATATAAAGGTTGCGTAAGTAAATGTGATCTTGTGGATCTTTGCCTGAATAACCTTTTACGTAAGGTTTCACTAAGCGTGGATTCACATAGTTAAAGATTGGCACGATACCGAAATCTTTTGCAAGAATTTCTTCGGCTTTCGCGTAGGCTTTTGCACGTCCTTCCGCATCCGTTGCAACATAAGATTCAGCAATGGCTTTATCGTATTCAGGGTTCGCATATTTTGCGGTATTGTTACTCGAATTAGATAAGAAATAGTTGCCGAATGTTGTGGCTTGGTTGTAATCCGCATTCCATCCTGCACGTGCCGCGTCGTAACGACCCGCACGACGGCTATCAATGTAAGTTTTCCACTCTTGGTTTTCTAATTTCACATCAATCAAACCTTTGGTGTTCGCTTTCCACATAGATGCTGCAGCAATGGCCACTTTTTTGTGGTTTTCATTAGTATTGTAAAGAATGGTGAATTTCAACGGATTCGCTTTGCTGTAACCGGCTTCTTCTAAGAGTTTAATGGCTTCTTCATTACGTTGTGCCATCGGTTCTTTTGAATAAGCAGGTTGTTGAATGAGATGACCTTCTTCGATGTAAGTTGGGGTAAACACATAGGTTGGTGTTTGACCTTGGCCCAATACTTTATCGGTGATCACATTACGATCAAGGGATAAGTTCAAGGCTTTGCGAATATTCACGTTATCAAAGGGTGCTTTCTTATTGTTTAACTCATAAGAATAAGTTGCTAGGGTACGAGTAATGTATACTTCGCCTGGCAATTCTTTTTGTAATTTAGCGAATTGTTCTGGCGGTAAACCATAATTGGTCATGTCTAAATCACCTGCACGATAACGCGCTACATCGGTACTTGGGTTTTCAATCGCAAGGAATGTTGCACTGTTAATGACAGTCTCTTTATCGTTCCAGTAGAGAGGGTTGCGTTCAAATTCGATTTTTTCGTTAATAATGTGGTTTGCCAGTTTATAGGCACCGTTACCTACATAGTTTTCTTTTTTCACCCATGCATCACCTAATTTTTCGACTACTTTTTGCGGTAATGGCAATAAGGATTGGTGAGTCGTTAAACTGACTGCATAAGGGACAGGATTGGTTGCATGAACGACAAAGGTATAATCATCTTTTGCTTCAACCCCTAATTCAGCTGGTTTTTTCTTACCGTCAATGATGTCTTGCGCATTTTCAACTTGTAAATAACTTAGGTAACTTGCATAAGGCGCAGCAGTTGCAGGATCCACTAAACGACGCCAAGCAAACACAAAATCGTGCGCGGTAACGGGATCACCGTTTGACCATTTAGCATCTTTACGCAAATGGAATGTCCAAGTTTTGAAGTCAGGTGTATTTTCCCAGCTTTCAGCCACACCTGGTTGAAGTTTACCTTCAGAGTCTGAGGTGACTAAGCCTTCAAGTAATTGATAAGCAACGGCAGATTCTGGCACACCTT
Organism: Parahaemophilus parainfluenzae; assembly: GCA_963537955.1. GTDB lineage: Bacteria > Pseudomonadota > Gammaproteobacteria > Enterobacterales > Pasteurellaceae > Haemophilus_D > Haemophilus_D parainfluenzae_AJ. The sequence goes on along the minus strand of CAUTFW010000007.1, from coordinate 16,341 downwards.
CGGTTTTTTGTGGGTCAAAACTTTGTGGTTCTGCCCCGTTATTGATGACGATATGCTGTTTTTCATCTAATTGCGTTCCCTCAGGTACTATAACCGCTTGAGCAGAATAGGAAAGAGCAAGAGCAATTGCAGAGAAAAGTAGTTTGTGTTGCATTTGAGCCTCCTTGTCATTAGGCGATATTTTTATAAAGAGTCCTTCTCTTATTAGCTCAAAAATTCATGTTTGTAAAGATTTGTAAGGTGATTATTTAAAGAAAAATAACGTTTTGTGATTTGTATCTAATAAATCGCGAAAAAATTGCTAAAAGTGATGGTATGAGAAGGTAAATCTAGAATGTATTGGTTTTTCCTATCGTAAATATTTTCCTGGACGAATTACCCTTTTAAAGCTAATTATGCTATCGTAAGACAGTTGAATTCAAACAAATCCATTCAAGGAGAATATAATGACAACTCAGTTAGATTCACTTCGTAGTATGACCGTCGTTGTGGCTGATACTGGCGATATTGATGCCATTAAAAAATACCAACCGCAAGATGCAACAACAAACCCATCTTTAATTTTAAGTGCTTCAGCATTACCACAATATGCACCATTAATTGATGAAGCGATTGCTTATGCCAAAGCACAAAGTGCGGATAAAGCGCAACAATTAATTGATGCTGAAGATAAATTAGCGGTAAACATCGGTTTAGAAATTTTAAAAATTGTCCCTGGACGTATTTCAACTGAAGTGGATGCGCGACTTTCTTACGATACCCAAGCAACCGTTGAAAAAGCACGTAAACTTATCGCACTTTATAATGCTGCAGGTATTTCAAATGATCGTATTTTGATCAAAATTGCTTCAACATGGCAAGGTATTCGTGCAGCAGAAATTCTTGAAAAAGAAGGGATTAACTGTAACTTAACCTTATTATTCTCCGAAGCGCAAGCACGTGCGTGTGCTGAAGCGGGTGTTTATTTAATTTCACCATTCGTAGGTCGTATCTTAGACTGGTACAAAGCAAATACCGATAAAAAAGAATATGCTCCAGCAGAAGATCCTGGCGTCATTTCTGTAACCAAAATTTATAACTACTACAAAGAATACGGTTATAAAACCGTGGTAATGGGTGCAAGTTTCCGTAATGTCGGTGAAATTATTGAATTAGCAGGTTGTGACCGTTTAACTATCGCACCTGCTTTACTTAAAGAATTACAAGAAAACACAACTCCACTTGTGCGTAAATTAGAGTACAAAGGTGAAGTAAAAGCTAAACCTCAACCATTAACTGAAGCTGAATTCTACTGGCAACATAACAGCGATGCGATGGCTGTAGAAAAATTAGCAGATGGTATTCGTAAATTTGCAGTAGACCAAGAGAAATTAGAAGCAATGCTTTTAGCAAAACTTTAATTTAAAAGAGAAGAAAGTGCGGTTAGAAATAACCGCACTTTTTGTTTATGCAGAGAGCAAAAGTGATTTTTTGAAAACTAAAAAATACGATTTCAATAATGGCTAACAGAAAGAGCAATCTCAAGGCTTAAATAAATTCTTTTGTAGTTATCTTTCAAGTTGGTTAGAATAAAGACAATTTTTTGTAATAGGAAAGTGGAATGAAAAAAGCACCTTTACTTGCGGTAGGCTTAATGGCAACGGCTGTTTTAACAGGTTGCGCAACCAAAGCTGATGGTGAACGCAATGATAAATTAGAAGGTTTTAACCGTACGATGTTTGATTTTAACTATAAAGTCATGGATCGCTATGTGTTGGAACCCGCAGCAAAAGGCTGGCGTGATTACGTGCCGACACCGGTCACAAAAGGTTTATCTAATGTGGCAAATAACTTAGATGAGCCAGTGAGCTTTGTGAACCGTTTATTAGAAGGTGAACCTAAAAAAGCCTTTGTTCACTTTAACCGTTTCTGGATTAACTCCACCTTTGGTATTGGTGGTTTATTTGATTTTGCCAGTGCAAGTAAAGATCTGCAGGTTTATGATCAACGTAGCTTTGGGGAAACATTGGGCACCTATGGTGTAGATGCGGGCACTTATATTGTATTGCCAATTTATAATGCGACGACACCTCGTCAATTAACTGGTGCGGTGGTCGATGCTGCTTATACTTATCCGTTCTGGAATTGGGTGGGCGGTCCGTGGTCACTGGTGAAATATGGTGTGCAAGCCGTAGATAAGCGCTCAAAAACATTGGATCAAACCGAGTTGCTAAATCAAGCACAAGATCCTTATGTTACTTTCCGCGAAGCTTATTATCAGAATTTAGAATTTAAAGTAAATGATGGCAAAGTAAAAGAAAGCTCACAGAAAGAATTGTCTGATGATGTATTAAAAGAGATTGATTAAGAATACTCATATAAGCGATAAAGTCACTTATATGTTAGGATAGCAAGCGTATTCATACGTCAATATTAAAGGAGAATATCATGACTAAAATCATTCATACAGAAAAAGCCCCTGCCGCAATCGGCCCTTATGTTCAAGCGGTAGATTTAGGAAATTTAGTTTTAACATCAGGCCAAATTCCTGTTAACCCAGCAACGGGTGAAGTGCCAAAAGATATTGTGGCTCAAGCACGTCAATCGTTAGAAAACGTGAAAGCGATTATTGAACAGGCTGGTTTGAAAGTGGGTGATATTGTGAAAACCACTGTGTTTGTGAAAGATCTTAATGATTTTGCCGCAGTAAATGCAGAGTATGAGAAATTCTTTAAAGAAAATAATCATCCGAATTTCCCAGCTCGTTCTTGCGTAGAAGTTGCTCGCTTACCAAAAGATGTTGGCTTAGAAATCGAAGCTATTGCTGTAAGAAAATGATAGGAAAGTGCGGTTAAAATCTGCAGATTTTTTCTACAATAGACTTTACAAGAGCGAGATTAATCACTATAATCTCGCTCCTAAATTACGCTTAGCGTAAAATTTCTGGTTGGTGCTTGACCTATTCAAGCCCCGTCCAAGACCGTAGGGAATGGTTAGCAATAATCGTCTTAATAATCCTACGTAGATGGTGAACAGAATAAGAATATTTCTTGCTTCTGGGCACCGAAGTCGTCCTAGTCTGAAAGATAACTCTTTCGATGAGGTAAATTAATTCCGAGAAATCGGAGTGTATTCAGGAGCTAAAAGCCAATGGCATTAAATCTTCAAGACAAACAAGCAATTGTTGCTGAAGTAAATGAAGCAGCCAAAGGTGCACTTTCAGCAGTAATCGCGGATTCTCGCGGTGTAACTGTTGATAAAATGACTGAATTACGTAAAGCAGCTCGTGAAGCTGGTGTAACAATGCGCGTTGTTCGTAATACTTTATTACGTCGTGCGGTTGAAGGCACTGATTTCGAATGCTTACAAGATACGTTTGTAGGTCCAACACTTATCGCATTCTCTAATGAACACCCAGGTGCAGCAGCACGTTTGTTCAAAGATTTTGCTAAAGCAAACGATAAGTTTGAAATTAAAGGTGCAGCCTTTGAAGGTAAGATCCAAGATGTTGAATTCTTAGCAACATTACCAACTTACGAAGAAGCAATTGCACGTTTAATGGGCACAATGAAAGAAGCTGCGGCAGGCAAACTTGTTCGCACTTTTGCGGCATTACGCGACAAATTACAAGAAGCAGCTTAATCATTAAGCGTTTCTTACTTCATTTAACTTTATTAATTTTAGGAATTGATTGTTATGTCATTAACTAACGAACAAATCATTGAAGCGATTGCTTCTAAATCTGTAACTGAAATCGTTGAATTAATCGCAGCGATGGAAGAAAAATTCGGCGTTTCTGCAGCAGCAGTAGCAGCAGCTCCAGCAGCTGGCGGCGCAGCAGCAGCGGCAGAAGAAAAAACTGAATTCGACGTAGTTCTTGCTGAAGCTGGTGCTAACAAAGTAGCAGTTATCAAAGCAGTACGTGGTGCAACTGGTTTAGGCTTAAAAGAAGCTAAAGACTTAGTTGAGTCTGCTCCAGCTAACTTAAAAGAAGGCATTTCTAAAGAAGAAGCTGAAGCACTCAAGAAAGAATTAGAAGAAGCTGGTGCAAAAGTAGAAATCAAATAATTTTTGATTCACTTATGTCCTGTTTCTCAGGCTTAATGGCTGGTGGTTTACCATCAGCCATTTTGTGCTATCAAAAACAGCACAAAAAACAGATAGGCATTTTCCGTTTAATGGTATCTGTTTCCACTTAAATTAATCAGACGTTTTAATTTAAGTAGCCCACTACAGAAGTAAGGTTCAGAGTGCGGTATCCGAAACGGCGTCAATCTCCGATATAAATAAAAAAACGTCAATCAATTTGACCGCACTTTTTTTATATCAACTCGGTCTCACTAAAATTTACAGAGGAAAACCAATAATGGGTTACTCCTATACTGAGAAAAAACGAATTCGTAAAGACTTCGGCAAACGTCCGCAAGTTTTAAATGTACCTTATTTATTAACCATCCAATTAGATTCTTTTGATAAATTCATTCAAAAAGATCCTGAAGGTCAACAAGGCTTAGAAGCTGCATTCCGTTCTGTTTTCCCAATCGTAAGCAATAACGGTTATACAGAATTACAATATGTTGATTACCGTTTAGAAGAGCCAGAATTTGATGTGCGTGAATGCCAAATTCGTGGTTCAACTTATGCAGCAGGTTTACGCGTAAAATTACGTTTGGTTAGCTACGATAAAGAATCTTCATCACGCGCAGTCAAAGACATTAAAGAAAGCGAAGTATATATGGGTGAAATCCCATTAATGACTGATAACGGTACCTTTGTCATCAATGGTACTGAGCGTGTTATCGTTTCACAATTACACCGTAGCCCGGGCGTATTCTTTGATTCTGACAAAGGTAAAACCCACTCTTCAGGTAAAGTGCTTTATAACGCACGTATCATCCCTTACCGTGGTTCTTGGTTAGATTTCGAATTTGATCCAAAAGATAACTTATATGCGCGTATTGACCGCCGTCGTAAATTACCGGCAACCATTATTTTACGTGCGTTAGGTTACACGGTTGAGGAAATCTTAAACTTATTCTTCGACAAAGTAACTTTCGAAATCGCTGGCAATAAATTACTCATGACATTAGTGCCAGAACGTCTACGTGGTGAAACGGCAACATTTGATATTGAAGCAAATGGCAAAGTCTATGTAGAACGCGGTCGTCGTATTACAGCTCGTCACATCAAAGCATTAGAAAAAGATAATGTGACCCAAGTTGAAGTGCCAACTGAATATATCGCAGGTAAAGTTGCAGCGAAAGATTATGTAGATCTTGAATCAGGTGAAATTATTTGCCCAGCAAATGGCGAGATTTCTTTAGAAGTGTTAGCGAAATTATCGCAAGCAGGCTATAAAGTGATCGAGACATTATTCACTAATGACTTAGATTACGGTCCATATATTTCTGAAACATTACGTGTTGATCCAACTTACGATCGTGTAAGTGCGCTATATGAAATTTATCGTATGATGCGTCCAGGTGAACCACCTACACCAGAATCTTCTGAAGCATTATTCAATAACTTATTCTTCTCTGCAGAACGTTATGATTTATCTGCAGTAGGTCGTATGAAGTTTAATCGCTCGTTAGGTATTCCTGAAGGTGAGGGTACGGGTATTTTAAGTAACGACGATATCATTCGTGTGATGAAAAAACTCATCGATATCCGTAATGGTCGTGGTGAAGTGGATGATATCGACCACTTGGGTAATCGTCGTATTCGTTCTGTGGGTGAAATGGCAGAAAACCAATTCCGTATTGGTTTAGTTCGTGTAGAAAGAGCAGTTAAAGAGCGTTTATCTTTAGGCGATTTAGATGCGATCACGCCACAAGACTTAATTAATCCAAAACCAATTTCTGCGGCAGTGAAAGAATTCTTTGGTTCTTCACAACTTTCGCAATTCATGGACCAAAACAACCCATTATCAGAAGTGACACACAAACGTCGTATTTCTGCATTAGGTCCAGGCGGTTTAACGCGTGAACGCGCAGGCTTTGAGGTACGTGACGTACATAACACCCACTATGGTCGTTTATGTCCAATCGAAACCCCTGAAGGTCCAAACATTGGTTTGATCAACTCACTTTCTGCGTTTGCTCGCACGAACGATTATGGTTTCTTAGAAACCCCATATCGTAAAGTAGTGAATGGTCAAGTAACCGAAGAAATCGAATACTTATCTGCAATTGATGAAGCAAACTACATCATTGCACAGGCGAACTCAAACCTTGATGAGAATAATCGCTTTACAGATGCATTCGTTACTGCTCGTGGTGAGCGTGGTGAATCTGGTCTTTATAAACCAGAAGAAATTCACTATATGGACGTTTCAACCCAACAAGTGGTATCTGTGGCTGCAGCGTTAATTCCATTCTTAGAGCATGACGATGCGAACCGTGCCTTAATGGGTGCGAACATGCAACGTCAAGCGGTTCCTACTTTACGCGCTGATAAGCCGTTAGTGGGTACAGGTATGGAAAAACCAATCGCACTTGACTCAGGTGTGGCGGTTGTTGCGAAACGTGGTGGTACCGTTCAATACGTTGATGCGTCTCGTATCGTTATCAAAGTAAATGAAGACGAAACTGTAGCTGGCGAAGCGGGTATCGATATTTATAACTTAATTAAATACACCCGTTCTAACCAAAATACCTGTATCAACCAAATTCCTTGTGTGAATTTAGGCGATCCAATTAACCGTGGTGAAGTATTAGCAGATGGTCCTTCAACAGACTTAGGTGAATTAGCATTAGGTCAAAATATTCGTGTGGCGTTCATGCCTTGGAACGGTTATAACTTCGAAGACTCAATGTTAGTTTCTGAGCGTGTCGTACAACAAGACCGTTTCACAACAATCCACATTCAAGAATTATCTTGTGTGGCGCGTGACACTAAATTAGGTTCTGAAGAAATCACTGCGGATATTCCAAACGTAGGTGAATCTGCATTAAGTAAATTGGATGAATCAGGTATCGTTTATGTGGGTGCGGAAGTGAAAGGTGGAGACATCTTAGTCGGTAAAGTCACCCCTAAAGGCGAAACTCAATTAACACCAGAAGAAAAATTGTTGCGTGCAATCTTCGGTGAAAAAGCATCTGATGTGAAAGACTCTTCATTACGTGTACCAAACAGCGTAAGCGGTACTGTAATTGACGTTCAAGTCTTCACCCGTGATGGTGTAGAAAAAGACAAACGTGCATTAGAAATTGAAGAAATGCAGTTAAAACAAGCTAAGAAAGACCTTTCTGATGAATTAGAAATCTTAGAAGCTGGCTTGTTTGCTCGTGTACGTAATGTACTTATTGCTGGTGGTATTGATGCGGTTCAATTAGATAAAATGGATCGCACAAAATGGTTAGAACAAACCATTTCAGATGAAGAAAAACAAAACCAATTAGAACAGCTTGCTGAGCAATATGAAGAATTACGTAAAGAGTTTGAACACAAACTTGAAGTAAAACGTAAGAAAATCATTAAAGGCGATGATCTAGCACCAGGCGTGTTGAAAGTGGTTAAAGTTTACCTAGCGGTGAAACGTCACATCCAACCGGGTGATAAAATGGCGGGTCGTCACGGTAACAAAGGTGTTATCTCAAAAATCAACCCTGTGGAAGATATGCCATACGATGAAAACGGTCAACCGGTTGAAATCGTATTGAACCCACTGGGTGTACCATCTCGTATGAACATCGGTCAGATCTTAGAGACCCACTTAGGCTTAGCTGCTAAAGGTATCGGTGATCAAATCAATGCGATGATCAAACAAAAACAAGATGTTGAGAAACTTCGTGGCTATATGCAAAAAGCATACGATTTAGGTCATGGCGCACAAAAAGTGGATTTAAGCACCTTTAGTGATGACGAAATCATGCGTTTAGCAGAAAACCTACGTAAAGGTTTACCGGTAGCAACACCAGTGTTTGATGGTGCGGATGAGCAAGAAATCAAAGAAATGTTGAAACTTGGTGGCTTACCAACTTCAGGTCAGATCACGTTATACGATGGCCGTACAGGTGAGAAATTCGAGCGTCCAGTAACTGTAGGTTATATGTACATGCTCAAATTGAACCACTTAGTTGATGACAAAATGCATGCTCGTTCAACAGGTTCTTATAGTCTTGTTACTCAACAACCACTTGGTGGTAAAGCACAATTCGGTGGTCAACGTTTCGGTGAGATGGAGGTATGGGCACTTGAAGCATATGGTGCTGCTTACACCTTACAAGAAATGTTAACCGTGAAATCCGATGATGTGAACGGCCGTACGAAGATGTATAAAAACATCGTTGGCGGTAACCAACAAATGGATCCGGGTACACCGGAATCTTTCAACGTAATTATGAAAGAAATCCGTTCACTTGGTTTGAATATCGAGTTAGACGAAGAGTAATCGACAAACCTGTCTTCCTCTGTTCGCAGGGGAAGCAAAAGGAAGAAATCGCCGAAGTGCGGTTAAAAAACAAAAGATTTTTGACCGCACTTTGAAACCCTTAACTCCGACAGGAGACTATTTGTGAAAGACTTAGTTAAGTTTTTAAAAGCACAATCAAAAACGAGTGAAGATTTTGATGTGATTAAAATTGGGTTAGCTTCTCCAGACATGATCCGTTCTTGGTCATTTGGTGAAGTTAAAAAACCTGAAACAATCAACTATCGTACGTTCAAACCTGAGCGTGATGGTCTTTTCTGTGCACGTATTTTCGGGCCAGTAAAAGATTACGAATGTTTATGTGGTAAATATAAACGCTTAAAACACCGTGGTGTGATTTGTGAAAAATGTGGTGTTGAAGTAACACAAACTAAAGTGCGTCGTGAACGTATGGGCCACATTGAATTGGCTTGTCCAGTTGCACACATTTGGTTCTTAAAATCACTTCCATCCCGTATCGGTTTATTACTTGATATGCCATTACGTGATATTGAACGTGTTCTTTATTTTGAAATGTACATCGTGACCGAACCGGGTATGACCGATTTGGAGCGTGGACAGTTATTAACTGAAGAACAATTCCTTGATGCTGAAGACCGTTGGCAAGATGAATTCGAAGCGAAAATGGGTGCTGAAGCAATTCAAGATTTACTTAAAGGTATTGATCTTGAAGTGGAATGTGAAAAATTACGTGAAGAGTTACAAGAAACTAACTCTGAAACAAAACGTAAAAAAATCACTAAACGCTTAAAATTATTAGAAGCGTTCCAACAGTCTGGTAATAAACCAGAGTGGATGGTGATGACTGTATTACCAGTACTTCCACCAGATTTACGTCCGTTAGTACCATTAGATGGTGGTCGTTTTGCGACTTCTGACTTAAACGATTTATATCGTCGCGTGATCAACCGTAACAACCGTTTAAAACGTTTATTGGATTTAATCGCACCAGATATTATCGTGCGTAACGAAAAACGTATGTTACAAGAATCTGTTGATGCGTTATTAGATAATGGTCGTCGTGGTCGTGCGATTACGGGGTCTAACCGTCGTCCATTGAAATCACTTGCGGATATGATCAAAGGTAAACAAGGTCGTTTCCGTCAAAACTTATTAGGTAAACGTGTTGACTATTCAGGCCGTTCTGTAATCACTGTAGGTCCATACCTGCACTTACACCAATGTGGTTTACCGAAGAAAATGGCATTGGAATTATTCCGTCCGTTTATCTATGCAAAATTAGAAAGCCGTGGTTATGCAACTACAATTAAAGCGGCTAAGAAAATGGTTGAGCGTGAAGACGCGATCGTTTGGGATATTTTGGCAGAAGTTATTCGTGAGCACCCAATTCTATTGAACCGTGCACCGACACTTCACCGTTTAGGTATCCAAGCGTTTGAACCACTTCTAATCGAAGGTAAAGCAATCCAGTTACACCCACTTGTTTGTGCGGCGTTCAACGCGGACTTCGATGGTGACCAAATGGCGGTTCACGTCCCATTAACACTTGAAGCGCAGTTAGAAGCGCGTGCGTTAATGATGTCAACCAACAACGTACTTTCACCAGCAAACGGTGATCCTATTATTGTTCCATCACAAGACGTGGTGTTGGGTCTTTACTATATGACCCGTGAAAAAGTAAACGGTAAAGGCGAAGGCATGTTATTGCAAGATCCGCGCGAAGCTGAAAAAGCATATCGCACAGGTGAAGCAGAATTACATTCTCGCGTTAAAGTACGTATTACTGAATATGTGAAAAATGAAGCAGGCGAATTCGAAGAGAAAACCACATTAACCGATACCACTATCGGTCGTGCAATCTTATGGATGATCGCGCCAAAAGGTATGCCTTATTCATTGTTCAACCAAACATTAGGTAAAAAAGCAATTTCTAAACTTATCAACGAAGCTTATCGTCGTTTAGGTTTGAAAGAAGCGGTAATGTTTGCTGACCATATTATGTATACCGGTTTTGCTTATGCTGCACGTTCAGGTTCTTCTGTGGGTATTGACGATATGGTTATCCCAGAGAAAAAATACGAAATTATTTCTGCAGCGGAAGCTGAAGTGGCTGAAATTCAAGAACAGTTCCAATCTGGTCTTGTAACAGCGGGTGAGCGTTATAACAAAGTCATCGATATTTGGGCTGCGGCGAATGAGCGCGTAGCGAAAGCGATGATGGAAAACTTATCTCAGGAAGAAGTTATCAACCGTGAAGGTAATCCTGAGAAACAAGCTTCTTTCAACAGTATCTTTATGATGGCTGACTCTGGTGCGCGTGGTTCTGCAGCTCAGATTCGTCAGTTAGCAGGTATGCGTGGTTTGATGGCGCGTCCAGATGGCTCGATCATCGAAACCCCAATTACAGCTAACTTCCGTGAAGGTTTGAACGTACTTCAGTACTTTATTTCAACCCACGGTGCGCGTAAAGGTTTGGCGGATACCGCATTAAAAACAGCAAACTCTGGTTACTTAACTCGTCGTTTAGTTGACGTAGCACAAGACTTAGTGATAGTTGAAGATGACTGTGGTACGCACGAAGGCTTAGTCATGACCCCATTAATCGAAGGTGGTGATGAGAAAGTTCCACTTCGCGAATTAGTATTAGGTCGTGTTGTGGCTGAAGATGTGTATAAACCAGGTACAGAAGAAGTCTTAATTGCACGTAACACCTTATTAGATGAAAAACTTTGTGATGTGTTAGATGCAAACTCAGTGGACAGCGTAAAAGTACGTTCTGTTGTAACTTGTGATACTGACTTCGGCGTATGTGCGAAATGTTACGGTCGTGACTTAGCGCGTGGTCACCTCATCAACCAAGGTGAAGCAGTCGGTGTTATCGCTGCTCAATCTATCGGTGAGCCAGGTACACAGTTAACCATGCGTACGTTCCACATCGGTGGTGCAGCTTCTGCAGCAGCGAAAGAATCTAGCGTACAAATCAAAAATAACGGTACTTTACACCTTGCTAACGCAAAATTCGTTGTTAATGACGAAGGTAAATTAGTGTTAACTTCTCGTAATACTGAATTAACCGTAACTGATGCATTTGGTCGTACGAAAGAACACTATAAAGTGCCTTACGGTACTGTATTGAACAAAGCTGACGGTCAAGAAGTGTCTGCTGGTGAAACAGTGGCAAACTGGGATCCTCATACAATGCCAGTTGTCTCTGAAGTATCTGGTTTTGTTAAATTCGTTGATATTGTGGACGGTTTAACCGTAACTCGTCAAACGGATGAATTAACCGGTCTTTCTTCTATCGTAGTACAAGACGTGGGTGAACGTGCAACAGCAGGTAAAGATTTACGTCCAACTATTAAATTAGTTGATGCAAAAGGTAACGATATCTTCTTACCTGAAACTGACGTTATTGCGCAATACTTCTTACCAGGTAAAGCAATCGTAAGTTTAGATGACGGTGCAGAAGTGAAAGTAGGTGAGCCACTTGCACGTATTCCACAAGAATCTGTGGGTACTAAAGATATTACCGGTGGTCTTCCACGCGTTGCTGATTTATTCGAAGCTCGTAAACCGAAAGAGCCTGCAATCTTGGCTGAAATTTCAGGTATCGTGTCCTTCGGTAAAGAAACCAAAGGTAAACGTCGCTTATTAATCACCCCAACTGAAGGTGAAATCTACGAAGAAATGATTCCAAAATGGCGTCAGCTCAACGTATTTGAAGGTGAGATGGTTGAACGTGGTGATGTGATTTCTGATGGTGCAGAGACGCCACACGATATCTTACGTTTACGTGGTGTTCGTGCTGTAACTGAATATATCGTGAACGAAGTGCAAGAAGTTTACCGCTTACAAGGGGTAAAAATTAACGATAAGCACATCGAAGTTATCGTACGTCAAATGTTACGTAAAGCAGTCATTACCAAAGCTTATGACAGCGAATTCCTCGAAGGGGAACAAGTTGAAGTGGCTCGCGTGAAAATTGTGAACCGTAAACGTGAAGCGGAAGGTAAACCACCAGTTGAGTTCGAACGTGAATTACTTGGTATTACCAAGGCGTCATTGGCGACAGAATCCTTCATTTCTGCGGCATCGTTCCAAGAAACCACTCGCGTGCTTACTGAAGCAGCGGTGGCGGGTAAACGTGATGAATTACGTGGCTTGAAAGAGAACGTAATCGTAGGTCGTTTAATTCCTGCTGGTACTGGTTTTGCGTATCACCAAGGTCGTCACAAAAAACGTATTGTAGACGATGTTGTGATTAAATTGTCTGAAGACGATGAAGCAGCAATTGCTGATGAATTCGTGATGACAGCAGATGATGCAACAACTAACTTAGCAGAAATGCTTAATATGGCAGATGATGCAGAGTAATCGCTAATTGCTAAAAAAGAAAACCCGAGTTTAGGCTCGGGTTTTTTATTACTTAATACAGAAAGTGCGGTCAGTTTTTGATGCGTTTTTCGTTTGGAAAAGTATCGTAAAAATGACCGCACTTTCTTTTCATCAATAAAAAAAGCCACCTTGTCGGTGGCTTTGAAATATTTTGCTTAAGCTGATATTACCAACCTTTTACAACGCCATCTTTGAAGTGTTTTTTCGCTTCTTGGTAAACTTCTTCAGTTTGGTATGCTTTTACAAAATCTTGGATCGCTTTGCTGTCTTTGTTATCAGTACGCGCAACGATGATGTTTACGTATGGAGAATCTTTGTCTTCTACGAATACGCCGTTATCTTGTGCATTTAAGCCAACTTGACCCGCATAAGTGTTATTTACAACAGCAAGATCAACATCATCTAATGCACGAGCTGCAACAGAGGTATCTACTTCAGAAATTTTTAAGTTTTTCGGATTTTCAACGATATCTGCGACAGTTGAAAGAAGATCGTTAGAATTTTTAAGTTTGATTAAACCTTGTTTCTCAAGAAGGATTAATGCACGACCACGGTTTGATGGGTCATTTGGCACCACAATTTTCGCGCCATCTTTTAATTCATTTACATTTTTGATGGTTTTAGAATAGCCAGCAAGCGGGTAAACAAAGGTGTTACCAACGATCACTAAGTTGTTCAAGTTCTTCGCTTTTACATCTTCATCTAAGTAAGGTTTGTGTTGCATTGCGTTAGCATCTAAATCGCCTTTAGATACAGCAGTATTTGGTAATGCGTAGTCATTGAATAAAACAAATTCAACATTTAAGTTGTATTTGTCTTTTGCTACTTTTGCCGCGGTTTCTGCAACTTGGTGCTCAGGACCCGCCATTACTCCAACTTTGATTGATGTTGCTGCAGGTGCAGTTGATGCTGCATCTGCTTTTTTCTCTTCTTTACAACCTGTTAATACTAATGCTGACGCGATAGCGGTGATAGCAAATAAGTTTTTTAATTTCATGTTTTTTCCTTGTTGTGAATAAAATGGTATAGAAAATAATTAACGGTGATCCACTCGTTTTGCGAGCGTGTCGCCTAATTTTTGACTGAGCATCACGATAATCACGATAACAATCGTTGCTGCCCAAGTTACTGATGGCATATTACGATAGACACCATAATTAATGGCAAGACTTCCTAAACCGCCGCCGCCTTGCGTTCCCGCCATTGCGGTATAGCCAATTAATGTTACGAAAGTGAGTGTAATCGCATTAATGAGCGTAGGTAGGGATTCAGGCAAATAGAATTTACGAATAATTTGCCAATTGGTTGCGCCCATGGCTTTTGCTGTTTCAGTCAAACCGGTTGGGATCTCAAAAAGCGCATTACTCGTAAGACGTGCAAAAAATGGCGTTGCGGCTGCACTTAATGAGACAATCGCTGCATTAGAACCAATACTGCCGCCAGGAAGCAACCAGCTCGTTAGCGGAATTAAAGCAAGTAACAAAATAATGTAAGGGATTGAACGTCCGATATTAATAATGACGTTCAAAAACGCATTGAGTTTTTTGTTTTCTAAAATCGCTCCTTTATTGGTTAAAAAGGTTAAAAAACCCAGTGGTAAGCCTAATAAAGCGGCAATTAATGTCGATAATACTGACATATAAACCGTTTCAACGGTTGATACCGTTAATAAACTCGCAAAATTATCGGGGAATTGTTGGCTAAATGTTGCCCATAAATCATTGAACATAGCCTAGCACCTCTACTCGAACGTTATTTTCCATTAAATAAACTTTGGCTTGCGTAATTGCATCTTCATCACCTTCAACCTCCGCAATGGTAAAGCCAAATTTTACGCCACCGGCATAATCAATTTGTGAGGTTAAGATACTGAGCTCTACGCCAAATTTTTTCGATGCTTGAGAAAGTAATGGGGCATCGACGGAGCGACCAGTAAATTCAAATTTGATGATCGGATACGATTTGGCATGTTTCGGCGTATCCGATAGATTTTCTAAATATTCTTCCGGCAAGGTAATGTGGAAAGTCGAACTGATAAATTCTTGGGCCAATTCTGTTTTTGGATTAGAGAAAATTTCGCTTACCGTACCTTGTTCAATCAGGCGGCCTTTATCAATCACGGCAACTTGGTCGCAGATACGTTTAACCACTTCCATTTCATGGGTGATAAGAAGAATGGTGATACCTAAAGTGCGGTTGATTTCTTTTAATAATTTTAGAATGGATTGGGTTGTTGCCGGATCTAATGCGCTAGTCGCTTCATCACAAAGTAAGACTTTTGGATCGCTTGCAAGTGCACGCGCAATCGCTACTCGTTGTTTTTGACCACCAGAGAGATTAGCAGGATACACATTATGTTTATCACTTAATCCAACAAGTGCTAAAAGTGCGGTCGTTTTTTCTTGAATTTCTGCTTTCGATTTATTTTCTAACTCAAGTGGCAATGCTACGTTTTCAAAAACGGTTCGAGAGGTTAACAAATTAAAATGTTGGAAAATCATGCCAATTTGGCGGCGTGTTTTCACTAATTCAGCGTCAGAAAGTTGAGTTAGATCCACATCATCGATGATCACTGCACCGTGAGTCGGTCTTTCTAATAGGTTTACACAACGGATAAGTGTACTTTTACCTGCGCCAGAAGCACCAATGACACCACAAATCTGCCCCTTCGGCACATGCAATGAAACATTATCAAGTGCAGTCAATTTTTTATCCGGAAGTGTAAAAATCTTCGTAATGTTATTTAGCTTAATCATATAAGCCCTTGTTCTCAGTTAATATTTGAATTTCATTTGTATTCTAGACGTCTAGAATGCTGTGTCAATATCTTAGGGGATCTTTTTTAGACGGATCGGTTATGACTTATTATTGCTTATATTAAGGATAAAAGGGATAATTTTGTCTTAAGAAAAAGATAAATGAGAAAATATATGAAGAAAGCTGTTTTTTTAGATCGTGATGGCACTTTAAATATCGACCATGGTTATGTCCATAAAATTGATGATTTCCAATTTATAGAAGGCAGCATTGATGCATTAAAAGCATTAAAGGAAATGGGATATCTTTTGGTTTTAGTGACCAATCAATCAGGCATTGCTCGTGGATATTTTTCAGAAGATCAGTTTTTACAACTAACAGAATGGATGGATTGGTCATTAGCTGATCGTGGTGTGGATTTAGATGGTATTTATTATTGTCCTCATCATCCAGAAGGGAAAGGCGAATATAAAGAAGACTGTGAATGCAGAAAACCAAAATCAGGTATGTTACTAGAGGCAATTAAAGCGCTGAAAATCGATCCTGCACAATCTATTATGGTTGGCGATAAGATTGAAGATCTTAAAGCAGGCATTGGCGCAAAAGTGAAAACGAATATTTTAGTGCGAACAGGTAAACCTATTACTGAAGAGGGAGAGAATCTCGCTGATTATGTTTTGGATTCCATTGCAGATTTGCCAAGAATAGCAAAACGATTAATTAAGTAACAAAAATGATCTATTTTTTGTGCGAATAGGCGAAAAGATCTTCAACTAAGAAAAAATTTACATTTTTTTACAAAAAGATCTTGCAAA
>CAUTFW010000006.1:0-84080 GCA_963537955.1 Parahaemophilus parainfluenzae | reverse complement strand
TGATTTACCCAATGGCGATCATGTTAGTGGTTTTACAGCTTGTGCGTAATAAATTGCCTTCTATTCGATTGAGCTACTACGTAACCATCTTTGTAACGGTTTGTTTTAGTTTGGTTGATAGTTTGAAAAACTTAGATGTTTTGCCTGAAGGGTTGCATCAAGTCATGATTCATTTCCCGCTTTACTCGCAAGGATTAGCTTGGTTGGTGCCTGCATTATGTACTTTAGTGCTCTCCATACTATTAGGGAAAACCATTTCAAAATAACAAAAATGCCGACAATGATTTGTCGGCATTTTTTATATCAAGTGCGGTTATTTTTTCACGCGTTTTTAGGCGGCAAGACGCTGTCTCACAATTTCAAATAAACATACCCCCGTTGCAACGGAAACGTTGAGGGATGAAACTGATCCCGCCATTGGAATACTAATGAGTTGATCACAATGTTCACGAGTAAGGCGACGCATGCCTTCACCTTCGGCCCCCATCACCAAGGCAAGAGAACCCGTAAGTTTACTTTGGTAAATGGTTTCTGTTGCTTCACCAGCTGTACCCACTACCCAAATATTATGGTTTTGTTGTAGATCTCGCAAAGTACGCGCTAAGTTAGTAACACGAATTAATGGTACAGTCTCCGCAGCGCCGCAAGCCACTTTACGTGCGATAGAGGTAAGTTGAGCCGATTTATCTTTTGGCACGATGACTGCACTCACACCAGCTGCATCCGCAGTACGTAAACAGGCTCCTAGGTTATGGGGATCCGTCACGCCATCAAGCACCAATAAAAGTGGATTTTGTTTACGAGTAAGAAGTTCATCCAAATCATGCTCATTTAGCTCTTTGGCTTCTTGCACACGCGCAATCACACCTTGATGCACTTCACCGTTGGATTTTTTATCTAATGTTTGGCGGTTTACAAATTGCACCGCAATGCCTAAAGCATAGAGCTCATTGAGTAAGGGTTGTAGGCGTTTATCTTCACGGCCTTTCAGCACAAATACTTCAATTAAACGTTCAGGACTATTTGCTAAAATGCTGTTTACAGCATGGATACCATAGATATTTTCTGACATAGGGTTCTCTTATTTATTCTTTTTTGTCATTATCCTCCCTCTTTACCAAAGAGAGGGAAGGGGAGATTGGGTAAAAATATTATTTCTTCCGTTTTCTCGTCGGTTTCTTCGAAACATCTTTATTTTTGACCGCACTTTTACGTTTCTTTGACGTCTTAGGTGGCAGTTCCTTAAAGACTTTTTTCGCTTTTTGTTTCGCTGTTTTTCGCACTCGACGTGGTTTTCTGGCACTTTCAACTAAACTGAAATCGACCATTTTTTGTTCTAAATGAACGGCGACCACGCGAATTTTTACTTTATCGCCAAGGCGGTAGATCATACCACTATTTTCACCGATCAAACGTTGTTTTACCGCATCAAATTGATAGTAGTCGTTATCTAAAGTGGAAATATGGACTAAGCCGTCAATGAATAAATCATCTAAACGTACGAATAAGCCAAAGCCCGTTACAGATGAGATCACTCCGCTAAATTCAGCACCCACGTGATCTTGCATATATTCACATTTCAGCCAATCTGCTACTTCGCGAGTGGCATCATCGGCACGGCGTTCTGTCATCGAGCAGTGATCGCCTAATAAATCCATTTCATCAAAGGAATAGTGATAGCCGCCAGTATCCGTCGTTTTACGTTTAGCGCCTTTTTCTTTCGCTAACAAATACTTAATCCCACGATGAAGGGTTAAATCCGGATAGCGGCGAATCGGGGAAGTAAAGTGTGCATATTCCTCTAAAGCCAAACCAAAGTGACCAATATTATCCGCATGATAAACCGCTTGGCTTAATGAACGAAGCAACATGGTTTGAATGAGTTCGTGATCCGGACGATCTTTCACTTGCTCTAACAATTTTGCATAATCTTTTGTGGTTGGTTTCATGCCTCCTCCAAGGCTTAAACCACATTCACTTAAGAATGCACGGAAAGACGTCAGTTTTTCTTCACTCGGTGTGGCATGAATACGATAGAGTGCTGGCTCTTTATGTTTTTCCATAAAGTTTGCCGCTGCAATATTTGCAAGAATCATGCATTCTTCAATGATTTTGTGCGCATCATTTCGCACAACAGGCTCAATGCGCTCAATTCGTCCCATGGCATTGAAAATAAATTTGGTTTCGATGGTTTCAAAATCAATAGCACCACGTTGTTTGCGTGCATTGAGTAACGCTTGATAGAGATGATGCAATTCTTCTAAATGTGGCACAAGCCCTTGATAACGCGTGCGAAGCTCATCATCACCGTCTAAAATCGCCGCGACTTTCGTATAGGTTAAGCGAGCATGAGAGTTCATTACCGCTTCATAAAAACAATAGTCCGTGAGTTTACCTTTGGCGGAGACGTGCATTTCACACACCATACACAAGCGATCAATTTGTGGATTCAGTGAACACAATCCGTTGGATAAAATCTCAGGCATCATTGGCACAACACGATTTGGGAAGTAAACAGAGTTACCACGGTTATAAGCTTCTGTGTCTAATGCAGAACGTAAACGCACATAATAGCTGACATCGGCAATTGCCACCCAAAGTTTCCAGCCTTTACCACTTTTTTCGCAATATACAGCATCATCAAAATCGCGCGCATCTTCGCCATCAATGGTAACCAGTGGCAGATTGCGTAAATCCACACGGCCTTTTTTTGCTTCTTCAGGCACTTCTTCCGTGAATTTTTTAACGTATTTTTCGACCGCACTTGGGAATTGGTGAGGAATGTCATGATTACGAAGGGCGATCTCCACCTCCATCCCTTTTGCCATATTGTCACCTAGAATTTCGGTGATAATACCAACAGGTTGAGTAAAGGAGGCAGATCGTTCTTGCAATTCAACCACGACAACTTGCCCCATTCTAGCCCCATTGCGATGTTCATTAGGGACTAAAATATCTCGTCCGATACGGCTGTCATCAGGTACAACGTAGCTAAAGCCATTTTCTAAGAAGAAACGGCCGACAATTTGTTTTTTACGACTTTCAAGCACGCGAACAATACGGACTTCACGACGACCACGACGATCCAAGCCTGCAGGTTGGGCTAATACAAAATCACCATGCATTACACGTTGCATTTGGTGATGAGGAATAAAGAGATCTTCTTTTTTGCCTTCGACTTGTAAAAAGCCATAGCCTTCGCGATGGCCAATAACCATGCCTTTGAATAAATCCAATTTTTCAGGCAAGGCATAGCGTTTACGTTTAGTGAAAACTAATTGTCCATCATTCTCCATGGCGCGTAAGCGGCGGCGCATAGCTTCTTGTTGTTCGTCACTTTTAATTGAAAGTGCGGTCAGAATTTCTTCCCGACTCATCGGGGCATTATTTTCACGAATAATTTGCAGAATGTAGTCTCTGCTTGGGATCGGATTACCATATTTTGCTAATTCTTTTTGATAATTCGGATCCGCTTTTTTAAAAGATTTTTTGGTCATTTATCGTTTATTTTATGATTAATTTTTAAGTTGTGGGGTAGTTTACAGGTTAAAGGGGGGAATGCAAGCTTGTTATCAGACGTTTGTGGCAGGACGGTTTAAGACAAACAAAAACCGCACCAAAGTGCGGTTTTATTTTTAAGCTGTTTTAATGCTTTAATTACGCTAATTTTTTGATTTGAGCAGCTAATTTAGCTTTGTGGTTTGCTGCTTTGTTAGCGTGGATTAAGCCTTTAGAAGCCATACGGTCAACAACTTTTTGCATTTCAACGAATGCTGCTTCAGCTGCTGCTTTTTCACCTGCTGCTACTTGAGCATATACTTTTTTGATGTAAGTACGCATCATAGAGCGTTGGCTTGCGTTGTGTTGGCGGCGTTTTTCAGATTGAACCGCGCGTTTTTTTGCTGACTTGATATTAGCCAAGGTCAAACTCCTAAAATTTCTGTTAGATGATTATGACAAAATAAGGGCGTAGAATATGCCGATTTTTTATACTTTTGTCAATGAATAATTTGTGTTGATTTCGGTGAGACACAACCGAAAGTAAGCATCGTTATTTAAAAAAAGCGCTTTCTATTGGCTCACACAAACGATGTGGGCAGGATTTTATCAGTTTTTTTCGTTGGAATATAGCGTAAAAACAAAAATTCTATACAATTAAGGCAAATTTTTTTGAAGAGACCCCTATTTTGAGTAAACGACTTTTAAAATCCGGCATTATCGTGAGTGGGATGACATTAGTGTCCCGTGTGTTAGGTTTAGTCCGAGATGTGGTGATTGCCCATTTAATCGGTGCAGGCGCGGCAGCAGACGTGTTTCTATTCGCTAACCGTATCCCAAACTTTTTACGTCGTTTATTTGCGGAAGGGGCATTTTCTCAAGCCTTTGTACCCGTATTAGCTGAATATCAAAAATCGGGCGATCTTTCTAAAACCCGAGAATTTATCGGGAAAGTGTCGGGTACGCTAGGCGGTTTAGTCAGTATTGTAACCTTGCTTGCTATGGTGGGATCACCTGTCGTGGCGGCGATCTTCGGGATGGGGTGGTTTACCGATTGGCTAAATGACGGGCCCGATGCACACAAATTTGAACAAGCGTCTTTACTCTTAAAAATTACGTTTCCTTATTTATGGTTTGTCACCTTTGTGGCACTTTCTGGCGCGATTTTAAATACGATAGGTAAATTTGGCGTGATGTCGTTTTCACCTGTTTTACTCAATATCGCCATGATTGCGACCGCACTTTTCCTCGCACCAAGATTAGATAATCCTGATCTTGCCCTTGCTATCGGGATCTTCTTAGGCGGTTTATTACAATTTTTATTCCAAATCCCTTTCTTGAAAAAAGCCGGCTTGCTCGTAAAACCAAAATGGGCGTGGCATGATGAAGGGGTAGCTAAAATCCGTCGATTGATGATTCCTGCCTTGTTCGGGGTTTCCGTAAGTCAAATCAACTTGCTGCTTGATACAGTCATTGCCAGTTTCTTAATGACGGGATCTATTAGTTGGCTTTATTATTCTGATCGTTTATTAGAGTTTCCACTTGGGCTATTTGGTATCGCCATTTCCACCGTGATTTTACCGACACTTGCTCGCCATCATGTGAATCGAGAAGACAATTCTTCCCAAAGTGCGGTTGATTTTCGCAATACCATGGACTGGGGCGTGCGAATGATTTTATTACTCGGTGTGCCTGCCGCGATTGGTATTGCCGTGTTAGCCCAGCCGATGTTACTGGTATTGTTTATGCGTGGCAGTTTTACCTTAACAGATGTGCACTCAGCTTCTTATTCCTTATGGGCATTCAATGCCGGTTTGCTTAGCTTTATGCTGATTAAGATCCTGGCTAATGGTTATTACGCGCGTCAAGATACCAAAACCCCTGTGAAAATCGGGATCATCGCCATGGTGAGCAATATGGCTTTTAACGTATTGGCGATTCCATTTAGTTATGTGGGTTTAGCGATTGCTTCTGCGATGTCAGCAACCTTAAATGCTTATTTACTTTATCGTGGTTTAGCGAAAGCGGATGTGTATCATTTTTCACGTAAAAGTGCGGTCTTTTTTCTGAAAGTTTTAGGGGCAGCCTTAGCCATGGGCGGCTTGCTTTGGTATAACTGCCCGTCTATCGAAGAATGGGCAGCCATGACATTTTTAATGCGTGTCTATTGGTTGGTTTGGTTAATTGGGCTGGCTGCGGTCGTTTATTTAGGCGTATTGGTGCTCTTGGGTGTTCGTAAACACCATTTACTGACAAAACATTAAGTTACCGCTATAATGCACCGATTATTTTTCGTTTTTTGGAATAAGATGTAATGCAATTAATTCGTGGGCTTCATCATTCACCGCCATATTTGTCAGGGTGCGCATTAACCATTGGCAATTTTGATGGGGTGCATTTGGGGCATCAGGCGATTTTGCGTCATCTTCGCCAGAAAGCGAATGCGCTGAATTTACCTATGGCGGTGATGCTTTTCGAGCCGCAACCGCGCGAATACTTTATGGGCGACAAAGCCCCCGCGCGCTTAATGCGATTAAGAGATAAATTGCATTATTTAGCTCAGGCGGGTGTGGATGTGGTCATCGTCGCAAAATTTGACCGCACTTTTGCGAATCTTCCTGCAGAACAATTTATTGAAGATTGGCTTGTACGAAAATTAAATGTGAAATTTCTCAGTATTGGCGATGATTTCAAATTTGGTGCGAAACGTTTAGGCAATTTTGCGATGTTACAACAAGCTGGAAAGCAGTTTGGCTTTGAAGTAGAAGACAGCCGCACTTTCTGTTTAGATGAGTTACGTATTAGTAGCACGGCTATCCGTGAAGCGTTGGCTAAAGATGATTTACAGCATGCGCAAAATTTACTCGGTAAGCCTTATCGTATTTTTGGTCGCGTGATCCACGGCAATAAATTAGGCCGAACCATTGGTTTTCCTACTGCGAATGTTCGCTTACACCGCCAAGTGAACCCAGTAAAAGGGGTTTATGCGGTGAAAGTGCGGTTAAAATCGGGCGAGATTTTTAACGGTGTCGCCAACATGGGAAAACGCCCAACCATTAACGGTACGATACAATTATTAGAAGTTCATTTATTTGATTTTTCTCAGAATATTTATGGACAAATGGTCGAGGTGGAATTCTGCCATAAGATTCGAGATGAGATAAAATTTCCTTCTTTTGAGGCGTTGAAAGCTCAAATTGAACAGGATGTAAAAACAGCGAAAGCATTTTTTGCAAAATAGAATTATATTGAAATATAAAATTGGAAAATAACATGACAGTTGATTACAAAAACACGTTAAATTTACCTGAAACAGGTTTCCCAATGCGTGGCGATCTAGCCAAACGCGAACCTGTAATGTTAAAAAATTGGTATGACAAACAGTTGTATCAAAAAATCCGCCAAGCGACGAAAGGTAAAAAATCCTTTATTTTGCACGATGGTCCTCCGTATGCGAACGGTAATATTCATATCGGTCACGCCGTGAATAAAATTCTGAAAGATATTATTGTTAAATCCAAAACCGCATTAGGTTTTGATTCGCCTTATATCCCGGGTTGGGACTGTCATGGCTTGCCAATTGAATTAAAAGTAGAAGGTTTGGTGGGTAAACCAAATGAGAAAGTGACTGCTGCTGAATTCCGCCAAAAATGCCGTGAATATGCTGCAGAGCAAGTAGAAGGTCAGAAAAAAGATTTTATCCGTTTAGGCGTGTTAGGCGATTGGGATAATCCTTATTTAACGATGAACTTCAACACCGAAGCAAACATCATCCGTACACTCGGTAAAGTGATTGCGAATGGTCACTTATACAAAGGTTCAAAACCGGTGCACTGGTGTTTGGATTGTGGCTCTTCTTTAGCAGAAGCAGAAGTGGAATACGAAGACAAAGTTTCTCCGTCTATCTACGTGCGTTTCCCTGCAGTAAATGCAGCAGAAATTGAAGAGAAATTTAACGCAGTAGGCAAAGGCCATGGCAAATTATCTGCGGTGATTTGGACCACTACACCTTGGACTATGCCGTCTAACCGTGCGATTGCAGTAAATGCAGACTTAGAATACAACTTAGTACAACTTGGCGATGAGTGTGTGATTTTAGCTGCTGAATTAGTGGAATCCGTGGCGAAAGCGGTGGGCGTAGAACAGGTTGAAGTGTTAGGTTCAGTAAAAGGTCAAGCGCTTGAGTTAGTACGCTTTAACCATCCGTTCTATGATTTCACTGTACCAGTAATTTTAGGTGATCACGTGACCACTGATGGCGGTACAGGTTTAGTCCATACCGCGCCAGACCACGGCTTAGACGACTTTATTGTAGGACAAAAATATAATTTACCAATGGCAGGTCTTGTATCTAATGACGGTAAATTTATTTCAACGACTGAATTCTTCGCAGGCAAAGGTGTATTTGAAGCCAATCCATTGGTTGTTGAAAAATTACAAGAAGTGGGCAACTTATTAAAAGTTGAGAAAATCAAACACAGTTACCCACACTGCTGGCGTCACAAAACCCCGATTATTTTCCGTGCAACCCCACAATGGTTTATCGGTATGGAAACACAAGGTTTACGCCAACAAGCATTAGGTGAAATCAAACAAGTTCGCTGGATTCCAGATTGGGGTCAAGCACGTATCGAAAAAATGGTTGAAAACCGCCCAGACTGGTGTATTTCCCGTCAACGTACTTGGGGCGTGCCGATGACCTTATTCGTGCACAAAGAAACCGAAGAACTTCATCCGCGTACTTTAGAGTTACTTGAAGAAGTGGCGAAACGTGTTGAGAAAGCGGGTATTCAAGCATGGTGGGATTTAGACGAAAAAGAATTATTAGGGGCTGATGCAGAAACCTATCGCAAAGTGCCGGATACCCTTGACGTGTGGTTTGACTCAGGATCAACCTATTCTTCTGTTGTGGCGAATCGTCCAGAATTTAATGGTCAAGATATCGATATGTATTTAGAAGGTTCTGACCAACACCGTGGTTGGTTTATGTCTTCTTTAATGCTTTCTACTGCAACAGATAATAAAGCACCATACAAACAAGTGTTAACCCATGGTTTCACTGTAGATGGTCAAGGCCGTAAGATGTCAAAATCTATCGGTAACATCGTGACCCCACAAGAAGTCATGGATAAATTTGGTGGCGACATTTTACGTTTATGGGTCGCTTCTACCGACTATACCGGTGAAATGACCGTTTCTGATGAGATCTTAAAACGAGCAGCGGATAGCTATCGTCGTATTCGTAACACCGCACGTTTCTTATTAGCGAACTTGAATGGTTTTGATCCGCAACGTGATGCGGTTAAACCGGAAGACATGATTAGCTTAGATCGTTGGGCGGTAGCTTGTGCGTTAGATGCACAAAAAGAAATTAAAGACGCGTACGATAACTATCAATTCCACACGGTGGTACAACGTTTAATGCGTTTCTGTTCTGTGGAAATGGGCTCGTTCTACCTTGATATTATCAAAGACCGTCAATACACCACCAAAGCGGATAGTCTTGCTCGTCGTAGCTGCCAAACAGCGTTATGGCACATCGCAGAAGCATTGGTTCGTTGGATGGCACCAATCTTGTCATTCACGGCAGATGAAATTTGGGGCTACTTGCCACAAACGGCGACGACTCGTGCTGAATTTGTCTTTACTGAAGAATTCTACGAAGGCTTATTTGGTTTAGGCGAGAATGAAAAATTAGATGATGCTTACTGGCAACAACTGATTAAAGTTCGTTCTGAAGTGAACCGTGTATTAGAAATCGCTCGTAACGACAAAGTGATCGGTGGTGGTTTAGAAGCAGAAGTAACGGTTTATGCTAACGATGAAAATCGAGCATTGTTAGAACAATTAGGCAATGAATTACGTTTCGTGTTAATTACCTCAAAAGCGGAAGTGAAACCATTAGCTGACAAACCTGCAGATGTAGCTACGGGCGAGTTAGAGGGAATTGCTGTAAGCGTCGCACGTTCTAACGGTGAAAAATGTCCACGTTGCTGGCATTATTCTGACAAAATCGGCGTGAATCCTGAACATCCGACACTTTGTCCACGTTGTGTGGAAAACGTAGCGGGTAACGGCGAAGTCCGTCAGTTCGCATAAGCTTAACATCATGAAGCAAAAGAGCGGTCAATTTTGACCGCTCTTTTTTTATATTGAAATGCACAGAAATAAAAAAGGCTGAAGTGAATCAGCCTTAAAGATCTTATTGGTTAAAGGTATTACACACAGAAGGGTTGGCGCTTTGTAAGCCTTTTCTGAACCATTCTAGACGCTGTGCCGATGTACCGTGAGTGAAACTATCCGGTACCACATAACCTTGGCTGCGTTTTTGTAAACGGTCATCGCCCACAGCTTCTGCTGCATTAAATGCTTTTTCTTCATCACCGCGTTCAAATAAACCACTTTTTACCGCTTGGCTCGCCCAAACACCGGCGAAGCAGTCAGCTTGAAGTTCTAATTGAACAGAAAGTTGATTTGCAGTTTTACGATCGCTGCTTTGTTGTGCGCGATTCACTTGCGGCAGAATGCCGAGCATATTTTGTACGTGGTGACCGACTTCGTGCGCAATCACATAAGCAAAGGCTGAATCACCTGCTGCACCCAGTTTATTTTTCATTTCATTATAGAACGATAAATCAAGGTAAACTTTGCGATCGCTCGGGCAGTAGAATGGACCCATTGCAGATTGACCGGTACCGCAAGCGGTTGGTGTTACACCATTGTAAAGCACCATGGTTGGCTCGCTATAAGTTTTACCCATTTGTCTGAAATATTGTCCCCAAACGGTTTCAGTGTCCGCTAATACAACTTTAGAAAGACTCGCAAGCTGTTGTTCTTCTTGAGTTTCTAACTGCTGAGCACTTTGTCCTGAAAAATCAGGCGTACCCACTAAGCCTGAAAGATCCACGCCATAATAAGCACCGACTAAAAGAATGATAATACCGAGCACACCGGTGCCTTTTCCGCCACCGAAGTTACCGCCGCCAGAGTCACGTCTATCTTCAATATTTGAGCTTTCTCTACGACCTTCCCAACGCATAATTTGTCCTTTCTGAGTGAGTAAATTAAAAATCGGCGTATTCTATCAAAGTGCGGTCAATTTTAGATCAGTTTTCTTGAAATATTTACATAGCTTTACACTCTGATTTATAGACTTCTTAAGGGAATTTCAGTATCGTAATAATCCCTTAAACAAATATACAAAAGGAACTTTAAAATGGGTTTATTTGATTTTGTCAGTGACATTGGTAAGAAAGTTTTCTCTAAAGAAGAAGATGCCTCTAAAGCAGTGACTCAACACATTGCGGAAGACAATCCAGGTGTAGAAAACTTATCTGTTACCGTTGAAAATGGTGTAGCAAATATCCAAGGTGTGGCATCAACTGCAGCAGCATTAGAAAAAGCAGTATTAATGGCGGGTAACATTCAAGGTATCCACTCAGTAACAAGCGATGCAAGCATCAATAACGGTGAAACCTTAGGCAGTGATGAAACATTCTATGTAATCCAAAAAGGTGACACCTTGTGGAAAATCGCTGAGAAAGCTTACGGAAATGGCGCGAAATACACCGCTATCGTTGAAGCAAACAAAGAAGTGATTAAAGACGCGGATAAGATTTTCCCAGGTCAAAAAATTCGTTTACCGAAAGGTTTATAATTCGATAAAAAGTGCGGTTATTTTTGACCGCACTTTTTTCTTTATCAAAAATTGTTGATAAATTGTGCAATTTTAGCTAGTTTTCTATTGAATTTTCTGGTTTCTATCGACTGTTTGATTTTCTTTCGCTATAATTTGGCGGTTTTTTATTTTTACAAACAATAACGTGTTCGGTGTGGTTTTTACCGAGTGCAACATTAATTGAGGTTACAAATGTCATTAAATATTGAAACAACTCAAGGTTTAGAGCGTCGTGTGACGATCACCGTTCCAGCTGAAGCTGTAGAAAAAGCAACTCGTGAAGAATTCAAACGTGCAGCAAAAAATGTACGAGTTGATGGTTTCCGTAAAGGTCACGTGCCAGCTCACATCATTGAACAACGTTTTGGCGCATCAATCCGTCAAGATGTATTAAACGATCTATTACCACGTCATTTCTTTGATGCAGTCATCGCTGAGAAAATCAACATCGCAGGTCGTCCAACTTTCGCTATCGAAACGTTCGAACCAGGTAAAGATTTATCATTCACAGCAACTTTCGAAGTATACCCAGAAGTTGAATTAAAAGGCTTAGAAAATATCAAAGTTGAGAAACCAACTGTTGAAATCACTGAAGCTGATATCGATAAAATGATTGAGGTATTACGTAAACAACAAGCCACTTGGGTTGAAAGCAAAGCCGCAGCGAAAGCAGATTCTCGCGTAACCATCGACTTCGTTGGTTATGTTGATGGCGAAGAGTTCGAAGGTGGTAAAGCAACTGATTTCGTTCTATTCATGGGGCAAGGTCGTATGATCCCAGGTTTTGAAGAAGGTATCGTAGGTCACAAAGCAGGCGAACAATTCGATATCAATGTGACTTTCCCAGCGGAATACCATTCTGAAAACTTAAAAGGTAAAGATGCAAAATTTGCGATTACCTTGAAAAAAGTAGAAGAAATGGAATTACCTGAATTAACAGATGAATTCGTTGCTAAATTTGGTCCAAACACCAAAACTGTGGCAGATTTACGTGCAGAAATCCGTAAAAACATGGAACGTGAATTGAAAAACGCATTAGTTTCACGTGTTAAACAACAAGTAATCAACGGTTTAATCGAACAAAACCCAATTGATGTTCCAGCTTCTGCAGTAGAAGAAGAAATCAATGTATTACGTAACCAAGCTGCACAACGTTTCGGTGGCAATGCGCAACAAGCGGCACAATTACCACGTGAATTATTTGAAGCGGATGCAAAACGTCGTGTTCAAGTAGGTTTATTATTCTCTGAAGTGATCAAATCAAACGAATTGAAAGCGGATGAAGAACGTGCGAAAGCAATGATCGCGGATATCGCTTCTGCTTACGAACAACCAGCTGAAGTAGTTGAATATTACAGCAAAAATGAAGAGTTAATGAACAACATTCGCAACGTAGTATTAGAAGAACAAGCAGTTGATGCCGTTCTTGCTAAAGCTCAAGTGACTGAAAAAGCGTCTTCATTTGATGAGATCATGAATCCACAAGCATAATAATTGATAGAACGTGAATTAAATTCACAAGCATATCATCGAAAAGTGCGGTTGTTTTTTTCAATGAAAAGCGACCGCATTTTTGTTTTTACTGATTTTCGGGTAGAATATTGCCCGATTTTTTAGCACATATTTAGGGGCAAAAATGAGTGTAATTCCTATGGTTGTCGAACAAACCTCTCGTGGTGAACGTTCGTACGACATTTATTCCCGCCTATTAAAAGAGCGCGTGATCTTCTTGAGTGGTGAAGTAGAAGATCGTATGGCAAATTTGATCGTGGCACAGCTACTTTTCTTAGAATCAGAAGATCCGAAAAAAGACATCAATATTTATATTAACTCACCGGGTGGCTCGGTGACTGCGGGTATGGCAATTTACGATACCATGCAATTTATTAAACCGGATGTGCGTACCCTTTGTATTGGTCAAGCTTGCTCAATGGGCGCATTCTTACTTGCGGGTGGTACAGCAGGAAAACGTGCAGCATTACCGAATGCACGTGTAATGATTCACCAACCGTTAGGTGGTTTCCGTGGACAAGCATCCGATATTCAGATCCACGCACAAGAAATTTTAAAAATTAAACAAACCTTAAACGAGCGTCTTGCTTTCCATACTGGTCAAAGCATCGAGCGTATCGAAAAAGACACAGATCGTGACAACTTTATGTCGGCAGAAGAAGCAAAAGCTTACGGCTTAGTGGACGATGTGTTGATTAAACGTTAAGGATTTAACATGACAACAAATGATAACGATCTTCACTGTTCTTTCTGCGGAAGAGAAAAAAGTGAAGTTGGTAAATTAATTGCGGGTACAGATGGTTATATTTGTAACGAGTGTATCGAGCTTTGCCATAGTATGTTAGAAGACAGTGGTGAAATCGAAACACCTAGCGAACTGACAGTTGAAGAAAAATTACCAACCCCACACGAAATTCGCGCTCACTTAGATGATTATGTAATTGGGCAAGATTATGCGAAAAAAGTCTTGTCAGTGGCGGTTTACAATCACTATAAACGCTTACGCACGAACCACCAAAGCAATGATGTGGAATTAGGTAAAAGTAACATCTTGTTAATTGGTCCAACAGGTAGCGGTAAAACCTTATTAGCACAAACCTTGGCGCGTCGTTTAAATGTGCCTTTTGCTATGGCTGATGCGACGACGTTAACTGAAGCCGGTTATGTGGGCGAAGACGTGGAAAATGTTCTGCAAAAATTATTGCAAAACTGCGATTACGATACGGAAAAAGCAGAGCAGGGCATTATCTATATTGATGAAATTGATAAAATCAGCCGTAAATCAGAAGGTGCATCTATTACCCGTGATGTGTCGGGTGAAGGTGTGCAGCAAGCCTTGTTGAAATTAATTGAAGGTACTATTGCATCTGTGCCTCCACAAGGTGGACGTAAGCACCCTCAACAAGAAATGTTAAAAGTGGATACCTCAAAAATCCTCTTTATTTGTGGTGGAGCATTTGCCGGCTTAGATAAAATTATCGGTAAACGTACACAAACAGCTACCGGAATTGGCTTTGATGCGAAAGTAGAGAAAGAAGAAGAGAAAGAAAATCTTTCTGAATTATTCCGTCAAGTTGAGCCGGATGATTTAATGAAATTTGGTTTGATTCCAGAATTTATTGGTCGTCTTCCAATGATTGCGCCATTAAGCGAATTAGATGAAGAAGCGTTGATTCAGATCCTGACTCAACCGAAGAATGCACTGACCAAACAATATCAAGCATTATTTGGCTTAGAAGATGTGGAGCTTGAATTCACCCCAGAAGCATTAAAAGCGATGGCGAAAAAAGCCCTTGAACGTAAAACCGGTGCACGTGGTTTACGCTCAATCGTTGAGGCTGTGTTGTTAGATACGATGTATGATTTACCTTCAATCGAAAACTTGCAAAAAGTGATCGTGGATGAAGAAACCATCGTTGATAACAAACCACCGAAGCTCGAATATAAAAATTAACAGAAAGTGCGGTTGTTTTTTTCTGATATTTTTCATAGGCAATCCCGAAAGAAAATGCTACAATCGCACGTTCTGAAATTAATCTAAAAATTATTTATCCCTTATTTTATACGGATTCAATTATGGCAACTGAAATTGTTGAGAAAAAGAAACACGACCAAGAACAAGTCGTAGAAGGAAAATCAAAAGGTTTAAACACGCTTCTTTGGATTCTTTCTGTGGCATTTTTTACCGCTGCAGCAATTGGTAACGTTTATTTTAAAGACGCCTTCTCTTTACCTGTACGTGTAGTTGGCGTAGTTGTCGCCTTATTAATTGCCTTTGGTTTTGCTGCAATTACCAACCAAGGTACAAAAGCACGTACATTCTTTAGCGAAGCAAAAGTTGAAGGTCGTAAAGTGGTATGGCCAACTCGTGCAGAAACACGTCAAACTACTTTAATCGTGATTGCGGTAACCGTACTTACCTCTTTATTCTTCTGGGCAATTGATTCAATTATCATTGCATTGATTAACTTCTTAACTGATTTGAGATTCTAAAATGAGCGAAACTGAAAACGTATCCAAAAAACGTTGGTATGTATTGCAAGCATTCTCAGGCTTTGAGAGTCGTGTTGCAATCACATTGCGTGAATATATCAAACAACAACAAATGGAAGATCAGTTTGGCGAAGTGTTAGTGCCGACTGAAGAAGTCGTTGAAAACGTAGCAGGTAAACGTCGTAAAAGTGAACGTAAGTTCTTCCCTGGCTATGTATTAGTTGAAATGGCAATGAACGATGACACATGGCACTTAGTGAAAAGTGTACCACGTGTAATGGGCTTTATCGGTGGTACTCCAGATAAACCAGCACCAATTTCTAAACGTGAAGCAGATTTAATTTTAAATCGTTTAGAGCAAAGTGCTGAAAAACCGCGTCATCGTAAAGAATATCAACCAGGTGAAGAGGTGCGTGTGACAGAAGGTCCATTCGCAGACTTTAATGGTACGGTTGAAGAAGTAGATTACGAAAAAGGCCGCTTAAAAGTGTCTGTATCTATCTTCGGTCGTGCAACACCAGTTGAGCTTGAATTTGGTCAAGTGGAAAAAACACGTTAACTTCCCTTTTCCAAAATAAGAGATTTAATGACCGCACTTAAACAATAAAGTGCGGTTGTTTTTCGAGTAGTTTTTCTACTTGAAATTTCGAGGCTGATTAATTAAAATACAGCCTTTCATTAACAGGGGAGCCGATTTCGGCGTTATCACCCATTTAGAGGAAACTAAAAAATGGCAAAAAAAGTCCAAGCATACGTTAAGTTGCAAGTTGCAGCTGGTATGGCAAACCCATCACCACCAGTTGGTCCAGCATTAGGTCAACAAGGTGTGAACATCATGGAATTCTGTAAAGCATTCAACGCTCGTACTGAGAGCATTGAAAAAGGTTTACCAATTCCAGTTGTTATCACTGTATATGCAGACCGTTCATTTACTTTCATTACTAAAACTCCACCAGCAGCAGTATTATTGAAAAAAGCTGCAGGTATCAAATCTGGTTCTGGTAAACCGAACAAAGATAAAGTGGGTAAAGTAACTTTAGATCAAGTTCGTCAAATCGCTGAAACTAAAGCAGCAGATATGACTGGCGCGACTATCGAAACTAAAATGAAATCAATTGCTGGTACTGCTCGCTCAATGGGCTTAGTGGTGGAGGAATAATACGATGGCTAAATTGACTAAAAAAATGAAAGCAATCAAAGCTGGCGTAGATTCTACTAAAGCATACGAAATCAACGAAGCAATCGCGTTATTAAAACAATTCGCAACTGCTAAATTCGTTGAAAGTGTTGACGTTGCAGTAAACTTAGGTATCGATCCTCGTAAATCAGACCAAAACGTTCGTGGTGCAACTGTATTACCACACGGTACTGGTCGTGAAGTACGCGTAGCTGTGTTCACCCAAGGTGCTAACGCAGATGCAGCTAAAGAAGCTGGCGCTGATTTAGTAGGTATGGAAGATTTAGCAGAGCAAATCAAAAAAGGCGAAATGAACTTTGACGTTGTTATCGCTTCTCCTGATGCAATGCGTGTTGTTGGTCAATTAGGTCAAGTATTAGGCCCACGTGGTTTAATGCCAAACCCTAAAGTTGGTACCGTAACACCAAACGTTGCTGAAGCAGTTAAAAATGCTAAATCTGGTCAGATCCGTTATCGTAACGATAAAAACGGTATCATCCACACAACAATTGGTAAAGCAAACTTCTCTGAAGTTCAATTAAAAGAAAACCTTCAAGCATTATTGGCTGCTTTAAACAAAGCAAAACCAACTACTGCAAAAGGTATCTTTATCAAGAAAGTAAGCATCTCTACAACTATGGGTGCTGGTGTGGCTGTTGATCAAGCTTCACTATAATTAAGCGTTAAAACTTAATTCAAATTAACCGCACTTTGGGTAACTAAAGTGCGGTTATTTTTTGCATTCTTTTGAACGAAATATTGAGAATATAAAAAAAGAGCGGCCGAATTCAAAATACAATGGAATTTGACCGCTCTTTCTTATGAGAGATTACTTCGCGAAAGCGAAAATGGCTTCAATAGCTTCTTTTGTATACGTTTTTTCCACTTTCGCTCTGATTGCAGTTTGAGTCGCATTATCGACAATTTCAGCTAAAGTTTTATCATCAATGCCAAGTTGTTCAAGACTCGTTGGTGTACCGATTTTATCAAACCAGGCTTTTAAAGCGAAGATACCCTCTTCAGCCTTATCTAAGCCAAATATTTCTTTAGCAAAGCGTTTGAATTGAGCAGGTCTTTGAGATTGATACCATTGCATCCACGCAGGCATAATCACGGAAAGCCCTGCGCCATGTGGTACATCTGAAATCGCACTCATGGAATGCTCAATCATATGATTTGGGAAACCGTAAGGTGAGATACCTAAATGGGTTAAACCGTTCAACGCAAGTGTAGCCGCCCAGGCAAATTCACCACGCGCATTGAGATCTTGTGGATCATTGAGCAAGATTTCAGTCGTACGAATAACGGTTTTAATATTACTTTCTACTAAGAAATCAATAATTTCAGGGCGATATTCTGCGGTGAAATAGGCTTCAATCGAATGAGCAATAATATCTGCGGCAGAATACACTAAATAATCACGACTGACGGTCGCTTGTAATTTCGGATTAATGACCGATACTTTTGGGAATAAATGATTGTTGTGTATCGAATATTTTTGCTGCGTTTCTTCATTAGTAATGACTGAGCCCCAGTTCATTTCACTGCCTGTTGCCGCAAGGGTGATTACATCAAAAATCATCAACGCTTTTTGTACCGGTGTGCCTTTAAAGAAGTCCCAAGTATCACCGTCATAGCATGCACCAGCCGCGATCGCTTTCGCACTATCAAGGCAAGAGCCGCCACCGATACTCAACACGCTATCTGCACCAAAGGCTTTCGTCATTGCAACGGCTTCACGGACTTTGCTGATTGTCGGGTTACTTTTCACCCCACCACATTCAATGTATTCAATGCCATGCTCACGCAAATTTTTAGCCACATCTTCAAATAAGCCTGATTGTTTGACACGCTCACTGCCATAGATAATTAAGGCCTTTTTTGCACCGTATTCGTGCATATATTGACCCATCTCTTTTTCTTTATCGAGACCAAATTCAATGCGAGTAGGGTTTTGAAAACTAAATGGATACATATTTATCTCCTTATTATCAGTTAAGTGCGGTCAGTTTTTGCGTTGTTTTTATTCCACAAAGTAATGCGGAATGAAGTGGCTATCATTGCCGGTAACTGGGGTAAAATCTTCTCTCAATCCGATACCACAAGCCACATCACCCACTACCCAAGAACCAATCATAGGGTACATGCCATCAAAATTTGGCAGTTCAAATTTTTGTTGATAGATGTAACCAGCTTGATCGTAAAAGGCTGAATGTTCGCTACCTTTGGCGGCAAATTCCAGACCATTACGTTTTTCATAGTAAGAAACATTGGCCCCCTCACGGCCCAGCGTCGGTTTTTTCACCCATATTGATTGGCGATCGGTAATATCATGTTTACTAAAGTAAGCAGGCAGTAATAATGGGTGGTTTGGATGTTTTTGCCATAATTTCGCCAACAGCACTTTATTGCTTAATAGTAATTTCCACGCCGGTTCAATAAAGGTAGTGGATGAGTTAAGCATGTGTGGTGCATATTCTGTGGTGGTCATCCATTCAAGCGGATAGAGCTTAAATAAACAATCAATAGGTTGATTATTCAGATCGAGGAATTGCTGACTGTCTTTATCGTAGCCCACATCTTCAATAGCGAGCTGATGAATATGCCAACCCGCGTTGTAAGCCACATCTGCTAGGTAATCGATATTGCCCCAATCTTCACGTCCCGCTTCTTGCATGGCACTAAAATGGAAATCGTTTAGTCCTGTTTGCTGTTGAATAAACTGAAAGCGATTGAGCAATTCTTCGTGAATCCAATTGAATTGGTCACGATGCGCTAAGCCTTCAATTTGCTCTAACCATTGCCATTGCACTACGGCAGCTTCAAGCAGGGAAGTTGGCGTATCGGCATTGTATTCAAACATTTTGAGGTTTTCACCGTCATAACCAAAATCAAAACGGCCATATAAGTGCGGTACGTCTTTAGCCCATGTTTGTTCAATCAGATTTTTCTGTAAATCGGTGAAGCGATAATGGGCATAATCACCTTGTTTCACTTCATCGGCAACAAAATCCATACACATCGCATGTAATTCGTTGGTGGCGTCTTCAATACGATCGATTTCCGATAGGGTAAATTCATACGCCACATTATCCGACCAATAATGCGAGCCATCAGAGGAAGGCAGATTATAGTAATCAAAGCCCACATCTAATAATTGTTGCACCATATTAGGGCGAGTAGGAAAGCCTGTGATTCGTTTCATATTTAACCGCCTGAGCTACGGTTACTGCTTGAATTTGAACTTTTAAAGCCGCCACGTGAAACGGGTTTGCTGTAAGTGCTACCTGCATTGCCTTTAACTAATACAGGCTTACCGACAGAACGATTAGTTTGCGGTTGGATAACTTGCCCCGTTGGTGTTGAAACGGCACGGTTACTTGGATTGTAACTAGGGCCTAAAAATGAGCCCATCGTACGAGCGATCATATAGCCCATTGCGGCACCTGCAATCGCACTGCCCATACTACCGTGTCCTTCTCCTGTTGCAGAACTCGTGTGGCTTGCTCCTTCTGAACCGTTTGAATTGCTAGAGTGAGTTGCACCATCAGGATTTAAGGTTTGTTTAACGGTCTGATTGTCTTCTGACCATTCACTATTATTGCTTGGACGTGTATTTAAATTGCCAGACAGAGAGGAGCCAGAGCCAGCATGTGCTGTGGTGGCGTTGTTATTTTCATTAGATTGGTCAGCTTCGCATAATTCGATTTTTTGCCAATCGGCTAAACAATCCTCAAGGCTGTTATAAACATCTCGTTGAACTTGCTCTTCTGAGCAGCCGCCCAATAAAGCCACAATGGAAAGGCTGACGAGAACTTGATTTTTCTTTTTCATCATAGGGTTAAAGTGTTAGTAATTCAGTTAAATGATTGATTTCTAATGTAGGCAAAACACTTACTTCAGTAAATGAATTGAGGTTTTTACCCGATAAATTAATCCATACAGCTTGGCAGCCAGCTTGAATGGCGCCTTGAACATCCGTGGTTAAGTTATCACCAATGTGTAAAATTTCATTCGGTTTTACGCCAAAATGATCGGCGGTTTGGTGGAACAAATCTTGATGAGGTTTCGCTCTGCCTTGTTCTCCACCACGTAAACTCAGCTGAAAGTGTTCAAGCCCAATACATGTTGCAATCACATTACCGTTAGTAATCACGCTAAGCGGGTAGCGATCTTTTAGTTGGTTTAATACTTCAATACTTTCTGCGGGTACATCAATTTTATGTCGCCATTCAATAAATTCTTCCATAGCGAGGGCCAAAGTGCGGTCAATTTCAACCGCACTTTTACCATGATGCGTCAGTAAGTTGCGTAACGTTTCGACGCGCCAGGCAATCACATCTTCAGCAATCAAGGGATCTTTCTCCGCCAGTTGCCATTTCCATTCCCGCCAATATTCTGAGGTAAGATCGCTCAGTTGTGCATGTTCTTGCACACATTGAAGAAAGCGTTCTTCGGCCAAACGAATGACATCACTGTTATCGTAAAGGGTATCATCAAGATCAAAACTCATGACCTTGAAAGGATGAAGACCGCGGTAAAATCGCATAGTTAATCCTATTTAATCGTATTCACACCAAGCCATGCGGTCGCACGTTCATTGGTGATTTCTTCGTGTGTCCACATGCTCATTAAGTCAGGCTGAGGATGTTTATTGGTGTTATAGCCGATCAAATGAGCAAAATCAAATACGGCATGTGGATAGCCGTTAATAAGCAATAAGGCTAAATAACCACTTTCATCCCAGCAGATTTCTAATTTACGTGCTTCGTGGTGATTGCGAGTGTTATCGACGTTATAAACATGTAAGCAATCGACAATAGGCTGCGCATTTTGACGCATATCTAACGCATAAAAATAGCCTGTTTCACCGTCATCTTCAAACATCACCGCCAGATGATCATGGACAGTCGAGTGTGTGCCGACTTGCTTTGGTTGACCGAGAAAGAGTTGATCTTCGAGGGTTAAATGTAACATGGTATTTCCTAATCAAATTGTGTAGTCCAGTGACTACTATGGTGTGCTTGAAAGCAAAGTTCAACCTGTGCGGGCGTATTTTTTTCTTCATTCATTGGTGGCAGTTCATTTAATGCAAAATAGGCAGATTGAACGGTTTCACTATTTGGCTGAAATTCACCACTTAATGGTTCGCACATGACGAAGGTTTTGAGTACAGGATGTACAAAAGGCGGAAAATTGCGTTTATGTTGTTCATGAATAGCAATAATAAAAGTCGGCTTAACATTAAGCCCCGCTTCTTCGCGTACTTCTTTAATCGTATTACTATGAATGGTTTCTAGCACATCTATCCAGCCGCCAGGCAGTGACCAAAGACCATCATTTTCTTGTACTAATAAAATTTTATCATCTTTGAAAATAGCTGCGCGCGAATCGATTTTAGGGGTTTGATAACCAGCCCCATTGCAGAAAAACGATTTGACAGTTTCTTTGGGTATTGCTGTTTTATAAGCGAGCATTTCAGCAGACAAATCCCGCAAACGTTTATAGCGCTCAATATCATAGATATTTTGGCAGTAAGTTAGCCCGTTTTGTGCAATGCTTTGGATTTCGATGGCCCAAGATAACCAAGGTTCAGTAAGCAGTGAATCAGATTGTGTCTTCATAAAAACACCTTAAAAAAACACCGCACTTTTGTGCAAAGTGCGGTGAGATTTTACAGTAAATTCAGCGTGAATTACGCTTGACCTTTAACCGCTTTTAAACCTAAGAACGGAGCTGGTGTACCAGCACGTTCTAATGCTTCTTCGATACGGATTAATTGGTTGTATTTCGCAATACGGTCAGAACGGCTCATAGAACCAGTTTTGATTTGACCTGCTGCTGTACCAACCGCTAAATCAGCGATAGTCGCATCTTCGGTTTCACCTGAGCGGTGAGAGATAACTGCTGTGTAACCTGCATCTTTAGCCATTTTAATTGCTGCTAAAGTTTCAGTTAAAGAACCGATTTGGTTGAATTTGATTAAGATAGAGTTTGCGATACCTTTTTCGATACCTTCTTTTAAGATTTTGGTGTTAGTGACGAATAAGTCGTCGCCCACTAATTGAACGCGGTCGCCTAACACTTTAGTTTGGTATGCGAAACCATCCCAGTCAGATTCATCTTGACCATCTTCGATAGACACGATTGGATATTGTTTAGTTAACTCTTCAAGATAGTGTGTGAACTCTTGAGAAGTGAATGAACGGCCTTCGCCTTTCATTTCGTATTTGCCAGTTTCTTTGTTATAGAACTCAGAAGATGCACAGTCCATTGCTAAAGTGACGTCTTTACCTAATACATAACCTGCTTTTTCAACTGCTTCTTTGATACACGCTAAAGCGTCAGCGTTAGATGCTAAGTTAGGTGCGAAACCACCTTCATCACCTACAGCCGTGCTCATGCCTTTAGATTTTAATACTTTCGCAAGGTTGTGGAATACTTCAGCACCAATACGAAGTGCTTCACGTAATGTTTTCGCACCCACTGGTTGAATCATGAATTCTTGGATATCAACGTTGTTATCTGCGTGCTCACCACCGTTGATGATGTTCATCATTGGTAATGGCATAGAGTAAACGCCTGGCGTGCCGTTAAGTTCTGCGATGTAAGCGTAAAGAGGTAAACCTTTAGACGCTGCAGCGGCTTTTGCGTTTGCTAAAGATACCGCTAAGATTGCGTTTGCACCGAAGTTAGATTTGTTTTCAGTACCGTCTAAATCGATCATGATTTGGTCGATTTCAGCTTGGTTAGACGCTTCTTTACCCACTAATGCATCTGCGATAGGACCGTTTACTGCAGCAACCGCTTTTAATACACCTTTACCTAAGAAACGAGATTTGTCGCCGTCACGTAATTCTAATGCTTCACGAGAACCAGTAGATGCACCTGATGGAGCAGCTGCTAAACCAACGAAACCACCTTCAAGATGAACTTCAGCTTCTACAGTTGGGTTACCACGAGAGTCGATGATTTCACGACCAATGACTTT
Source organism: Parahaemophilus parainfluenzae (assembly GCA_963537955.1). Lineage (GTDB taxonomy): Bacteria > Pseudomonadota > Gammaproteobacteria > Enterobacterales > Pasteurellaceae > Haemophilus_D > Haemophilus_D parainfluenzae_AJ. The sequence continues at coordinate 60,731 of CAUTFW010000006.1, read as the reverse complement.
AACGATTTTTGCCATTTTGTTTTCCTCTGTTTAAAGTTAATTAAAATTAGTTAGGCGAACCTAAAACGGGAATATAATAAAGCAAATTTAGAAATTTGTCTTGGAAAAATGACCGCACTTTGATCTGTATCTTATTTTTCAATCAAGTGCGGTGAGGTTTTGTCTTTTTTTATCCAATATCTATTTAATTTTAGTGGATTTATCCATAAAAGTTCGTTAAAGTGCCAGTAAATTCCATACTATTTTAGTATGGATTATTAAGTGTTAGTTATTACTTTTTACGTCAAAAAGGAAAAAATTATGTCTCTTTCGGCTTTTTTTAGTCAAACTAAAACACAAATTAGATCAGCAATATTAAGTCATCCGATTGAAATCTTTATGATTACGGCTTTTGCTATCGGTATCTGGTTTACGGATATGAGTATTGATGCGAAAGAAAATCACATGGCTTACTGGCTATTTGAAGCAATGCTATTTGCTTTTGTGTATATTTCCCGCCCTTATGCATGGTATCGTTTTTCATGGCTTGTGCCGCTTGCTACCGTTATCTTTATTTGGCTTGTTAACGATGATGTTGATTTTTATGTCACCAGTCCGAAATTCTGGGGAGCTCAAATTATTGGATTATTTGTGCTATGTGGATTTCCATTTGTAAAAAACAATCAAGCCTTTACTTATCGTAATTTTAATAACCTGTTTTATATTGCTTTGGCTGTCGTCGCATGGGGGTTAGTATTTGGTTTAGTTGCAGCTATTTTGGAATCAATTAGTGCATTGTTTAATATCGATTTTAGTCGAGAATTTCAACGCCATCTTTATACCTCACTAGGAGTATTTTTCCCACCATTATTCTTTCTAGTATTCCAACAACGCCAAGCTAAATCAGAAATGACGTTAAATCGCATTTTTGAAATTTTGGTTAATTTTGTATTAGCACCGGCATTAATGATCTTTACCATATTGTTTTATGCGTATGTTGTTAAAATTGCATTGGTTGGTGCTTTACCAAAAGGTATGGTAGCCAATATTGCGTTGCCTTACTTAATTGCTGGGTTTGGTATTTATGCCTTGCGTTCAATTTGTGTCAATGCTCGTTGGGAAGCCTTCTTCAAGTTTTATCCATATCTTTCTGTTGTTCCTATCATCCTGTTATGGTTGGCAATTGAACGCCGTGTAAGTGCTTATGCTTGGACAGAGCAACGTATCTACCTTGTTGCATTAGCTATCGCTATTTCTGTTTCTTGTATCATTTTGATGCTGCCGAAAATTCGTCAATATCGCTTGATTTCCGGTATTGTGATGGTTGCTGTGTTTACCATGACTTGGGTTGTGAATCCCAAAGAAATAGCACTTGAAAGCCAAACAACACGTTTTCATCAATTGATTAATAAACTCGGTTTATCTGATGGGCGAGGCAAGATTCGAGATAATGTTAATTTGGTCGAGCGTTTGGAAACGATGAAACCAGATGAAAAAAATGATTGGGTCGAACTAGACGATGTGACACGTTATATCGTATTTAAAAGCATGCCTGGATATTATGAATATGAGAAATTTGATGACCATATGCTACACCTTGGTCAACAATATGGAGATAAAATTAAAGAGCTAAATACTCTCTCTATATATAATGATCGCTTTCACATTAATGGTGAAGAGATTAGTTCAAAGGATAATCAGTACAGAAAGGAATTTACTACGCAAAGTTTGCAATCTATTGATATCGATGGTTATAAAAAACTGATATATATTCCTAAATTAGGGATTTATCGAAAAAATGATAGAGATATCCAAATTGAATTAAGTGAGTCTTCAAGCGTACCTAAGAAAGAGCCTGTTGAGCAACTTAAGGTTTGCTTTGTAGAAACAGATGACAAATACTGCGTTATTCTGGATGAGCATATTCAAAATGTATTCAAACAACATAATATTGATTTTATGAAACCACAGTCAGATAGTGTCATGCAAACATTATCAAATGATTTAATGAAAATTAAAGGACAAGATTTTGTTATTTATTTGAAGAGTTTTGATATTCAGTTTGATGATGAAAAGGGTTATATTTACCAATATGTTTCTGGTGATTTCATTTTAGAAAAATAACGGTGTGATCGAACAAATGCGTGTATAAGAATGCACGCTTTTTTAATTTCTTGTAAAAATGACCGCTTTAAATATTAAGATATGTGTTTATAGGATGCCTTTTTTAAAGCTTGCGTATGTCTGTCTAAAATACTAAACATGGTTTCTCGATCTTCTCCGAATTTCGAATCCCCATTATTGGAACGAACCTTGTCATAAGCAGAAAAAGCGATTTCAAACTCTTCAGTGCGTAATTTAATGGTTTTCCCGTGCAGTATAAGACTTAATAGGCTGACTTCTTTAGGTGTTAATTCTGGAAATAAATGACTGATCCAGAGCTCCATAGAGTATTGAACAGACTCGCTAATTTTGTCATGTTTTTTACTTTCTTGCCCTGGATGTAGTCGATAAAGCAACAAGGACTCCGGTAAATTCGCAAATGTCTTTTTGTGCAATGCACATTGTACCCACATGTGAAAATCGGGCGCAGTGGCTGTTTGTGCATAATTGATGTTGAGTGCTTTGATACTAGAATGTCGCCACATTGAAGAGGGATTAATGATATGGTCACGAGCTAAAGAAAAATGTGCTTTTATATCTTTATCTAAAAGAGGAAGTGTACTTATTTTAGTCGTTTTATCAGTTTGCCCATCATTAAAGAGCAGAGCATTACTTCCTAAAATATCAATTTCGGGATGCTCGTCTAAATATTGAACTTGTCTTTCAAAACGGTGTGGCACACAAATATCATCGGCATCCATACGTGCAATATATTCAACATTCATATAGTTAAGCATATCCATAGCAAATTGCATGACAGCAGGTTCACCTTGGTTTTGGGGTAAATGGTAAACACGTAAGCGAGCATCTTTTGTTGCATAGCTTTCGAGAATGTCACCTGTGTTATCGGTAGAAGCATCATTAACCGCAAGAATACAAAAATCACTAAAGGTTTGATTCAATAATGACTCTAAACATTCAGCAATAAAATTTTCGGCATTATAGGCGGGTAAAATAACAGCAAGTTTCATTTTTTCATTTCCGTGTAGATAAAAGCGTATTCTATTTAAATTACGATCGCGGCGATAGTCAGAAGTTTAATTTTGTTAGTTATCTAAAATATTTTTATAGAGCGGAGCTTTATTACTTTTCACTCACATTACAAATTCTGCTATTCAATCACTGAGATATTTTGCAAAAATGCAACAAAAACTGACCGCTCTTTATTGCCGCTAGGCAGTTTTCTTATCTAAAATTTAATGGTTGATAGGTAAATTTAAGATGTCTGCAATTTCTATTATGCGAGGCGCTGCTGATTTTGGGCAAACTAAGCAATAGAAATTGTCGGAACCCGTATCAACATAAAGTAAAGTATAATCACTTTTTGCTTCTACTTTAGCCTTAATACGTGCAAACTCATGCTTTGCCTCTTCGAAAGTGATTTCGAAAGGTTGTTCAAGCGCTTCTGAAAGAAAATGATTGAGTGAGTCATAATCAATTTTCCAGTCATCTTGGTAGCAATGTAGATAACTTCTGATAAGCTCCAATTTAGCGTATTCTTCATCGAAATCTTCGTCCTCATAGATATCACCAAATGTGATCATTTTCTCTCGACATTTTTCTAGGTCTTTATTTAGCCATTTATAGAGGCTTTTAACTTGCTTAATATATTTTGCTTTGATGTATTTTTTCGTTTCAAGCAACGTAATTAACTCATCAAATAAGGCATCTTGATTGATTTCAGTTTCCCGTCTGTCAATGCTATCGCAAATCAAATCAACGGCTTGTTTTAACAAATCAAACTTGTAATGTTGTTCATCAAGCGGTTTGGCATAATAAATCGCTGCCATTAAATCCAAAATAAAAAGCTTATCAGTATGTTGTAACGAATATGCAGCATCACGAATAGGTTGTCCAGCAAATAGCTCAATTCTTTGCGGAAATTCAAATTCAGTTTCTTTAATAATATGTTCATATTCCTTATGCGGTTTTATGCCGAACCCAATATTTAAAAAAGAATAGCCAGAACCATTAAAAAATTCTTCTCGAGAAGCAGGTACGAATCCCATTGGATTACAAAATTGGCTTTGTAAATCATACATATCACCGCCAAAATCTAATTCATTAAATTTTTCTTTTGAGTAATCGTCCCAATTATCAGAATAGTAAAATTGATAGGCGTAAATATCTGTTTCAAAGACATTATTTTTGACAAGTAAATCGCCATCAGGTTGATTTTTAAGATAATGCTCAATTTTTGCGAGTTTTTGGTCTAATAATGCAAAATCTTCAGGCTTTTCAATCGCATTTAAAACCGCATCAACTGAAGATAAAAATTTCTCATAATGTGGACTATGTTGATTAAATGGCTTTGCCTGCATCATATTCTGAAAAAGATTATCCGCTTGATCCGTTTGGGCAAAAACGAAACTATCCTGATCAGGAAAAACAAAAACTCTAAAAAGTGAGCTATCTGTTGGGTTTAATTTAAAATCAATAGAAAGAAATAATTGAGCCCAATTTTCCTCTTCAAATTCTCTGCGAGTAATGCAAGGCAGTTTCATTGTTTTTGTCAGAAGCAACTCTAGAGGTTGGTACAAATCAGATAACCCCGTATTTTCTAGCAATTCAGACTCATCTAAATTGGCTTGACCATAATGCCAATAGGTTGCGACTGCCATTGGCGCAACCTTGTGATTTCTGGCAAACAACCACTCAGATGGTTCTTCTTTCGCCTTAAAATATTGAAAGATTTTGTCCAGTTTGGTTGTTAATGTGTAGTCTAATTTTTCAGCGCGTGGTTTAGATTTAAAAAACATAATAAAAATGCTCAGTTTAAAAGAGATTACTCATAATATTCATATTTCTTTGTGGTTTTATTTAACCATATACCTTTTTCATCATACATAATGCTTTCAATCACATTACCGTGTTGATCAAATTTATGACGTGTTGTGAGCGTCTCTTCTAATTTCCCATGTAGGTCAAAAATTTCGCGTTTTAATTCATTGTGGTTTTTGTCATAAGTAAAATCTGCTCGTCCATTATTAAAAGACGTGTTATTTACAAAGTTACCATTTTCTAGATAACGATAAGTTTCGCAATTGCTTTCTTTTCCTTTGTCATCAAAGTCACAAGCTTTGATGAGTTTATCGCCCTTGTAATGGAATTTTTTCGCATGGCCGTCAAGCATCCCTGCATAAGAAACGTCTTCAGAGATGAGTTTGCCATCTTTGTCGTAAACTCTTTTGATGTAATCTTCTTGAAAATTTGGCTTTTTCGGCTTTTTGCCTACATAGGTGATTTCTAAAATGACGCCTGAACCATCGCGGTTTTCTTGATAGTGGTAGAGTTTTCCATGAGTCTCTTTATAGATATCGGAACGAATTTCTTCTAATCGATTGTTTTGATCATATCGATAATTCGCCGTCGTTTTATCGGAAAATTCAGATTCTTGGGTAATCTCTTCAGTCTTAATTAAAAAGCCTTGTTCGTTATAAAATTGACGAACATCGTTCGTGACCACTTCTCCTTCTACTGCATCAGGATTATCTTCCGAATGTGAAATAACGGATTTCACTTTGCCTTGTAAGTGATTTGCTTGCCAATCAGTTTGCACAGGGAAAAGTGCGAAAGCAGAGGTAGAAAGGCTGGCGAGAAGGGCAGTCAGTAAAAATTTATGCATAGTCGTTCCTTTTATCACAAGCAGTCGGATTTAATAAATGTTTTGCAAAAAAACGCTGAAAAATAACCGCTTGTTTAAGTTATATAAATAGTTGACTAAAATGTTATACTAATTCAAATGTTTTTTGAAGTGTAGTTAAATAAATTTGCTTTTTATAGGGTAAGAAAATGATGAAAGTATTCCGGAAAGTAGTATTTTTCTGTATTGATAAGAAAAGCATAATACACAAATATATTGATTAAGAGAGATATTAGGAAATATGCAGCGTTTAGAGACACCATTAGAAATATGTTTGTGGACAATTGGTATATTGTTTGGAGTTGTCACGTTATTATTTATTTTGAGTTATTTTGTATTTTATGTTTTGTTCTCTTCAGCTCCACAAGATTGGGGGCTTAGAGGCGTTCAGTTACAAGATAAACCGTATTTAGCAGGTATTGATGATTTATCTCCGAATGCATTTGTTTTTGCAACAACTGGAGAAGATGCGCCAGATTATGTTATTACGCTCGATAATACGTATTTTAAGTGGGGCGATTTTCGTTTAAATAAACTTTCATTAAATAGTAATGTAGTTAGCATCAATGATTTGGTTAGATTGGGTGAACAACCTGATACTGACTTAGGCATGCCAGAAACCATTTCTATTAATGGACAGTCTTGTTTGAGTAGAGGAAGTTTTGTTTTTGTACGAATAAAAGGTAAGGGGCCTTCGATGCCTTATTCTGATTTTACCTTAGCCAGTTGTGAAATACCTGAAGGTGAAGTTATTCTACCGACGATTCGTTTAAAGAGTAAAGTTGCATTTTATGAAAATCGCCAGCTCAATTATGATTACCTTTGGAAACATAATGAGTTAATCAGTTCACAAATAATGCAAGCTCATAGTTATAATGCGAACTTTATAGAGCCAAGTTTGCAAGTTCAGTTAGCTAATGATAAAGATAAATTTGATATTTGGTGGTATTACACTGATTTAACCAATCATGCGAAGCTTATCCAAGTTGTTCACGGTGATTATATGGATGAAGCAAGTACTGAAAGGAATTTTGTTATTGGTGAGTGTCGTTATAAAGTAGATAACACTCAAATTTATCTCACTGATTTAACAAAAGATACCGCACATTGGCATTTTATTGATGATTTCGATTCAGGTGATATTTCTGATAAATGTAAAATGCAGATCTTGCCTTATCGTTTGGTGAAACGGTAATAGAATCAATCAAATTAAAATGCTTAAAAATACAAAGTGCGGTCAAAAACACAAGGATTTTTGACCGCACTTGTTTATTGAATTATCAGTAAATTACTTTTCAGTTTTTAACTGATTTTCTCTAGCTGCTTTGACAAAGCCTTCGAATAATGGGTGGCCATCACGTGGTGTTGACGTAAATTCAGGGTGGAATTGGCATGCCACAAACCATGGGTGGTTTGGTACTTCAATGATTTCCACTAATTTACGATCCGCAGATAAGCCAGTTACTTTAAGGCCCGCTTTTTCAATTTGTGGAAGCAGATTATTGTTCACTTCATAACGGTGACGGTGACGTTCTTCAATCGTTTCTTTGCCATATAATGCACGCGCTTTTGAGCCTTCAATTAAATGACATTGTTGTGCCCCTAAACGCATTGTACCACCAAGATCAGAATTATCATCACGGGTTTCAATATGGCCTTCCGCATCTTGCCATTCTGTAATCAAACCCACAACAGGTTGCTCACAGTTACGATCAAATTCAGATGAATTCGCTTTCTCAAGACCTGCAACATTACGCGCGTATTCGATTAATGCAATTTGCATCCCTAAACAAATACCGAGGTAAGGCACATTGTTTTCACGTGCATATTTTGCGGTCAAAATTTTGCCTTCTACACCACGATAGCCAAAGCCGCCCGGTACTAAAATACCATCGACACCTTTTAATACGTCAGTGCCTTTGGTTTCGACATCTTGCGAGTCAATGTATTTGATATGTACGCTTAAACGGTTTTTCAAACCTGCGTGTTTTAAGGCTTCATTCACTGATTTATAAGCATCTGGTAATTCAGTATATTTACCTACCATACCGATGGTCACATCGCCCACTGGGTTCGCTTCCTGATAAAGCACTTGTTCCCATTCAGAAAGATCAGCTTCAGGACAGTCTAAGTGGAAACGTTGACAGATGAATTCATCTAAACCTTGTGATTTCAATAATGCCGGAATTTGGTAGATTGAATTTACATCTTTTAATGAGATGACCGCACGTTCTGGTACGTTACAGAATAAGGCGATTTTTGCACGTTCGTTTGGTGGAATCATGCGATCTGAACGGCAGATAAGCACATCTGGCTGAATACCAATCGAAAGTAATTCTTTTACAGAATGTTGAGTTGGTTTGGTTTTTACTTCACCCGCAGTCGGGATGTATGGCACTAACGTTAAATGCATAAAGATAGTATGCTCACGCCCCACTTGTACGGCAAGTTGACGCAGTGCTTCTAAGAATGGAAGTGATTCAATATCACCCACTGTTCCGCCTACTTCCACGATAACCACATCATGGCCTTGCGCACCGGCAATCACGCGATCTTTGATTTCATTGGTGATGTGTGGGATAACTTGAATTGTCGCACCTAAATAATCACCACGACGCTCTTTGCGTAATACTTCTGAGTAAATTTTACCTGTGGTGAAGTTATTGCGTTTTGTCATTTTGGTACGAATAAAACGCTCGTAGTGACCTAAGTCTAAATCGGTTTCCGCCCCGTCTTGTGTCACGAACACTTCGCCGTGTTGGGTTGGGCTCATTGTACCCGGATCGACGTTGATGTAAGGGTCTAATTTCATAATAGTCACGTTTAAGCCACGTGCTTCTAAAATTGCTGCCAATGATGCTGCAGCAATACCCTTACCTAACGATGAAACCACACCGCCTGTGACGAAAATATAATTTGTAGCCATAGTGAGAGACCTAAAATGTTGGGATAAAAATGATTATAGCCAATCATCTTTTATGCAAATTTGTGCAGAATACTGAAAAGTGCGGTCAAAAATAAAAGAAAAAGATGATTAGCTATCAAGACGGGAGGATAGTTTACAGGATTTGAGATTTTTATACAATCTTGTCTTGTCAGGAATGTATGAAAATTAAATGGCTTATCATATTCTCCATTCTACGATAGAATACGCCCAAATTTTTTATAAAGAAGAGATGAATTTATGACAAATAAAGCATTAAGCGTGGTGATTTTAGCGGCCGGTAAAGGCACTCGTATGTATTCTGATTTACCAAAAGTCTTGCATAAAGTGGCAGGAAAACCGATGGTCAAACATGTGATCGATACGGCAAATCAATTAGGTGCGGAAAACGTGCATTTGATTTATGGTCACGGTGGCGAATTAATGCGTGAGCGTTTGGCAAATGAAAGCGTGAACTGGGTATTCCAAGCGGAACAATTGGGTACAGGACATGCTATGCAACAAGCAATGCCTTTTTTCCGTGATGATGAAAATGTTTTAATGGTGTATGGCGATGGCCCAATGATTACACCGGAAACATTGCAAAAATTAATCGATGCGAAACCTGAAAATGGTATCGCAGTGTTAACCGTCGTATTAGATAACCCAACAGGTTATGGTCGAATCGTACGTGAAAATGGCAAAGTTGTAGGGATTGTTGAACAAAAAGATGCAACACCTGAGCAGCTTAAAATTCAAGAGATTAATACAGGTGTGTTAGTTTCAGATGGTGCAAGTTTCAAAAAATGGTTAGCGCGTTTAGATAATAATAATGCACAAGGCGAGTTTTATATTACTGATGTAATTGGCTTAGCTCATCAAGATGGTTGTCCGATTGTAGCTGTTCAAGCAACTGATTTTATGGAAGTTGAAGGGGTAAATAATCGCCTACAATTAGCCAAAATGGAACGCTATTATCAACGTAAACAAGCAGAAAAACTTTTACTTGCAGGCGTGATGTTGATTGACCCTGAGCGTTTTGATTTACGCGGCACATTAGAGCACGGTAAAGATGTTGAAATTGATGTGAATGTAATTGTGGAAGGCAATGTGCGCTTGGGTGATCGTGTAAAAATCGGTGCAGGTTGCGTATTGAAAAACGTGACCATTGGTGATGATGTTGAAATCAAGCCTTATTCTGTTTTAGAAGATGCGACAATTGGTGAGAAAGCGGCGATTGGTCCATTCTCTCGTTTACGTCCAGGTGCTGAATTAGCCGCTGAAACCCATGTGGGCAACTTTGTGGAAATTAAAAAATCCACAGTGGGTAAAGGCTCTAAAGTAAACCACCTGACTTATGTGGGTGATACCGAAATCGGTGAAAACTGTAATATCGGTGCGGGTGTCATTACTTGTAACTATGATGGTGCAAATAAATTTAAAACAATCATTGGTAACAATGTGTTTGTGGGGTCGGATACGCAGTTAGTTGCACCAGTTACCGTGGCAGATGGTGCAACTATTGGGGCAGGTTCAACGATTACTCAAAATATTGAGAAAGATGAGCTGGTGATTACTCGCGTGCCTCAACGTCATATTCAAGGTTGGCAAAGACCGGTGAAGAAAAAATAATTAACATTGCAAGGCGAACCAATGTGTTCGCCTTTTATAATTTGATGCCTTTTACTTTATAAAGGCTATTCGAGTTGCTAAAATCATCGTCCATTTATAAAGACAGATAATTTCCTATGACAAAAAATAAAACAGGACTTTCATTCCTTTGGATAAGTGCGGTCGCATTTATCCTCGATTTACTGACCAAATATATTGTGGTTCAGCGCTTTGATTTATATGAAAGCGTAAATATATTGCCTATTTTTAATCTGACCTATGTGCGCAATCCTGGGGCTGCGTTCAGTTTATTTGCAGATCATGATGGTTGGCAGAAGTATTTCTTTATCGTGCTCGCGATTGGGATTTCCTTAATGCTAGCTTACTTTATGAAAAAGAATTCGGCAGAACAAAAATTACAAAACTCAGCTTATGCGCTGATTATTGGTGGCGCGTTAGCCAATATGGTGGACCGAGCGTATAACGGTTTTGTAGTGGATTTCTTAGATTTTTATTGGGATATTCATCATTATCCGGTATTTAATGTGGCAGATATTGCCATTTGTATTGGTGCGGGTTTATTAGCATTAGATGCCTTTAAAGGTGATAAAAAGAGCGGTCAAAAATGAAGATAATTTTAGCTAATCCTCGCGGATTTTGCGCGGGTGTCGATCGAGCCATTAGCATTGTTGAATTAGCGCTTGAAATTCATGGTGCACCGATCTATGTCCGTCACGAAGTGGTGCATAACCGTTTTGTGGTGAATGGTTTACGTGAGCGTGGGGCGATCTTCGTCGAAGAATTAAGTGAAGTACCAGATGGCGCTATTGTGATTTTCTCTGCTCATGGTGTGTCACAAGCCGTTCGTCAGGAAGCGAAAGATCGTCAGTTAAAAGTATTCGATGCTACTTGTCCGTTGGTAACCAAAGTACATATGCAAGTCGCACGTGCGAGCCGTAAAGGGACGAAAGCGATTTTGATCGGGCACAAAGGGCATCCAGAAGTGGAAGGCACAATGGGGCAGTATAATAATGCCGAAGGTGGTATTTTCTTAATTGAAAGCGTAGAAGATATTGCTCGTTTGCCGGTTCAAGAAAATGATGATTTAACCTTTATGACACAAACTACGCTTTCTCTTGATGATACGGCGGAAACTATCAGTGCATTGAAAAGCAAATACCCTGCAATTCAAGGGCCTCATAAAAACGATATTTGCTATGCGACAACCAATCGCCAAGAAGCCGTGCGTGAATTAGCGAAACAGTGTGATTTAGTGGTGGTTGTCGGCTCTAAAAACTCATCAAATTCTAACCGTTTAGCTGAGTTGGCATCGCGTATGGGCGTGAAATCAAAATTGATTGATGATCCAAATGATGTGGCGGCAGATTGGTTTGAAGGCGTTGAAACAATTGGCGTAACCGCAGGCGCTTCAGCACCGGAAGAGTTGGTGCAATCCGTGATTGCTCGCTTGAAAGAGTTTGGTGCCGATAGTATCGAAGAGCTTCAAGGCTTAGAAGAGAATATGTTCTTTGAAGTTCCAAAAGAGCTACGAATAAAAGAAGTGAACTAATTCGATTAAAAAGTGCGGTTAATTTACCGCACTTTTTTGTGTTATTTTATTTTTTATTGTGCACTTTAAGCCATTTTTGCATTTGTTCAATTTCCGCTTGTTGTGCGTTAATAATATTCTCAGCAAGCTTACGCATCTCAGGATCCTTTCCGTATTTTAATTCAACTTCCGCCATTTTTACTGCGCCAATATGGTGTGGCAACATACCTGCTGCAAAAGCAACATCAGGATCTTTATATTGCGCAGCTGCCATCATGTCTTGATTCATTTGATTCATACCTTGCATTAATTCTTGTTGCATTGCAGAATCTGTCGACATTGGCATATTCATGTGTGCTTGATGCGGTTGTTCATTAGCTTGGGCATAAATTGAAACTGCAGCAGCGCTAAGTGTGATAAAAGTCATAAGTTTTTTCATGTTTTTCTCCTATGTGATAACTGAATGAGCACGAATCATAAACCTTGACCTAAGGTTAAAGTCAATATTTATTCCGAAAATTTTTGGTGAGGTGCTAAAATAAGACAATATTTGATATGAGGGACAGAATCATGAAGCAAAAAATTGTGCTTGCCACGGGCAATAAAGGCAAAGTAAAAGAAATGGCAGACGTATTAGCCGATTTCGGTTTTGAAGTCATTGCTCAGACAGATTTAGGCATTGAAAGCCCTGAGGAAACAGGTTTAACGTTTGTTGAAAATGCGATTTTGAAAGCACGTTATGCATCTGAAAAATCAGGTTTACCTGCCATTGCAGATGATTCCGGTCTTGTGGTGGAGGCGTTAAATGGTGCGCCTGGATTGTATTCTGCTCGTTATGCAGGTGTGGATGGTGACGAAGTTGATGCGAAAAACCGAGAAAAATTATTGGCAGAATTAGCTGATGTACCGACTGAACGTCGCCAAGCAAAATTTGTGAGCACGATTGTGTTATTACAACATCCAGCCGATCCTTCTCCGATCATTGCTCAAGGTGAATGTGACGGGCAGATTATTTATGAAGAAAAAGGTGAAAATGGCTTCGGTTACGATTCACTCTTTTTTAGCCCAGAAAAAGGCTGTACTTTTGCAGAATTAGAAACCGTAGAGAAAAAGAAAATCTCTCATCGTGCGAAGGCATTGGCCGTATTAAAATCAAAATTAAGCGCCTAAAGTGCGGTTAATTTTTAACGAGAATTTAAGGATACAAAATGATTATTACCACTACGCCTAATATTGAAGGTAAACAAATCGTCGAATATAAACAAGTCGTCTTTGGGGAAGTGATTGCTGGGGCAAACTTTATCCGTGATTTTTTTGCGGCCATTACCGATGTGATTGGTGGGCGTTCGAGTGTTTATGAGCGTCGTATTAGTCGTGCACGCCAAGATGCATTGAAAGAGTTGGAAGAAAAAGCAATTGCTTTAGGGGCAAATGCTGTGGTTGGCGTAGAGATTAATTACGCAACAGTAAGCAATAAAAGTATGTTTATGGTGATTGCGAGTGGCACAGCTGTAGTGGTGCGCTAAGGTTATTTTTTTATTTGCTTAAATGTAATTTTTGCGATCAAGATCGCAAAAGTGCGGTCGATTTCTTGCGTGTTTTCTGTGTTTCTTAAAAATGTCACTGTTGATATGAATCAACGGTACTTATTTGTTAATAAAGGGCATTTTTATGAAATTGATGAAACATTTATTTAGTTCATTATTTATTGCAGGCGCGATGTTGAGTACACAAGTGCTTGCAGAAGAAAAAACAGCAGAGCAGGCTCAACCTCAAATGCAAGTGCAGCAACAAACTGCTATACAAGCTCCATCACAAACTGTACAACAAACGGTGAGTGATAAATTAAATATCAATACCGCTAGCGCATCAGAGATTCAAAAAGCGCTGATTGGTATTGGGGCGAAAAAAGCAGAAGCCATTGTGCAATACCGTGAAAAACACGGTAGTTTCACTGCGGCAGAACAACTACTTGAAGTACAAGGCATTGGTAAAGCTACGTTAGAAAAAAACCGAGATCGTATCGTGTTTTAATGTTGTTATTTTTATATGAAAAGCGGAATAGTGATATTCCGCTTTTTTATTTTTTGAGCAGAAAATTTACCAAAACTTGCAAAATATCAAATTTTTTTGGAATAAGTTGGGGATTTCTTGCAATGGTTTTATAAGAGAGTAGAATACCAAATGGGTATAGGAATACCTATGTTGTAGTATAAGAAATAATAAACCAACTATTTGGAGTTAGATATGGCATCAGAAAATTTAAATCAATCTTCTGTTGCTCTCACACCAGTTGAAGCAACGGATTATGCTGAAAGCGTCGCTGCGTATAAAGCGCAAAAACGCCCATTTTTATCATTTCTGTCTGGTATTAGTGCTGGGGCTTGTATTGCTTTAGCCTTTGTATTCTATACGACGACACAAACAGCAAGCGCAGGAGCGCCTTGGGGATTAACCAAGTTAGTCGGTGGGTTAGTCTTCTCTTTAGGCGTAATTATGGTGGTAATTTTAGGATCTGAATTATTCACCTCTTCTACTTTAACCTTAGTTGCCCGCGTAGGCGGTAAGATAACCACAGCTCAAATGATCCGAAATTGGATTGTGGTGTATTTGGGCAACTTTGTGGGCGGTTTATTTATTGCTGCAGTGATTTGGTTTGGGGGACAAACCATGGCAGCAAATGGTCAATGGGGTTTAACCATTTTGGCAACCGCTCAACATAAGATTCATCATACTTGGTTTGAAGCATTTAACCTTGGTATTTTATGTAACATTATGGTGTGTGTAGCGGTATGGATGTCTTATTCCGGTAAAACTGTTACAGACAAAGCATTTATTATGATCATGCCGATTGGTTTATTTGTCGCATCAGGTTTTGAACACTGTGTGGCAAATATGTTTATGATTCCACTAGGCATTATCACAGCTCATTCTAGTACGCCAGAATTTTGGCACCAAATTGGTGTGGATCCAATGAAATATGCAGATTTAGATCTCTATCATTTCATTGTAAAGAATTTGATTCCAGTAACGTTGGGAAACATTGTGGGTGGTGCGGTTTGTATCGGCTTATTCCAACGTTATTTAACCAAAGCTCACTAATGTACTAACGAACTAAACAAGATTTATTTTTTATCAATTAAAAAAGGAAATGACTATGTCAGAACTTAATGAAGCACAAAAAGTTGCGTGGGCAGGATTCGTTGCCGGTGATTGGCAAGAAAACGTCAACGTGCGTGATTTTATTCAAAAGAACTACACCCCGTATGAAGGTGATGATTCTTTCTTAGCAGGTCCAACCGAAGCGACAACAAAACTTTGGGAAACCGTAATGGAAGGAATTAAAGTTGAAAACCGCACACATGCGCCATTAGACTTTGACGAACATACGCCTTCAACGATTACTTCTCACGCACCAGGTTATATTAATAAAGACTTAGAGAAAATCGTAGGTCTTCAAACCGATGCTCCATTAAAACGTGCCATTATGCCATTTGGTGGTATTAAAATGGTGGAAGGATCATGCAAAATTTACGGTCGTGAATTAGATCCTGAAGTGAAAAAAATCTTCACTGAATATCGTAAAACCCATAACCAAGGTGTATTCGATGTTTATACGCCAGACATTTTACGTTGTCGTAAATCAGGTGTATTAACTGGTCTTCCAGATGCTTACGGCCGTGGTCGTATCATCGGTGACTATCGTCGTGTCGCACTTTATGGTGTTGACTTCTTAATGAAAGATAAATACGCACAATTCACTTCTTTACAAAAAGACTTAGAAGATGGCGTAAATTTAGAAGCAACCATCCGTTTACGTGAAGAAATTGCAGAACAACACCGTGCATTAGGCCAAATGAAACAAATGGCAGCAAGTTACGGTTTCGATATTTCTAACCCTGCAACTAACGCTAAAGAAGCCATTCAATGGATGTACTTTGCTTACTTAGCAGCAATCAAATCACAAAATGGTGCAGCGATGTCATTCGGTCGTACTGCAACCTTCATCGATATCTATATCGAGCGTGATTTAAAAGCAGGTAAACTTACTGAAACTGAAGCACAAGAATTAGTTGACCACTTAGTCATGAAACTTCGTATGGTTCGTTTCTTACGTACACCTGAATACGATCAATTATTCTCTGGTGACCCAATGTGGGCAACTGAAACCATCGCAGGTATGGGTTTAGACGGCCGTACATTAGTAACCAAAAATACATTCCGTATTTTACACACCCTTTACAACATGGGTACTTCTCCAGAACCAAACTTAACAATTCTTTGGTCTGAACAATTACCTGAAAACTTCAAACGTTTCTGTGCGAAAGTATCGATTGATACCTCATCAGTTCAATACGAAAACGATGATTTAATGCGTCCAGACTTCAACAATGATGACTACGCAATTGCATGTTGTGTATCACCAATGGTTGTTGGTAAACAAATGCAATTCTTCGGTGCGCGTGCAAACTTAGCGAAAACATTGTTATACGCAATCAACGGCGGTATCGATGAAAAATTAGGTATGCAAGTTGGTCCGAAAACTGCACCAATCACGGATGAAGTGTTAGATTTTGACACCGTAATGACTCGTATGGATAGCTTTATGGATTGGTTGGCAAAACAATATGTAACTGCCTTAAATATCATCCACTATATGCATGATAAATATTCATACGAAGCCGCATTAATGGCATTACATGATCGTGATGTATACCGTACTATGGCTTGTGGTATCGCAGGGCTTTCTGTTGCAGCAGACTCACTTTCAGCAATTAAATATGCGAAAGTTAAACCAGTTCGTGGCGACATCAAAGATAAAGATGGCAATGTTGTAGCAAGCAACGTCGCGATCGACTTTGAAATCGAAGGTGAATATCCACAATATGGTAACAATGATAACCGTGTAGATGATATCGCTTGTGATTTAGTTGAACGTTTCATGAAGAAAATTCAAAAACTTAAAACTTACCGCAACGCTGTGCCTACACAATCTGTATTAACCATTACTTCTAACGTAGTTTATGGTAAGAAAACAGGTAACACCCCAGATGGTCGTCGCGCAGGTGCACCATTTGGACCAGGTGCTAACCCAATGCACGGTCGTGACCAAAAAGGTGCGGTAGCATCATTAACTTCTGTAGCTAAACTTCCATTTGCTTACGCGAAAGATGGTATTTCTTATACCTTCTCAATCGTACCAAATGCGTTAGGTAAAGATCCAGAAGCTCAACGTCGCAACCTTGCGGGCTTAATGGATGGTTACTTCCACCACGAAGCAGCAGTAGAAGGTGGTCAACACTTAAATGTGAACGTATTAAACCGTGAAATGTTATTAGATGCGATGGAAAATCCGGACAAATATCCGCAATTAACTATTCGTGTATCTGGTTACGCAGTCCGTTTCAACTCTTTAACTAAAGAGCAACAACAAGACGTCGTTACTCGTACATTCACAGAATCGTTCTAAATAAAATTATGCTTTAATACAAACCACTTATAGACTAGTTTTATAAGTGGTTTTATATAGGAGATCAAATTATGCTAACAGTTATTGCCCAATTTTCAGTGAAAGCAGATAAAATCAATGATTTTTTAGCTCAATGCAAAGAGTTGATTAAGCATACTCGCCAAGAAACAGGATGCGTATCTTACGAATTACAACAAAATAGCGAACAAGCTAATCATTATGTTTTTATTGAGCAATGGAAAAGCAAAGCTGATTTAGAACAACATTTTGCAACACCACACTTTACCTCAATTGTACCTGTATTGGTCGAGTATTGTGAACAAGCGCCGGTGGTGCAAACCTTTCAAAAAGTTAGCGAATAATGACCGCACTTTGACAAATATATTTTAATTATGAGCCTGATTTTAAGTCAGGCTCATTTTTTATAGATGATATTTTTGATAAAATTTAGCTAGATTTATTTTTTGGAAATTTATGTATGTCTGTTCTAGGAAGAATTCACTCCTTTGAATCCTGTGGCACCGTGGATGGTCCGGGTATTCGTTTTATTTTATTTATGCAAGGCTGTTTGATGCGTTGCAAATATTGTCACAATCGTGATACTTGGGATCTTGATGGTGGCCGCGAAATCAGTGTGGAAGAACTCATGAAAGAAGTCGTGAGCTATCGCCATTTTATGAATGCAACTGGTGGTGGTGTGACAGCATCAGGTGGTGAGGCCATTCTTCAAGCTGAGTTTGTTCGTGATTGGTTCCGAGCTTGTAAAGCAGAAGGCATTAATACTTGTTTAGATACCAATGGGTTTGTGCGTCATTATGACCATATTATTGATGAACTACTCGATGTAACTGATCTCGTTTTGCTTGATTTAAAAGAACTTAATGACAAAGTACACCAAAATCTGATCGGTGTACCAAATAAACGGACACTGGAATTTGCGAAATATTTGCAAAAACGTAATCAGCGTACCTGGATTCGTTATGTAGTCGTTCCAGGTTATACCGATAACGATCATGATGTTCACTTGCTCGGACAGTTTATTGAAGGTATGACCAATATTGAAAAAGTCGAACTTCTCCCTTATCATCGATTAGGGGCCCATAAATGGAAAACCCTTGGCTTTGACTATGAGCTCGAAGATGTTTTACCGCCGACAAAAGAATCACTTGAGCATATTAAAACAATCCTTGAAGGATATGGACATACGGTAAAATATTAAGCTAAGGTATAAAAAGATTAACAGCAGGCTTTAGAAAGCTTTAAGGAGTAAAAATGAAAAAATTAGCATTAACGATTTTAGGTGTAGCCCTTTTAGCAGGCTGTTCAGCTGTTCAATCGCCAGTTACACAAGAAGAGGTGACCTTAACGCCCCCTTCAAAAGATAGAGTGGGTTATATTCGATTAGTAAAAGATAAAAACTACTACATTGATACCGATTCAATTTGGGTGGATAACCAAGATTTAAACCAAGTGCATTTTGATGCCGTGGTGAATTTGGATAAAGGTTTATATGTGTATCCAAATGAGAAAAGACGTTATGCACGTTCTGTTCGCCAATATAAAATCTTAAACTGTAAGAACTACCATTTAACCCAAGTTCGTACTGATTTTTATGATGATTTCTGGGGCGAAGGTTTACGTGCGGCACCGAAAAAACAAGAGAAATACACTATTAGCTTAAAACCTAATACAACGCTCTATGCGGCTGCACAAGTTATTTGTGTGAACTCAGATAGAAAACCTTCTTTAGATTTAGAAGGCTCAAAAGTAAAATAATCAATTAAAGTGCGGTTAGAAATAACCGCATTTTTTATCTCTCTGAAACTAATAATACGCAATAAAAAATGGTCAATATTTATCAAATATTGACCGCTCTTTTTATCTCCCAATGAAAGATTATTTCACACGAGAAACGTATTCGCCTGAACGAGTATCGACTTTAATTACTTCACCGATTTGAACGAAAAGAGGTACTTTCACCACAGCACCAGTACTTAATGTTGCTGGTTTACCACCTGTACCCGCAGTATCACCTTTAAGACCAGGGTCAGTATCGATGATTTCTAATTCTACGAAGTTTGGTGGAGTGACAGTAATTGGCGCACCGTTCCATAAAGTCACGATACAATCTGCTTGGTCTAATAACCATTTTTCTGCATCACCCACTGCTTTTGCATCAGCGGAGTATTGTTCAAATGTTTCTGGGTGCATGAAGTACCAGAATGCATCATCTTTGTATGAATAAGTAAGGTTAAGATCCATAACATCAGCAGCTTCAACCGAAGTACCAGATTTGAAGTTTACGTCTAATACTTTGCCTGAAATTAATTTACGAATACGAGTACGAGTAAAAGCTTGGCCTTTACCTGGTTTAACGAATTCGTTTTCAACGATCACACAAGGCTCACCGTCTTGCATAAATTTTAGACCTGGTTTGAAATCACTGGTAGTATATGTAGCCATATTAAAAATATCCTAAAAAATAGAGATTGTTTGAAAGTGCGTATTTTAACCCGAAATATTGCGATTAGAGAAGAACAAAATTGGTTAGAAACCCTAAAAAATGCGATTTCTGATCCGAAAATCTTATTAAAAACCTTAAATTTACCTGTTGGCGATTTTGCCGAGGATATCACTGCTCGTAAACTTTTTGCTATGCGAGTGCCTTTGCCTTTTGTCGAAAAAATGGAAAAAGGGAATCCGAAAGACCCACTTTTTTTACAAGTGATGACGGCTCAACAAGAATTTATTGAAGCGGAAGGCTTTAGCCAAGATCCTTTAGATGAGCAGCAAAAAAATGCCGTGCCTAATATTCTGCATAAATATCAAAATCGCTTGCTATTCATGGCAAAAGGAGGCTGTGCGGTTAACTGTCGCTATTGTTTCCGTCGCCATTTTCCTTATGATCAAAACCCAGGCAATAAAACGAGTTGGCAACAAGCAATAGACTATATTGCGGCCCATCCAGAAATTGAAGAAGTGATTTTTTCGGGTGGCGATCCGATGATGGCAAAGGATAGTGAATGGGCATGGCTATTAGAACGCCTTGAAAAAATACCGCATTTACAGCGTTTACGTATTCACTCTCGTTTGCCAGTCGTGATTCCAGATCGCATTACGGATGAATTTCGTGATTTATTGCTAAAAAGCCGATTACAAGCGGTGTTTGTCACGCATATCAATCACCCAAATGAAATTGATGAGGCGCTCTCTTTGGCTATGCAAAAACTGGCAGGCGCTAAAGTGACCTTACTCAATCAATCAGTCCTTCTAAAAGATGTGAATGATAACCCACATACATTAAAAGTATTAAGCGATAAGCTGTTTCAAGCGGGAATTTTGCCTTATTACTTGCATTTATTGGATAAAGTGCAGGGGGCGAGTCATTTCTATATTTCGGATGAATGCGCGTTACAAATTTATAAAGAATTACAGGCGCTCACATCTGGCTATTTAGTGCCCAAATTAGCACGAGAAATCGGTGGAGAGCCAAATAAGACTTTATACACCGCTTAAGATCCGATAAAATACGATTCAATTTTTCACCGCACTTTTGTGCGATCTTTAGTTTAGCAAATCGAGGTAATCCCGTGGATAATAAAAATCAACCTAACGACAATTCATCTCAAAATGAATTAGATTTAGGATTTAATCACTCTGACTCTGTGACACCAAGAAAACCGGTTCAACAAAGTGGCTCAATTTTTGATAAAGCCAAAGGTTTATTTGGTAAAAAAGAACAGCCAGATACACAATTCCATGTTCGCCGCGAACCAACTTTTGGTGCGGCAGCAAGTCAACCTTTTTCACCTTCTCAAGCATTCCAAAGTGAAAATACTGAACAGTCAGTGCAATCAAGTGCTTTCGGCGCTCAAGAACCTGTTGAAAATGTTCAAGTAGAAAACGTAGCGGAAGAAAAAGTGATTTTTGAAAATTCACCAGCAGAAGAGATGGTAGAAGAAGTGACAACTCAAGCAGAAACCGTTGCGCCGGCAGCCGCTGCAGCAGCAAGCTTGAAATCACCTGAAAAATGGAAGGTTCTACAAATGTTACCAGAAAAACATCGTCGTTTATTTATTGCGATTTTGGGTTTAGTGGTCTTACTGATTATTTTCTTCACCCTAAAACCAAACTCAGATACGGTAGAGTCTTTTGAACAGCAAAACAGCAATGAAATTCCGGTTCAATTCCAATCATTAGATCAGTCTCAACCGGTTGAAACCACCGTATTAGATAACAATAATACTACGGCTCCTGCAACAACAGAGCAAACAGCAAATGGCGCTAAATCAGATGCACCTCCAGCCATGGAGTATGTAGGTGATAAAGCAGATGCGGCGAAATCACAACCTGCAGAGCCTGCACAACAAACTGTTGCTCAACAACCAGCAACTCAACCTGCGCCGGTTCAACCAGCTGTTGCACCAGCACCAGTTAAAGAACCTGTGAAAACAGTGCAACCAGCTGTAGAAAAACATACCGCAACAGTTGAGCATACAGTTGAGCATAAAGCAGAACCTCGTCGCGAACAGACATCTGTGGTTCAAGAGAAAAAACAGCCTAAACCTGTAGCTGAAAAAGCAACAGTTCAGCCGACTCAAACCGTGAAAAAAGAGTCAAGCAAAATTCAAGAAGCAAAACCTGTTGCCACTAAAGACAGTAAGGTTCAAATTGTGGAAGCGAAATCAGCAGCCCACAATGCGGTGAAAGCAGCTGAACCAGCAGTACAAACCGCTTCAACAGGTGCAACAAAAACATTAACTGTGCCTCAAGGTGTTTCACTGATGCAAGTATTCCGTGATAATAAATTGAATATTTCAGATGTGAATGCCATGACAAAAGCAAGCGGTGCAGGCAATGCATTAAGTAACTTCAAACCTGGTGACAAAGTACAGGTTTCGGTGAATAGTCAAGGTCGAGTGAGTGAGCTTCGTTTATCAAATGGTGGCAAGTTCATTCGTCAAGCCGATGGTTCATATCAGTATAAAAAATAATTTTTAGTGGGCGAGTAATCGCCCATTTTTCTAGATAAGATTGTTTATCCTTGCTCATTTCGCAAAGTGAGCAATCATAAACAAACCTTGATGGAAATAGAATTCATGTTAAAAAAATTAAGCGTAATTTTGACCGCACTTTGTCTTTCTGCTTGTTCACAAAATGTTGAATTAAGCAAACCAGCACCACAGAAAATGAAAGTGCAAACCGTTGATAAAAAATCCCAAAAGGGGTCAGCGACGGTTTATTTGTGTAAAGGCAATAAAGAAGTGAGTGTGGTTCATACCAAGCAAAAACAGAAAAGTAAAAAAACACTCAGTCAGGTGACCGTTACTTTTAATGATGTAACCGAAAAATTGACACGAGTGATTTCTGAGCGTGGGAGAAATTATGCGAATATTCGTTGGTATTGGCAGGAGCGTGATGACTTCAGTCAATTACAAACTAGCGTAGGTGAAGTGCTTGCTGAACGCTGTGTTAAACAACCAAGTGAATTAAAATCAGGCAAATAATTCTTGTATGGATCTCCAACGCGGCTTTGTGTTACATCGTCGTCCTTATAGTGAAACCAGCCTTTTGGTGGATTTATTCACTGAAGAAACGGGACGTTTGACGGTTATTGCAAAAGGTGCACGTGCAAAACGTTCGGCATGGAAATCTGTCTTACAGCCTTTTACTCCATTACTTCTTCGTTGGTCAGGAAAAGGCGCATTAAAAACACTCACGAAAGCAGAGCCTGCGGCAATTACGCTGCCTTTACAGCAAACGGCTTTATACAGCGGGTTTTATGTAAATGAGCTGATTACTCGAGTGATCGAGCCCGAAACGGCCAATCCACAACTTTTTCAGCATTATCTTCAATGCTTAACAGGCTTAGCCACTCAACCACAGGTTGAGCCCACATTGCGTCTATTTGAATTTCATTTACTTAAAATCTTAGGTTATGGCATTGATTTTCTGCATTGTGCAGGATCAGGTTTACCAGTAGATGAATCGATGACTTACCAATATCGTGCGGAAAAGGGTTTTATCGCCTCGTTAGTGAAAGATAACTTGACCTTTTATGGGCGAGATTTGCTTGCTTTTGACCGTTTGGAATTCACCGATGAGTCCGTCTTGCAAGCAGCAAAGCGCTTTACTCGAATCGCGCTCAAACCTTATTTAGGCGATAAGCCGCTGAAAAGTCGAGAGTTATTTACGCAAAACGTGCTTTATTTAAAATAATCCTTTCTTTGATATAAACAGATTAATACACCATCATGGCTTTACTTTACGCTCCACAAAAAAAACAGAAAACCACCCAAAAAGTTGTTGCTGAAATTCAGGATTTAGATTATCAAGGGTTAGGTGTCGCCAAAGTTCAAGGTAAAACCTGGTTCATTGAAAATGCTTTGCCAATGGAAAAAGTGGAAGCGGTAGTAACCGATGAAAAACGTCAATATGGATTAGCGACTGCACAAAAATGGCTACAAGAGAGTAAGCAGCGTGTTGAGCCTCAATGTCGTTATTATGGACGTTGTGGTGGATGCCAAGGCCAGCATATTCCTGTGGAAATGCAGCGAAAAGCGAAAGAGAAAGCCCTTTTTTCTCGATTAAGTAAACTGCAATCAGAGCCTATTCAATTAATGCCTATGATTTGTGGCGAACAATGGAGCTATCGTCGTCGTGTACGATTAAGTTTGCTGTGGAATGCTAAACATAAAACTATTGAAATGGGGTTTCGTCAGAAAAACTCCAATCAGTTAGTGAGTATTCAGCAATGCTTAGTCGCAGAGCCTGCAATCAATCATCTTATCCCCAAATTGACCGAACTTTGGACTCAATATTCAGCCCCGAAACAATTAGGACATATTGAATTGGTTTCTGCTGAGAATGGCGTAGCCATGTTGTTACGCTACAAGGGAAATTTAGCCGAAACTGACCGCACTTTATTGCTTGAGTTTGCACGCGTAAATGCCGTAAATTTGTTTTTACAAGATGATCAAGGTATTCAACTTGCGCATGGTGAAATGCCTTATTATGCCTTAGACGATATTCGTTTATCTTTTGATATCCGCGATTTTATTCAAGTGAATACCCACTTAAATCAGAAAATGGTTGAGACGGCTTTAGATTGGCTTGATTTGAATCAGGATGATCACGTTTTAGATTTATTCTGTGGCATGGGAAATTTCACGTTGCCTTTAGCCAAACGCGTAAAAAGTGCGGTTGGAATTGAAGGTGTTTTTGACATGGTTCAAAAAGCCCAATCGAATGCACAGTTTAACCACATTGAGAATGTTGAATTTTATCAAGCCGATTTAGACCAAGCTTTTTTAGAACAACCTTGGGCAAAACAACATTTCAATAAAATTCTTCTTGACCCGCCTCGTAGTGGTGCTGCATTTGCACTGAATGCGTTGTGTGAACTTGGTGCCGAAAGCATTCTCTATGTATCTTGTAACCCTGCAACCTTAGTACGAGATGCAGAAATTCTCCGTGCTTTCGGGTATCGCATCATCAAAACGGCCATGATTGATATGTTCCCGCATACCAGTCATTTGGAGTCGGTGACATTATTTATCAAATAAGGTGTAAATTCTGGTAGAATAGTCAGACTTTTTTGTTGTCTTAAAAAGACAACTCGGCTGACAGGATGTTGCCGAGCCATATTCATCAACAAGGGGGTATTATGGTTGCAGTTCGTGGTTCTCACTTATCAAATCCACATGATTTTGAGATCGAACAATGGTGTTCGAGCCTTAAACTTGCTGCCCCCGTAGAAAAGTCTCTGATTGATGCATGGTATTATGCCCAAGCCCAAATAGCTGAACATGCCGATCAAATGGAGAATGCAATCCTCACATTGCAATCTGGTGTGGAAATGGTGGAAATTCTGCATGAAATGAATATGGACAGCGAAAGCTTACTCACCGCTATGCTATTCCCCTTAGTAGCAAATAAAATTGTCGATTGGGAGCAAATTCAGGAACATTTTGGTCCTAAAATCACCAAACTGCTTAAAGGTGTGGAGGAGATGGATAATATTCGTCAGCTCAACGCCAGCCATTCTGCCAATGCGTCTCAAGTGGATAATGTGCGCCGTATGCTCCTTGCGATGGTGGACGATTTCCGTTGCGTGATCATTAAACTTGCTGAACGTATTACGTTTCTTCGTAATGCGGAAAATCACTTTTGTGAAGAAGAAAAAGTATTGGCAGCCAAAGAATGTTCCAATATTTATGCCCCATTGGCGAACCGTTTAGGGATCGGTCAATTGAAATGGGAGCTTGAAGATTACTGCTTCCGTTATTTGCATCCAGAACAATATCGAAATATTGCCAAATTATTACATGAGCGCCGTTTAGATCGTGAGCAGTATATTGCAGATTTTGTCACAGAGTTAACCGGTTATTTAAAAGAAAATATCGACCAGGTTGAAGTTTACGGTCGTCCAAAACATATTTATAGCATTTGGCGAAAAATGCAAAAGAAACATTTGGAGTTCAGTGGCTTATATGATGTCAGAGCGGTTAGAGTAATCGTACAGAAATTGCAAGATTGTTATACGGCGCTCGGTATCGTCCACACGCATTTCAAACACTTGCCAAAAGAATTTGATGATTATGTCGCCAACCCGAAACCAAATGGCTATCAATCCATTCATACTGTGGTGTTAGGAAAAGGTGGTAAGCCAATTGAAGTGCAAATTCGTACTCAGCAAATGCATGATGATGCCGAACTTGGTGTAGCCGCTCACTGGAAATACAAAGAGGGCACGACAGGTAGCCTTTCCGCTTACGAAGAAAAAATCACTTGGTTACGTAAATTACTCGCATGGCAGGATGATATTACAGATTCTGGTGAAGTAATGGCTGAATTACGAAGCCAAGTTTTTGATGATCGCGTATATGTGTTTACACCGAAAGGTGAAGTGGTTGATTTACCTGCGGGATCAACGCCTCTCGATTTTGCTTATGCGATCCACAGTGAGATTGGCCACCGTTGTATCGGGGCGAAAGTTGGTGGGCGTATTGTGCCATTCACCTATCACCTACAAATGGGTGAGCAAGTGGATATCATCACGCAGAAAAATCCAAATCCAAGCCGAGATTGGGTCAATCCGAACTTAGGCTTTACCCATACCTCAAAAGCGCGAGCCAAAATTCAAGCGTGGTTTAAGAAACAAGATCGTGATAAAAACGTTCCAGCGGGTAAAGAGCAGTTAGATAATGAGCTTGCGCGTTTGAATATCAGTTTGAAACAGGTTGAGCAGCTTGCCTTGCCACGTTATAACTTAAGAAACCTCGAAGATTTATATGCGGGCATTGGTAGCGGAGATATTCGTTTAAATCAGTTGATGAATTTCTTGCAAAGCCGATTGATCAAAGTGACGGCTGAAGAAGCGGATCAAGAAATTCTCCGCCATGTGGCGAGTAAAAGCGCGAATACTGCACAGCAAAAGGCGCAGCAGAAAGCCGAGCAACAACAGAATAAAGGCTATGTGATCGTTGAAGGGGTCGGTAATTTAATGCACCACATGGCACGTTGTTGTCAGCCTATTCCAGGTGATGCCATTGCAGGCTACATTACGATGGGACGGGGTATCTCAATTCATCGTTGCGATTGTGAACAGTTCATTGAATTACAAGCTGCCCATCCTGAACGCGTGGTAGAAGCCCTTTGGGGAGATAATTATGCGGCTGGTTTCCATATTAATATCCGCATTGTGGCCAGTGATCGCAATGGTTTATTACGCGATATTACGACCGTGCTCGCGAATGAAAAAGTCAGTGTATTAGGGGTTTCAAGCCGTGCAGACACCAAAAAACAAGTGGCGACGATGGATATGGAAATTGAACTGAAAAATGTCGAAAGTTTAAGTAAAATACTGGCCAGATTAGCGAAGTTAGACGACGTTATCGAAGCAAAACGTTTATAGATTAAAACATAGGAACTTTTATGTATAAAACCACGGGATTAACCCATTTAATTAACTCTACAAAATATTCTTTACAAGGCTTAAAAAGTGCATTCAAAAATGAAACCGCATTTCGCCACGAATGTTTTCTTGCATGTATTATGATTCCGCTCGCCTTTTGGCTGGGTGATACTAAAATTGAAATTGCTTTGATGATTTCATCGGTTTTACTTGTGATGGCAGTGGAACTCTTAAATAGTGCTGTTGAAGCGGTGGTGGATCGTATTGGCACAGAACGCCATGAGCTTTCAGGAAGAGCTAAAGACCAAGGTTCGGCAGCGGTATTCATTGCCCTTTGTATTGTTGTCGTGGTTTGGGGAAGTATTTTATTTTTCTAAAGTGCGGTCAATTTTCAGTAGCAATTTCGGCTTATGTGTTTTACATAAGCCGTTTTTGTAGGTGGAAGTCGGACAAGATTTTATTCCTCTACTTTTGCTGATATAAATAAGAAAGATTTTGGCATATTTATCTCAACAGGAGGACTCCATGACAACCGTCTCAGCCTTAGGTGCGCTCATTGCACTCATCGTCGCTATTTTCCTTATTTTGAAAAAAGTCTCACCAGCCTATGGTATGTTAGTCGGGGCTTTAGTAGGGGGATTAGTTGGCGGCGCTGATTTATCTCAAACCGTGAGTCTCATGATCGGAGGTGCTCAAGGTATCACTACCGCAGTCATGCGTATTCTCGCAGCAGGAGTATTGGCGGGAGTACTGATTGAATCCGGTGCGGCTAATACCATTGCTGAAACCATTACAAACAAGTTAGGTGAAACAAGAGCATTATTAGCGTTAGCGTTGGCCACATTAATTTTAACCGCCGTTGGTGTATTTATTGATGTTGCCGTGATTACGGTCTCTCCAATCGCCTTAGCACTTGCTCGTCGTACTGACTTATCAAAACCTGCTATTCTCTTAGCGATGATTGGTGGAGGAAAAGCAGGAAACTTAATGTCACCTAATCCCAATGCAATCGCGGCGGCAGACACATTCCATCTTCCTTTAACGTCAGTAATGATGGCAGGGATTATCCCCGCTATTTTTGGCTTAATATTGACCTATTTCTTAGCAAAACGTTTAAGAAACAAAGGTTCGCGCGTTTCATCCCAAGAGGTTGTCGCAGTAGAAACACAGAATCTACCCTCATTTTTGACCGCACTTGTGGCGCCTTTGGTTGCCATCTTCTTACTGGCACTTCGTCCGTTAGCCGATATTAAAGTCGATCCTTTAATCGCTTTACCACTTGGTGGTCTGATTGGCGTATTATGTATGGGCAAGCTTCGCCAAGCCAATAACTATGCGATTAGCGGTTTAGGGAAAATGGCTCCTGTGGCGATTATGCTACTTGGTACGGGCGCTCTAGCCGGTATTATTGCCAATTCTGGTATGAAAGATGTGCTCATTGAAGGCTTAAAACATTCGGGTTTACCTTCTTATATCCTTGCACCAATTTCAGGTGCACTCATGTCGCTTGCTACGGCATCAACAACTGCAGGTACTGCTGTTGCTTCGAATGTGTTCAGTTCAACGCTATTAGAGTTGGGGGTGAGTAGTCTGGCAGGTGCCGCGATGATTCATGCGGGGGCGACAGTTTTCGATCATATGCCACATGGTTCTTTTTTCCATGCAACTGGCGGTAGCGTAAATATGGACATGAAAGAACGCTTAAAATTGATTCCTTATGAAAGTGCAGTGGGGTTAATTATGACCATTGTATCCACCTTAATTTTGGGTGTATTTAGTTAGTTTAAGGAGAGAATATGAAAATTGTCATTGCGCCTGATTCATTTAAAGAAAGTTTAACCGCACTTGAAGTGGCTAATGCGATTGAAACAGGTTTTAAACGTATTTTCCCGAATGCCGAATATGTGAAATTACCAATGGCAGATGGTGGTGAAGGTACCGTGCAATCCTTGGTAGATGCCACTCAAGGTCGCTTAATTGAGACAGAAGTCACTGCACCGTTAGGCAACCAAGTAAAAAGCTTTTTCGGTTTATCGGGTGATGGTAAAACGGCAATAATCGAAATGGCGGCCGCGTCTGGATTACATCTTGTCCCGATGGATAAACGCAATCCTTGTCAAACCACTAGTTTTGGTACGGGGGAGCTAATTAAGCAAGCCCTTGACCTGGGTGTTCAACACATCATTTTAGGGATTGGTGGGAGTGCCACAAATGACGGTGGTGCGGGTATGCTGCAAGCATTAGGCTTACGTTTATTGGATAAAAATGGGCAATCCATTGGCTTTGGTGGTGCAGCATTATCTAATCTTGCTGAAATTCAACTGGTTGATTTAGATCCTCGATTGCAACACGTACAAATCGAAGTGGCTTGTGATGTGAATAATCCACTTTGTGGTGAACGAGGCGCTTCTGCGATTTTTGGCCCTCAAAAAGGTGCGACGCCTGAGATGGTGAAGGAACTCGATGCTGCATTAGCCCATTTTGCCAAAATTGCCGAGCGGGATTGTGGTAAAAAAATTCAAGATCAACCAGGTGCGGGAGCGGCCGGTGGTATGGGTGGTGGTTTATTGCTTTTACCTAATGTGCAACTGAAAGCTGGTGTGCAGATCGTGTTAGATAATTTGAAACTCGCTGAGCAAGTTAAAGAGGCTGATTTAGTGATTACTGGTGAAGGCCGTATGGATGCGCAAAGTATCTTAGGTAAGACCCCAATCGGTGTGGCGCGCACGGCGAAACAATTTAATAAGCCTGTCATTGCGATTGTAGGTTGTTTGCGTGAGGATTATGAAGTGGTGTATGAACATGGCATTGACGCAGTGTTTCCAATTATTCGTAATCTGGGCGATTTACCGACAATTCTCAAACAGGGCGAGCAGAATTTAATCTCAACAGCTCAAAATGTGGCGAGATTATTGTCATTAAAATAAGTTTTTTATACTAAAGTGCGGTCAAAAATAACGATAAATTTGACCGCACTTTTTTATTTTATCCCCTCGGATGAAATCTTTCATGAAGGCGTTTCAAGCGTTCTTTAGCCACATGAGTATAGATTTGCGTGGTGGAGAGATCGCTGTGTCCGAGGAGCATTTGCACAACACGGAGATCCGCACCGTGGTTCACTAAATGTGTCGCAAAGGCATGACGGAGAACATGTGGTGAAAGGGCATCCGTATCGATTCCCGCTAACACAGCATAATGCTTTATACGATGCCAAAAGGTTTGGCGAGTCATTTGCTGAGCTCGTTGACTTGGAAAGACCACATCTGAACTTTGTCCATTAAGCAAAATAGGGCGACCGTAAAGCACAAATTGTCGCACCCAAAAAGCCGCCTCTTCTCCCATTGGCACAATACGTTCTTTGTTACCTTTACCAATCACACGTACCACGCCTTGTTGCAGATTCATATTTTCAATAGTGAGTGTGACCAATTCCGTGACACGTAATCCTGTGGCGTACAGCAATTCCAACATGGCTTTATCGCGTAACTCGAGCGGAATTTCGACATCTGGCGTATTTAATAAATCCGTGACTTGTTGCTCGGTTAAATATTTAGGTAAGCGGCTTGGCAATTTAGGCGAGCTCAGTACGGCACTTGGATCATCCGTACGATACTTTTCGCGATACAAATATTGGAATAATTTCCGCATCGCACTTAGCATTCGTGCAGTACTGGTAGCTTTGTAACCTTGCTCTAAACGGCTGCCTAAAAATTGTTGTAGATCTAAGGGGTCGAGGGTTTCGAGGGATAAATTTTGTTTATCTAACCAATCACAAAGTGCGGTCAAATCGAGACGATAAGACTGCACGGTGTTTTCAGACAATCCTTTTTCGATCCAATATTCATTCAAGAACAAATCAACTAGCGTGAGGTTATTCATGTTTACACTCTATGTATCAAAAAAGCTTTCACGCCACGTGGGGTGATAAATAACCCAATGAAGGCAAAGGCGGCCATTAAACTAAAGGCATAAACTGGCGAAATTGGATAAAGTACGCCAGAAAGCGCAGTGAAAATCGCAATGGCTGCACATCCCGCTAAGGCATTGTATAAGCCTTGTAATTTCGCAATATGGGTTTGTGGTTGAGTGGTGATATAACGCACGGTCGCGTAATGGCCAACGACATAAGTAAGACTGTGAAAACATTGCAATAGGACGATTTCAACAAAGGTATAGGCATAACCGAACGCGAGCCAACGCACGATAGCCGCAATACCGGTGAGATAGAAAAGGGCTGTAATGCTCCAGTTTTTGAATAATCGAGTGGAGAAGAAAAAGACCACGATTTCAGCTAATACACTGATTCCCCAAAATAAACCCGCATCGGAAACGGAGTGGCCATGATTTGTCCAAAAAATAGTGCTATATGAGTAATAAGCTGCATGCGATCCTTGAATGAGTGAAATCGCAATAAACAAACGAAGGGTCGTTTTATTTTTCAGTAAGTCTAAAAATCCAACGGAATTTTCGACCGCACTTTGAGGTTCATCCTGCGGCATTGGGTTCGGATGAAGTAATTGCACAATACAGTAAAAAACGAGTATGCCTGTGATCATCCAAGTAATATATTGCTCACCCACGAGTCCAACAAAATACCCGAATACCATCACACCAACAACAAACGCAAAGGAACCAATTAAGCGCGCTTTGCCATAATCTAAATGAATTTGTTGTTGCCATGTACTGGCAAGGCTATCACCAATCGGCATACCGGCCGCATTCACCATGGAATACAACGCAAGTCCAATAAACAATAGCCAGAAATTATGCGACATTAGTCCAATTAAGGCCATTGTAATAGCACTGGCCACGCCTAAATAACGTAAGCCATTCACTAAGAGGGAAACGCGTTTGATTAAGCCGGAAAATAAAATACCGCCGCTGAAACGGAAAATGTAGGCACAGGCAAGCAATAAGCCGATGCTTTCTTCGCTATAAGATTGCGTTTTCAACCATGCCGGGAAAAGGGGAAGAAACACACCGTAGGCACAGTAGTAGCCAAAAAAGCTCAAGGCGAGCCAAGTAAAAGGACGAACTTGCATTAGAATAATTTTTCCATTTCTTGTGAGCGTGCCACACAGGCCTGCATCGCTTGTTTAATGATGTCGTTAAATTGGTGTTGATTGAACACATTTAATGCGGCTGCAGTTGTTCCGCCTTTTGAGGTGACATTTTCTCGTAAAGTCGAAAGAGCTGTCTGTGGATTTTCAATCACCAGCTTTGCCGAGCCTAACATGGCTTGTTGTACCAACGCACGAGATTGATTTTCATCTAAGCCCATTTCTATTAAGCCTTGTTGCATGGCTTCTAAAAATTGGAAGAAGTAGGCTGGGCTACTGCCAGACGCAGCAGTGACTGCATGCATGTGATCTTCATTTGTCACCCAAGTGGTTTTCCCTACAGCTGAAAGTAAATCTTCCGCAAAAGTGCGGTCAATTTCAGGTGTGTTTTTATCAGCAAATAAGCCAGCCATACCTTCACCCACTAATGCAGGTGTGTTTGGCATCACGCGAACAATGGATTTTGCTGTTGGAAGGAGTTCAGCTAATCGGGCGGTCGAAATCCCTGCTGCAATAGAAATAATTAATTTATCAGAGAAATCAACCGCACTTAATGGCTTGCAAACATCGGCTAGCACTTGTGGCTTAACGGCAAATAAGACAACTTGAGATTGTGTGATGGATTGATCGTTATCTGTCGAAACTGCGACGCCATATTGAGCAAAAAAGGCTCGTTTTTCTTCATTAGGATCATTAACGATAATTTTATCGGCAGGATAACCTTGTTTTAATAGGCCGAGCACAATGGCTTGTGCCATATTGCCACCACCGATGAAGGCAATTAATTTCTGTTGCATCATTTTTTCCCGTGAGTTTATGGGCTACAATGTCGCGTATTTTACCCTATTATGAAGGAAGTGTTACGATGTGGTTTAAAAATTTAATGTCATATAGGCTGACGAAGCCCTTAGATTGGGATCTTAATGAATTACAACGCCAGTTGTCAGATTGTGAATTTCATCCTTGTGGCTCACAAGATCAAAGTAAATTCGGTTGGACGAATCCCTTGAAAGGCAGCGAATTATTGCATTTTTCTGTTGGTAAACATATTTTATTGGTTGCGAAAAAAGAAGAGAAAATGTTGCCAGCGAATGTGGTGAAACGTGAATTAGATGAACGCATTGAAAGTCTTGAGCAAAAAGAAAACCGCAAATTGAAAAAAACGGAAAAACAAACGTTAAAAGATGATGTGGTGATGAATTTATTGCCACGCACATTCACTAAAAATCAGCAAACTTCTGTATGGATTGATACGGAGAACAACCTTGTGCATGTCGATGCGGCATCCAGTAAACGAGCAGAAGATGCCTTGGCGTTATTACGTAAATCACTTGGTTCGTTACCGGTTGTACCGTTGGCTTTTGCCAATGAACCTTCGACCATTTTAACGGATTGGATTGTGCAGGAAAAAATCCCGCATTGGTTGGTGGCGTTAGAAGAGGCTGAATTGCGTGGAAGCCAAGAAGACAGCGTGATCCGATGCAAAAAACAGCCTTTAGAAAATGAAGAGATTCTCGCACTTTTACAAGATGGCAAAAAAGTGGTGAGCAAGCTCGCATTGGAGTGGGAAGATACGCTGACGTTTGTATTTAATGAAGATTGCACGCTCAAACGTTTAAAATTTGCTGATGCGGTGCGTGAGAAAAATGCCGATATTTTAAAAGAAGACTATGCGCAACGCTTTGATGCTGATTTTGTATTAATGACAGGTATTTTATCTAAACTGACCGAAAATTTACTCGATGAATTCGGTGGCGAGAAAGTAAGGTTAGGCTAGTTTTAATCATGAAATAAAAGAAGGCGAACATGAGATGTTCGCCTTTTGTTTGTTTAAAAGTGCGGTCAAATTTCCGCACGTTTTTAATTAGTGTGTGCTCGTACTGGTTGTGGTACGGTTTGCACGTTTACGATCGTTTTCCGTTAAGAGTTTTTTACGGATACGGATCGATTCAGGTGTGACTTCCACTAACTCGTCATCATCGATAAACTCGATAGCTTGTTCAAGTGTAAATTTCACCGGCGTAGTTAAGACGATTGCATCATCTTTACCTGATGCACGCATATTGGTGAGTTTTTTACCTTGTAAACAGTTAACAGTTAAGTCATTTGTACGGCTGTGAATACCGATGATTTGACCTTCGTAAACTTCTACGTTGGCTTCGATCATTAATTTACCACGCTCTTGTAAACCAAATAGTGCATAAGCAAGTGCTTTACCTGTTGCGTTAGAAATTAATACACCGTTTTTACGTTGGCCGATTTCACCTGGTTTGATGTCATCGTAGTGATCGAAACTAGAGTAAAGTAAACCAGTACCTGACGTCATCGTCATGAATTCACCACGGAAACCGATCAAGCCACGGCTTGGGATGATATATTCTAAACGTACACGACCTTTACCATCCGGCATCATATCGCGAACTTCACCTTTACGAATACCTAAGGCTTCCATAACAGAACCTTGGTGTTGTTCTTCTACATCGATGGTAACTTGCTCGTAAGGCTCTTGTTTTTTGCCGTTGATTTCACGGTAGATTACTTTAGGACGAGAAACTGCAAGCTCATAACCTTCACGGCGCATATTTTCAATTAATACAGAAAGGTGTAATTCACCACGACCAGAAACACGGAATTCATCTGGGTTTGGTGTTTCTTCTACGCGTAATGCCACGTTGTGAACTAACTCTTTGTTTAAACGTTCAAGAATTTGACGAGAAGTCACATATTTACCTTCTTGACCCGCAAACGGAGAAGTGTTTACACAGAAGAACATGGTTACGGTTGGTTCATCAACGGTTAATGAAGGTAAGGCTTCAACGGCGTTGATATCACAAATGGTATCCGAGATATTTAATTCACCTAAACCGGTAATCGCGATGATATCACCTGCGTAAGCAACATCTTCTTCATAACGTTGTAAACCAAGGTGACCTAATACTTGACCGACACGGCCTTGACGAGTTTTACCTTCGCCATCAATGATCGTTACAGGTTGATTTGGTTTGATTGAGCCACGTTTGATACGGCCGATACCAATAACACCCACATAGCTGTTATAGTCTAATTGGGAAATTTGCATTTGGAATGGCGCATCAAGTTCCACTTTTGGCGGTTCAACGTGTTGAACAATCGCTTCAAATAATGGGGTCATGTCTTCCGCTAATTCTTCGTGTTCAAGACCTGCGACACCATTTAATGCAGATGCATAGATAATCGGGAAGTCTAATTGCTCATCGGTTGCACCAAGGTTAACGAATAAATCAAAGACTTGATCAACCACCCAATCAGGACGTGCGCCTGGACGGTCAACTTTGTTGATAACTACGATTGGTTTTAAACCGTGAGCAAAGGCTTTTTGGGTTACGAAACGCGTTTGTGGCATCGGACCGTCAAAGGCATCTACCACTAAAAGTACAGAGTCCACCATAGAAAGTACACGTTCTACTTCACCACCGAAGTCGGCGTGTCCTGGGGTATCTACGATGTTAATGCGATAACCATTCCAGTTAATTGCGGTATTTTTTGCAAGAATGGTAATGCCACGTTCTTTTTCAAGATCGTTTGAGTCCATTACGCGTTCATCAACATCGCCGCGAGTTGATTCAAATGTACCGGATTGTTGAAGGAGTTTGTCAACGAGGGTGGTTTTACCATGGTCAACGTGAGCGATAATTGCGATATTGCGCAATTTATTAATATCAATGTCGTTTTTCATTTATTACGTTCTTAATGTTTAAGTTTTGTAGGGTGGAATTTTTATGCCACCAAATAGTCCAAGTAGTTTAAATTGGTGAGTTAAACTCACCCTACGAGAATCTCGAAAGGGCAAAAATTATACACGATATTTCGCTGCTCTGCTATGCCAGGACATAAAATAAATCTTATGAAAAAAGCAAGCGATTGCGTTATAATGCTCTTTTAATTTTATTAAAGATTATACACATAGCAAAATAGAGGACTCCTTATGCCAAATGCAAATGCAATTGCCAACGTATTCAAACTGATCGAAGAGAACGATATTAAATTCGCACTACTTCGTTTCACTGACATTAAAGGTAAAGAACACGGTGTTTCTATCCCGGTTAGCCTTGTCGATGAAGATATGTTTGAAGATGGCAAAATGTTCGATGGCTCTTCTGTTGAAGGTTGGAAAACCATTAACAAAGCCGATATGCTTTTAATGCCAATTGCTGAAACTGCAGTAGTCGA
Organism: Parahaemophilus parainfluenzae; assembly: GCA_963537955.1. Lineage (GTDB taxonomy): Bacteria > Pseudomonadota > Gammaproteobacteria > Enterobacterales > Pasteurellaceae > Haemophilus_D > Haemophilus_D parainfluenzae_AJ. The sequence goes on along the minus strand of CAUTFW010000006.1, from coordinate 24,208 downwards.
TCCATTTGCGCAGATCCCAACACTTTCAATTCGTTGTAGCGTGTATGAACCAACAACTATGCAAAGCTATGATCGTGATCCGCGTTCAATCGCTATTCGAGCAGAAAATTATATGCGTTCAACAGGCGTTGCAGATCAGGCATTCTTTGGTCCAGAACCTGAGTTCTTCTTATTTGATGATGTACGTTTTGATGTATCAATGAACCGTGCTTCTTTCGCCATTGATGACATTGAAGCCGCTTGGAACACCAATAAAAAATATGAAGGTGGTAACAATGCTTATCGTCCATTGAAGAAAGGTGGTTATTGTGCGGTGGCACCAATTGATACAGCTCATGATATTCGTTCTGAAATGTGTTTAATTTTAGAAGAAATGGGCTTAGTCATCGAAGCTCACCACCATGAAGTGGCAACAGCAGGTCAAAACGAAATTGCAACGAAATTCAACAGCTTAACCTTGAAAGCAGATGAAACACAAATCTATAAATATGTGGTGCAAAACGTTGCCTTAGAACACGGTAAAACCGCTTGCTTTATGCCGAAACCAATTACGGGTGATAATGGTTCAGGCATGCACTGTAATATGTCATTAAGCAAAGATGGCAAAAACATTTTCCAAGGTGATAAGTATGCAGGTCTTTCTGAAACCGCACTTTATTACATCGGCGGTATCATTAAGCACGCTAAAGCATTAAATGCATTCACTAACCCAAGTACGAACTCATATAAACGTTTAGTGCCTGGTTTTGAAGCGCCAGTTTTATTAGCTTACTCTGCAAGTAACCGTTCAGCTTCAATCCGTATCCCGGCAGTAACCAGCCCGAAAGCAATCCGTATTGAAGCGCGTTTCCCAGATCCAATGGCAAACCCATATCTTGCTTTCGCTGCATTATTAATGGCAGGTCTTGATGGTGTGGTAAACAAAATTCATCCAGGCGATGCAATGGATAAAAATCTTTACGATCTTCCACCGGAAGAATTAAAAGATATTCCAGCAGTCGCGAGCTCATTAGAAGAAGCGTTGAATTCATTAGAAAAAGACTATGAATTTTTAACGCAAGGTGGTGTGTTTGCTAAAGACTTTATCGAAGCATTTATTAATATCAAACGTAAAGAGGTAGAACGTTTAAATATGACACCACATCCTGTTGAGTTTGAGATGTATTATGCTTAATTAAGATATAATTGTTTGATTTTTTAGATATAAAAGATACCACTTTTAAAGTGGTATCTTTTTTGTTTGCATTAATAATTTATAGTGTTATTACAGTTAGCCATTGTTCATTAGGATTGTTTTAATCCTCTTGTTAGAGTAGGGGAACTCAGGTAGAATGCAGTAAGTTTATAGTATGTTCAATTGACATAAAAGGATTAATAATGAGTGATAGTCGTTATCAAAAATTAAATGAGTCGGATGAGATTGATTTGATTGAATTAATTAAAATTCTATGGAATAAAAAGCTATGGATTATTTTATCTGCTTTCGTTTGTACCGCCATTGCGGCAGGTTATGCTTTTACGGCTAAAGAACAATGGACATCTAAATCAGTAGTAGTTGCACCCAAGCTGGCTAATCTAGGTGATTATTTGTTATTTCGCGGTGAATATGCATCTATTCTGGAGATTAAAGATTTTTCACAAGATAAAGTTTCAGAAGCTGTATTTAATGACTTTAAAACAGCTTTATTTTCACGTAGTTTGAAAGAGGCATTCTTTTCTCAATCAAAATGGTTTGACACTTATGCCACTAAAAATGTCAATTCCGAAGAAGCTAAACTAAAACTGTTATCTAATTTGGTCGATAAAAATTTGATTGTTACCGTACCAGATCCTAAAAAAGATCCAAATGCAATTGGTGTGAATGTTAGTTTTGCTGCTGAGACACCAAAAGAAGCGCAGGATGTATTATTAGACTATATCCAATTTGTAAACCAATGGGTGCTTGTTCAAAATAAAAAAAATTTTCTAGCTGATATTAATTTGGTGCTTAGTGGATTAGAAGTTCAGAAAAACAAGATTGAACGAGATACGGAAACTGTGCGTCAAATTCAGTTAGAAAACCTTACAACGGCATTAGATATCGCAAAATCAGCTGGGATTAAAGATTATTCAAAATCTTTAAGTGGTAATGTAAGCGTACCAGAAGTGTTGTTAGGTGATGCAAAGGTACCATTTAGTGATTCAAAACTCAGTGATGGCTCATATTTATTTATGTTGGGAGAAAAGTACTTGCAAGCTCAGGTCAATACGTTGAAAAATGCACCTTTAGTCTATCCACTGAATTATTATAATATTGAAAAACAAGCTAACTTATTAAATGTATTAGAGAAAAAAGTAGAGAAAGAAAATACTGCTAGCGGATATTATTATTTAAGTGAGCCAGACTATCCAGTGATTAAAGATAAGCCCCAAAAAGGATTAATTGTCGTAATTGGGTTTATTATTGGTTTGATAATTTCTAGTTTTTTTATTTTATTAGGTTCATTGATTCAAAATACTAAAAAACGTTAATCATGAAAAAGAAGGTCATTTTTATCGGTGCAGGTGGCTATGCAAAATCGGTACTGGATTCTTTAGATTTATCAAGATATGAATTTTGTGGGTTCATTGATAATTTTAAACCAGAAGGAACGAGTCATTTAGGTTATCCAATTCTTGCTAAAACGATTGATGATTTCCAAGAAAGGGAACATTACAGTTTTTTTATAAGTATCGGAAATAACACTTATCGCCTAGATAAATATTTAAAGCTAATGAAATATCAATGTGACGTTATTAACATCATTGATAAAACGGCAGTCGTATCTAACAACTCTTCTCTAGGTAGCGGGGTTTTTGTAGGAAAAATGGCCATAGTAAATAGCGGTGTTACTATTGGAGATAATGTTATTATCAATACTAAGTCATTAATTGAGCATGGTTGTTGTATTGGTGATCACAGTAATATTTCTACAAATAGTACATTAAATGGTGATGTTATAATTGAAGATTATTGTTTTATTGGAAGCTCATCGGTGATCACTGGCCAACTGAGAATTGGGGAAAGTGCTGTAGTTGGTGCAGGTGCAGTTGTAATTCGTAACGTAAAACCTCGTACTATTGTTGCTGGTGTTCCAGCAAAATTTATTAAGGAAGTAGAATAAAAATGAATCAAGTATTTATTGTTGCTGAAATTGGTTGTAATCATAATGGAAATCCTGAGTTAGCAAAGAAAATGATAGATGTTGCAAAGGAATGTGGTGTTGATGCAGTTAAATTTCAAACATTTAAAGCAGATAAACTGATTTCAAAATATGCTCCGAAAGCAGAATACCAAAAAGTAACTACAGGTACTGCAGATAGTCAACTTGAAATGACTCGTAAACTAGAGCTTTCTTATGATGAATTTCGTAAATTAGAAGCTTATGCGCGTTCTTTAGGGTTAGAAGTGTTTTCTACACCATTTGATATGGAATCTATTGATTTTCTTGCTAGTGAAAAGCAAAAAGTATGGAAGATTCCATCTGGTGAACTAACTAATTTACCTTACTTAGAGAAAATTGCTAGTTTGCCGATTGAAGGAAAAAGCGTGGTAATTTCAACAGGAATGGCGACTATTGAAGAGATTAAAGATGCCTTATCTGTATTAGAAAAAAATGGTATGAAGAAAGAAGACATTACTATTCTTCACTGCAATACCGAATACCCAACCCCTTATGAAGATGTAAATTTAAATGCGTTTTATCAGTTAAAAACATTATTCTCTGATTATAATTTGGGTTTTTCAGATCATTCTGTAGGTTATTTTGCAGGGCTTGCAGCTGTACCGTATGGTATTACTTTCATTGAAAAACATTTTACTTTAGACAAAAATTTTGAAGGTCCAGATCATAAAGCATCTGTGACACCAGAGGAATTGAAATTGCTTTGCGAGGGAATTCGAGCAGTCGAAAAATCATTAGGTTCTTCTGAAAAAATTGTTACTGTTTCTGAAGCCAAAAACAAAATTGTGGCTCGTAAATCCATTATTGCAGCTCGCCCAATTAAAAAAGGCGAAACCTATACAACTGAGAATTTGACCACTAAACGTCCAGGAAATGGTATTAGTCCGATGTGTTGGTATGATATTTTAGGTAAAGATGCGGAAATGGATTTTGAAGAAGATCAATTAATTCAAGATAGTCGTTTCTCAAATCAAGAATAAGAGCGGTTAAAATTATGAAGAAAATTGCAATTATTACAGCGAGATCTGGCTCAAAAGGGTTACCTAATAAAAATGTTTTATTTGCAAATGGTAAACCATTAATGGCTTATAGTATTGAGGCTGCATTAGAAAGTGGAGAGTTTGAAAAGATTATCGTAAGTACAGATTCTCAAGAATATATTGATTTGCTTTCTCATTATCCGATTGAATTTATCAAACGTTCTGCCGAGTTATCCTCAGATAAAGCAAGTTCTTTTGTCGTAATTGAAGATGTATTGAATCGATATAGTCATGTTGATTATGATTATTTTGTATTGCTGCAACCGACTTCACCATTAAGAACTGCTCAACATATTCAAGAAGCGAATAAAAAATTTGAAGCACATTTTGATAAATTTGATTTTTTAGTTTCGGTATCTGATGCGCATAAGCCAACCACATTAACGCGGCAAATTGACGAAGATGAGAGTTTAAAAAACTTTAAACTGGATTACTCTAATTATGCTCGTCAGCAATATCATCCAGAGTATTCGCCAAATGGGGCAATTTTTTCTGCAAAACCTCAGGCTTATTTAGAGCAAAAACACTTCTATGGTGAGAAGTGTATTGCGTATTTTATGGCTAAAGAGGTTTCAGTTGATATTGATGATCGTCTTGATTTTGAGTATTTCTATTTTATTCTTCAACAACGTAATAAAGATAAAATCCTATTAGAAACCATCAAAAAAACAATATCTGCTAAGAAAGATAATTTTAATCAAACAAAAGAAATCAGCTTAATTGGTCACTCAATTTTAGATTATTGGAATATTGAAGAAGTTAACAACCAAGCTGTTAATAATTTAGCTATTGCGGGGATTACTACTAAACAATATATTGATTTGATTCTAACTCAAGGATTGATTAAATCTTTAGGTAATAAAGCTATTTTAATGTTTGGTACTAATGATATCGTGTATGCTGGTTGGACAAAAGAGCAAATTTTGTCAGACATTCAGCAAGTTATTGAAAAACTAAAAGCAATCAATAATAACATTCAGCTTTATTTCTTAGAAATTCCCCCCGTGGCCTTACGGATTGATCGTAATAATGCAGTGATTAGAGAGCTTAACGCATTTCTAAAAGAAAATCTTAAATCTGCAATATGGGTTGCTCTAGATAGCAGATTTAGTGATCGCTATGGCAAATTAAACTTAGATTACACAAATGATGGCTTACACTTGAATGAACAAGGCTATCAGTTATTGGAAGAGATCATCAAATCAGAGCTATGACTAAAAAAAGAATTTCCTATGTAACAGGCTCACGTGCTGAATACGGTATTGTTAAGCGCTTACTAAGACGATTACAAGAAGACAATGAGTTGGATTTTTCATTGATTGTAACCGCTATGCATCTTGCTCCTCAATATGGAAATACCGTAGATGTGATTGAGCAAGATGGGTTTAATATTGCTGAGAGAATAGCAGTAAAACTTGATAGCCAAAATAACCAAACGATTTTAACTTCAATGGCTGAAACCCTTGATCTCTTTGGTAAACATTTCCAGAAAAATCATTATGATGCAGTAATGGTATTAGGTGATCGTTATGAGATACTTTCTGTAGCAACGGCTGCTGCAATGCATAACATTCCATTAATTCATTTGCATGGTGGTGAGCAAACATTAGGCAATTATGATGAGTTTATTCGTCACTGTATTACAAAAATGGCAAAACTGCATCTCACAGCGACAGAAGTATATCGTAAACGCGTGATTCAGCTTGGTGAACTTCCTGAAAGTGTGCATAACATTGGCTCTCTTGGCGCTGAAAATGGACTAAGTTTAGAATTACCATCAAAAGAGCGGTTACTTTCTGAGTTAAATTTACAAAACAAACCGTATTTTATGGTGGCATTTCACCCTGAAACGATTACAGGGCAATCTGTAGAAGAGCAAGTAGAACAACTACTTTTAGCGTTAGATACTTTCAAGAAAGATTATCAATTTGTATTTATTGGTTCAAATTCTGACACACATTCTGATGTAATTTTTGAAAAAATTAAATGCTATACTGAAGAAAATCAATTTTCATTTTTTACATCGGTAAAACCAGAGGAATATTTAGCTTTAATTAAATACTCAAAAGGGTTAATAGGTAATAGTTCATCAGGTTTATTAGAAGCACCTTCTTTACAAGTTGGGACAGTAAATATTGGAAAACGACAAGAAGGACGCGTTCGTGGCGAATCAGTTATTGATGTAGAAAGTAACCGACAATCTATTGAACAAGGGATTCAGCATTTATTATCTGATGATTTCCAAAAGCGCTTACCTACAATGATAAATCCGTATTATCAAGAGAATTCAGCGAAAAAGGCTTATGAACTGATTAAAGCATTTTTAGCTGGTGATTATAAAAATAAACCGAAGCGGTTTTATGATTTAGAGAATCAATAATGAAATTACATAAATTTTTCTTAAAATCATTAAATGAGGAACTTGTTTCTTTGATTACGTTAATGCATCGCTTTAATAAAAATGTAGAAAAATATAGAAGTAATAAAGTTCTTTGTAATATTAATAAGTTTTTTGTTTTTTTATTGCATAAAAAAATATTTCGTAAATTTGCTTGTGATATTACGCCTGGTTGTAAATTAGGTAATGTTGTTTTTCGACATCCAACAGGAATTGTCATTGGTGGTGGAGCAGTCTTAGCTGATGGAGTTATTATCCATCAGAATGTTACTTTCGGTGCATTAAGATTTGACGAAAAAGAAAAAAGAGGCATCCCATGTCAGCAAATTGTTGGTCAAGATACTATTATAGGATGTGGGGCAAAGGTTCTAGGTGATGTTACTATTGGTAAAAATTGCATAATAGGGGCTAATGCTGTAGTTACAAAAGATGTTCCTGATGACACAACAGTTGTTGGTTTTAATACATTCATTTATAAATGATAATTTATGATCTTAAAAGATAGTGTTATTTACTTAATAGGTGAGATAGTTGCTAAAATTTTCCCATTTTTACTGTTACCTTATTTGTCTAGAAAATTAGGTGTAAACGGCTTTGGGGAATTATCCTATTATCAAACAATATTATCTTTACTTATTATTATTATTAGTTTCAGTCAAGAAGGTGCTGTTACAAGGTACTTTTATTTCTATGGAAAGCGCTCGATAAATTTGATCTTATTTTCAGGATATGCTTATGCCTTACTGATAGGTTCGGTAGGGTTGTTATTTTGCTATTTTTTTCATTCTGAAATTTTAGCATACTTAATTCTGATCTCAATTTTCCAAACTTTCTTAACAGTTCAATTATGTATAAAACAGTGTCAGAGAAAGGCAATCTCGTATACTTTAATTCAAATTGGAAGTGCATTGTTGACAACATTATTAACAGTATTATTTTTGGAGTTCTCTCACAGTGATCTTGTTGGCAAGCGATTTCTTGCACTATTCTTAGGTAACTTAATAATATTTATATTGGTTTATTTTTCCTATTTTAGGGAGCATAGAAGAAAGTCTTTTAATATAGCAGAGTATCAAAAAGGTTTTCTATATTTTCTAGGGTTTGGTATTCCCTTAGCTTTTCATCAGATCAGCATGTTTATAAAAGGTCAATTAGATCGAGTATTTATTTATAATAAATTTACTGAATCTGAATTAGGTCTTTATGCTATGGGAGCTCAAATTGCGTTGGTGCTTGCAGTCATTATTCAAGCAATAAATAAGGCTGCAATACCTTATTTTTATGAAGCATTAAAACAAAAGAAGATTACTTTACAGAAAGTACACCAACTAACATTGCTTTCATTACTTTTAATTCCTATTCCTTCTATTATTATGTGGGTAATTCCAGAGGAATTTGTGATTTTTGTTTTAGGGGAACAGTTTTGGGGAACAAAGTACTATATTATTATGTTCCTTATTGCCACAATGTTCTCGGTACCTTATCTAATTTTAGTAAATTACCTTTTCTTTTATGGAAAGAATAAATGGATATCATTATGCTCAATCCTTTCTACAATACTCTATTTAGGAGGGTTGTCGATCTTTATGCAATTGGGGGTTGAATATGTTCCCTTTGCTAGCATATTAGGAGCAGGTGTTATACTTCCTTTTTTATATGTCATGACATCGAGAGTTAAATAAAAATATGAATTTAATTATATGTTGCACACCATTACAAGTATTGATTGCTAAGGAAATAATTTTATCTAATGGTGGGAAAGAGAAATTTTATGGCGTCATGTTATCTCCAGTTAAAAATGAAAAATATGAATATTATTATTCTTTGCTTAAAGAAGTAACGAGTGATGCCTTTTTTATATATCGTAAGCAAACAGTTTTATCTTGGGGAATTTCCTTCTTAAAACTTAAGATTTTTTTATTTTTTAAACAAAGGATTAATTCAATATATTTATCAAATATTAATGATGAATTGATTCACTTGTTAATCGATTCTATGGCACATATAGATTTGTATACTTTTGATGATGGTACGGCAAACATTATAAAGACTAGTGCATTTTATAGTAGAAGTGTTAGAAATAGAACTAAAATTCTTAGGGCTGCATTAAGGATAAAAACGACAATGAATACAGTTAAGGAAAAAAGTTTGTTGCATTATACTATTTATCCTAATATTAGTAATATTATCAATAAAACAAAAGTTGTATCAATATTTAATACGGAAAATTATGATAATGTAAGATCTGATGAGAAGATAATAAAAGTTTTTTTAGGGCAACCATTTTATAATTCCTCTATTAGAAATAAGGATTTAGTCGAAAAAATAGTTAAGAAGTTAGATATTGATTTTTATATCCCTCATCCTAGAGAAGATTACAGAGTTGAGAATGTTGCATATGTTGAGTCAAAATTAGTTTTTGAGGAATTGTTTGCCAAAGAGTTTAATAATAAGAAATGTATAATTTATACTTTTTATAGTGGGGCAATATTAAATTTGTTAAATGTATCTAGTGTGAAGTTAATATCGATATTACCAAAAGAATTGGATGATTTGATAATCCCTATGAAAGTTGTTAATGAAAGTTATGATTTATTCAAACGGTTAGGTGTAGAGGTGCTTGAGATATAATGGAAGGATATATTTCTACATATATAATTTATAATTTAATATTTTTGCCTTTTTTGTTTTATTTTATGGCTGCTAAATTTTATCCAAAAAAAATAAGATTTTATATATTTTATGTGTCTAGTTTTTTCATTCTTATCGCTATATCTGGATTAAGATATAGAGTAGGAGCGGATTATGAAAGTTATTCTTGGATTTATAATAATTTGGAACTATATCAATCAGGATACTCTGTTGAATGGGGATTTTATTACTTAGTCAAGCTCTTGAATTTATTAAATTTAGATGAGCAGTTTTTATTCTTTACAGTTTCTTTTTTGACAATTTATTTCATTTTTAGAGTTGATGTTAATAGGAATGATATTTTTTTATTCTTGGTTTTATTTTATGTTTTGCTTTTTTATTTTAGGTCGTTTAATGAAATAAGACAGATTATGGCCATGAGTATAGTGTTTTATGCTTTAATTAGTTATTTGAATAATTTTAAATTATTTTATTTTTTTATTTTTGTATGCTTTGCTTCTTTGTTTCATTCGTCAGTGATTTTGTTTGTACCTTTAATCTTATTTGCTAGATTGATAAGATATAGAATAGTTATCTTCTTGATAACATTATTGCTTTCTATATTCCTTATGTTTTTCGATGTTGGAGGTTTTTTGCTTGAGCATAAACTTCTTTCATTTTCGAAGCTTGAGTATTATTTATATGATGATCATTATAGTTTATTAAGTACAACATTAGGAGCAATAGCTAAATTACTGATGAAATCGTTTGTTGTTATCTGTTTGTTTTTTATCCCATCTAGATATTTTAATGACGTTAAAAAGGCGTATAATGTAACATTGTACCTTAATAGTGCTTTGTTAGTTTTTATATTTGCTTCATATAACTTTTATATTTTACATAGAGTAGTCTTGTTATTCGAATTATCTATACTTTGTTCTGTGTATGTACTTTTAAAAAGTAGTTATAATCGGAAATATTTAATTATTTCTTTAGGTGCTATTTTAAATTTTATGTTGTATGAATATTTTGTTTTTATAGAAACTTATTATGATACTGCTCCATATCAATCGATATTAGATAGAAATTACTAACAGGGGGGGATTTAATGATGGTTTCAGTGTTAATGTCTATTTATCATAAAGAGAAGGCAGAATATTTCCATAGAACCATGGAAAGTATATGGACTAACCAAACTTTAAGGCCCGATGAAATTATTTTGGTTGAAGATGGTGTCTTATCAGATCATTTGTATTCAGCAATTAACTACTGGAAAGAAAAAATAGGAACTAAGTTAGTATCTGTTCCATTACCTAAAAATATGGGGCTTGCTTTAGCATTAAATGAAGGGTTGAAGGTTGCTAAGGGGAATTTTATTGCTAGAATGGATACGGATGATATAGCTGAAAGAGACCGTTTTAAAGTACAGCTTGAGTTCTTACAACAGCATGTAGATGTTGATGCGGTTGGTTGCTGGATTTGTGAAATTGATGAAAATGATAGTGTTATCAATGATAAAGTAGAATATCCTCTTCTTCATAACGAGTTATATCAATTTTTTGAAAAACGAGATCCGATAGCTCATCCAACAGCTATGTTCAGGAAGACTTTTTTTGATAAAGCGGGAAGGTATAGTAAGGAAGTTGCTTTAGCGGAAGATACTTTATTGTGGTATCAAGCATTCTTAAATAACTGCAGATTAGCAAATGTTGATTATGTTGGGTTGAGATTCAGACGCAGTTCCGACTTTTATAAGCGCAGAGCAAATTGGAAAAAAACAATTGGACTACTAAAATTCCGCCTATTTCATATAAATAGAGATTTAAATTATGGTATTAAAGCAGATATCTACGCAATTGCTTATTTTTTGATGTCTATTTCTCCAAGCTTTGTGAAAAAATTATTATATAAATTATTTAGATAAAAAGGATAAAAACATGAAAATTCCATTTTCTCCTCCATATGTTAATGAAGATGTAATCAATGAAGTTGTAGATTCTTTACGTTCAGGCTGGATTACCACAGGGCCTAAAGTTAAAGCTTTAGAAGAGGAAGTTAAACAATTCTCAGGGGCCAAAGAAGTGCTTTGTGTAAACTCTTGGACTTCTGCAGCGATTATGATGCTTCGTTGGTTCGGCGTAAAAGAAGGCGATGAGGTAATTGTGCCTGCTTATACTTATAGTGCAACAGCTTTAGCGGTCTTGCATGCAGGAGCTAAACCAGTAATGGTAGATACTTCAGAAGATTTTAATATTTCTTTGGATGCGATTAAAAAAGCAATTACACCAAGAACGAAAGCTATTATGCCTGTTGATATTGCTGGATTCCCTTGCGATTATGACGAGATTATGGATTTGGTAAAATCTTCAGAAATTCGACCGCTCTTTAAGGCTGAAAGCGAGAATCAAGAAAAACTTGGCCGTATTTTAGTATTGAATGATGCAGCACACTCTTTAGGTGCTTGGTACAAAAAGGGCATGAGAACAGGAAGTGAAACCGACATTGCTATTTTCTCATTGCATGCCGTAAAAAATGTTACAACAGCTGAAGGTGGTGCAATTTGTATTAACTTACCAGCACCTTTTGATAATGCTAAACTCTATGGTGAGCTTCGCCAAATGGCATTAAACTGTCAAACTAAAGATGCTTTCTCTAAGAGTAAAGCCGGTGGTTGGCGATACGATATTACTGGTCTAGGTATGAAAATTAATATGGCAGATGTGAATGCAGCGATCGGCTTAGCACAAATTCGTATTTACGAAGATTTATTGAAAGAACGTAAACGTGTTTTTGATACTTATGGTGAAGCATTTAAGCAATATGATTGGGCAATTTTGCCACCATCAAAACAAGGTGAAAAAGAAACTTCATATCATTTATATGCTTTACGTATTAAAGATTTTACTGAAGCGCAACGAGATGCGATGATTGATGAAATAGCTAAGAGTGAAGTGGCTGTAAATGTTCACTTTATCCCAATGCCAATGCTTACTTTATTTAAGAACTTAGGGTATAAAATTGAAGATTACCCGCAAGCATATAATAACTATAAGTGTGAGATTTCTCTTCCTATCTATCCTCAATTAACAGATGAGCAGGTGAAATTTGTAATTGATACTGTTGTTAATGCTTATAATAAGGTTAAGTAAAAGTGATTCGTTTTTTTGACTTTATTCTAAGTTTAGTTGGGCTAGTTGTTCTAGCCCCTATTTTCATTGTATTAGCCATTTGGATTAAGATTGATTCAAAAGGTCCAGTCTTTTATAAGCAAGTTCGAGTTGGACGGAATGGTATCGATTTTGGTCTGTTTAAGTTTCGCTCAATGGTGGTTGATGCTGATAAAAGAGGGTTAATCACTGTAGGTGGTCGAGATCCTAGAATTACCCGTTCCGGTTATTTTATTCGTAAGTATAAACTTGACGAGTTACCACAGCTGATTAACGTACTAGTTGGAGATATGAGCTTAGTTGGTCCTCGTCCAGAGGTAAGAAAATATGTTGATTTGTATACTGATGAGCAACAAAAAGTACTTTCTGTAAAACCAGGTATTACAGATTATGCTTCAATTGAATATATGGATGAAAATGAGATTTTGGGGAAATCAAGCGATCCTGAGAAAACATATATTGAAGAGATTATGCCAGAAAAAATTAAATATAATATGAAGTATATTCTGAATAAGAATATATCGGAATACTTTAAAATAATTTTTCTAACATTGTTGAAAATTGTTAGATAGCTTATTTACCCAATTGTACTAACTTAAGGATATTTTTATGATTTATTCTCTAGTATTCGGAATGTCAAGAGCTAAGAAGAGAGTAATTAGTCTTTTTATTGATGTGGTCTTATTAATATCTGCATTTTTTCTAGCTTATTGGACTCGATTAGGTGGAATAGTTGCATTTGATGATACGGAAATTTGGACAACTCTATTATGCACAATTGCGATAACTCTTTTTACGTTTATTAAATTAGGGCTTTATCGTGCGGTCCTGCGTTACATATCTTTTAAGGCTTTAGCAATGGTGGCTGGAGGTGCTTTCGTTTCAGCGGTTAGTCTTATTTTCTTTTCTTTCTTCATTGGTTCGGATATACCTAGAACTGTTCCTATTATTTATTTTTCTTATGTATTCTTGCTATGTGGTAGTGCAAGGATGTTGGTTCGTTACTATGTCAGTTTAATTTTAGATAAAGATAATGAATCAGTCTTGATTTATGGAGCAGGAACAACAGGGCGACAGTTAGCACTACTGCTTAAACATGCTTATCGTTATCGTATTAGAGGCTTTATTGATGATAACGTGAAGTTACATGGTACTTATCTTTTAGGGAATAAAATATTTTCACCAAATGATATCTCAAAGCTTGTTCAAAAATATAATATTACAGTTATTTTGTTAGCGATTCCTAGTGCATCACGTAGCGAGCGTAAAACAATAATTGATAGCTTAATTCCTTTAAAAATTAAGGTTCAAACTATTCCAGATATGGAAGATATCTTACAAGGGAATGCAAAAATTGATGAGCTGCGAGAGGTTCACATTGAGGATTTGTTAGGTCGAGAACCAGTATTGCCAAATAAAGATTTATTACAAAAAAATATTCATCGTAAAGCTGTTATGGTAACAGGAGCTGGTGGTTCAATAGGCTCTGAGTTATGTCGTCAAATTATTTTAAATGAGCCAAATGCTTTAATTTTATTTGAACTTTCAGAATTTTCTCTTTATTCCATTCATCAAGAGTTATTAGAGATTGCGAAGAAAAATAATATTACAAACACTAAAATTTATCCTGTTTTAGGAAATGTACAGGATATTGAACGCATAGATCGCGTTTTATCTCATTTTAATATTGATACTATTTATCATGCTGCAGCATATAAGCATGTTCCTTTGGTTGAGTATAATATGATTGAAGGCGTGCAAAATAATGTATTTGGTACATATAATGTTGCAAGATGTGCAGCAGAACATAATGTTAAATCGTTTGTGCTTATCTCAACAGATAAAGCGGTTCGTCCAACAAATGTGATGGGGGCGAGTAAGCGTATGGCCGAGCTGTGTTTACAGGCGTTATCAGAACAATTGAAAGACTATCAAACTTGTTTCAGTATGGTTCGTTTTGGTAATGTATTGGGCTCATCAGGTTCAGTTATTCCCTTGTTTAGAAAGCAAATTCTAAAAGGTGGTCCTATTACTATTACACACCCTGATATTATTCGTTATTTCATGACTATTCCTGAAGCAGCTCAGCTTGTTATTCAGGCTGGAGCAATGGCAAAAGGTGGTGATGTTTTCATTTTAGATATGGGAGAACCAGTTAAAATAGTGGATTTAGCTAAAAACTTAGTTCAGTTGTCAGGGCTATCGGTTAAGGATGAAAACAACTCGAAAGGTGATATTGAAATTACTTATACTGGGTTGCGACCAGGAGAGAAATTGTATGAAGAGTTGTTAATTGGTGGTGATAACGTTCGTAAAACAAGTCATCCTCGTATTATGACAGCTGAAGAGGTTTATTTACCATTTGAACAACTATCAGACGTGTTGCTTGAATTAGAGGATGCTTGTAAAGCTGCAGATTATATTGCTATTCGTCAAACATTGTTAAATGCTCCTACAGGCTTTAAGCCTACGACAGAAATTGTAGATGTATTATATAAGGATTAAGATTTATGCTTAATATAGGAATTTCCCCTAAGTTGTTTATTAATGCATCAATATTTTTATTTTTTACTTTACTTTTGATGTTTCCTAAAGGATATAACTACGGTTCGACGGCATTATTACTTTTAAGTATATTATTTTTGTGTTATTTGCTCTATAAGAGAGTAGGTTTTTTAGAGGTGGTAAGGCAGAATAAAGCCATTTTTTCAGTGACTACTTTTTATTTTTTAGTTTCACTTTTCTTTATTTTCTTTCATGGGGAAAAAATTAAGCTAATAGATAATCCATTAAGAGCATTTTTATTTCTTTCTGTGATTATTTTTATAGTTTATAGTTCAGTTAAGTTTGATATTTTGCTCTATAGCATTCCTTTAGGTTCTTTTATTTCAGGTGTTGTAGCGCTCTATCAGTATTATATTTTAAGCTTAGAAAGTGCTTTTTATAACCAAATGAAGATCCAGTCTGGGGATATGGCGATGTCATTAGGCTTATTTAGTTTTGTTATTGCATTTCATTTATTAGATGTAAATAAATATAAGCAGAAACAGATTGCGTTAGTAATCCTCTTTGGAATATTCGGAGTTTTAGCAAGCCTACTTTCTTTTGCTAGAGGAGGATGGGTTGGAGTTCCAATTTTATTACTAATTATTATTTTCTTATATAGACATTTATTATCTAAGAAACTTCTATTAGGTGGAATCACTTTTTTATGTATTATCTCAGTAGTATTAACAGTAAATAATAAATTTGTTAATCGCCTATCTGAAGCACAATATGAATTAAAATTATATTTATCTGGAGATGATAAGGTAAGTTCTATTGGAGAGCGCCTAGATATGTGGAAGATTGGTTCAAAAGCTTTTTTAGAACACCCAATTTCTGGGTGGAGTTTAAAAGAATTAGATTATTATAAAAAAGATTTAGCTGATAAAGATGTTGTAACTAAGGCATCAATCTCGTTTTCACATTTACATAATCAATTTATAGATGAATTAGCAAAGAAAGGGATATTGGGAGGAATTGCCATATTAGGTATTTTTATTGTCCCTTTACACTTATTCTACAGAAAAGTAGTGGGCCAGGGGAATAAAAGAATAAAATTTATTTCGATATTAGGTATTATTCATGTACTATCAACGATTATTTACTGCATGAGTCAGGCATTTCTTGCACATAATTCAGGAAATATCTTTTACTTCTTTGTTCTATTTCTATTTTATTCTTTCATGGCTAATGAAAGTACTCGATCTGAATAAATTGTGCTTCCTTTTATGAGCAAAAGCATCCTCATCACCGGCGGTTCCGGTTTCATCGGTTCCGCCCTTATTCGATATATCATTAATCATACTCAAGATTCTGTTATCAATGTTGATAAGCTGACCTATGCGGCAAATCAATCCGCTTTGAAAGAGGTAGAAAATAATCCTCGTTATGCTTTTGAGCAAGTTGATATTTGTGATCTTAACGCAATAGAAAGCATTTTCGAAAAATATCAGCCGGATGCGGTGATGCATTTGGCGGCAGAAAGTCATGTTGATCGTTCTATTACAGGAGCGGCTGATTTTATTCAAACCAATATTGTGGGTACTTATACATTGTTAGAGGTTGCTAAGAATTATTGGCATACCTTAGACGAAGCTAAAAAAACGACCTTTCGATTCCACCATATTTCTACAGATGAAGTGTATGGGGATTTATCCTTTTCTGAACTGGCCTTTACTGAACATTCCCCTTATCATCCGAGTAGCCCTTATTCAGCCTCAAAAGCAGCGAGTGACCATTTGGTGCAGGCTTGGCATCGCACTTATGGTTTGCCGGTGATTATCACAAACAGTTCCAATAACTATGGGGCTTATCAACACGCTGAAAAGCTTATCCCTTTAATGATTTCAAATGCTGTGATGGGAAAGCCTTTGCCGATTTATGGTGATGGGCGGCAAATTCGTGATTGGTTATTTGTGGGAGATCATGTTCAAGCCTTATATTTAGTTTTAACCAAAGGTCGAGTCGGGGAAAGCTATAATATTGGCGGAAATTGTGAAAAAACGAACCTTGAAGTAGTTAAAATTATTTGTGAGTTACTCGAAGAACTGGTGCCAAATAAGCCTAATCACATTAAGTATTACGAAGATTTAATTACTTTTGTAAAAGACCGACCAGGTCACGATGTACGATATTCATTGGATTGTTCTAAAATTCATGCAGAATTAGGTTGGCAACCTCAAATAACCTTTGAACAAGGACTTCGTCAAACGGTAAAATGGTACCTAGAGAATGATAGATAAATAAAGGAGAAGAACCACATGCAAATTACATTATCAACGGCTCCCGCTTCGGAGTGTTGGGGCAAAAATGTCATTTTAAGTTTTAATCAAGATCAAGCCGTTATTCATCTTAAAGATGATGAAAAATCGAACCTTGTTTTAGTCCAAAAAGCGGCACGTAAATTACGTGGACAAGGTATTAAAGACGTTGAGCTTGTGGGTGATGCATGGGAATTAGAAAATTGCTGGGCATTTTATCAAGGTTTTTACTCGGCGAAGCAAGATTATTCGATTGAATTTCCTCATTTAGATGATGAGCCACAAGATGAATTATTAGCTCGTATCGAGTGCGGTGATTTTGTGCGTGGCATTATTAATGAACCGGCACAAACCCTTACGCCGGTTAAATTAGCTGAACGCGCGGCTGAGTTTATTTCTAAACAAGCCGAAAGTTATGCCGATAAAAGTGCGGTCAGTTTTCAAATCATTTCTGGCGAAGCGTTAAAAGAGCAAGACTATCACGGAATCTTTTCTGTGGGTCGCGGGTCTATTAATCCGCCAGCCATGCTGCAATTAGATTTTAACCCGACTAATGATCCAAATGCGCCAGTATTAGCATGTTTGGTCGGTAAAGGTATTACTTTTGATAGTGGCGGTTACAGCATCAAACCAAGTGATGGCATGAGCACCATGCGTACCGATATGGGCGGCGCAGCGTTATTAACAGGGGCGTTAGGATTTGCGATTGCGCACGGTTTAAATCAACGTGTAAAACTCTATCTATGCTGTGCAGAAAACTTGGTGAGCGGTAATGCATTCAAATTGGGTGATATCATCACGTATAAAAATGGTGTAACCGCTGAGATTTTAAATACTGATGCGGAAGGGCGTTTAGTATTAGCAGACGGTTTAATTGAAGCTGATAGCCAAAATCCACAATTTATTGTCGATTGTGCAACCTTAACGGGGGCGGCGAAAGTGGCAGTGGGTAATGATTACCACAGCGTGCTTTCTATGGATGATTCGTTGGTAAATAGCTTATTCCAAGCTGCGAAAGAAGAAAATGAACCGTTCTGGCGTTTACCTTTTGAAGCGTTCCATCGTAGCCAAATCACTTCTTCTTTTGCGGATATTGCCAATACAGGTACAGCGCCGGTTGTGGCGGGCGCAAGTACTGCAACGGCATTTTTATCGTATTTTGTGAAAAACTATCAACAACGTTGGTTACATATTGATTGTTCGGCCACTTATCGTAAATCAGGTAGTGATTTATGGGCGGTTGGCGCAACCGGAATTGGTGTGAAAACATTAGCAAATTTATTAGTAACGAAAGCAAGTTAAGTAGGATTTTATGACAGAACGTACTTTTTCAATTATCAAACCCGATGCTGTAAAACGTCATTTAATTGGTGCTATTTTAGGGCGTTTTGAATCACAGGGATTCCGTGTTGTTGCACTTAAAATGGTGCAATTAACCAAAGAACAAGCGGAAGGTTTCTATGCAGAACATCAAGGCAAACCGTTTTTTGACCCGTTGGTGGAGTATATGCTCTCTGGCCCAATAGTGGTTTCTGTATTGGAAAAAGAAAATGCCGTAAAAGATTACCGCACTTTGATTGGCGCAACGAATCCGGCTGAAGCGGCAGAAGGTACTATCCGTAAAGACTTCGCGTTAAGCCAGCGTGAAAACTCTGTTCATGGTTCTGATAGCGTTGAAAGCGCAAAACGAGAAATTGCTTATTTCTTCGTAGATTCAGAAATCCAACCGTAATTCATTTCTATAAAAAAAGCACCTAGTGAATATCTAAGTGCTTTTATTTTTATTGCTTTTCAATTTTTGAGATAGTCTTTTCCAGAGGATCAATCTCAGCACGAATATGAAAGGCTTTCGCCAAATTTTCCGCACTTAATACGGCTTGCGTTTCACCGACTGCTAACAATTTGCCTTGTTCTAATAGAATAATTTCATCACAAAATTGATAAGCCAACGACAGGTGATGAATGGCAACAACACATGTGTGTTGCGGTGTGAGTGATTTAAGCTGTTCCATCATATCAATTTGATAATAAGGGTCGAGTGGTGCAATCGGCTCATCTACCAATAAAACAGGGGATTCCTTAATGCAGCAACGAGCGAGCTGTACACGCGCTTTTTCGCCACCTGAAAGTTGTTGAAATGGCTTATTGAGCAAATGAGTTACCGCAAATTTTTCTGAAAACGCTTGAATTTTTGACCGCTCTTTTTCTTTTGGTAACGGAGCTGCCAAGCCTAATGCAATCACATCATAAACGGATAAATCCCAATGAATTTGCGTATTTTGTGCGAGGTAAGCAATGTGCTGGCTTTTTTCGATCGCGTTCATCTTACTTAATGGCTGAGCATCAAACCAAACCTCTCCTTGTTTGAGGGACAAGATACCTGCAATGGTTTTCAATAAAGTGGATTTTCCCGCACCATTGGCACCCATAATACCAATCAATTTACCTGATGGAAGCGTACAGTCGATGTCACTTAAGCAATAAGATTGGGTGAGTTTTTCAATTCTAATCATAGATTTTTCTCTGTTGCGTTAATAACATCCAAATCAAGCAAGGGGCACCGATAAGTGCGGTCAATGTGCCGATGTAAATATGGGAAAACAGTGGGATATATAAAATTGCCAAATCAGCCAATAAGAGCAGTAAAGCCCCAATTAACGCACTGGTAAGGTAAAGCTGTGATGGGCGAGCTTTCAGTAAGATACGGGCGAAGTGTGGTGCGATTAAGCCAATAAAGCCAATAGTGCCGGTCTGTGGAATGGTCGCACCGACTAATAAGGCCACACCAAAGGTACTGATGAAAAAGCTACGTTTCGGATCCACGCCCATGGTGCTCGCCGTTTCTTCACCAAAGGTGAGTAAATCTAAGTATCGGCGAGTGTGGTATAAACAGAAAATCCCCGTAAGAACAATCGGGAGTGAAATAAGCAGAGTATCTAATTTCGCCCACATCAATGAGCCTTGTAGCCAACGGTAAAGTTCAGCTAATGCCCATGGGCTTTCCGCGTTGGAAAGCAGTAATGCAATTGCTGACCCAAGCAACATATTTACCGCTAAGCCGCTTAGAATCATCATCGTGGTACCGTAGTTTTTGGCGATCAAATACACGATGAAAAAACTTAAAAGCGCGCCAATCACACCACCGGCTAAGAGCAGTGAAAACGGCACGGCAAAATAGTAAAGGATAAATACACTAGCGGCTGTTGCTCCAGCACTACTACCAAGTAAGCCCGGACTCGCTAATGGATTTTGGAAAATGCCTTGCATCGCATTGCCCGCTATCGCTAGGCTAGCGCCTGTCAATAAAGCTAAACCAATGCGCGGAAAACGAATATCCCACAGTACCATCGAACGCATATCCGTGAGCACGCCATCCGCATTTTTGAGATGGGCAAAATCGCCTAGCTGATGATAAATCGCAAAGCCGCTAATCAACAGTAACACGAAGAAAAGTGCGGTATTTAATTTTAGTGTTTTGGTCATCATAGGTTATTTTAACTGTTGATAAATCTTCTCCGCCCCTTGCCACACGCCATGATCGAAGCAATAGGTATATTTCATCGGGATGCTGACAAGCGGTTGATTTTTGAAAAAATCTTGCAACATAGGGTGTTGCAGCAGTTCGGCTTGCGCATTGTAACCTTGTTTGTCGGTCAGTAAAATCAGTACATTCGGTTGGCTTAAAATCACTTTTTCTAACGAGAAATTTTGTGCGGTAAGTGGTGTTTTTAGTGGCGTTAATCCGAGTAAATTTAACAGCACGGGATATTGCGGATAGTAACTCTCTACCACACCAGTTTCTGACAAAATTAGTGTGTCGGTAAGCGGTCGATTTAAGTGAAAGTTTTGCGATTTGAGTTTTGTTACTAAATCAGCCGCCTTTTGCTCATTACCCAGTTGTTTGCCTAATTCTAGAATCAGCGCAAATAATTCATCAGGCGTTTGTGGGCTGTCGTTAATTGGGATGATTTTCACACCAAGCTTTTTCAGCTCTGTGACTAATTGCGGATAAAAGGTTTCGTTAATTAGAATGGTTTTATCTAAATAGGGCAATAATTCCGTTAATTGCGGCTCCAGTACAGGTTTGTCGGTATTGATTTTATCCAACATCATCAACGGTTTTTTCGAATAAGGCGATTGAGCAGCAATTTGCGAAGGCTCAGCCAGTTCGATAAGCAGCCTGTCGCTGCAAAGCGTGAGCGAGACAAATTGTTCCGAAGCCAGAGCGGTAAACGGAAGGAAAAGTGCGGTTAAAATTAAGCGAGTTTTTTGCATAGTGATAATGATACGCTACGCTATCAATAATGTAAAAAGGCGTGCTAAGCACGCCCTTGTTAGTGAGTAATAATTAGAACGATCCTTTCAACCCAACGTAAACATTACGTCCGTCCTGGCCGTATCTTGTGATACTTTCGTATTTTTTATCAAATAGATTATTTAGATTAAGATAAATATTCACATTGTCAGTCAATTGATAATTCGCTCCGATATTAACTAACGTATAAGATGGCAGTTTTACTCCTTTATATTGAGTATAGCTTGGTGCTGGACCATAGTAATCATCAGTCCGTTTCCCAACATAACTGATATTTGCATTTGTACCTAGTTTTTCCGTAACTTGGTATGCTAAACCTACGTTAGCAGTATGTTTTGGGCGGCGGGTCAATTCAATACCTTTGCTATCTTTAGTCTGTGTATAAGTGTAGTTAGCATAAGCGTTTAAATCTTTGGTTAATTTTCCTGTGTAAACTAATTCAATACCTTTTACTTTAGTTTTTCCTTCAAGATTGATAACGCCTGTCCAAGTTGGGTTGTTTGCGATAAAGTTTCTTACATTACGAGTAAAGTAAGTTATATCAAGGCTGTGATTTTTATTTGTAGTTTCCATTAATAGCCCAAACTCACCACCTAAACTTTTTGCTGGTTTCAAATTTGGATTGGCACGATATGTTCCTGAATAACCGTAATATTCAACTAAACTTGGATTTTGAATTGATGATCCAAAACTTGCATGGGGACGGACATTTGGAGATAAACGATAAGCACCTGCAATACGTCCAGTAAATGCATTTTCAAATTGTGAATTTTCAGTAAAGCGACCGCTTACAGAGATATTGTGATCATCTTCTGTAAATAGGTGATATTCGGTTGCAATACTTTTTTCTGTTAGTTTTTTCTCATCTCTTGGTGTAAATGTTGTGGAATCATAAGTTGCTCGTTGGTATTCTGCCAGAATACTTACACCTTGTTTGATATTACCTTCACGATCGAAATTAATATCTAATTGATAGTTTGCACTTTGTTTTTTAGCATCGTACGCAGAGTATGGATTTGAGTATGGGTACAAATCAAACGTATCATTATCCGTTTTGATATGGCTAATACTTATTTTATGTTTGAAAAGTTCTTTATCATTTCCGACATATCCACTTAATTTAAATAGTGTTTCTCGCGTATGGGCTCGATCATCGTATGCTGTTTCTTGCTCAAATTGACGAGAATCATTGTCATAATGCACTGTTTTTGAAGAATGGGATGTTAAAAGTTCTATACCTTTGTTGCTGTCATCGTATCCTAAACGTAGAGATACATTATCACGATGAAATTTATCTTTTTCAGTATGTCCACCTGTTACAAATGGGGTTCCTGTTGGTGATGTGTAATAAAACTTATTTGAGCTTAATGCAGAAATACCACTTGTACGATGGCTATCGCCGTGCAAAGAATAATAGAATCCATCATTATGACCAGAAATTGTCAAAGATGCATCACGAGTTCTATGTGAACCTGTACCAAAATCAAAATCTACATTAAATGGTTTATCTTTGTATAATCCACTTTTGGTTGTGATATAGATCACTCCACCCATTGCATCGCTTCCCCAAAGAGCAGATTGTTCTCCACGTAATACTTCAATACGTTCAATATTGCTAAGTGTTAATCCACCAAAGTCATATCCCAAATTATTGGTAGGTTTCATTTTAACTCCATCAATAATTACTGCAGTCTGGTTCGAGTTTGCACCGCGTAAGAAAAGACTGGTTAATGTTCCTCTTCCACCATTTGCACCCATTGCCACACCTGGAACAGTTTTCAACACATCACTCACATAAGTTGCATTACGTTCTGAAAAATCTTTCTCAGTTAAAACAGTAACAGATGAAGCTGTTTGATCTTGGTTTACTGGGGTGGCGTAAGCTGAATAAACATGAATTGGTTCAAGTTGAATTTCTTTTTCCTCAGCCGCCGCTAATGCTGGAATCGCTAATAAAATCGCGGAAGTAATCACATTTTTTTTCATTTTAAAATCCCTAGGGTAAAAGTCTGTATAAAATCGCCAGCAGTTTACACATTAGAGGCTTGGCGCGCAAACTTCTGGCGATGAAAATAACTCATCATCAAAATGAATGAAATTTAAGAGAAATAAAAAATTTAAGGATTTTTCTGACCGCACTTTTTCGCCTTTATCCGCCTTATAGTTTCAAGTATAATGCCTGTATTTTTCATCACATTGTTATTAAAAAAATTATGAGTACAAAATTCAACGTAAAAACATTCCAAGGCATGATTTTAGCCTTGCAAGAATATTGGGCAAATCAAGGCTGTACCGTTGTTCAACCTTTTGATATGGAAGTGGGCGCAGGAACCTCTCACCCCATGACTGCATTACGCGCATTAGGCCCAGAGCCGATGGCATTTGCTTATGTGCAACCTTCCCGTCGTCCGACCGATGGTCGTTATGGCGAAAACCCAAACCGTTTACAACATTACTATCAATTCCAAGTGGTGATTAAACCGTCCCCAGATAACATTCAAGAACTCTATTTAGGTTCACTTGAAATGCTCGGTTTTGATCCAACACAAAACGACATTCGTTTCGTGGAAGATAACTGGGAAAACCCGACCTTAGGTGCTTGGGGTTTAGGCTGGGAAGTGTGGTTAAATGGTATGGAAGTGACCCAAT
>CAUTFW010000005.1:0-87432 GCA_963537955.1 Parahaemophilus parainfluenzae | reverse complement strand
CTGGGAAACTTTAAAACAAGCCTTTGTGCGTGCATCTATCCTTTCAAATGAACGTGTACGTAGCGTGCGTTTAAACTTAAGTGAAAACCAACTTAAAATTACCGCATCTAACCCAGAACACGAGGTGGCAGAAGAAATCGTGGATGTGAATTATCAAGGTGAAGAAATGGAAGTGGGCTTTAATGTGACTTACATTTTAGATGTATTGAACGCCTTAAAATGCCAACAAGTACGTATCCGCCTCACTGATGCGTCATCAAGCTGCTTAATTGAAAACAGCGAAGATGCAAGTGCAGAATACGTCATTATGCCAATGCGCCTCTAGAAATAATGGCCATTTCCCGCTTAATTGTTGAAAAATTTAGAAATTTAAATGCTGTGGATCTTGAATTTGATCACGGCTTTAACTTTTTAGTCGGCAATAACGGCAGCGGAAAAACGAGCTTATTAGAAGCAATTTTTTATCTCGGGCATGGACGCTCTTTCAAAAGTGCTGTCGCAAATCGCATCATTTCTTACGACGAACCTCATTTCACGCTTTTTGGCCAAATTCAAGAAAGCCAGCATCAATGGTCTGTTGGCTTACAAAAACTTCGTCAAGGTAATACCATTGCGAAAATAAATGGTGAAGACGGTAATAAAATTGCCGATCTCGCTCACCTTTTACCGATGCAATTAATTACGCCAGAAGGACTTACCCTATTAAATGGCGGACCTAGTTTTCGACGTGCATTTTTAGATTGGGGCTTATTCCACCACCATAACAGTTTTCATTCCTCTTGGGTCGCATTAAACCGCTTATTAAAGCAACGGAATGCTGCTCTTAGTCAAAACCAGCATTATTCAGCAATTAAAATTTGGGACATTGAATTAGCTAAATTAGCCCACCAAGTGAGTGATTGGCGGGCTGAATACGCTGAAGCCTTACGTCCAGAGATTGAAAAGACCTGCCAGCTATTTTTACCCGAATTAGAGATTACTGTGAGCTTTCATCAAGGCTGGGAGAAAGAGACAGAATATGGTGAATTACTGGCGCAAAACTTTGAGCGAGACAAAGCCATTGGCTATACGGTTTCAGGTCCGCAAAAAGCGGACTTCCGTTTTAAAGCTAATGGACTCCCCGTGGAAGACGTACTCTCTCGTGGTCAATTGAAATTATTGATGTGTGCACTACGTTTAGCCCAGGGTGAGCATTTAATGATTCAAAAACAACGCCATTGTATCTTTCTAATTGATGACTTTGCCTCTGAGCTGGATCAACATAAACGCGCCCTGCTTGCGGAACGCTTGCAACAAAGTGGATCTCAAGTCTTTGTTACTGCCATCACTCAAGGCCAGCTCAAAGAGATGCAAGTGAGAAAAGGAAAATTGTTCCAAGTGGATACCGGTAAGATCACCGAATTGTAACCATAAAAAATAATCCGATCTGTTTAAAGATCGGATTACGTTTAAAATAATATAACTTTTGACCGCACTTTAGTTTGGTTTCCATTCACCGTTCAATACGGTACCAATCACGTCATAATCTTTTGTGAATACAGCCAAATTAGCCACTTTACCGGCTTCAACAGAACCTAAACGATCATCTACGCCAATTGCTCTTGCTGGGTACAGGTTACTCATGCGAATCGCTTCTGCTAATGGAATTTCTACATATTCCACAGCATTTTTGATGGACTCCATCATGGTAATTGATGCGCCTGCAATAGTACCATTTGCATCGTAGCAACGACCGTCTTTCACATAAATTGGTTTTCCTACAAAAGTGAAGGTTTCCAATTCAGGCGGCGCACCTGCAGCAGCAATAGAATCGGTCACAATGCAAAGTTTGTCACCTTTCGCTTTTTTATCTAAGCGAACGTTACCAAAATTCACATGCACGCCATCTACAATAATGCCTGTGTAAACATCGGAGTCTAACACTGCGCCAACTACACCCATCGCACGTCCTGAGCTGATCGGCGACATGGCATTGTGTAAGTGCGTCGCAAAAGTTGCCCCTTTATGAAAGGCGGCTTTTGCCACTTCATAAGTCGCATTAGAATGGCCAATAGAAACGATAATGCCTGCTTTCACAAAATCAGGAATATATTGCACCGTTGAGTTTTCAGCGGCAATGGTAAGCTTGGTAATCACATCTGCATTATCACATAAGAAATCTTTCATCTCTGGCGTCGCTTCACGGATATATTCTGGGCGATGCACGCCTTTTTTCTCTAAGCTCAAATAAGGCCCTTCGATGTGTAAGCCAAGCGCTTGATTTTTATGCTTATTCAAATACTCACGCATGATATTTACTGCGTATTTGATATCTTCATCCGGTGCAGTAATAAACGTTGGTAAGAAACTAGTACAGCCTGATTTCAAGTTAGTGGCTTGCATGATTTCTAATGTTTCTACGCTTGTTTGATCGTTAAACATCACGCCACCACAGCCGTTTAATTGCAGATCAATAAAGCCAGCTGTGAGATTATGACCTTGTAAATCAATGGTTTTAATCCCACTTTCTAATTCGCTTTGTGGAATAACGGCTTGAATATATTCCCCTTCAATAACCACTGCATAATCTCTTAACACTTCATTTTTGGTGTAGATTACGCTGTTAATTAATGCATACTTCATCATACCTTCCTAAAATCAAATTAAAATTAACCGCACTTATAACACACTATGAATCGCGCGACCTTCCAATTCAGTAAAATATTTCACTGTTTTCACTTTCAATTCTTGTAATGCAGGCTCATCACATACTAAAACAAAATGGCGATGGAGCTGCAAGGCACTTACCGTCCAAAGGTGATTAATACCGCCTTCTACCGCAGCTTGTACGGCTAAGGCTTTATTATGGCCAGTGGCTAAAATCATCACTTCTTCAGCATCAAGTAATGTACCCACGCCGATTGTTAAAGCATATTTTGGTACTTGATTTACATCGTTATTAAAAAAACGAGAATTCGCGATAATGGTATCAGGCGTTAAGGTTTTAATACGGGTACGCGAACTTAAAGAAGATGCTGGCTCATTAAAGGCAATATGCCCATCAACACCTACACCGCCCATAAACAAATGAATTTTGCCATAAGATTTAATTTTTTCTTCATAACGACGACATTCTTCATCATGGTCATTGGTATTACCATTTAAAATATTGATATTTTGCGGTTGAATATCAATATGATTGAAGAAATTATTATGCATAAAGCTGTGATAACTTTCTGGATGTTCTTTTGGTAAACCCACATATTCATCCATATTAAAGGTCACCACATGTTTAAAACTCACTTCTCCCGCTTGATTTAATTTAATCAATTCTTGATAGGTCTTAAGTGGCGTACCACCTGTTGGTAAACCTAATACAAAAGGACGTTCTGCAGTAGGTTTAAAATGATTAATTCTATCAGCAATATGACGCGCCGCCCAACGGCTGACTTGTTGTTCATTATTCAGAGGAATGAGACGCATAATAACCTTCCTTATCGGTACCACACCGATATTCTTTCCTCCCCGCTATAGAGAGAGGAAAGAAGTAAGTGCGGTCACTTTTCCATTAATTTATAAATATTTTGCTTTTAACTCTTTCGCTTTCGCTAATTGCTCTGGCGTTGCTTTCGCTGTCATTGGCTCACGGCAATAACCTGCATCCACGCCATCTAGTTTCAATAACTCTTTGATAGTGAGATATAAGCCATTCGCTAAAATGCCTTCGATAAGATCATTGGTCACATGTTGAACTTGAAGCGCATCAGCCAATTTACCTTGTTTGGTTAATTCAAAGATTTGTCTTGCTCGTACACCGTTTACGTTGAATGTACTACCGATCGCACCATCTACACCAAGAGATACAGCTGGAACCATCATTTCATCAAAACCAGCCCAAATGAGGTGATTTGGATAAGCTTTTTTCAAGCGTTCTAATAGATAGAAATCCCCAGCGGTAAATTTCACACCAAGCACTTTCGGGTTTTTATAAAGCTCGCCGAATTGCTCAATCCCCATGTTCACACCTGTTAAGAACGGAATTGAGTACACGATCATGTTATTGCCTGTTTCCGCAATAATGGTGTCGTAGTAATGTTTGATTTCAGGGAAGCTAAATTTGTAGTAGAAAGGTGTTACCGCAGAAAGACTGTCATAGCCTAATTCGGTTGCATATTTACCTAATTCCACTGCTTCATGTAAGTTCACGCTACCCACTTGTGCGATTAACGCGACTTGGTCTTTTGCTTCATCTTTCGCGATACGGAAAATTTGTTTTTTCTCTTCCGTAGAAAGCATGAAGTTTTCACCTGTTGAGCCACCTACATATAAACCATCAATTTTCATCTTATCAATGTTATAGCGAATAATCTCGCGTAAGCCTTTTTCATTGATAGAGCCATCTTCATTGAATGATACTAATAACGCACTAAAAATACCTTTTAAGTTACGCATTTTTCTCTCCTATTTAATACGTTGTTCTAAAATGACATTTAATGTTTTTTGCTTTATTTTGACCGCACTTTCTTGCGATGCCTGTACCAATAAAGCATAAATCAAATCTAATACGAATAATTGAGCAATCTTCGTGCCGATAGAGTCGCCTTGTAACTTACCTTGCTTATTACCATTCACTAAAACCAGATCGGCATATTCAGTGATGGGAGAACGCAAGCTGTGTGTAATCGCAATGGTTTTGGCGCCATTTTCTTTAGCGATTTTCATGGTATGAGTGGTTTCTTGAGAATAACCGGAATGGCTCAAACCAATTGCCACATCTTTTTTCGTCAATAAAGATGCCTGCATATACATAAAATGGTTGTTACCTGTCGCATCCACTTGCACACCGATACGCATGAGTTTATTTTTGGCATCTTCCGCAGTAATACCCGATGTACCTACACCAAATAAAAAGACACGATTGGCTTGCTGAATAGCTTTCACTGCTTCTTCCAACTGCTCAAAATCTAATAAATTAATAGTTTCATCCATCACGTTATTGATGGCAGATTTCAGCTTATGCGCAATATTCAATGAGTTGTCAGAATCGGTAATATCTGAATCTAATACGGTATTATCTTTGCCATCTTTCGTCGCAAGCTCGATGGATAATTCCAATTTAAAATCACTGAAGCCTTTAAAGCCGAGAGTGCGGCAAAAACGCACAAAGGTCGCTTCCCCAACTTCTAAATGAGCCGCAATTTCAGCTAGAGGACATTGCACCGCAAGATCAGGATTCAATAAAATCGCATCCGCAATTTTCTTTTCAGTTTTCGTTAAACTGCGATATAACGAGCTGATGGTATTTAAAATATTGCCATTTTTAGCCATAAACCACTCCCGTATTTTTGGCTTGTAATAAGCAATCTTTTACCCAGTAAGCTGCACCAATCAAGCCAGCATCTTGCCCGAATTTAGCACTTTCTAATTCACAATGATAAACAGCGGGAAGTTCACTTAATAAAGATTGAACCAACGGTAAATAACCTTCTGCTAATCCGACACTACCGCCAACCACGACTTTCTGCATATCTAACCCAATCTTCAAATCCGCAATCAAATTCGCAATGGCTTGGGCTGACCGAGTCACAAGTGCGGTCGCGTTTTCATCATTTTGACGAAAACGTGCAAAAACTTCTTTCGGATCACAAGGATCATCCCATTGAGAAGAAACAGCTTCAATAGCTCGACCTGATGCAATGGCTTCGACACAACCACGGCGACCACAGCCGCAAACGGGGCCATTAGGATCGGCCAAAGTATGACCTATATGCCCTGCAATGCCGTTTGGCTCAGTGAGCAAACGATGATTTAAAATTAAACCGCCCCCTACGCCTGTGGAAACCGTAATAAAGGTAAAGTTTTGCACATCATCAGGATTTTGTAATTGATACTCTGCATAGGCTGCAGCTTGCACGTCATTAAGCAACCCAATAGGTTTATCAGTATGCTGTGCAATGCTGTCTTTTAGTGGAAATTGGGCTAATCCACCCAAGTTTTTAGGGTTAAGTGCAGTCAGAATGCCTTGATTAATAATGCCCGTTGAAGCAACGGCAACATAATCAAACAGCCCTTCATATTCTTTTAGCAACTGAGCAAGAGTTTGATGCATCGCTTGTGCGGCATCATCTTGTGGCGTAGAAATCTGTTTTCGATGCTCAATTTCGCCATTTTTCACAATAGCAGAAGCAATTTTCGTGCCACCAATATCTAATGCCAAACAACGCTGTAATGCTTGACCACTATCCACTGTTAATGACATGTCTTCTTCCTTTATTTTTTTGCTGAATGAATGGCTTTAGCAAACCAGCTTACAATATGCTCTAAACGCGTTAATGCAGAACCAACTGTCACGCAATAAGCACCAATTTCAATTGCTGTTTTCGCCAACTCAGGGGTGTTATAACGTCCTTCCGCCATGACACGACAGCCTGCGGCTTTCAAATCTTTGACTAATTGATAATCTGGCTCTTCCGGTACAGCACCACCTGTGTAGCCAGACATCGTACTACCCACGATATCAAAACCGAGTTTTTGACAATACAAACCTTCTTCTAAATTCGAACAATCTGCCATGGCTAAACAGCCTAATTCGTGGATTTTTTTGACCGCACTTTCAATATCTACCGGTCTAGGACGATTTGTTCCATCCACAGCAATAATATCTGCACCCGCTTTCGCTAAATCTTCAATATCATGCAAAAATGGGGTAATTCGCACTGGGCTGTCAGGTAAATCACGTTTCACAATACCAATAATCGGCACATTCACGGTAGGGCGTGTTGCTTTGAGATTTTCTACGCCCTCAATGCGCAATCCCGCTGCGCCACCAATAACAGAAGCCTGCGCCATCGCCGCCACGATTTCTGGTTTATCCATCGGGCCGTCATCGACAGGCTGACAAGAAGCAATAAGACCAAATTTGATTTTATCTAAGACTTCATTATGTGATAATTTCGACATATAAACTCCTATATTAGACAGTAACACTTGGTGTCCTTTTGGCTCTTTCGTCATTATAGTAAAACTCACGCCATAAAAAAATATTTTTTGAAGTTTAATTTCAAAATTTGTGATCAGCTTCTCAAATTTAAGATAAAGTGACAACATCTATACAAAATATTCTTTTTTACTTTAAAATATGAAGTAATGCTTCATTACTTATAAATAGGAGAAAAAAATGAATGTGTTAGGTTATGCGCAAAAAATTGGGCAGGCCTTGATGGTACCTGTCGCTGTTTTACCAGCAGCTGCTGTACTGATGGGTATCGGTTATTGGCTTGACCCTGATGGCTGGGGTGCAAACAGTCAACTTGCTGCATTTTTAATTAAATCAGGCGGTGCTATCATCGATAACATGGGCCTGCTTTTTGCCGTTGGCGTTGCTTTCGGTTTATCTAAGGACAAACATGGTTCTGCTGCACTTTCAGGTTTAGTGGGCTACTATGTGGTAACCACTCTACTTTCACCTGGCAGTGTTGCTCAGCTACAACATATCGATGTAAGTGAAGTGCCAGCTGCCTTCGGGAAAATCAATAACCAATTTATTGGGATTTTGATCGGGGTGATTTCGGCTGAACTTTATAACCGCTTCTATCAAGTAGAATTGCCAAAAGCACTCTCCTTCTTTAGCGGAAAACGCCTTGTGCCAATCGTCGTTTCTTTTGTCATGATGTTTATTAGCTTCGTATTGCTTTACATCTGGCCATATATTTTCGGCGGTTTAGTGTCATTCGGTGAAAGCATTAAAGACTTAGGCGCTGTTGGTGCGGGTCTTTACGGTTTCTTCAACCGCTTACTCATTCCTGTTGGCTTACACCACGCATTGAACTCAGTATTCTGGTTTGACGTCGCAGGCATTAATGATATTCCAAACTTCTTAGGTGGTGCGAAATCACTTGCTGAAGGCACTGCAACGGTTGGTGTCACTGGTATGTATCAAGCCGGTTTCTTCCCAGTCATGATGTTCGGTTTACCGGGTGCAGCATTAGCGATTTATCTCAGCGCTAAACCAAGCCAAAGAACTAAAGTGGCATCAATCATGCTTGCGGGTGCATTTGCCTCATTCTTCACTGGTATCACCGAGCCACTAGAATTCTCTTTCATGTTTGTTGCACCAGTGCTTTACTTCATCCACGCGGTATTAACTGGTATTTCCGTCTTTATCGCCGCAACAATGCATTGGATCGCAGGCTTCGGTTTCAGTGCGGGTCTCGTGGATATGGTACTTTCATCACGCAACCCATTAGCCGTTGAATGGTATATGCTCATCGTACAAGGCTTAGTATTCTTCGTGATTTACTACGTGGTATTCCGTTTTGCAATTAAAGCGTTCAACTTAAAAACATTAGGTCGCACAGAAGAAGCGGAAGAAACCACTGCAGCACAACCAGCAGCGAGCCAATCTCGCGAAGAAAGAGCGGTCAAATTTATTGATGCTTTAGGTGGTGCTGATAACTTCAAAAATATTGATGCTTGTATCACTCGCTTACGTTTAAGCTTAGTGGACCAACACAAAATTAATGAAGAACAGCTCAAGTCTCTTGGCGCAAAAGGTATCGTGAAAATCGGTAACGATGGCTTACAAGTGGTTCTTGGCCCTGAAGCTGAACTTGTGGCTGAAGCCATGAAACAAAAAGTGAAATAACACACACCAAATAAAATACCGACTCAGAAATGGGTCGGTATTTTTTTGCCAAAAACAAAGTAAAAATGACCGCTCTTTAGCTGAGAATTTGTTGCTCGAGTTGAGTTAAATGAAAGTTTGAAAATTGTTTTGAAGGGTGGTGGAACTAAGCAGAATTGGTCTTAACAGCAAGTGGCTTACTGCATCGCATCCCTGCGGGATTTCTACCTAGCCCACCATAGATTTAAAGCATCTCTGGGGTTCCAGTCTGCGATATAAAATTAAAAGATTAAGAATCTTTTAAAAGCCACTTATATATTCAGGAGACCAATCCTGACTTCCAAAGAAACTACATTGGAAGGCAGTGGTATGATAGAAGTCTTCCGCTATTTTGTCAATTAAGATATTGCACTAAAAGAAGTATTTTTTCGCTTTTCGTATAAAAATTAACAAAGGCATTTCAACTATCACATCAATGTAACAAAAACAAAATAACCGTCTTATTAAAGACGGTTATTTTTACTATCGAGTGCCGTAAACCACAATGGTTTTACCGTGCGCATGAATGAGATTTTGATCTTCCAGCATCTTAATGATTCGCCCTACGGTTTCACGCGAGCACCCTACCATTTGACCGATTTCCTGACGTGTAATTTTAATCTGCATACCATCAGGATGCGTCATCGCTTCAGGTTGTTTTGCCAAGTGCATAAGCGCCTGAGCAATACGTCCAGCTACATCTAAAAAGGCCAAGTTCGTCACTTGTCGAGATGTATTTTGCAAACGTTTTGATAACTGAGCAGTAAGGAACATTAAAATCTCAGGATTAATTTGAATCAGCTGACGATATTTTTTATAGGAAATTTCCGCAATTTCACAAGGCGTTTTCGTTTTCACCCAAGCAGAACGTTTCGAGCCTTCATCAAATAAACCGGCTTCACCAAAAAATTGTCCGGCACCTAAATAAGATAAAATCATCTCCTTGCCTTCATCATCTTTCGATGAAACCATCACCGTTCCTTTAATTAAGAAATATAAAATATTGGCATCTTCCCCTGCATGGATTAAGGTCGATTTTGCCGGATATTTATGTAAATGGCAGTGTGTTAGGAACCAATCCAGAGCAGGATCACGTTGCTGATCATAGTCCTGCGGCTTTTGTTCTTCTAATAATTCTACATTTTCTGACATATAAGCTCCTATTGATTCATTTTAGAAATTCCATTTTATCTTTTATATCAATGGATTCATGTAACTCTGACCAAACAATCACTGCACTTCCATTGTGAATCTTGTTCAGTAGGTGTTGTTTTTTTTGTTCTAAAGAAAATTCGTGTGAACCATAATCAGTACCTTCTCTAAGTACCACACTTTCCACAATATTTTCCAAGGTTTCTGTTGGCAATTCTTGCCACGGAATAATCATATATTTATCAACTAAAGTCAATTAAGCAAAAAGCGGTTCAAGAAAACGCCACTGCTGTTCAAAACTTTGATTTGCACCTAAACGGAAGTTTGTGCGGACATAACGCATAAACTGCCCTTCACAAAGGGTTACTAAATGCCCTGCAATAATGCGTTCATCGACGTTAAAACCACGCCCTTCGCGTAATTTTCGCATTTGTAAAATATTCACAAATTGCATTTCAAGACGATCGAAAAATTGAGCGACACGAGCCTGTAAAAGCGGCTCTTCAAACATCAATGCATGTCCGGTCAAAATGCGTGTCAAACCAGGGTTTTTACGCGCAAAATCGAGGATCATCTGCATAATGTCACGTACACGATTCATCGTATTGGTTTCATTGCGAATTGATGTGGTAATACGGCTAAATAAATTCGCTTCGATATTATCGATCAACGCTTCAAACATTTTGGTTTTACTTGGGAAGTAACGATAAAGTGCCGCTTCTGATACGCCCACTTCTTCCGCTAAACGCGCGGTTGTCATACGCTCCATTCCACGTTCAGAATGCAACATATGGGTAAGCACCGTCAACACTTGTTGACGACGTTCTTTTACCGTGCGTTTTTCGATTTTTGGCGGTTTGATTTCCGCAGCAATCTCATCAACTTCAACGAGAGATAATTGTTCTACCATAGTTATTTTTTACCTGAATGACCAAAACCACCCTCACCGCGTTCAGTTTCGGTAAATTCACTAACAATATTGAATTCAGCTTGTACTACTGGTACAAACACTAATTGTGCAATACGATCGCCGACTTCAATTTTGAACGGTTCATGGCCACGATTCCATACAGACACCATTAATGGACCTTGGTAATCTGAGTCAATTAAGCCCACTAAGTTACCTAAAACGATACCATGTTTATGACCTAAGCCAGAACGAGGCAAAATCACCGCTGCAAGATTTGGATCGGCAATATAAATTGAAAGGCCTGTTGGAATAAGTTTAGTTTCGCCTGGTTGAATTTCAATGCCCTCTTCAAGCAATGCACGTAAATCCAAACCTGCTGAACCTTCGGTTGCATAGGTTGGTAAAGGAAATTCATTGCCAATACGGCTATCTAAAATTTTTACATCAATTTTTTTCATGCTTATTTATCCTTTAAAAGAAATCTTAAATACAAAAGTGCGGTCACAAAATACAGCGAATTTTGAACGTATTTTATTTGTGATAATGTTCAACAATTTCTGTGACTAACACTTCTGCCAATTTATTTTTGTCAGCCAACGGCAACGATTTTTCGCCTGTTTTCCAAAAGATCTGCAAGGAATTTTGATCTTGTCCGAATACTTGCCCACCCGATACATCATTGGCACAAATCATATCTAAATTTTTACGTTGAAGTTTGCTCTTCGCATATTCAGCAACATTTTGTGTTTCAGCTGCAAAGCCCACAACAAATGGACGATTTTTTTCTAAACTTGCCACACTTGCGATAATGTCTGGATTCTTCACCAATTTAAGGGAAAGCTCATCGTTATCATTGGTTTTCTTAATTTTTTGCTCGGCAACTTCCGCAACTCGATAATCAGCTACTGCGGCACAGCCAATAAAAATACGATTTTTGACCGCACTTTCAAGGGAGGCTTGCCACATTTCATGGGCGGTTGTCACATCAATACGATGAACATTTTTCGGCGTAGCCAAATTAACAGGTCCCGCAATTAAGGTGACATTTGCCCCACGTTTTGCAAAGGCCTCGGCAATCGCAAAGCCCATTTTGCCCGAGCTGTGATTAGAAATATAACGAACAGGATCGATAGCTTCACGTGTCGGTCCTGCTGTAATAGCGACACTTAAATCAGCTAAATCTTGGTAAACAGCAAAAAGTGATTGAAGCGATTCAAAAATTTCAGCAGGTTCAGACATTCTCCCTGCGCCCACATCGCCACAAGCTTGAAAACCACTATTTGGTCCAACAAAATTAACACCTCGCGCAGAAAGGGCGGTTAAATTTTGTTGTGTAATAGCCTGACGGTACATTTGCTGATTCATAGCCGGTGCGAGCAAAATAGGCGCACTTGTCGCAAGACAAATCGTGCTAAGTAAATCATTTGCCATTCCAACAGTTAAACGCGCAATAAAATCGGCACTAGCTGGTGCAATCACAATCGCATCAGCCCATTTGGCCAGCTCAATATGCCCCATGGCTAATTCGGCTTGAGGATCAAGTAAAGATTGAGAAACCGCATTGCCTGAAATGGCTTGTAACGTTAAAGGGGTGACAAATTCAGCGGCAGCAGGTGTTAAAGCGACTCGAACTTCTGCGTTAGATTTGCGTAATAAACGAATAAACTCAATGGTTTTATAGGCGGCTATGCCCCCTGTAATCCCGACAACAATACGCTTTCCGCTCAAGCTCATTTGCTACTCCGCTACGACTTAATAGAATGGATATGTTTTGTGTGTTAGTACTTAACAACTTAAGATCGCCTATTTTACTTCAAATTTCACCAATAAAAAATTTTATTTTTGCGATCGCTATACCAAAAACAAAACTGATTTCTCGCAAAGATTGAAAACATCATGAAAATTGACCGCACTTTTTCTTTTCATTAATTAATATGCAGACAAACTCTTCTTTAATGCCTCGTGAAAAACTGTTGAAATATGGCGTTGAAGCCCTAGAGGATCACGAACTACTCGCTATTTTCTTACGTACAGGGATTAAAGGCTGCCCTGTCATGGAATTATCACATAGCGTGCTGCAACATTTTGGATCCCTTCGAGCCTTATTAAGTGCTGATAAAGAAGCCTTTTGCAAAGTAAAAGGATTAGGCATTACGCAGTTTATTCAACTACAAGCCACCACAGAAATGACCAAACGCTATCTCAAACAAGAATTGCTGATAGAACATGTATTTAGCGACACATCCACGGTAAAACTTTATCTTCAAGCAGAGCTTCATCACGAAGAACGTGAAATTTTTATGGTGTTATTTTTAGATAATCAACATCGTTTGATTAAAAAAGAGCGGTTATTTTTAGGCACAATTAATGTGACGAATGTTTATCCACGTGAAATCATTAAAGAAAGCCTTTACTGCAATGCAGCTGCCTTAATTTTGGCTCACAACCACCCTTCTGGTCTGGCAGAACCAAGCTATTCTGACAAAATGATCACACAAAAAATTATCGAGGCTGCTGAGTTAATGGATATTCGCATTTTAGATCATTTTATTGTCGGCAAAGGCACTTGTTATTCTTTTGCAGAACATAATCTGTTATAGTTTTAGGGAATTTGATGATTTTTTTATCGTTCATTTCCGTTTAAAGACGGAAAAATCGCTTTTAGACTTGAGAAATGAAAATAAAGTCAGTATAATTTGCGACCTTTAATATAGTAAGTGGGTCGGATACTGCGACCTGACGAGGAAGCAAGCTTAGTTTTAAGCTTCATTATCCGAACCATAAGCTCGAGCTTATATTTAAATTATTGGAGATTATTATGTCTAGAGTTTGTCAAGTAACAGGCAAGCGTCCAGCTGTGGGTAACAACCGCTCACACGCGTTGAATGCGACACGTCGTCGTTTTCTTCCAAACCTTCACACTCACCGTTTCTGGGTTGAAAGTGAAAACCGTTTCGTAACCTTACGTTTAACTGCGAAAGGTATGCGTATTATCGATAAAAAAGGCATTGATGCAGTGTTAGCTGAAATCCGTGCTCGTGGCGAAAAAATCTAAGGAGCTAAAACATGGCAGCTAAAGGCGCTCGTGAGAAAATCCGTTTAGTTTCTACAGCAGAGACTGGTCACTTCTACACAACTGATAAAAACAAACGTAATATGCCTGAAAAAATGGAAATCAAAAAATTTGATCCAGTAGTGCGTAAACACGTTATCTATAAAGAAGCAAAAATCAAATAATTTTGCTGATTTGAAAAAAGCCCGACATTGTTCGGGTTTTTTTATATCACAAATTCATTACCGAGATTATCTATGCCTGAACTTCCTGAAGTCGAAACAGCCCTACGCGGTGTCACTCCCTATCTAAAAGATTTTACCATCGAAAAAATTGTAGTGCGCCAACTACAATTACGCTGGGTTGTCTCTCCTGAATTAACCACGCTTAAAAACGTCAAAATTTTAGATACTTCTCGTCGTGCGAAATATCTCATTATTCATACAGAAAAAGGTTACATCATTGGTCATTTAGGGATGTCTGGCTCCGTTCGAATTGTGCCACACGATAGTCCTATTGATAAACATGATCACCTTGATATTGTGATGAATAATGGCAAATTACTACGTTATAACGACCCGAGACGCTTCGGTGCATGGTTATGGACTGAAAGCTTAGACGACTTTCATCTTTTTCTAAAACTTGGTCCTGAACCACTTTCTGATGAATTTAATGCGGAATACCTTTTTAAAAAATCACGCAAGAAATCGACCGCACTTAAAACCTTTTTAATGGATAATGCTGTCGTTGTGGGCGTAGGAAATATTTATGCCAATGAAACGCTCTTTTTATGTGGTTTACATCCAATGAAATTAGCCGAAAATCTTACGCGAAACCAATGTGCCTTACTCGTTGAAACGATTAAAAACGTATTAGCTAAAGCCATTACACAAGGTGGTACAACATTAAAAGATTTCTTACAACCCGATGGTCGCCCTGGTTATTTTGCGCAGGAATTGTTAGTTTACGGAAACAAAGATAAGCCTTGTCCAAAATGTGGCACTAAGATTGAAAGTATGATTATTGGGCAACGCAATAGCTTTTATTGCCCTCATTGTCAGAAAAAGAAATAGGCGTGATACACGCCTATTCTTTAGAAAAAAGTACTCCAGAAATGAGAAATCGGCATGGCAAGGAAAAGAGCCGGCAGCATGTTCGCCACGTGGAACATTTGGATATTACAAATGCGAAAGCCTGCTGCTATCATTAGCATACCGCCTACCGCAGCAAAATCACCTCGCATCTCAGGGGTGACGAAAGGAATAATAAACACCGCAGAATAAGCTAAGATCACTTGAACCAATGTTTGTGGCACAAAAATACTTGCTACAGAAATGCCGAGTGATGTGGCAAAGATCATCGCGGTGAAAAAATCTAAAAAGGATTTCACAATGAGGATATCAAAATTACCACTCATCCCCTCATTCATCGCCCCGAAAATACCTGTTCCACTAAATGAAAATAAAATTACAATCGCAACAAATTTAGACAAGAACTCTTCTTGGCTATGCATGCTACTTGGTGTATCAGGGAACATCTTTTCAACAATACCTTTGGCTGATGATGCCAGTTTATTGATCCCCTGTTCCAATAAAAGCAACTCGCCAATTATCGTCCCTAATAACAGCGATAAAATCATTGCCGGCATATTGGTAGTTTTCGCCACCATCACAATACCCATACCCATGGAACACAAACCAAAGATTAAGGTTAAATTAGTGCGTAAACGCTCTGGAATGCGCCCACCGAGCACAGCACCGATAACTGCACCACTGATAATCGCTAGTGCATTGATATAAGGTCCGATAATCATATTCTTCTCCGAGTTGACTCATCCTATTATACGAAAAACAAGATGAAAATCGACCGCACTTTTGGCAATAAAAAAGGCATGGTTTCCCATGCCTTTTGTTTATAAACGATAAATTACCAGTGGTAACCTGCACCTACTGCTACACCCACTTTACCTTGAGTATCGCTAGTACCGGCTAAACGAATAATAATTTTACCGTTATCTGAAATACGTGACATACCTAATGCCACCGCATTTTGACCTTGGTAATTACCCGCTGCCACAGATACCATGCTCTTACCTGGAATGTAAGCTTGTGGTAATTGAGACGCCGCTAACGCGCTTGCTGTACCTGCATTGACACGTTTACCTAACTTGTTCACTTGACCATTTAACTTATTGATCTTGTTATTCATGTCAGCTTTTACTTCGTGTAATTGGCTGCCGTTTACCGCATCAGTACTGTCTGCTGCAATGCGTCCTGGGGCAACATTGGTAATTTGTTTATTACCTGCATCAATACCATTTTTAGTCATACTTGGACCATTTTTAATGGTTACACCATTGTTATCAATCACAGTATCACCCGCAGTGAATTTGTTTGCCGTTACACTTTCCACTTTAAGGTTTTTCTTGATACCTACACGAACATTACCGCTCTTATCAATGTTTGTCATCACATTATCACCACCATCAAACTCACTCCAGTTTGTGTTGCTATCAGCGCCTTTCACATTGATTTGACTATTTAATTTCGCACCGTAAACATCGCCTACGTTTGCGCCAAATTTTAAGCCATCACTTAATGTTGCGATAGTTTCACCACCAAAGTTCATACGATTTGGTGTTTTACCATCAAGATTCGGTGCTGCATCTTTACCACTTACTACTGTAATTGGGGTTGAGTTATCACCCTCACCAAGATTAATCGTTGTGGTATTAACCGTTTTCGCATTCACATTTTCAGCTTTCAAGTCTTTTGTCGTAGAAATCGTGAAGTTAATACCATTCTGTTCAAGTTTGATATTATCGCCTGCGATATAGTTTACAGTCTCGCCAGGTGCTACATTTGCAACTGAAGTACCTGTCACTTCACCAGTTGTTCCAGCTTTCTTCGTTGCAGTAGCATTCCAGCCTTTACCTGCAAGTTCTTTTACTACGTATAACTGACTACCATTCACCGCATCTTTCGATGTGCTCGTTACATCACCATCTTGAACATTGGTTACTTTCTTATTCCCAGCATTGATACCATCTGTTGTTACAGAGACATCACCAGCTTTTAATCCATCTTTATTTAAAGCTACATTATCACCAACTTTCACACCGTCATTATTCATCACGGTATCACCAGCGGTTACACTATCAACTTTAATGTCTTTAGCTAAGTTGAACGTTACATTGTGGCCATCTTTAGTAATATCGATGTTCTTATCTGTATTTTTCAGATTAACGGTATCACCAGGTTTTACATTAGAAGAATCCTTGCCATTCGCTGTTAAATTCCAGCCTTTATTAGCTACTTCTTCTACTTTCTTAAGCTGTGAAACATTTACTGCATCAGTATTATCTTCACCTGCTTTCAAGCCTGTAATTTTCTTATCGCCCATATCAATGCCTTTGTTATTGATAGTTACACCACCAATGTCAGCACTATCTAGGTTTTTCAGATCTTTAGCTAATTTCACGTTTAATGTGCCATTACCATCAGATTCAACACCAATATTGTTATCAGATAATGCCCCCGTTGCACCACCTTTTACAAAGATTTTATCACCTAAACGACGCTCAAAGTTCTTCGGTGCATTATCACCACCAAAAGTGAGTGCTTTAAATGCCTGTTCAGCCGTTTTATTGATGGCATCATTCACATTATTAACTGTGGTGCCATTTACAGTAATAGGATCTTTAGTTACAGTAACATCACCTGCTTTCAAACCATTTGTATCAATTTTGGTATCACCCGCAGTGACACTATCAACGTTGATATCTTTCGATAAAGCAATCTTAACTTTGCCACCTTCAACCTTAGTGCTGATATTTTTATCTGCACCAACAACCTCAATCGTTTCACCTAATGGTTTCTTCACAGAATTACCATCTTGAGCAGTTAACCCAAAACCTTTTGTGGTGAGATTATTGATTGTTTGATAAAGTTGGCTACCATTTACCGCATCTTTTGATGTTTCATTCACATCACCTGCTGCAACATCAGTGATCTTCTTATCACCTGCATTAATACCATCTTTAGTTACAGATACATCACCTGCTGTTAAGCCGTCTTTATCTAGAGCAACATCATCACCCACTTTGATACCGTTACTATTCATCATAGTATCGCCAGTTGTAACACTACGGATGT
This sequence comes from Parahaemophilus parainfluenzae, assembly GCA_963537955.1. Taxonomy (GTDB): domain Bacteria; phylum Pseudomonadota; class Gammaproteobacteria; order Enterobacterales; family Pasteurellaceae; genus Haemophilus_D; species Haemophilus_D parainfluenzae_AJ. The sequence continues at coordinate 69,523 of CAUTFW010000005.1, read as the reverse complement.
TGATATCTCTTGCTAGCTTAATATTTAACGTATCTTCACCATCAGCAATTACACCAATATTATCGTCAGAAAGATTAGCGTCATCAGCCAGACCGCCTTTAATATTAACCGTTGTACCTAATTTACGTTCAACATTTAAGCCAGTATCTCCTGCAAAAGTAAGAGGACTAAATGCTTGTTTTGCAGTTTGATTGATTGCATCATTGATGTTGTTAACTGCATTACCATTCACTGTAATTGGTGAATTTGTAACAGTAATATCACCTACTTTCAGACCATTTTTATCAATTTTGGTATTACCTGCAGTCACACTGTCAACGGTGATATTTTTATTCAATTTAATTTGAACTTTATCATCTGTTGCTTCAGTTGTGATATTGTCATCACCTGAAATTTCAACACTTTCACCTAATTTTTTCGCTGTTGTAGTCCCTGTTGTGCCAGTAAAGGTTAGGCCTTTATTGGTAACGATAGTATGCGCATCAATACCTTTTTGAATATCATCTTTTGTGGCTTGAGAAAGATCCACAGCATAATCTGTTACTTCTACACCATCAGCATTTTTTGTTGTACCATTTGGTGTGACAGAAACTGCAGATGAACCAGAAACCGAAGCTGATACTTCTTTTGCAGAACTTGCATCATCAATTTTTTTACGAGTAGCATCATCAATTTTCACTTCAATGCCATTATCTTTGGCTACGGTAATTAAACCATTTGAACCTGTGATATTTAAAGATTGTGTTGCCAGATTAACCGCGCCAGTCCCTGCATTACCTGCAGTAGTCAAGTTGATGGCTTTAATGGCGGTATCAACTGCACCACTGGTTACAGCCTTATTGTCCCCTGCTGTAACAACAGTTGATTTATTTAACGTAAATGTCACATTGTTTGCATCAGCAGTACTTGTAATATCGGTACCATCCCCCACAATACCTAAAGATTCACCTAATTTTTTGACCGCACTTCCTGTATTACCCGTGAAAGTAATTGGCATATTACGCACATTATTGATAGCACTGGTCACATCACCTGCCGTAGCAATATTATTAGGATTTGTAGCTGTTGCATTACCTGTCGTCGTATTAGTCGTGATATTTGTTGTATTCACATCAAATTTCACAATAGTGCCATTTTCGGTATCAGTCACATTCGCGGTAGTTAAGTTTCCATCTTTGAAATTTACTACATCATTGTTATTGATACGTGATTTAGCGTTGCCATTTTCTTGAACATTAAATCCACTGTTATTTAACACGGTGTAAAGTTGTGAACCATTTACCGCATCTGTTGAAGTCGCAGAAATACGACCCGCAGCGACATTATGGATTTGGCGTTCGTTACCCGCCTTACCTACAGAAACTGCTCCGCCAATGCTAGATGAACTTGCTGCAAATCTCACTTCTGAATTTGAACCTGCATCATTTTTAAATACAGCACTTGTTGAGTTAGCATCAAACATATTTGTTCCTGCTTCAGAATCAGCACCAAGGGCAATAGATTTATATGCTGTACTTTTAGCATGTGGTCCCAGAGCAACGGCACTGTTCGCACTAGCATTAGCGAATGAACCTAATGCCATCGCATCTCGGTCTGTTGCTTTAGCTGTATAACCTAATGCTATAGCTGCTCGTTGAGTGGCCTCAGAATAAGCCCCTTGAGAAATAGAGAAAGCCTCTGCTGCATTTGCAGAATACCCCATTGCAATAGAATGCTCTATCGCTGCCTTCGTACCTTGGCCAATTGCAATTGAATATCGACCCGATGAATTTGCGCCTAGGCCAAACGCCATCGCAGAATAATCAGTCGCTTTACTCCCTTGTCCTAAAGCCACGGTATTTACACCACTTGCTAATGAATTAACACCGATAGCAATTGTTGTCTCATTCGACGCGTTTGAGTTGGCGCCAAAAGCCATTGCATTAACTCCAGACGCTTTCGATTGCACACCCATTGCCATAGCTTGGGTTGCATTAGCCAATGATGTTCTACCAATCGCGATCGCTTTTTCACCTGAAGAATTTGCATGTGAACCAAAAGCCATTGAATCGACACCAGCCCCTTTTGCATCTATCCCTATAGCTACAGCCTGGCTCGCGTTAGCTAGTGATTTCCAGCCAATAGCAACCGCACTATCTCCTGAAGAAACCGATGCTCTACCAATGGCAACCGCTTTTTCACCAGAGGAATTTGCATGTGAACCAAAGGCCATTGAATCCACACCTATCCCTTTTGCATCTATCCCTATTGCCACAGCCTGGCTAGCATTAGCTAGTGACGACCAACCAATAGCAACCGCACTATCTCCTGAAGAAACCGATGTCCGACCAATAGCAACTGCCCTTTCAGCGGAGGAATTTGCATATAAACCCAAAGCCATTGAATCTACACCTGAAGCATTCGCTCGCACGCCCATAGCAACAGCATTATTGCCATTAGATAGTGATGAAGCACCAATCGCTACAGAACTATGTGCGGAAGAATTTGCACTCGTCCCCATCGCGATAGCTTGAGTATTATTTGCAATAGCAGAGAAACCTAAAGCCATCGAATTATACCCAAGTGCTTTTGAGGCATAACCTGAAGCTATTGAATATACTCCTGAAGCAGCTGAGCTAGTGCCTAAGGCTGTTGCATAATTTGCTGATGCATTAGCATAAGAGCCAACAGCTGTTGTCGATGTTGCGTTTGCATTTGATGAAACACCAATACCAACAGAAAGACTGCCTTCTACATTGGCTTTATGCCCCATAGCAACAGAATAACCACCAGTAGAAGTTGCTAATTCACCAATAGCAATAGCTGAATATTCACTTGCATTACTATCAATACCCATCGCAATAGCTGTCTGCCCAGCTGCAGAGGCATTACGGCCAACTGCAATGGTTCTGCTTGCTGCTGCGCTCGCATTGTTACCAATAGCAATTGTTGCCCACGAATTTGTGTTTGCTGCATCACCAATTGCGATTGCATTGTCGTGAGATGCATTCGTTGAATTACCAATGGCAATAGAAGCTGTACCATTTGATGATGCGTTATTGCCTAATGACACACCATATCTTGCAGTTGATTTAGCATCAGGTCCAATAGAAACAAGTTTATTTTCAGCTGCTGTCGCATTTGAGCCCATTGCAATAGAATCTGCATAAGTTGTGCTCGCATTCAATCCAACAGCAATAGAATTTGCACCCTCTGTTTTTGCAAGAGTACCTATAGCCGTGGAATTATTATTTTTAGTTTGAGCACCATTACCTAATGAAACACTATCAGCATGACTAGAAAATGCATCATTCCCTACCACAATAGATCTAGCTGAAGTAGACGCAGTACTTGCATTAGGTCCAATGGCAATAGAATCAACACCTGATGCACCAGTATTATCTCGGTTACCTGCTACATCTGATTTCACAGAGAAATAACGGATTTTTTCAATTTCTGCCATCGCAGCATAAAGCTGAGAACCATTGATTGCATCAGTCGAGTTTGCAGAAATATCACCTGGTGATAAGTTGATGAGTTGACGTTCATAGCCTTTTTTACCGATAGAAACAACGTCCCCTGCGATAGTATTCGCGCCACCAGCCCAAGTATAAGTTGTCCCTAAAATAGTACGAGTAGTATAGGCAACCCCTGCTTTATCCGTTGCGGAACCGCCACCAATCGCTACTGAGTTTGCAAACGATGCATTAGCCCCAGTACCAACAGCGACAGCATTCGTTTTTTGCGCTGCAGCCAATGAACCTAATGCTAATGAAAGATCCCCAGATTTTGTTTTTGTTCCTAATGATACAGCAGCTTCCCCTGCAATTGTATTCATCCAACGAGGACTTTGAAGCTCCCCTCCAGTTAAATCTCTAAATGCTTGTTGAACCGTTCCCGTTTTATCTTGGCCATTAGTATTGATATAAGTCGTTTGTGTAGCCGCTGCTGAATCAGTATCATCCCCACCAATCGCAACCGATGCATTACCATAAGAAATAACATTACCGCCAATCGCAATTGATTGATCGCCTCGAGCCCATGCGCCTTCAGTAATAGAACCACCATATATCTCCGCTTTATCAGCTCTAATGCCAGCTCCAATAGCAATAGACTGGTTTACTCGTACAACAGAAGTGCTATCGCCAACTTGAGCATTTTGACCGATGAGAATATTACGACTACCCGTTGTTCCACCATAATTTCCTGTGCCATCACCAATCAGCACACTATTGTCATAACGACCATTTACGCCATAACCAATAGCGGTAGTACTTCCACCGCTTGCTGATGTGGCACTGTTCCCAACTGCAATACTAAAAGGATGTACATTTGTAGGCGCATTGCTTCCATCCCCCACAATCACGTTTGCTTGTGCCGGCATCATCACTGCAGATAAAGAAAGTGCAAATGCAGAGAGTTTAAAAAGAGAAGACAAACGTGTTTCGCTTGTTACACGTTGTTCTGAGTTTGAAGAAGCTTTTACGGCTCCTTTCGCTAATTCTGATGTCACGACGAAAGATTGTGTCGTTTTGTTCCAAATAATCTTAAATACTTTGTTCATAAAAAGGTTCTCCCAAACAAATAGGCCAATAAGTTGTTGCGAAGCTAAAATAATGCAAACTAAGCAAGTAAATAGTAAAGTCCTTGGAGTATATAGGAGCTAAGCATAAGATCAAGGAAATGTTTGCTTTTTACACTGTTTTTTACAAAAAATTTACATTTTAACGTTTGCGTAAAAAGCGAACATTAAAAAAGTACTCAGGATGGGCTAATCACATGGGTTTAATCCCTCTCAAACAAGTAAAAAAACACGATGAAAATCAACCGCACTTTTGCCTCTTTTAGAATATTATCCTTTACCACTTTCTCAATACCAATATACCCCTTTATAAGTATTTTGATTTTAAAGTTTGATCAACCTCAAATTTTTGAAAAAAAACCGTATAAAAACTACTGCTTTTTGGTATCTTATGCTTGCGTTGAGCCATTTTTATGAGTGAATTCAAAAGCTTAATAGGAATTGTTCGCATTTAAAATTGTTTTTTTATTCTTTCCTAATGGAGTGATTATCGTGAACGCATTGAGAAAAAGCCTTGTTTTGGCCACTTCTTTCGCAGCTTTAGGTGTGTATAACTCAGCGATGGCTGAAATGGTATACAAGCCTGTTGAACAACCTGTGGAAGCACCAAACCCTAATTTAAAAATCGAAGCAGTGAATGAAAAATTTGCTGAGAAATATCCTAGCCAATTCAATTCGTGGAAAGCGACTGAAAAAGGCGACAAAATCATCTATGCTAATGAACAAGATCCTCGTTTAATCGTGTTATGGGGGGGCTATTCTTTCGCAAAAGAATATAACGCACCTCGTGGTCACGTTTATGCAGTAGAAGATGTACGTAATATTTTACGTACTGGTGCGCCCAAAAATGCAAATGATGGCCCTCAACCAATGGCATGTTGGACTTGTAAAGGTCCAGACGTTCCTCGTTTAATTGCAGAATGGGGTGAAGATGGTTACTTTGGTGCCAAATGGGCTAAAGGTGGACCAGAAATTGTCAACTCGATCGGTTGTGCTGACTGTCACGATACGACCTCTAAAGACTTTGCTGAAGGCAAACCTGCATTACGTATTGCTCGTCCACACGTTCTTCGTGCATTAGATCACTTAAATAATGCACTTCAAGCAAAAGCAAAAGCTGAAGGTAAAGAACAAGCTAACTTAAGCTTTAACACAGCTGCTCGCACTGAAAAACGTGCTGAAATCTGTGCAAACTGTCATGTTGAATACTACTTCGCGGGCGACTTAAAACAAGTAACCTTCCCTTGGGATAACGGTCAAACTGTTGATGACATCGAAAAATACTATGATGATATCGGCTTCAGTGACTGGACTCACTCTCTTTCTAAAGCACCAATGTTAAAAGCGCAACACCCTGACTTTGAAATTTGGTCTTTAGGTATGCACGGTAAAAACGGCGTAACTTGTATCGACTGTCACATGCCTAAAGTACAAGGTAAAGACGGTAAAGTTTATACCGACCACCAAATCCAAAACCCATTCGATGCATTTGATACCACATGTGCAAACTGTCACGATCAAAGCAAAGAAAAACTTAAAGACATCGTTGCTTCACGTAAAAAAGAAGTGAAAGATGTAATGGGTCGTTTAGAAGATCAAGTTGTTCGTGCTCACTTTGAAGCGAAAGCGGCATGGGATGCAGGTGCAACTAAAGAAGAAATGGAACCTGCTTTAATGGATATCCGTCACGCTCAATGGCGTTGGGACTACGCAGCAGCAAGTCACGGTGGTCACATGCACGCACCTGATGTAATGCTTCGCGTATTAGGTTCTGGTATCGACAAAGCAGCGGATGCACGTGCTAAACTTGCAGCAATCTTAACTAAACATGGCGTGAAAACTCCAGTTGAAGTACCAGATATTTCTACAGCTGATAAAGCATGGAAAGTAATGGGTATTGATATCGAGAAAGAACGTAAAGCGAAAAAAGAATTCTTAGAAACTGTTGTACCTCAATGGGTAAAAGAAGCGAAAGCCAATGGCAAATTAGCTGAAGATACCGCAACAAAACAATAAAAAAAGAACCGCACTTTGTAACTAAAGTGTCGAAGTGCGGTCATTTTTAACCATATATTTGAGGTAATCAGAATGAATTTAACTTCTTTAATCAGCAAATCGGCTAAATCCCTTGCATTGCTTGCAATGCTTGCGGCAATGCCAATGGCTGCAAGTGCGGAAGAGATGGCAAAAACACCTGCCTCTCAACTCACTTATGAGCCACAATTGGATAACCAACGTGATCCAAACCAATATTGTGCGAAATGTCACAAATTTGACCAAGTTGATAAAAACCAAACCTTGGATCAATCTGGTGGTGAATTACATTTTGGTAAATTCCATGGTACACACTTAAGTCAAAAAAGCCCTAACACGGGTAAACCGATCAACTGTGTAAACTGTCACGGTAATATTTCGGAAGATCACCGTCGTGGAGCAAAAGATGTGATGCGTTTTGATGGCGATATCTTTGGTGATAAAAAACCAATGTATACCGCGCAAGAACAAAACCAAGTTTGTTTTGCTTGTCACCAACCGGCAAAACTTCGTGAAAAACTTTGGGCGCACGATGTTCACGCAATGAAATTGCCTTGTGCAAGCTGCCACACATTACACCCGAAAGATGATGCGATGAAAGGTATTCAACCGAAAAATCGTGTGAAACTTTGTGTAGATTGCCACGGCGAACAACAAAAACGCAAAGCGGCAAAAGACGCACAATCACAAACGCAATCAACCGAACAAAAGGATAAATAATGACAGCTTGTTCACGCCGAAACTTTGTTTCCGGCATGGGGGCATTAATCCTTATGACGGGGACATCAGTTACCTCTTTAGCGAAAGAGGAAAAGGCGGATAAACCGAAACGCTATGCAATGGTACACGACGAAACAGCTTGTATCGGCTGTACCGCTTGTATGGATGCTTGTCGTGAAACAAACCACGTTCCTGAAGGCGTTTCACGTTTGGAAATTCTCCGTAGTGAACCTTACGGCGAATTCCCAAATCAAGAATACGAGTTTTTCCGTCAATCTTGCCAACACTGTACAAACGCCCCTTGTGTGGCAGTTTGTCCAACCGGTGCATCATTTATTGATCCTGAAACAGGTATCGTAGATGTGCATAAAGATCTTTGTGTAGGTTGCCAATACTGTGTTGCAGTTTGTCCTTACCGTGTACGTTTCATTCACCCAGTACACCGTACTGCGGATAAATGTAACTTCTGTCGCGATACAAACTTAGCAGCTGGCAAACAACCTGCTTGTGTAGAAGCTTGTCCAACCAAAGCATTAACCTTTGGTGATATGAATGATCCAAGCAGTGCAGTTTCCCGCAAAGTGAAAGAAAATCCGGTTTATCGCACGAAAGTGGAATTAGGTACTCAACCAAATCTTTACCATATTCCATTCCAACACGGGGAGCCAAGAAGATGACATTAGATTATCCTGTTCCGTTTCACACACCTAACTTGGTGTGGGATTCAACAATCGCTATCTATTTGTTCTTACTTGGTATTTCTTCCGGTGCGGTACAATTAGCGATTGCTTATAAACGTAGTCACAAATTAGAAAATCCTAGCAAAAACTGGATTATCCGAGCAGCCGCCGTTTTAGGTTCTGTGCCAACATTAATTGGTTTAACCCTATTAATTTTCCACTTGGCACGTCCTTGGACATTCTGGAAATTGATGTTTAACTATCAATTCAACTCTGTAATGTCTATGGGGGTAATGTTATTCCAAGTTTATATGCTGTTCTTGGTATGTTGGTGTGCAGTTATCTTCAAAGAAGATATCATGGCGTTCATTCAACGTTTTATGCCAAAACTGGGGTTTGTCGGTAAAATCATCAATGTATTAGAACGTTTAACTGGTCCTGTAGAAGTCATTCTCTTCATCTTAGCCGCTGTGCTAGGGGCTTATACCGGTTTCTTACTTTCAGCATTGATCAGTTACCCAATGTTAAATAACCCTGTTCTACCAGCGTTATTCTTAGCTTCAGGTACCTCTTCAGGTATCGCTGCAACCTTCTTATTTATCCTCATTGCTGGTAAATTAAAAGGTGATAGCCATGAATCACACTTCATTCACAAATTTGAAGTGCCAATTATGGTAACTGAACTTGGTTTATTAATCTGTTTCTTTGTTGGTCTACACTTCGGTGGCGGTCAGAAAGTAGTTGCATTGCACAATGCTCTTTCCGGCTTCTGGGGGGCTGTGTTCTGGATTGGGGTATTCTTAATTGGTATCATCATTCCTCTACTTGCGAACCTTGCAGCAAAAGACTGCTTAAAATACAACAAGAACTTTATTATCCTTGTGTCAATCTTCGACTTAATCGGGGTTCTCTGCTTACGTTACTTCATCTTGTATGCAGGACAACTTACCGTTGCGTAAGGATAAACTTCTTATTTAATCAAAAGGCGTATACAATACGCCTTTTGTTTATTTAAAAGACTAAAGTGCGGTTAATTTTACGTATGTTTTTCATGCTTAAAATTAACCTTATTTTGTCAAATACAACCATTAATACTGAAGAATACTATGCTCCCCGAATTCGGATTTCTCTCATTACTCTTTGCCACCACCGCGGCGCTCTTACTTTCCATCGTGCCGCAAATTGGTATTTGGCGAAATAAACCCTCTCTCACCAACACGGCTTGGGGATTAAGTTATTGTTTCGGTATTTTTACGAGCGTCTCAATCGGCATTCTTGCCTACTCTTTTGCAATGGATGACTTCACTTTGGAATACGTGGCAGCGCACTCCAATTCTCAACTACCAACATTTTTTAAAGTCGCCGCCACCTGGGGCGGACATGAAGGCTCCATTTTATTTTGGCTTTTCACATTAAGTCTTTGGTTAGTGGCTTTTGCCTTTTTCTCTCGCAAAAATGACCGCACTTTTTCTGCACAAACCCTTTCTTTACTCGGCTTAATTTGTCTTGGGTTTGCTATTTTCATTTTGTTCTACTCCAATCCATTTGGACGTGCATTCCCAGCCCCTGCAGAAGGGCGAGATCTCAATCCTATGCTGCAAGATATTGGCTTAATTTTCCACCCGCCGCTTTTATATGTCGGTTATGTAGGCTTTGCCGTTAACTTTGCCATGTCCATTTCAGCTTTAATCTTTAATCGTTCTGCACAAGCAATTGCGCGTGCAATGCGAGCTTGGGTGCTCGTTTCTTGGTTATTCTTAACATTAGGGATCGTTCTCGGTGCCTGGTGGGCATATTACGAATTAGGCTGGGGCGGCTGGTGGTTCTGGGATCCGGTAGAAAACGCCTCTCTTATGCCATGGTTATTGGGACTCGCACTTTTACACAGTTTGATGGTGACTGAAAAGCAAGGCATGTTTAGCTACTGGACAACACTCTTTTCTCTACTCGCTTTTGCATTCAGTGTATTAGGCACATTTATTGTTCGTTCAGGTGCATTAACCTCCGTGCACGCCTTTGCTTTAGATAGCTCCCGTGGTTATGTGCTATTACTCATTTTCTTCTTACTGACTGTCGGCTCGCTCAGTTTATTTGCGCTACGCACAAATACCAACGAAAGTGCGGTCAAATTTCCACTCTTTTCTAAAACTGGGGCGATTTTAGGTTTAAACATCGTATTGACCGTGGCCACCGTCAGTACCTTCTTAGGCACTTTCTATCCAATGCTATTCCAAGCCATGAATTGGGGAAGTATTTCTGTGGGTGCGCCTTACTTTAATAGTATTTTCTTACCCTTGCTTACGTTAGTGCTTTTTGCCATGGCGGGCACACTTTGCTTAAACTGGTTTAAAGCCGATAAGAAACGTTTTTTCAAACGTCTGTTATTACTTATTCCCGCTGCAGTGATTGCTTATGGCATGATTTGGAATGCGCTGCAAAATGACAGTGCGTTACGTTTCCATTTCTTCGCTTATGTACTACTTACTCTCGCTATTTGGGTATTATTCGTCACCTTATGGCAAAATTGGGCAAAAGTCAGACTTGCCTATTTCGGGATGATTCTCGCACACTGTGGCGTGGCGATTGCCACAATGGGCGCCGTGATGAGTAGTTACTTTGGCAGTGAATTAGGTGTTAGACTTGCACCACAACAAAGCCAGCAATTAGGTCAATTTGAATTCCATTATGATCGTTTTTCCAATGAAATCGGACCTAACTTTACCGCCGAAGTTGCTTTCTTTAACGTGTCAAAACAAGGCAAACCTTACGCTGACATTGTACCTGAACGCCGCTATTACGACGTTCGTACCATGACTATGAGTGAAGTGGGCTTAGATGCAGGCTTTTGGGGCGATTTATATATTGTTATGGGCGATAACTTAGGTAAAGGTGAATTCACATTCCGTTTACATTACAAACCGCTTATTCGCTGGTTATGGCTCGGAGGCATTTTAATGGCACTTGGCGCATTATGTTCAGCCATCAATTTGAAGAGAAAACGTGATGAATAAAAAGTTTATTTTGTTTTTACCGCTGATTTTGTTATTGAGCATTTGCTTACTGCTTTTTGTTGGCTTACACAAAGATCCAAAACAAATTGCCTCAGCACTCATTGATAAGCCTGTGCCAGAATTCTATCAAGCGAATTTGCTTGAACCGAATCAAATTGTCAGCCCAAGAGATTTTCCAAAGCAACCTTTCCTGCTTAATGTGTGGGGAAGTTGGTGTGGCTATTGCCAACAAGAACACCCTCTCTTGATGGAAATTTCAAAAGACGTGCCCATTGTGGGCATCGACTATCGTGACAAACCACAAAACGGTATTGCGATGCTAGAACGCATGGGCAACCCATTTATACTCACTATTGACGATAGCCGTGGTGAATTTGCGATGCAATTAGGCGTAGATGGTGCACCAGAGACCTATATTGTCGATGAGCACGGCATGATCCGTTATCGTCATTCCGGCTATATGGATCGTGAAACGTGGCTTACCGAAATCAAACCAAAACTTGATGAATTAACAAAAAAGTAAAATGAAAAAATTAACCCGATTTCTGACCGCACTTTTACTGACTTTTGCCCTTTTTGCTCACGCAGAAATGGTGGATACCTATGCGTTTAAAAACCAAGCCGATCGTACTCGAGCTGTTGAACTGGCAAAATCCTTACGTTGCCCACAATGTCAGAATCAGAATTTAGTTGAGTCCAATTCGCCGATTGCTTATGACTTACGTATTGAAGTCTATAAAATGGTGGATGAAGGAAAAACGAATCAGCAAATTATCGACACAATGACCGCACGTTTCGGTAATTTCGTGAACTATAAGCCACCTTTCCAATGGAATACCGCACTCCTCTGGCTATTGCCTATTTTGCTATTAATTGGGGCCTTTGCGTTGATTTTGTTTTCCACAAAAAAATCAGAAAATGTACCTAAACCACTTGAAAATCAATCTCATACAACGCCTAAAGAAGAAAAAAGTGCGGTCAAATTTGAAACCAAATCCGCCATTTGGGTCTTTGCTATTTTGTTGGTTCTTCCTTTAAGTTATTACTTCTCCCTTGATCGTTTTGAACGTGTTCAACAAGGCGAAAAAGAGATGGTTGAGCTTGCCAATAAAAAAGCCGATACATCAATGGTGCATCAAAAAGAAGATATGGTGCTCAAAATTCAAAATAAAATTCGAGAAGATGTGAATAACCCTGAGCTTTGGGCTCAGCTAGGTGATGCTTATATGCAAAATGATGAATTTGATCATGCGCTCATCGCCTATAGCAATGCAGAAAAAATTTCAGGTACAACACCGGCTATTCTAGGCCTCAAAGCGACCGCACTTTATTATCAAGCGGGTCAAAATATCACACCACCAATCCAGCAAATAATGGATGAGGCGTTAAAACAAGATAAACATGAAATATCAGTGATAACATTATTGGCGACTGAAGCCTTTAAAAATCATGACGCTGAAAAAGCCAAAGCTTATTGGCAGCAATTATTAGATTCAGGTAATGCTGCCGTGGATCGTCGTACTGTTATCCAACGAATCAAAATGATAGACTATTTTGAAAAAGGACAAACCTCACAATAAGCTATGTCTCATTATTCAGAAAATATCATCATTGGAGCCGGTGCTGCCGGCTTATTTTGTGCCGCTCAGTTAGGCAAACTGGGCAAACAAGCCACTATTTTTGATAATGGTAAGAAAATTGGCCGAAAAATTTTAATGTCTGGCGGTGGATTCTGTAATTTCACCAATATGGAAATTACGTCTAGCCGTTATATCAGCCAGAACAAACACTTCGTCAAATCTGCCTTAAAACGTTATACACAATGGGATTTTATTGCTTTAGTCGCTGAGTATGGCATTCCTTATCACGAAAAAGAATTAGGTCAGTTATTTTGTGATAACGGTGCAGAAGATATCGTGAAGATGCTCGGAACGGAATGTGACAAATACGGTGTCAACATTCAACTACGCAGCGAAGTGAGTGATGTTGAAGCGGTTGAAAACAATCCTAAAGTGCGGTTTAAATTAAAGGTAAATGCAGTTGAATGGCAATGTCGAAATTTGATTATTGCCACAGGTGGGCTCTCCATGCCAGGCTTGGGCGCTTCGCCTTTTGGCTATCAAATTGCAGAACAATTTGGATTAAATGTGATTCCTCCGCGTGCAAGCCTTGTGCCATTCACGTGGCGAGAAAGTGACAAATTCTATGCAGCACTATCCGGCATTTCATTAGATGTAGCGGCAACAAATCAAAACAAAACCTTTACTCATCAAATGTTATTCACCCATCGCGGTTTATCTGGCCCTGCCATTTTGCAAATATCCAATTATTGGCAACCGGGTGAAAGCATTCATTTAGATTTATTACCTTATAACGATATTCGTCATCATCTCGATGAGATGCGTCAATCTTCACCTAAATTGCAGTTAAAAACCGTATTAAGTCGATTATTACCGAAGAAATTAGTCGAACTTTGGTTAGAACAAGGCTTAATTCAAGACGAAGTGATCGCGAACTTAAGTAAAGTGCGGTTAGAAAATTTAGAGAATTTAATCCACAATTGGCAATTCATTCCTAATGGCACTGAAGGCTACCGCACGGCTGAAGTCACAATGGGTGGAGTTGATACTCATGAGATTTCATCTAAAACCATGGAAGCCACAAAGATTAAAGGTCTCTATTTTATCGGTGAAGTGCTCGATGTCGTCGGTTGGTTAGGCGGTTATAACTTCCAATGGGCATGGAGTTCGGCTGCTGTTTGTGCAATGGGAATTGCTGAAAGCTAATCTTTCTCTGCATTAATTATTTTCATCATGAATGAAAAAATCATTACTTTGATCATGAAATATCCTTACGTTAAAATCAGCATACTAAAATTAAAAGAAGGATATAAACATGACATCAAAAACACTCCCCTTCCACGCTGATACTGTGGGCTCATATTTACGTTCTCAACCTTTAAAAGAAGCTCGTGCAAAATTTGCAGCTGGCGAACTTTCTCGTGAACAATTAACGGAAGTTGAAGATCAAGAAATTGCTAAATTAGTACAAGCACAGTTAGATGCAGGTATTCAAGTCATCACTGATGGGGAATATCGCCGTGCGTTTTGGCACATCGATTTCTTAGAAAACCTAAATGGTATTGAAGGTTATCACCCTGAACATGGTTATAAATTTAATGGTGTGGAAACCAAACCTTACAATACACGTTGCTGCGGTAAAGTATCTTGGAATCCAAACCATCCATTTATCGAACATTTCAAAAAATTAAAAGACATTGTTGGGGATCGTGGCGTCGTAAAATATACCATCCCTAGTCCAAACCAATTAATGTATCCAATTCAATGGGATACGGGCGTTTATACGACACGTGCAGAATTTGCCAAAGATGTTCAACAAGCTTATAAAGATGCGATCAAAGCCTTCTATGATGCAGGTTGCCGTTATTTACAACTTGATGATGTGTATTGGGGTTCACTCTGTAACAATCACCTAAAACCAGAATTTGAAGCAGATAAAGCACAGGCGCTTGAAAATATTCAAGTTGTATTAGCCGCTAAACCAGCAGATATGGTTATCACAACGCACGTTTGTCGTGGCAACTTCCGTTCAACTTATTTACTAACCGGCGCATACGACCCAATTGCGGATGCGTTATTTGGTCAAACCCAATACGATGGCTATTTCCTTGAATATGATGATGAGCGTTCTGGTGGGTTTGAACCATTAAAACACTTTGCTAATAATCCACACAAAGGTCGTATTGTATTAGGCTTAATCAGTTCAAAATTCCCTGAATTAGAAGATAAAGCGGCTATTAAAGCTCGCATTGAAGAAGCAACTAAATATGTTCCACTTGAACAGCTTTGCTTAAGCCCACAATGTGGTTTTGCGTCAACTGAAGAAGGAAATATCATGACGGAAGCACAGCAATGGGCAAAAGTCCGTTATGTTGAAGAAATTGCCAAAGAAGTATGGGGTGAAGATTAATTCTTTTCATATCTGATGTTAAAAACACACTGTTTTTTAACCGCACTTTTATAATCTGAGTGCGTAGCAATACGCTCTTTTTTACTGCTTCCTTTCAACAAATAAAAAAAGCTGATGTAATTTACATCAGCTTTTTCATTATCAATTTATCACTAGATTTGCGTTAAATCGACGTTTTTCGTTTCTTTTGAGGCTAATAATGCTAACAAGGTTAAGAATGCATTAATGGCTAAATAAATCCCTACACCCATTAAGCCATAAAGTGCATTGATTTTTAATGAAATCATTGCCGCAATAGTGGCCCCGATAATCGATGCAATATTGTAGGCTAAAGAAGCACCAGAATAACGTACTTCCGTTGGGAATAATTCAGGTAATAACGCTGCCATTGGGCCAAATGTCATACCCATTAATGCCATACCAATTACTAAGAAAGCAAATACAGAAGCTGGTGTACCGTTTCCAAGGAATAATGGCATACATAATGCAAAGATTAAAATACTGACTGTTGTCCAAATCAACCATTTACGACGACCGATTTTATCGGCATAAAGACCTGAAATGCTGATAAAAATCGCAAAAACGATCGCACTCATTAAAAGTAATCCCGTGAAGGTATTGGCAGGAATGCCTAATCCCATAGGATAGCCCGCTTCTGAAAGGGTTGCCGGTGTACGAGAATACGCTTGAGCAAAGGCGGTCATAATATAGAACAAGGAATAGGTTGCCACCATGATAAATGTACCAATCACCATTGGTTTAAAGTGTTTAGTGAAAACCACACTCACCGGTGCTTTTAATTTTTTCCCTTTTTCTTCCGCTTCAACGAAGACATGGCTCTCATGTAAAGTTAAACGAACATACAACCCAACTAAAACTAAGGCTAAAGAAGAAACAAACGGGATACGCCATGCCCACTCAACAAGGGCTTGTTGCCCCCAGAAATAGCTCACTAAGAAGAAGGTCGCGTTAGCGACAAATAAACCAATTGGCGCACCTAATTGAGGGAATGTACCATACCAAGCACGTTTTCCTTCTGGCGCATTTTCTGTTGCTACTAAAGCAGCTCCGCCCCATTCACCACCAAGACCAATCCCCTGACCGACTCGGCAAATACATAACAAAATCGGGGCCCAAATACCAATTTGAGAATAAGTCGGCAATAAACCGATAACGACCGTAGATCCGCCCATTAAAACCAAAGAGGCGACCAAGGTTTTCTTACGACCAATCTTGTCACCAAAGTGCCCAAATAAAGCGGAGCCAATTGGACGAGCAAAGAACGCTAAAGCTAATGTCGAAAGAGAAAGCAAATCATCTGAAAGCGGATCACCACTATGGAAGAATTGCGTGTTAAAAACTAATACTGCCGCAGCGGCATAGATATAATAATCGAAGAATTCAATTGCGGTACCCACCATAGAGGCTAAAGCAACCTTAAGTGGATCATTACGAAGTTGTGAGGACATTTTGCTTCCTTAAGAGTCAAATAAAATGAAAGGGCTAAATCCTAGCATTTCTCTTAAGGTTGAGCAATTTTTAATACGATATTTTCGATTTTTTTAGCAAAATATGTCGGGTTTTCTAAATGTGCATTATGACCAGCATCAGGAATAAGCGTTAAATTGAGTTGATTGTCTTCAGCCATTTGACGAAACTTCTGATCTCGCTCACCACAAAAATAAAAAAATGGCAGCAAACTTGACCGCACTTTCTCTCGAAAATCAGGCTGTTTAGCAAGACTAGTAGCTAATAACATTCGGCCAATATTTGGTCCACAATTGGCTTTTCGCTTTTCAATTAATGCCTTACGTTGCTGTTCATTTAAATGAGAAAAAACAGGTTGTTGATACCAATCTTCGAGCACGGTTTCAGGCTTTTCATGAAAAAAACGCTCAGCCCACATGTTGTCATTGACTAGACGGCTTTGTTTTTCTTGCTCAGACGATAAACCTAAATTTGCCCCTTCTAAAATCACTGCTTGTAAATTGCCTCTTTGCACTTGAGCCTGCAGTGCATAATATTGTGCGATTCGTCCACCAAGTGAATAACCAATTAAGATATAAGGCTCATTTTTTATGAGATGTTGAATTTGTTCTTCAAGGCACTGAGCGGTTTGCTCAAAATCTTCAACGGCAACAGCTTTATTCTCTCCATGAAAGGGTAAATCGAGAGAGAGACAACGAAAGTGCGGTAGATTTTCGATGACTTTTTGCCAGTCCGATTTTGTACCAAGTAAGCCGTGAAGGAAGATAAGATTGGTCATGATTTGTACGGAATACATAAAATTTAGGTCGGGTTGGGCCCGACCATATAGTAAAATTCATTAACCCTATGGCTTATCAACAATATCCACATCTGAAAAGGTTTCATTATTTATAACGATATCATTTGGGTCACTGCAACCATCGATCAAACCATATTCACTTGAATTCACAATTTTTCCATCACGGAAATAAAAAATGTGTTCTTGCCAGCCTGTATAGCCACCATAGCTATTTTTCGCATTCACTCTGGCGCAAACAATGTAGTATTTTAAGAAAGCTGCAGGGCTATAAGTTTCTGTTTCTGCATCATAGCGTCTGCTTGTAATTCGTAAGAATTTTTTTGGTTTACTAAAGCCATCAAGCATTAAAGAATTAGGATCAATTAAAGTACGAGCTAAATGCTGGCGAATGGCTTTTTCGTAATTTTTCGGATAGCTACCATAATCCATATTACGCACATCATTCATGGTGATTTTGGTGCTTTCCTCATAAGCGATACAACCCGTTAATAGGCTCGTTACTAATGCAGTAAAAATGGCTTTGTAAGCATGTTTCTTAAGCATACTCATCTCCTTTATTTATAAATGAATGAATTTTAGTTAGCATAAAGGTGCTAACTACTCCCCTATCACCGCATGACTAATTTGATCAATCAAACGTTTGTAAGTTGCGCTGCCATCACTTGGGTTTGTTTTGATTTCAATTAATGTCGCACGGCGGCGAGTATAAGCTTGTTTTAACACGGAGCTTAAATCTGCCCAGGTGTAAGGCAAGGCATATTTTAAACCAAACATTGCGGCGACTTGAGAGAAATCACCATTATGTGGCAAGCGATAGAACTGCTCTTTCACCTCTTCATCCACCGGCAACATATCAAAGATTGCGCCACCATTATTGTTAATCACAAAAATAATAGTCGGTTGAGTGACATTCTTAAATAAGGCTAAAGAGTTCAAATCATAAAGTGTGGACGTATCGCCAATCATTGCTACCACTGGTTGATCGGCACCGATACCGATACCTGCAGCTGTTGCTAATAAGCCGTCAATCCCACTTGCACCACGATTGGTGAAAATCGGATACCCTTCAGGTAATTTAGTTAACGCATCAACCAAACGCACAAAAAGACTGTTTCCTAAGAACAAAATACCGTTGTAAGGTAAAACACGCTCAATATGATGGGCTAATGAGGCTTCGTTCAGATTGCCACCGACTTGTTGTTCGATAAAGGTTGCACAGAATTTTGAAAGCGCAAGCGGTTCGAGCAACCAAGGCTTTTGACGCAATGGCGGGTGTGCACGCAACCAATGATGCGCTTTGGCGTTAAAGCGAGTTTGCGTATGGTGATTTGGATCAACTGCATTTTGACTTTGCTCCACCACCCAAAATTCGCCTTGGAATTCCGCTAAGAATTGGTTAATTCGTTTACTGATAAAACGGGAACCAAATTGAATCACAATATCAGCTTGAAGTAGTTTTTGCTTCACTGTTTGGTTTGCTAGCCAAATATCCGCATAAGGCATTAGAGGCTCAACACCTGATTGAATATCCGTCAGCAAAATCCACCCCATGGTATTTGCCCATGAGTTAATGCCCATTGCTTGTTCAGGCGTTAATTGTCCAGCTACAATCACACCACGTTTCGTACGCCAAGTATCCCAATTCTCGTGCATCAACACTTCTTGCTGTAATGGTTGATGATCAACCCAATTTTTAGGCTGGCTTAACCAACGTTGAATTGGCATTAACCATGGATGACCGTCAATTTCTTGATCTTGGGCATTATAAAGTGGCTCTGCAAAAGGCACATTGATATGTACCACACCTGGTTGTTGTTTTTGTTTATAGCAAGCTTGTTCTAAAGTCGAAATTAACCATTTTGCCACATAATCGGCTTGAGGTTTCGGTAGATTGACACTTGCCACTGGGTAATCTGCAAACATATTTTGTTGCACGATAGCTTGATTCGCCCCACATTCCCACAATTCAGGTGGACGATCAGCAGTAAGAATAATTAAATTCACGCCTGTTTGACGAGCTTCGATAATTGCTGGATATAAATTTGCTGCTGCGGTGCCCGAGGTGACAATCACGGCAACAGGTGCTTGGGTAGATTTTGCAATCCCCAACGCAAAAAAGCCTAAACCACGTTCATCAAAGTGACTATGGCACGTTGCACGAGAAGCATTTTGTAAACGCACAGCTTCTAGCGTTAAAGGTGTTGAGCGTGAACCAGGCGCAATACAAAAGTGACTCACGCCTTGGCGAACCAAGGTTTCTAAGATCACCTTTGACCAACAACGATTAAATACGCTTACAGACATTCTTCTTATTCTCCGTTATTCTCTGCAAACAGGGAAATCAGCCCTGCCGCTTTACGTTCAATTTCTAACCACTCTTCTACAGGTTGTGAGCCTTCTACAATCCCCGCGCCAGCAAATACACGCACTTGATTTTCTTCAATAAAAGCCGAGCGAATGGTAACACAAAATTCTGAAAGATGTTGGCTCATCACGCCTAATGTTCCGGCATACCAACTACGATCAAAAGTTTCAATTTCAGCCAGCGCTTTCTTCGCTTGTTGCTGCGGTAAACCTGACACTGCGGCCGTTGGATGAATCGCTTTCAACAAATCTGCATCCGTACAAAGTGCGGTCAATTTTGCTTGCATTTTTCGAATCAAATGCTGCACTTTGCGTAATGACTTTAATGCGACATCATCAACGGTAATTTGTTCCACTAAGTGACTGATATTTTGTAAAATATCTTCAACCACCAACCAGTTTTCATTGAGGTTTTTTTCATCATTTAATAACCAATTCGCACGTTCATTATTTTCACTTGGATTATCACTAACAGGTGCAGTGCCCGCAAGCGCCTCCGTAAATAACTGACGATCATCTCGAGCGAATAAGCGTTCAGGTGTCGATCCTACAAAACAGTTTTCAGCATTATTTGCCCATAAAAAATGGTAACAACCACTATTTTTTGCTTGGCTTACTGCAAGAAAATCTTTTCCGTTTAACTCACGCTGAAGACCAAACACGGTTTCATTTGCTAACACAAGCTTGGTTAATTCACCTTGTCGAATACGAGCGAGTGCTTGATTGACCCAATCACACCACGTTTCTTGGTTTGCTTTTGGCACCATGCTTTCGATGGTTAATTGATTAAGTGGTAAAAGTGAGGTCGTTTTTTCGAATGAATTCAACACCGCTTTTGCTGAATCAAGCTCATTTGTTTCAACAAAAACAGAAACGACTGTCTCACCATTTTGCTGTTCAATTAAAACTTGAGGCAAAATAAATTGACTTTCACCTTGGAACTGTAAACCACCGACTAAAGGGAAATCGTGCTCTTGAATAAATTGCTGTGCCAAATTCACATCTGAAAATGACCGCACTTTTCCCACCGCTGCGACGGTTTTATCTTCATCACGAAAACGTAAATAAAATTGTGGATAAACAAGTTGCCCTTTCATCCATGCCAAAAGATCAACACCCAATTTCATCTTCGTCTGAAGACGTGCAATAGCAGGTTGCTGATCAGTTGTCGCCAAGGTTTCAAACTGGCGAATTAGCTCAGATTTAGCTTGTTCTAAAGGGCCCATGAAAAATAATAAAACACACAAAAAATTAGCCCATATTCTACCGCACTTTAATACATTCAAAAAATTTTTTTATTAAATCTTTTCAAGATAAGAATTTAAGCGTAAATTAGACATAATTTTTGAATGAAAATCTAATTATCATAGGATGTTACTAATGAGATCTTTTCCGAAATCAGACAAATTAGAACACGTTTGCTACGATATTCGTGGACCGGTTCACAAAGAAGCTTTACGCCTAGAAGAAGAAGGCAACAAAATCTTAAAACTTAATATCGGCAACCCTGCCCCATTTGGTTTTGAAGCGCCTGATGAAATTTTAGTTGATGTTATCCGCAACCTCCCCTCTGCACAAGGTTATTGCGATTCCAAAGGGTTATATTCGGCACGTAAGGCTATCGTGCAATACTATCAATCTAAAGGTATTCATGATGCGACAGTAAACGATGTGTACATCGGGAATGGTGTATCTGAATTGATTACCATGTCCATGCAAGCCCTTCTCAATGATGGTGATGAAGTATTAGTTCCAATGCCAGACTATCCGTTATGGACAGCGGCTGTGACGTTAGCAGGCGGAAATGCCGTACATTATTTATGTGATGAAGAGTCTGGTTGGTTCCCAGCTATTGATGATATTCGTGCAAAAGTCAATGCCAAAACTAAAGCTATCGTCGTGATCAACCCGAATAACCCAACAGGTGCGGTTTATAGCAAAGAATTACTTGAAGAAATTATCCAAGTTGCACGTGAAAATAATCTGATTATTTTTGCAGATGAAATTTATGACAAAATTCTCTACGATGGTGCTGTCCACCATCATATTGCTGCTCTTGCCCCAGATGTATTAACCATTACATTCAATGGCTTATCAAAAGCGTATCGTGTTGCGGGCTTCCGTCAAGGTTGGATGATTTTAAATGGGCCGAAACAACATGCTAAAGGCTATATTGAAGGCTTGGATATGTTGGCGTCTATGCGTTTATGTGCAAACGTACCAATGCAGCACGCCATTCAAACCGCATTAGGTGGCTATCAAAGTATTAATGAATTTGTTCAACCGGGTGGTCGTTTGCTGGAACAACGCAATAAAGCCTATGAGTTACTGACTGAAATCCCGGGTATTAGTTGCGTAAAACCAATGGGGGCGATGTATATGTTCCCGAAACTCGATATCCAAAAATTCAACATTCATAGTGATGAAAAATTTGTGCTCGATTTATTACGTAAAGAGAAAGTACTTCTTGTGCATGGTAAAGGCTTTAACTGGCACTCACCGGATCACTTCCGTGTGGTGACACTTCCTTATACCGGTCAATTAGAAGAAGCCATTGGCAAATTGGCACGATTCTTAGAGACTTATCGTCAATAATAAAAAAGAGCGGTTAATTAACCGCTCTTTTTTTATTTCATGATTTATAACTAGGCCCAGAAATAGCGCACCACATGGAAGAAAATAGGTGCAGAGAAACAAAGTGAATCCATACGATCTAAAATACCACCATGGCCACTAATCATATTCCCCCAGTCTTTCACACCCATACTGCGTTTCATTGCTGACATCACGAGTCCACCTAAGAATCCCATTAAGCAAATTAATAGACTCATTAAAAAGGCTTGCCATGCATTAAATGGTGTCAACCAATGAAGCAACATCCCTAATAAACTTGCACTTAATACCCCACCAACAAACCCTTCTACCGTTTTAGATGGCGATAAGGTTGGTGCAATTTTATGCTTACCAAAAAGTTTACCCCAAACGTATTGCAACACATCACTTGACTGTACTATCAAGATTAAGAAGATCATTAATAAAAGATTTTTTCCTTCATGACCAGAGATATCAAGGGTCAATAAAGCGGGGATATGTGAAATACAGAATACACTAATCATCAATGCCCACTGAATTTTCGTTGAACGGTCTAAGAAATGTGCCGGATCGCCGAGTAATGCCGAAAGAATCGGTAAAAATAAGAAGCCATATACTGGAATGAAAATCGTGAACATGCTAAACCAATCAATGGCGACTAAAAAATATTGCAATGGCAAGATCACATAAAAACAGGCTGCTAGTGCAAGATGATCGCCTCGACGAATATTCAATAGAGAAAGAAACTCACGTAATCCCATAAATGAAATAATCAAAAAGAGTCCAATCACGCCATAAAAGCCCAATAAGCTCGCAATAAAGATAATGCCAATCATCACCCACCAAGCATTGATACGAGCATTCAGGTTATCAATAACGCTATTTGGTGTATCCACGCCCGATCTACGTTTTAAAATATATCCTACTGAGGAAGCAAAAATTAAGGCGATAAATAAACCACTGAAGAGTTGCCATATTTCTGTCATCATTTGCTCCTAAGATTTGCCTTTTTCACTGACATTTAAACTTAATAATGCCGATTGAGCACGTGTTAAAAAGGCCTCTTTAGCCTCTCCGTTCTCAATCTTTAATGGTTCGCCCATATACAGATCACATAATAATGGGATCGGTAAAATAAAGCCTTTTGGTAAAACATTATTCATATTACTAATCCAAACGGGCACAAACTCACAATCAGGATTTTCTTTGGCTAAATAAAACAATCCGCTTTTAAATGGTTGAAGCGGCAAATCATCATCCATCTTACGAGTTCCTTCAGGGAAAATAATCAGGGAGTTATTGATTAATGCTTCACTCATTTGTCGTATGACAGCTTTTGGATCTTGGCTATTACGTTCAATCAGTAACATATTAAACACTTTATAGGCTAAAAAGCGACGAATTGCGCCTTTCGTCCAATAATCTTTACCTGCAACAGGGCGAGTTTGTTTTCTTACTTCATAAGGCAATGAAATCCAAAGTAAGATAAAATCCCCATGACTATTATGATTGGCAAAATAGACACGATGCCCTTCTGAAGATTGTTCCGCAATTGCGGCTTGTGGTCGAACGCCTGTAATAAAAGAAGCAAAACGACACAATAAAAAATCGATTAATCTCGCTAACATAGTTGCTCCTATTACTCCGTCACTTCGGCTAAACCATTTTTTACTCGCTTAATACAAGTCACAATGAGCAAGATAATCACGATATTGGCTACCCACCAGAAAAGTGAATGTAAACTACCATTCACCGCATAGAGTAAACCGAGTACACCAAATACGAATGCACGATCACTTTTACCCATTGGGCCATCATAACGACGCGTTTTGCCTTGAACCTGTCCCAAGATGCCACATAACTCACTCAACGTCGCAAGCCAAATAATACTTGAGATTTGAATACCATCAAAAGGCGCGACAAAAGCAAAAGGAAGGTAAAGTGCTGCATCAGAGACGACATCAGTAATTTCATTAAGATAGCCCCCTAATCGACTTTTTTGATTAAATTCACGTGCTAGCATGCCATCAACAGCATTCAGTGCCATACGCAAAAACAACCAAATAGGAATAAGGAAGAAAAGAGTGGAAAATGTCGGGAATAGTGCGAGAATCACACCTAATAAAATTGAAAGTAAGCAAGCAATTAGCGTAACTTGATTTGCTGTTACGCCTTTTGCCGCTAATTGCCTAACTAAAGGCCGAAGTAAATTTTGAAATTTGGGTTTTAAGGCATAGATACTCATCTACCATCTCCTTGTTTTTATTAGTAAACATAAAAATTTCGCTAATAATAGAATAGTATAGAGTATTACTCAAGTTTTTATTCATCCATATAACCTAAACTTCTTAAGGCACGTTCATCATCCGCCCAACCGGACTTCACTTTTACCCAAAGTTCAAGGTGTACTTTATTATCAAATAAGCGTTCCATGTCAGCGCGCGCTTCCATACCAATGGTTTTAATTTTTTGTCCTTGAGCACCGATCACCATTTTCTTTTGGCCTTCACGCTCAACTAAAATCAAGCCATTGATTTCATAAGTACCACGCTCATTTACTTTAAATTGTTCAATTTCAACCGTTACCGAATAAGGTAGCTCTTCCCCTGTGAAACGCATTAATTTTTCACGAATAATTTCTGACGCCATAAAACGCTGTGAACGGTCCGTTACATAATCTTCAGGGAAGTGATGAACGCCTTTACGTAATGATTGACGAACAATTTTCTCTAATTGATGCACGTTATTACCACGTTGTGCAGAAATCGGCACAATGTGAGCAAAGTTAAACTTACTGCCTAAATCGGTAATAAATGGCAATAAATCATCTTTATTCTTAATATTATCAACTTTGTTGATGGCAAGTACGACAGGTGCTTTCGCATTACGTAATTTATTTAACACCATTTCATCATCGGCATTCCAATGTGTACCATCTACAACAAAAATAATGAGATCCACATCCCCGATTGCTGAGCTTGCTGCACGGTTCATTAAACGGTTAATCGCGCGTTTTTCTTCAATATGAAGTCCCGGCGTATCGACGTAAATTTCTTGGTAGATACCTTCTGTTTTAATTCCCACAATACGGTGACGCGTAGTTTGCGCCTTGCGAGATGTAATCGAAATTTTTTGTCCCAAAATTTTATTTAACAGGGTAGATTTCCCTACATTTGGGCGACCTACGATAGCGATAAAGCCACAATAGGTCTCTTGTTCTTGATTTAATTCGGTCATTTAATTTCCAATGTTTTTAAGATTTGTTCTGCGGCCGCTTGTTCTGCTTTACGGCGGCTAGAACCTTTCGCAATAAAAGTGCGGTCAATATTGGGTACATTTTTTACTGTACATTCTACGGTGAAGGTTTGGCAATGGGCTTCGCCTTCAATTTTGATTACTTCATAGGTTGGTAAGGCGAAATGCTTACCTTGTAAATACTCTTGCAAGCGCGTTTTAGCATCTTTTTGGTTATCACCCGGTTTAATTTCGGCGAGTAACGTTTTATACCAGCTACGCACAATATCTGCTGCTTTATCAAAGCTTGAATCTAATGCCATTGCGCCAATTACCGCTTCAACACAATCCGCCAAAATCGATTCACGACGAAAGCCCCCACTTTTCAACTCGCCAGAACCTAAGGACATATAATCCCCAAGCTCAAAATTGCGGGCAATTATCGCCAGGGTTGGCTCACGAACTAATGTGGCACGCATTCGGCTAAGTTCACCTTCATTACAACGAGGGAATTGATGATAAAGCGCATCAGCAATGACGTAATTGAGAATCGAATCACCTAGAAATTCGAGACGTTCATTATGTTGAGTGGAGGCACTGCGGTGTGTCAGTGCCAATTTTAAATTTTTTAGATCGGAAAATTGATAACCAATTTTTCGTTCTAGTCGATCTAAATGATTCATATTAATTAATTTTTGTAAAGAAACGGTCAAAACGGAAGCCTGTAGGCCACTCATTTGGTTCTTTTTCTAAACTCATCCAAATATAAGTGGCTTTACCCACGATATTTTTTTCTGGTACAAATCCCCAAAAACGGCTGTCATCACTATGATCACGGTTATCTCCCATCACAAAATATTGCCCCTCAGGCACAATCCATTCTGCAGCAGGTAAGCCTTCTTGTGGATAAAACTCAATCCCCGAATAACGGCGCATTGGCTCGACTAAAATCTTATGTGTCACATCACCGATTTCCAAATATTCCACTTGCGTTGGGAATGCTGGATTTGTAGGTTCTTGTTTATATTCAAATACTTTAGCTTGGCAGTCTATTTCACAAGGTTTGCCATCTTTGCCATGAACAATCGTTAAGGCACTTTTTTCAACATCAAGGATAATGCGGTCACCGCCTTTCCCTACAATACGTTTAATGTAATCTGCTCCAGACATATTATCTTTAGATGTTAATGCAAGGTTTTCAGCATATGCTGCTCGCGTTGCCCCTAAACTCGTATGAAGCAACGCTTGCTCCGGTGCTTTAAACACGATCACATCACCACGTTCGGGCTTATTGCCTTCAATAATCGTATTTTGGAAAATAGGATCTTTGATGCCATAAGTGTATTTATTCACGACAATAAAATCCCCTACATATAATGTAGCTTGCATTGATCCTGATGGAATTTGAAACGGTTCAAAAATAAATGAACGTACAAGGAATACCACGGATAACACAGGGAAAAGCGAAGAAATAAATTCTGAACCTTCTGAAATTGGCTCAATTTTCGCTTTTTCTTCATCCGTTAATGCTTTGCCTGAGCGTTGTTCTGCGCGTGCGATTTGACGACGGCGTCTCGGCATCACGGCAAAACGGTGATAGCACCATAAAATGCCGGAAAGTGCGGTCAAAATCAGCAATAAAATACTGAATGTGTTAGGCAGCTGGAAATAATCTAACGCTTTCCAACCAGCAAAGCCCACAGCTAACAACAAAATAAAAAATACATTCGACATTGCTCTACTTTCCTATTTATCTTTACCTACATGTAAGATCGCTAAAAACGCTTCTTGCGGCACTTCCACGTTACCTAAAGATTTCATTCGTTTTTTACCTTCTTTCTGTTTCTGTAAGAGTTTTTTCTTACGGCTCACGTCACCACCATAACATTTTGCTAATACGTTTTTACGCAATTGTTTTACGGTTGAACGCGCAATAATATGGTTACCAATCGCGGCTTGGATGGCAATATCAAATTGTTGACGTGGAATGAGTTCACGCATTTTCTCAACCAATTCACGACCTCGGTAAGGGGCATTATCCTTATGAACAATTAATGCTAACGCATCAACACGATCACCATTGATCATGATATCCACACGTACCATGTCAGCTGCTTGGAAACGTTTGAAACCATAATCCAAAGAAGCATAACCACGCGATGTTGATTTCAAGCGATCGAAGAAATCTAAGACTACTTCGCCCATTGGAATTTCATAAGTTAACGCAATTTGGTTACCGTGATATACCATATTAGTTTGTACGCCACGCTTTTCCACACAAAGGGTAATCACATTACCTAAGAATTCCTGTGGCACGAGCATATTACACTCTGCAATTGGCTCACGAATTTCCGCAATATTATTTAACGGTGGCAATTTTGATGGACTATCCACATAAACGACTTCACCATTGGTCATTTCGACTTCATAAATTACCGTTGGTGCTGTGGTAATCAAATCAAGATCGTATTCACGTTCTAAACGCTCTTGAATGATCTCCATGTGTAAAAGCCCCAAGAAGCCACAACGGAAACCAAAACCTAAAGCCGTCGAGTTTTCTGGTTCATAGAAAAGTGATGCATCGTTTAGGCTTAATTTACCTAACGCATCACGGAAAGCCTCATAATCGTCAGAGCTCACTGGGAATAAACCAGCATAAACCTGCGGTTTTACTTTCTTAAAACCTGGCAATACATGGCTTGCCGGATTGTGTTGGTGCGTTAAGGTATCCCCTACTGGTGCACCTAAAATATCTTTAATTGCACAAACAACCCAACCTACTTCGCCGGTATTTAATACTGTTGTATCCACTTGTTTTGGCGTGAAAATACCTAGACGATCGACGTTGTAAGCTTGCCCGGTGGACATTACTTTAATTTTGTCACCTTTACGCAACACACCATTCTTAATACGAACTAATGACACCACGCCTAAATAGTTATCGAACCAAGAGTCAATAATCAACGCTTGTAACGGTGCATCAGGATCACCTTCTGGTGCAGGAATTTTCGCAACAATTTCTTCTAATACATCTTCAATACCTACACCGGTTTTCGCCGAACAACGTACCGCTTCCATCGCATCAATACCCACGATGTCTTCAATTTCTTCTGCAACACGTTCAGGATCCGCTGCTGGCAAGTCGATTTTATTTAAAATCGGCACGACTTCTAAATCCATTTCAATGGCGGTGTAGCAGTTTGCCAAGGTTTGTGCTTCTACGCCTTGTCCTGCATCCACAACTAACAATGCCCCTTCACAAGCCGCAAGAGAACGAGATACTTCATAAGAGAAGTCCACGTGTCCTGGCGTATCGATAAAGTTTAATTGGTAAGTTTCACCGTCTTTCGCTTGATAATTTAAGGTTACACTTTGCGCTTTAATGGTAATACCGCGCTCACGCTCAAGATCCATGGAATCCAACACTTGCGCTTCCATTTCACGATCCGAAAGCCCCCCACAGGTCTGAATTAATCGGTCAGAAAGGGTCGATTTACCGTGGTCAATATGGGCAATAATAGAAAAGTTGCGAATATTCTTCATAAATAGATTAGTTTTCTCAAAAATCATTAAATTTAACTGGCGGATTGTACCTGAAAAGCGCGGAAATCGCTAGGGATGAAAGGGAAAAGTGCGGTCAAATTTTCAAACCTTTTAGATAAAACAAAACCCCGAATTACTTCGGGGTTTCTTTTTCCATTCAAACTGAAATTATAGACTTTCAGTGAAAGTACGAGTAATAACGTCGCGTTGTTGTTCTGGTGTTAAAGAGTTGAAGCGTACTGCGTAACCAGAAACACGGATAGTTAATTGAGGGTATTTATCCGGGTTGTTTACTGCATCTTCTAACGTTTCACGACGTAATACGTTTACGTTTAAGTGTTGACCACCTTCAACTTTAACAGTTGGTGCTACGTTTACCGGTAATTCACGGTATTCGATTTGGCCTAATTCGCTCACTGCTACTACTTGGTCTTCTGCGAATTCAGCTTTTGCACATAAACAACGAGCTTCATTTTTTTCGCTGTCTAATAACCAGAATGAGTTTAAAAGATTGTCATTTGCTGCTTGAGTAATTTGAATACCTTTGATCATAAAGTGCCTCCTAATTTGGCGGTTGTATATTTATTAAACTGTGCAAATTTTATCAAACTATTTGAAGAATTCAATTAATTTTGACCTAAAACAGGTTCTTTTTTCTGACTAATTTTTGAAAATTGATCTAGATTAAAGTTTCAGCCACAGCAAGGCCTCAACACACTCTAACTTTTAACAAACTGTTAACATAACTCGAATGAAGCCTTTCTAAGCAATTTCATTTATAATGTGCTCAAGCTTATCCAATAAGGAAATACAGAATGAAAACCTGGACAGATGTTATCGGTCAAGAGAAAGAAAAACCTTACTTTAAACACATTCTACAACAAGTTCATCAAGAGAGACTCGCGGGGAAAACTATTTACCCTCCGCAAGACGAAGTGTTTAATGCCTTTAAATATACGGCATTTGATGAGGTGAAAGTCGTTATTTTAGGACAGGATCCCTATCATGGCCCAAATCAAGCGCACGGTTTAGCTTTTTCGGTAAAACCCGAAGTGGCCATTCCGCCCTCTCTGCTGAATATGTATAAAGAATTGACTAATGATATTCCTGGTTTTCAAATGCCAAATCATGGCTACTTGGTGAAATGGGCGGAGCAAGGTGTACTACTGCTTAACACCGTACTAACTGTAGAGCGCGGCATGGCACATTCACACGCTAAATTTGGTTGGGAAGTTTTTACAGACCAAGTAATTGCAGCACTTAATGAACACCGTGAAAAAGTCGTATTTTTACTTTGGGGAAGTCATGCACAGAAAAAAGGGCAATTTATTGATCGCAATCGTCATTATGTTTTAACTGCCCCACATCCTTCTCCCCTTTCTGCACATCGTGGTTTTTTAGGATGTCATCATTTTTCTAAAACTAACGAATATTTAAAACAACATGGTTTAACTGAAATTGATTGGCAAGTTTAAGATTGCGACTCAACATCAAGCGGGAGATTCTTTTCCCGCTTTTCTTCCTTTTTCTGCTCTCGTCTTTTTTTGAAAAAATCACTCAATTTCTGACCGCACTTTTCTGCGAGTACACCAGACGTAATTTCTAACGTATGATTCATTTTATAATCATCAAAGAAATGAAAGCGAGAACCTACAGCCCCCGTTTTATAATCTGACGCACCGAAGACTAATCGTTTAATACGGCTATGTAAAATCGCACCAGCACACATGGTACAAGGCTCAAGGGTGACATAGAGTGTGGTATTGAGCAGACGATAATTTTGAATATTTTGTGCTGCATTACGCAGTGCAACAATTTCAGCATGAGCGGTCGGATCATTTTCAATGATAGATAAATTCCAGCCTTCACCGAGAATATTTCCTTCATCATCTACCAACACCGCCCCGACAGGAATCTCTCCGAGCGCTTCTGCACGATCGGCAAGCATCAGGGCGTGTTGCATAAATTTCTCGTCTAAATCTAACCGCACTTTTAATGCCTAAACAGAGAAAGGATATTTGATTGGTTCGTGAGATTGATAACCCACCACCTTGAAATCATCCATCGTTACCCAAGTCTCAAGATCTTCAAGGGTTTTAATATCAGGATTAATTTCTAATTGTGGTGAAGGGAATGGTTCACGTTTTAATTGCACATCACGCATTAACTCAAGTTGGTCTTCATAAATATGCGCATTTACAATTTTATGATATGCCTTACCCGGTTTATTGCCAGTAATTTGCGCCATCAAAGCAAGGAAAGTAAAGACCTGTATTTGATTGAAGTTTAAACCAAGTGGCACATCGCAAGAGCGTTGATAACTGGTTAAGTGCAATGTATCGCCCACTAAGGAAAATGTGTGAGTGTGCATACAAGGACGCAAACAACCCAAATCAAATTCGCCTGGATTGAAGAAAGTCAGGATTTCACCACGATCATCAATACCTCGACTTAAATTGTTCACAATTTTACGAAGTTGATCGATGGTTTCACCATTCGGTTTACGCCATGCTCTGCCTTGTACGCCATAAACGCGCCCCATATCATCGGTGCCTTTACGATGTGGATTGGCAAGCCAAGCGGCATTTTCATTGGCATTTGCATCCCATGTTTTGGTGCCAAGCTTGCGGAAGTCCGCGGCATTATCATAACCACGGATATAACCTAAAAACTCCGCAATTGCCGCTTTCCAATAGCTTTTTCGTGTTGTAATTAAGGGGAATTGATTATTAGCAACATCATATTCTAAATCCGCATTAATCACTGTAAGGCAACGCTTGCCGGTACGCTCGTTAGCAACCCACTCACCTTCATTTACAATGCGTCGACAAAGATCTAAATATTGTTTCATAAAAAACTCCTTACTGATGAACCGCACTTTTTGCGCGATTGTATGCCCATGCCATAATTAATCCACCACCAATAATCATCGGTAAGCTAAGAGCTTGGCCACGTGTCATGATGCCTAAGAAAGATTCAACTTCCGGCTCACGGACATATTCAACGATAAAACGGAAAATCCCGTAACCTACAAGGAATAATCCCGCTACAGAACCTGCTGGGCGAGGCTTTTTAATAAAGACATTTAGAATAATAAACAGCACGAAACCTTCTAAAAATGCTTCATAAAGCTGTGAAGGATGGCGTGGTAATAACAATGGATCATTTGGGAAAATCATGGCCCAAGGAACATTGGTTTCTCGTCCCCAAAGTTCTAAATTGATGAAGTTACCAATTCGCCCCATCCCTAAACCAAATGGAATCAAAGGCGCCATAAAATCTGCTGTCTGCCAGAAGCTTCTTTTTTGAGAATAAGAGGTCCAAATCATTGAGATAATCACCCCAATTAATCCACCGTGGAATGACATTCCTCCTTCCCAAACTCGGAATAAATACAGCGGATCTTGCATAAAATGATCAAAGTTATAGAAGAAAACATCCCCAATACGTCCTCCTAAAAATACCCCCATAAAAGCATTAAAAAGTAACGTATCCACTTGATCGACAGTCCAACCACTGTTTGGCTGATTAGCACGGCGGACGGCCAACCAACGAGCAAAGATAAAGCCTAATAAATACATTAAGCCATACCAACGCAACCCTATATTGCTATCACCTAAAGTGAAAATAGTCGGATCAAAATGTGGAAGCATCAAAAATTCTGAATTCATAACATTCCTTATTTCATAAACATATCAACTGCGATCGCAACTAATAGTAAGGCAAAGCCTTTTTTCAAGGTTGGGACAGGGAGTTTCGAGGTCGCGGTTGCCCCTAATTTAGAAGTGAAAAATGAAGTACCTGTAATACCAAGCACGGCAGGCAAATAAACATATCCTAGGGAATAATCTGGCATGGAAGGATTGCCCCAGCCACTCACCATAAAACTCAGCATGCCTGATAAACCAAGAAGTGCCCCACAAAAAGCGGAAGAACCAATGGCTTTTTTCATATCAATACCGCGGGAATTTAAAAATGGCACGATAAAACCACCGCCACCAATGCCTGCTGCACTTGATGCCATACCAATCAAAATACCGCCAATAACGGAAGATTGTGTTGTTAAAGGCTTAGCATTTACTGTATTTTTCTTAATAGAAATGATCATTTTGGCTGCT
Organism: Parahaemophilus parainfluenzae; assembly: GCA_963537955.1. Lineage (GTDB taxonomy): Bacteria > Pseudomonadota > Gammaproteobacteria > Enterobacterales > Pasteurellaceae > Haemophilus_D > Haemophilus_D parainfluenzae_AJ. The sequence continues at coordinate 36,389 of CAUTFW010000005.1, read as the reverse complement.
AAATAAACGACTAAACAAGCAAAGATTTTAGCAGATACATCACGATCGAGTTTGCCAATAAATAAACCTGAGATAAATACCGTAATCATGATCACCGGCGCGAGTACTTTCACTGCACTCCACACAATGTTTCCCAGTTTATGATGGCGCTGTGCGGAAGAAAATCCAGTAATCACGATGGTTGCAAATGAAGTCCCTAAGGCTGTGGACATCAACATTTGATCAGGAATACCCATCATCGGCAATAAATAAACCAAGGTTGGCACAATAACCAATCCGCCGCCAATGCCAAATAATCCAGCAAGAAAACCAACGATAGCCCCGACAAGCAAACAAAGCAGGATAAAAGTGAGCATTATTACCCCCTTGATTTATAAGATGGACGTTTTTGATATTTAGAAAAGCTGTTCTTACGTGGGGCGTGATACGGTTTATTTATCTCATGCTCTTGCGTATTTTCAAGCAATGTTTTGTCGTTACCAAATATGGCTTGGGCAAACTCTTTCATCGCTTTGCGGTAAACATCTTTCTTAAAGGACACAACCTGACGTACGGGATACCAAAAACTCACCCAACGCCAACCATCAAATTCCGGTGATTTTGTTGTGTTCATATTAATATTTTTTTCATCGCCCACTAATTGCAACAAAAACCAGCGTTGTTTTTGCCCAATACACATGGGTTTGCTGTCATAACGCAGCAATCTCTTCGGCAGCTTATAACGCAACCAATGTTTAGACGCGTAAAGCACCTTCACATCTTTGGGTTGTAAGCCAACCTCTTCATATAATTCACGATACATGGCTTGTTCGGCACTTTCATTATCGTTAATTCCACCTTGCGGGAATTGCCATGAATTCTGCCCGTATCGTTTAGCCCAAAGCACCTGTCCTTTGCGATTACAAATGACAATGCCTACATTTGGACGGTAGCCATCAAAATCGATCACTATCGTTCACCTTAAATTTTGTACAAAAATAGTTTGCAGATTGTTTCATAAATTCGCTTTTTTATCAACCGAATGGGCATATTTACCCTATTGTGGATAACTCTGTGGGTAACACTTGGATAATCTAAATTTAACTGTGTATAAAGATCAAAAATCGCTTTTCACACGTCACTTTTTTCATTTTTGCATAACCTTTAATCAAAAATTTTCCGAAAAAAATGACCGCACTTTTTCTCGTCAAAGTGCGGTCAAAAATTCAGCCATTTTTTAATTTAAACATTCCTTGCTTGGTGAAGAAATAACAACTGTGAGTTATTCAATATTTCTGTGGATAAAATTGTGATTGAGCAAATGGCGAGTGTTGCATAACTCTTATCAACATTTTAGCTTCAATTTTAGAGAGAAAATTTTCTCTTTAATTTCATTAAGATAAGGCTTATTCACAGAAATTATCTTACTCACATTCAATCAAAATTTTTAGTGGTTATTTTTTATCCAAGCCTTTTTTGACTAACGCTAAATAGCGTTCCCATTCAAAATATTGACCCGGATCGATCTTACGACTAGGCGAAATATCGCAATGCCCGACAATACGATCGAGCGTTATTTTCGGATAAGCCTGCATGATATCTCGTGTTAATGCAGCAAGCACTTGGTATTGTTCCTCTGTAAAAGGTTGTTCATTACTGCCCTCTAGCTCAATCCCAATCGCAAAATCATTGCATTTATCCCGACCTTCAAAGCAAGAAAGCCCCGCATGCCATGCTCTATCATCGAAACTCACATATTGCGTCACCTTGCCATCCCGTTCAATTAAACAATGGGCTGACACTCGAAATTGATAAATCTCTTCAAAATAAGGATGGATAGTGGGATCGAGTTTTCCTTGGAAAAAATCATCTACATATCCCCCACCAAATTGTTCTGGCGGCAAACTGATGTAATGAATGACGAGTAATGAAATATCCTCTACATCAGGACGTTCATCAAAATGTGGTGAAATTACTTTTCTTGTCTGGCTTAACCAGCCATTTTTTATCTTATTCATCTGTTTTTCTGCGATTAAATTTCATTTTTGCGATCTCGATCGCAAAAGAAGTGCGGTCAGTTTTACTTTCATCTTTCCCTTTTACACAATGTTGCAGCCAAAATTCTGGCATTTTTTTATTCAACCAAAAGGAAATTTAATTTAATGAAACTGACTTTTTCTAAACCCTTACATAAAGGTTTTACGTTAATTGAATTGATGATCGTGATTGCGATTATTGCTATTCTCGCGACGATCGCCATTCCGTCTTATCAAAATTATACCAAAAAAGCAGCCATCTCCGAATTGTTGCAAGCTTCTGCACCTTATAAATCTGATGTGGAATTATGTGTCTATAGCACCAATGCCCCAACAAACTGTTCTGGTGGTTCAAATGGCATTGCAGCAGACATCACTACTGCAAAAGGCTATGTTAAATCCATTACCACGAAATCGGGTGTGATTACGGTAACAGGAAATGGCGCATTGGATGGGATCAGTTATTCTTTAACGGCGACAGGCTCAACCTCATCAGGTGTCACCTGGACAACTGCTTGCCCAAGCAATACGGATTTATTCCCAGCGGGTTTCTGCTCTTCAGCTAAATAGCGAAACATGGCTTATCAAGCAACCGCAAAAAATGGCGAGATTTATCATATCTCGCCACAATATTGGCAACAAAACCAACAGCAACAAGCATTGCTGTTGCGTTACTTTGCGCTCCCTCTTAAAGAAGATGAACATCATTTATGGCTTGCGGTGGACTCACTCAATAATCTTGCAGCTTGTGAAACCTTTGCTTTTTTGAGCGGAAAATTAGTTGAACCGATTTTATTTGAAACGACTCAACTCAAACAACTTTTACAATCCCTTGCACCTAAAGCCAATCAAATAGAAGAACAAACAACGTTTTATCATCATTCGGAAGATGAAAACACAGCTAATTTATCTAATGATGATGAACCTGTTATTCAATTATTAAATGGTATTTTTGAAACAGCACTGCAAAAAAATGCCTCAGACATTCATTTAGAAACGCAGCCAAGTGGGCTCTTAATTCGTTTACGTATTGATGGTGTACTCCAACCTCAGCCGGTAATCAGTAAATCGCTCGCCAATCGTGTAATTTCTCGTTTAAAACTCTTAGCCAAACTGGATATCAGTGAAACTCGGCTACCACAAGATGGCCGCTTTCAATTCAAAACGACATTCTCCGATATTTTAGATTTCCGCCTTTCTACCTTGCCCACGCATTGGGGAGAAAAAGCGGTATTACGATTACAACAAAATAAACCTGTTCAGTTAAGTTTTGCTGAATTGGGCATGACACAAAACCAACAAAGTCAATTTCAACATGCACTCAGCCAACCTCAAGGTTTAATCCTGGTGACTGGACCAACAGGAAGTGGAAAAAGTATCTCGCTTTATACCGCACTTCAATGGCTCAATACGCCAGATAAACATATTATGACGGCAGAAGATCCCGTTGAAATTGAATTAGAAGGCATCATTCAAACTCAAGTGAATCCGCAAATCGGTTTAGATTTTAGCCGATTACTTCGTACATTTTTACGACAAGATCCCGACATTATTATGCTTGGTGAAATTCGAGACGAAGAAAGTGCATTGATGGCATTAAGAGCGGCTCAAACAGGTCATCTAGTACTTTCTACCTTACATACCAACGATGCGATCTCAGCCATTTCACGCTTACAACAATTAGGCATTCAATCTCATGAAATTGAAAACAGTCTCTTATTAGTTATCGCACAACGATTGGTACGCAAACGTTGCTTAAAGTGCGGTCAACATTTTGGAAACTCTTGTGATTGCCATCAGGGGTATCAAGGGCGTATTGGGGTATATCAATTTTTACAATGCGAAGACAACCGTTACCAAACTGATTTTGAATCACTTTATCAAAGTGCGTTAGAAAAAGTGAAAGAGCGCATCACCGATCTCGCCGAAATTCAACGCGTGTTAGGTAAAAAATAGGTATCACTATGGCAAAGCAAAAACTCTTTTATTTTCAAGCCTATGATCAGCGACAACAATGGCAAAAAGGCAGTCTGGTTGCTCAATCTAAACAAGCCGCACAATTTCTGTTAATTGCAAAAGGTTTTAGCCACATTCGCTTGCAACAAGATTGGCAACTTAATCAGAAACCTAAAAATGCTGAGATCAGTACTTTATTAAATCAGCTAGCTACACTACTCAGCTCTGCCATTCCATTAAAAAATGCCTTGCACATTTTGCAAGATAACTGCACACAATTGGGATTGCATCAGTGGCTTGGCACCTTAATTGAGTTAATTGAAAGTGGTCTTCCGTTTTCACAAAGCTTGGAAACTCAAGGAAAGTATTTAAATTTTCAAGAAATTCAACTTATTCAAGTGGGAGAGATGACAGGAAAACTGGCGGAGGTATGCACTAAAATTGCAGAACGTCGAACACAATCATTAACGCTTCAACGTAAATTACAAAAAATCATGCTTTATCCTGCCATGGTATTAGGTATTTCACTATCACTTACGTTAATTTTACTTCTTTTCGTTGTTCCGCAATTTGCTGAAATGTATGGTGAAAATTCCGCTGAGTTACCTACATTAACCGCCGTATTATTAGCCATGTCTCAATTCCTACAACATCATTTTATTTCATTGATGATTGTCTGTATTTTCGTTCTTTTTATGCTGAAGATGGCATTAAAACATTCTCTTTGGGTGAATCAAAAAAAGAATGCGCTGATTAGTCGCATGCCAATTTGGGGCAATATCATTTGCCTTTCTCGTTTAATCAGTTTTAGCCATAACCTGCAATTAATGCTTCAATCAGGAGTGGCATTAACGCCAGCCTTAAATAGCTTCCTACCCAAACAACAAACCTGGCAAACACAACGTACCTTAAAAGGCGATATTCTGCTACAACAAGAAGTGCGGTCAATTTTACAGTGGGTTTCTCAAGGTTATCCATTTTCAGAAAGCGTCAGTAGCCATCTTTTCCCAATGGAAGCGCAGCAAATGCTACAGATTGGAGAGAAAAGTGGAAAACTTGCGTTGATGTTGCGTCATATTGCTGATAACTATCAAGAAAAACTCAATCATCAAATTGATTTACTTTCCCAACTTTTAGAGCCTTTAATGATGCTCATCATTGGTAGTTTAATTGGTATTATTATGATGGGCATGTATCTGCCGATTTTTAATATGGGATCGGTAATCCAATGATGACATTCGCCTTTTTCTTATTGGGTGGTTTAGCGGGCATCCTTGCTTGGGTTTATATTGATCGTTTTATACCCAATCTCCAACAAGAAATTTATCAGAACTATATCGAACTTTATCCTGAAAACAATCCTATTTTCTATAGCGAAAAAGCAGTGATTCAATCTCAAAAGTGCGGTCATATTTTCCTTTATTTTTTAGGGTTTGGACTCTGTTTTGCTGTACTCTGTTATTTTCTTCAGGATGAATTATTTACTTTATGGCTCGCGATTACGCTTAGTCTCATCTTTGTTATCAGTTGGCTAGACTGGCATTATCAGCTGATTTCACCTACACCTTGCCTGTTTTTATTTTTCCTGGGGCTATTCGGCGCACATCAAGAATTTTCAATTCTGACGCTTTCTCAAAGTTTAGAAAGTGCGGTTAGTTTTTTCAGTATTTTTTACATCATCTATCATTTGTCTAAATGGTTTTATAAGAAGGAAGCGTTAGGCCGTGGCGATTATTGGCTCGCTTTAGGAATCGGCGCTTATCTCACCATCGAGCTCTTACCACTTTTTTTATTCATTGCCTGTCTATTAGGCATCATAGGTTATTGGATTTCTCGTCAACCTGTTTTACCTTTCGCGCCCTTTCTTTGCTTATCGTTAATCATCACCAGTGCAATCAACCTATAAATGTAATATATTGGCAACATTGAAAAATATTATGTTTAAGAAGTGGATGTAAAACATCCTCCTCTTAAATCAAGTAGCAAGGAACATCATGACTTATATTGTAGGACTCACTGGCGGTATTGGTAGCGGAAAAAGCACGATTGCAAATCTCTTTGTTGAACTTGGTGTACCCATTGTTGATGCGGATATTGTGGCAAGAGAAGTGGTTGAAAAAGGCTCACCGCTGCTCGCTCAAATTGCTGAGCACTTTGGAAAATCAATTCTGACTGAAGAGGGAGAATTAAATCGAGCTGAGCTACGAAAAAAAGTATTTGCAGACGAAAATGAAAAAAACTGGCTCAATCATTTATTACATCCTGCTATTCGCGAAAGAATGTTAGCGCAGTTAAATGCTCAGACCGCTCCTTATACGTTATTTGTCGTTCCACTGCTTATTGAAAACAAGCTCACCACACTTTGCGATCGCGTGCTTGTTATCGATGTTAAACTTGAGACTCAGCTGGCTAGAGCGTCATCGAGAGATCATAATAATATTCAGCAAATTCAAGCTATTATGAATGCACAAGTCAGCCGAGAAGAAAGATTAAAATGGGCGGATGATATCATTTCAAATGATGCAAAATTGCCAGAAAACTTACCGCACTTAAAACAAAAAGTGCTAGAATTGCACCAATTTTATTTAAGTGAATCGAGAAAAAAAGATGTCTGATGAAATTTTTGAAGTCCCTTGCCCGACATGCCAAAAGCCTGTACCTTGGACGCAGGAAAGCCAATTTCGCCCTTTTTGCAGCAAACGCTGCCAACTCATTGATTTAGGCGAATGGGCTGCAGAAGAAAAAGCTATTCCAAGTGATACTGCTGATTTTGCCATGGATCCCAATATCAGTGATGAATGGAGTATCAAATGAGTCTTCAGCATCACGATAATGGTAAACAGGGTGAGTTTTTCTTACTCGATGAGCAAGGCAAGAAAATCGCGAAACTTACCTATTTTTATGAAACACCCGATACCATTAATGCTAATCACACGTTTGTTGATGATTCTCTTCGTGGACAAGGTGTGGCAGACAAACTCTATCAAGCCTTAATTCATTTTATCCAAGCTAAAAAGCTCACTTTGCACCCAACTTGTAGCTATATTGCAAGAAAATGGGAACGAACCCAATCTACTCAACCTCAAGCTTAAACCTATTAATAAGCATTTTATTTTTAAGGATATTTTTCCGACTTCGTGCTATCCTTAGCCCCATTTATTTCTGAGAACCTATTATTTATTATGCAAGAAAATTATTTAAGTCAGCAGCGATTTGCTGATCTTCCATTACATCCTATGGTACAAAAAGCCCTACAAGACAAGGGATTTGAATATTGTACCCCGATTCAAGCGTTATCATTACCTATTACCTTACAAGGAAAAGATGTTGCTGGCCAAGCACAAACCGGCACAGGTAAAACAATGGCATTTTTAACGGCAACATTTCATCATTTATTAACGCATCAACCTGATTTTGCTACCAATCAACCCCGTGCTTTAATTCTTGCTCCAACCCGTGAACTGGCTGTACAAATTAATCATGATGCTGAGTTATTAGCAAAAACAAGTGGATTACGAACCGCACTGGCTTATGGTGGTGATGGCTATGATAAACAACTTAAAGCGATTGAAGCCGGTGTGGATATTTTAATTGGTACCACTGGTCGTGTGATTGACTACGTGAAACAAGGTATTATCCGTTTAGATGATATCAAAGTTGTGGTATTGGATGAAGCGGATCGCATGTTTGATTTAGGATTCATTCGTGATATTCGTTATTTATTACGTAAATGTCCTTCTCCGCAAGAACGCCTCACCATGCTCTTTTCTGCAACGCTCTCTTACAAAGTACGAGAACTTGCCTTTGAAGATATGAATTCCCCAGAATACATTGAAATTGAACCAGAGCAAAAAACGGGACATCGAATTAAAGAGGAACTTTTCTATCCCTCAAATGAAGACAAAATCCCTCTCTTACTCACGTTAATGGAAGAGGAATGGCCAGAGCGTTGCATTGTTTTTGCGAATACTAAACATAAATGTGAAGAAATTTGGGGCTATTTAGCAGCCGATGGTCATCGTGTGGGATTGCTCACAGGTGATGTAGCACAGAAAAAACGTCTTTCATTGCTCAAACAATTTACCGATGGTGAACTCGATATTCTCGTCGCAACCGATGTTGCCGCGCGTGGGCTACATATTTCAGATGTGACACACGTCTTTAACTTTGATTTACCTGATGATCGAGAAGATTACGTTCACCGTATTGGCCGTACTGGTCGAGCGGGTGAAAGTGGTGTATCAATCAGCTTTGCTTGTGAAGAATATGCGATGAATTTACCCGCTATTGAAGAATACATTGGTCATTCTATTCCGGTCAGCCAATATGACCCGAATTCATTGATTAATGACATTCCAAAACCTTATCGTTTAAAACGCAACCCTACGCCTCAAACAAGAAATACTACGACGAGAAAAACAAACTACCGTCGTAAAAACTAAAAAGAAAAGCTGATGAATATCTTCATCAGCTTTTTTTATGATTAATGCAATCCGACTCTTCGGCGTGCTGTGCGCATCAATAAGAATACCCACGGCCATAACACGCCTGATGCGATGGCGCCAAAGATTTCCTGCCAGTTAAAAAATGCCCCATGTAAAGAGAATTCAACCAAGAAAATAGCCACTCGAATGGCAAAAACGAAAAGAAGGACCAATAAACTTTGAAACCAAAGGGAAAGATTGCGCAACATTAAGTAATATTTGGAAACAAAATAGAAGGCGACAGAAAGCACTAATGCATGCACGCCTAGAATAGAGCCTAGCACAATATCCCATAAAACCCCGAGTAAAAACGCCCAACCAATGCTTACTCTATCAGGTAAAGCAAGGGTCCAGTAAAGCAAGACTAAAATCAACCAAGAAGGTTTAAAGGCTTGAAAGCCTGCAGGCCATGGTGCTAACTCCATCACTAATGCTACAACAAAGAAGCATAAAATGGTCGCCCATTGAAAAATAAAACGCCCTTGCATTAGTCTTCATCCCTATGTTCTTGTTGATCTGGAGAAACCGGCTCCTCTTGTTGAGGCATTGTGGTTGGAATTTCAGGATCCACGATTTCTTTTCCTGTATGCGTTTGAGTGCTATCCGCTTGGTCATCTGTAATTTTGGTTTTACTCACTGAATGTGTCGCTTCATGGGCTTGGCTTTCTAAACGTTGCTGTACTAAACGACGCACTTCTTCTGGTGACATGGATTTCACTTTCGACATATCAAGATTGCTCGGCCAGAGTAAAAGTAAATAACGTAAACGATCTAATTCAGCTAAAGGTTTTGCTTTCACTGTTGCAAAATAATTAGAACCATCGCGAGACACACTTTGTACGACTGCCACCGGATAGCCTTCTACAAAGCGACCACCTAAACCGGAAGTCACCAATAAATCGCCTTTTTCAATATCCACAGAACGAGGCACATTATCTAAGGTAAGTTCATCAGAGTGTCCTGTACCACTCGCGATCACGCGCACATCATTACGTAAAACTTGCACTGGGATAGAATGGGTTACATCCGTTAAAAGCAAGACTCGGCTGGTGTTCTCACCCACAGATATAATCTGACCAATCATTCCTTTTTCATCAATCACGGGCTGACCAACATAAGCACCATCACGTTCCCCTTGATTAATCACCACTTGCTGACGATAAACATCAGTTTCAGCAGTAAGCACTTCGGCAATCTTTTTATATTCATCGGTCCGTAAAGGCGAATTAAGCAGTAAACGAAGACGTTGGTTTTCTACTTTGAGTTGATCCAATAATAAAAGATCAGCATTTTTCTCACGCAATTGCTCACGCAATACTTTATTTTCAATAAGCAGTTTATTGGTATCCACCAAATTGCTTGATACCCCATCTAGAACTGTTCTTGGCCCATTCGCAAGGTAATACAATCCCCCAACGGCAGTTTCCATCACACTACGCGCCTTTGTCATTGATGAGGTTTGTCCATCAACTAAAATGAGTGTCATCGAAGCAATCACCGCTAATGCGAGTCGGATGCCTAATGGTGGTGCTTTACCAAAAATGGGTTTCATTCACTGTCCTAGGGTTAAAAGGAAAAATGCGGTCAAAAAATCAGACGAATTAAAAACGCCGATTTTTCTGACCGCACTTTTGGAGATTAAATTTCGTCGCTAAAAATATCGCCGCCGTGCATATCAATCATTTCGATTGCTTCACCGCCACCACGAGCTACGCAAGTTAATGGTTCTTCTGCGATGATTGCCGGTACACCACATTCTTTTGATAACAATACATCAATGTTGCGTAATAAGGCACCACCACCCGTTAACACCATACCTCGTTCAAAAATATCCGCTGCGTGTTCTGGTTGGCATTCTTCAAGCGCTGTGCGTACTGCTGCAACAATACCATTTAATGGTTGTTGAAGAGCTTCTTGTACATCACGAGAGGTTAATTTGAATGAGCGAGGCGCACCTTCAGCAAGGTTATGACCGTGCACTTCCATTTCTAAAATTTCATCGCCTTCTTGAATGTAAGCTGAACCAATTTCGTGCTTGATACGCTCTGCAGTTGGTTCACCAATCACAGAACCAAAAGTACGACGAACATAAGAAATGATTGCTTCATCAAAACGGTCACCACCGATACGTACCGAAGAGGAGTACACAATACCATTTAAAGAAATCACTGCCACTTCAGTGGTACCACCACCGATATCAATCACCATTGAACCGATCGCTGTAGAAACCGGCAAGTTTGCACCAATTGCTGCCGCCATTGGCTCTTCAATTAAATACACTTCACGTGCACCAGCACCTAATGCTGATTCTTTAATAGCACGACGTTCAACTTGAGTTGCACCAGCCGGTACACAAACGAGCACACGCGGGCTAGGACGCATGAAGTTACCACTATGTACTTGTTTAATAAAGTATTGCAACATTTTTTCAGTCACAGAGAAATCGGCAATTACACCATCTTTCATCGGACGAATTGCGACAATGCTTTTTGGTGTACGACCAAGCATTTGTTTTGCTTCTTTACCTACTGCCGCAATGCTTTTGTATGCGCCCATACGATCTTGACGAATTGCCACCACAGAAGGCTCATCAAGTACGATACCTTGGCCTTTCACATAAATTAATGTATTTGCTGTACCTAGATCGATAGAAAGATCGTTTGAAAATAAACCACGAATTTTTTTGAATAACATAAGAATTCCGTCATTAGTTTGGTGAAAAATTACTCATTTCTGAGCATAGAAAAAAATTGTGCTAAATGTACCAAAAAATCGAGCTTGATAACAGGATTTTTTGCCTTGATCCTCTACACTTACCTCGCGATTTTTTCTAACAAGGTAAGTGCGGTCAATTTTAGTGGTATTTTATACCTGATTTCGATCAGTGAATTGCCACTTACCGTTACCTAAAATCATCAATTGTTGCTGATGGAAAGCTTGTAAGGTTGAACGATGCCCTACGCTAATAACCGTTGTATGGGGTAAGCGTTCTTTTAACAGACGATACATCGTATCTTCTAAACCTTCATCCATACTCGCCGTAGCTTCGTCCAGAAAGGCTACTTTCGGCTTATGTAATAGCAAACGAGCAAAAGCCAAACGCTGTTGCTCACCTAGCGAAAGAATACGTGTCCAATCTTGTTCTTGATCTAAACGATCTTGTAAATGCCCTAAAGACACTTGTTTTAATACCGCAATCATCTCATCACGATTAAATTCCTTTTCTTCATTCGGATAAGCCAGTGCCGTTAACAAACTACCTTGCGGTAAATAAGGCTTTTGCGATAAGAAAAGCTGATGAGTGGGACAATACACATCCCCTTCAGAATAAGCCCAAAGCCCTGCCACAGTTCTCAACAACGTGGTTTTACCCACGCCTGAATGACCTTGAATTAATAGGGTTGAACCTTGTGGAAGTGTTAAATTTAAATTCTCAATTAAGGTTTTTCCAAATGGATTACTGATGGTTAAATTCTTAAAGATCACGTCAGTTTCATGTTCATGTAAATGGGAAGTAGATTGACGATTTGCCATATCAATCGCATAACTAAAGCCCGTTAAACGATCTAATGTGGCTTTGTATCCGGCAAAACCATCGTAAGAATTACGGAAGAACGAAAGATTTGAATGCAACTTACCAAATACTTGTAGCGTTTGCATAAGATCGCCGAGTTTAATTTGCTTCTCGAAATAACGCCCCACTTGAATTAACAAAGGGAACACCACGGAGACTTGGCTTACTACTAGGTTAAAACCAGAGAATTTTAAGGTTCGATAAACAATATCCCACATGTTATTGATCACCGAACTGAATTGTTTATAAAGTTGGCTGCTCTCAGCTTTCTCACCCGCATAAAATGCCACACTTTCCGCATATTCTTTGATGCGAATTAAAGAATAACGATAGTTAGCGTTTAAGCGTTCGTTGACAAAATTCAGCATAATTAACGGACGCCCTAAACGGAATGCAATCGCAGTAGTGATAATCACATAAGCAAATACCAAGAACACCATCATACGAGGAATTTCAGTGCCAAATACCATCATTGGTCCTGCTAATCCCCACAATAAGATCGTGTAAGAAATCATGGAGGTGACGGCATCTATCACCCCTGTACTTAAAGAGAGCGTAGTTCGCACATAGGATTGCACATCTTGTTGAATACGTTGATCGGGGTTATCTAAGTTAGCGGAAACATACTGCGTTTTATAGTACGCGCGATTATTCATCCATTTATCTACTAACTGACCATTCAACCATTCGATCCAATCAATAGAAAAACGTTGCTCTAAATAATAACTCAGCAATGCAGCGATGACTGAGCTTGTCGCAATCACACAAAACAGCACCATTTGATCCCAAAACACAGGTTCATTAAATTCCTGCAAGGATGTGTACATATTGTTATACCACTCAGAATGCACCAAGCTAATACGCACACTGACTAATGTCATCGCCACAATTAACAAGAAAAATAGCAAAGGTTTAATACTTCGGCGAGGTGAAAGATACCCGCCCGCAAATTGCCAAAATTGTTTACCCCAGTGGGTAAATCGGACTAATAAGAAAATACCAAAGCTAAACACGACAGCCGTCATCGCTAATGTTTTTGCTATCCATAAAAGCGAATTAATGGCCTCTTGAGCGTAATCCATAATCAACCTATAAAATCAAAAAAGTGCGGTCATTTTAGGCGGTGTTTATTTTTAAGCAAGAAAAAATGTGATGGAGATAACATTTTTTGACTTTGTCACAAGCGGGTAAGAAATCTAATTGATATAATCCGAAATAGTTAAATTTTTAATAAATTAGAGGTCGGTATGAGTGAAACTGCGATTACCATTAGTTTGCTTGCCCTCGTTGCCGTGATTGGCCTATGGATCGGGCATTTTAAAATTAAAGGTGTAGGTCTGGGTATTGGGGGCGTGCTATTTGGTGGGATTTTAGTTGCCCATTTTACCACCCAATATGGCATTAAATTAGATAGCCATACATTACATTTCGTGCAAGAGTTCGGCTTAATTCTGTTTGTTTATACGATTGGTATTCAAGTGGGGCCGGGCTTTTTTGCTTCCTTACGAAAATCAGGCTTAACCTTAAATGGATTAGGCATTTTAATCGTTGCACTTGGTGCAGTGGTGACAATACTCATTTATAAGCTTGCGGATATTCCTCTTGATGTCGCGCTTGGTATTTACTCCGGTGCGGTCACCAATACCCCCTCTCTCGGTGCGGGTCAGCAAATTCTTTCTGAATTAGGCATGTCGCAAACGACGTCTAACATGGGGATGGCCTATGCAATGGCTTATCCTTTTGGAATTTGTGGCATTTTACTTTCTATGTGGCTTATTCGTCTTTTCTTTAAAATTAAAGTGGATGAGGAAGCAGCAAATTTTGAAAAAGAAAGTGGTCATGACAAAGACGCACTCAAAAGCATGTCTCTGAAAGTCACCAATACTAATCTCAATGGTATCCATTTGATTGAAATTCCAGGTTTTGATGATGAAGATGTTGTCTGCTCTCGCTTGAAACGGGGTGAGCTTGTTATTGTGCCGAAAGCGGATACCGATGTTCAACTTGGGGATATTTTACATTTGGTCGGCAATCCTGAAGGCTTGAAAAAAATGCACCTTATCATTGGGGAAGAAGTTGATATCCCGGTAGCCAGCTTGAGTGGAGAGATTCGTTCTGAGCGCGTGGTCGTCACCAATGAAAAAGTACTCGGAAAACAAATTCGTCATCTCGGCATTCATCAAAAATATGGTGTTGTCATTTCGCGTTTAAACCGTGCAGGTGTGGAATTGGTACCAACTGCCCATACTACCCTTCAATTTGGTGACGTATTACACATGGTTGGAAAAACTGACATTCTCAACCAAGCCATTTCAGTTATTGGTAACGCTAAACAAAAACTACTTCAAGTTCAAATGTTACCAGTGTTTATTGGGATTGGCTTAGGGGTATTACTCGGATCCATTCCTTTCTATATTCCAGGTTTCCCTGTGGCATTAAAATTAGGGCTAGCAGGCGGACCGTTAGTCGTCGCATTGATCTTGGCTCGAATTGGGTCTATCGGAAAACTCTATTGGTTTATGCCGCCAAGTGCGAACTTGGCGTTGCGCGAAATTGGTATTGTGCTCTTCCTTGCTGTAGTCGGTTTAAAATCTGGCGGTAGCTTTGTAGATACACTCACCAATGGTTCCGGTCTTGAATGGATGGGCTACGGTATTTTCATCACTCTTGTACCATTAATGATTGTAGGTATCATTGCACGTTTATATGTAAAATTAAATTATCTTTCTCTTTGTGGCCTGTTAGCGGGGTCAATGACTGATCCTCCTGCGCTTGCTTTCGCCAATGAACTGAAAGAAGGAAGCGGTGCCGCTGCACTCTCCTATGCGACAGTCTATCCGCTCACCATGTTCTTACGGATCATTTCACCGCAATTGTTAGCAATTCTTTTATGGGTTTAATACCCTTTCAAACTTGGGGCAGAATAACTGCCCCAAGTTTTATTACTAAGCAGCATTACGACCATAAAACAATTCAAATAAAATCAGCCCCAAGCCTACCCCTTTCCCTCATTCAATGATAGAATTCATCGCTTTATTTAGATAGGAAAAGAAATGTCATTAGTTGAATTTGTAATTGATAAACTCGATGATTTAAAAGGCACCGAAATTGTGCATTTTGATGTAAAAGGCAAATCATCGATTACTGAAAATATGATTATTTGTACCGGTACATCTAGCCGCCAAGTCGCAGCTATGGCCGATAACCTTATCGCAGAATGTAAAAAAGCCGGTTATGAAACCTTTGGTGAAGAAGGTCGCAATACAGCAGATTGGATCGTGGTTGATCTCGGTCAAACCATCGTTCACATTATGCAGCGCGATGCACGTGAAATGTATCAATTAGAAAAACTTTGGGCATAAAGTGCGGTCAATTTTGACGGTGTTTTAAAAGGGAAAAGGATGAAAATCACATTAATTGCAGTGGGCACCAAAATGCCGGCTTGGGTTACCACCGGATTTGAAGAATACCAACGTCGTTTTCCTAAAGACATGCCTTTTGAACTCATTGAAATCCCAGCGGGCAAGCGTGGAAAAAATGCGGATATTAAACGCATCCTAGAGCAAGAAGGCAAAGCGATGCTAGCCGCTTGTGGAAAAGGCAAAGTAGTCACATTAGATATCCCAGGCAAACCTTGGACAACACCACAACTTGCTGAGCAATTAGAGGGTTGGAAAAATGATGGTCGAGATGTTTGCTTGCTTATTGGGGGGCCCGAAGGCTTATCCCCTGAATGCAAAGCAGCAGCAGAACAAAGTTGGTCACTTTCACCACTCACACTTCCCCATCCATTAGTGCGTGTTGTCGTGGCAGAAAGTTTATACCGCGCGTGGTCACTAACGACAAACCACCCTTATCACAGAGAATAACGTATTACATTACCGATGAATTTAAAAAAATTCTTTTCTTCACCCACCAATGAACCGATCCGCGATAAAAAAGCGGAGCGGAACTTATTTGCACGTCGAACATTGGTGGCATTCATCGGTATTTTAGCCCTAAGTGGCGTGCTATTTGCCAATATTTACCATCTTCAGGTGGTGAATTACGACATGTACCAGACTCGCTCGAATGGTAACCGTATTAAATTGCTTCCACTTCCTCCTACTCGCGGATTAATTTACGATCGTTACGGCGAATTACTGGCAGAAAACCTCACTTTTTTCGGTTTATATATCGTGCCGGAAAAAACGGAAAATTTAGACCGCACTTTTGAAGAATTGCGCTATGTTGTAGGACTCACTAATGAAGACATTGAGCATTTCAAAAAAGAGCGTCGTCGTGGTACTCGCTATACGCCAATTTTACTCAAACCAAGCTTAACGGAAGAACAAATTGCCCGTTTTGCAGTAAACCAGTATAAATATCCAAGCCTTGATGTACGTCCTTATTTCAAACGAAATTACCTATATGGCGAAGCCATGACTCATATTTTGGGTTATGTTGGACGCATTAATGACCGAGATGTTGAGCGCCTAAAAAAAGAAGAAAAATTTGCTAACTATTCCGGTTCTACGGACATGGGGAAACTGGGTATTGAACGTTATTACGAAGAACAACTCCATGGTACAACCGGTTTCGAAGAGGTTGAAATTAATAACCGTGGGAAAGTTATTCGTAAATTACGTGAGCAACCCGCCACCGCAGGTAAAAGTATTCATCTGACTATCGATTTTACCCTTCAGCGTTATATTATGTCCTTACTTTCAGGACAAAAAGGCGCTGTTGTTGTGCTTGATCCGAAAGATAACAGTGTATTAGCGATGGTTTCAACCCCAAGCTATGACAATAATTTATTCGTCGATGGCATTTCTTCTAGTGATTACAAACGTTTACTAGAAGATCCTACTCGACCGCTTTACAGTCGTGCGACACAAGGTGTGTACCCGCCTGCCTCTACTGTAAAACCATTCGTTGCTGTTGCAGCATTAACTGAAGGGGTGATTACGCCTAATACCACAATTTTTGACCCAGGCTACTGGACATTGCCAAACTCAACAAAACGTTTCCGAGATTGGAAAAAAACAGGACATGGTTATACGGATTTAAACAAAGCTATTACTGAATCATCGGATACCTTCTTCTATCAAACCGCCTTTAATTTAGGTATTGATCGTTTCTCCATGTGGATGAAACGTTTTGGGTTTGGTATGCCGACAGGTATTGAAATTCAAGAAGAAGCCACGGCCAATATGCCGAGTAAAGAATGGAAACAAAAACGTTATAAAAAACCTTGGGTGCAAGGCGATACAATCTCAGTGGGGATTGGTCAAGGTTATTGGACAGCGACACCATTACAAGTGGCAAAAGCGACCTCTATTGTGGTCAATAACGGTAAAATTCATACGCCACATTTAATGAAATCCGTTGAAGGTGCCACCATTGAGCCGTATCAAGACCCACTTTTATATGAAGATATTACCGAGCCGAAACAAGCTTATTGGGATGCGGCTAAGCGCGGGATGTTCAATGTGGTAAACTCAGGTGCAGGGACAGGACGAAAAGCCTTTATCGGCACAAATTACCATGTAGCAGGAAAATCGGGTACCGCACAGGTATTCAGCTTAAAAGAAAACCAAAAATATAATGCAGCGGGATTGAAAAAAGAACTCCATGACCATGCTTGGTTCACGGCTTATGCGCCTTATGAAGATCCGAAATTAGTTGTCACCATTATTTTAGAAAATGCGGGAGGTGGCTCAAGTAATGCGGCACCAATTGCACGGCAAATTATGGATTTCTACTTGAATAAACGCTTGCCACAAATTGAACGTCAAGAAAATGCTGAAAAAGAGAAAAAGACGGACCAAACTGATTTAGATGCGCCAGCACTAGAATCTCAACCAAGTGAGAATGAATAATGGAAGAAAAAGTGCCTTTATGCTTGCGATTATGGCAACGCTTACATATTGATTTTTTATTATTTATTGGATTAGCCGCTATTACAGCTTATGGCATGCTTGTACTTTATAGTGCATCAGGCGCCAGTGAAGTCATGTTCCAAAATCGTATTATTCAGGTCATATTAGGTTTTGCTGTGATGATGATTATGGCGCAACTTCCTCCTAAATTTTATCAGCGACTCGCCCCTTACTTATATTTGGTGGGTTTTATCATGCTGATTTTGGTTGATGCTATCGGTACAACCAGTAAAGGGGCGCAACGTTGGTTAGATCTTGGATTTATTCGCTTTCAGCCTTCTGAAATTGTCAAACTCGCGGTACCATTAATGGTTGCGGTATATTTAGGTAACCGTCCGCTACCACCGAAAATGAGTGAAACCTTTATTGCTATCGCCATGATTATTGTGCCAACTTTACTTGTGGCTATTCAACCTGACTTAGGTACATCAATTCTGGTTAGTGCATCGGGCTTATTCGTGGTATTCTTAGCAGGGATGAGTTGGTGGCTTATTCTTGCTGCTGTAGTTGGCTTAGCGGCATTTATTCCTATCATGTGGATGTATTTAATGCATGACTACCAACGCATGCGTGTATTAACCTTACTTGACCCCGAGAAAGATCCACTTGGGGCGGGTTACCATATTTTGCAATCCAAAATTGCCATCGGTTCAGGCGGTATATCTGGCAAAGGATGGATGCAAGGGACACAATCCCAATTAGAATTTTTGCCTGAACCACACACTGATTTTATTTTTGCCGTGATGAGTGAAGAACATGGAATGGTCGGTTTTCTTATTCTGATGGCAATTTATTTGTTTATTATTATCCGTGGCTTAATAATTGCGGTAAATGCAGAAACCTCTTTTGGGCGTATTCTTGCTGGTGCAACCACACTGATATTCTTCGTTTATGTCTTCGTGAATATTGGTATGGTGAGTGGCATTTTGCCTGTTGTAGGGGTGCCTTTACCACTCTTTAGCTACGGCGGTACCTCATATGTCGCCATCATGGCAAGCTTTGGTTTAGTGATGTCCATTCATACTCACAAACCTCGCTTTATGAAAGGGAACTAATTTCCCTTTTGGCTTTCTTATGAAGAGCACCGATAATCTTGAAAGTAATAAGTATGACATTAAAAAACATCTTAAAAACGACCGCACTTTTCACCTTGATAAGCAGCTCAAGTTTCTCTGCTTTTGCTGATACGCAAAAAATGTATGGTATTCAAGGGGATTCGCTGTCGATTACTACGACCGTTCAAGCGCCACAAAGCTATGAAGTGAATGGTAAAACATACACCACACAAGGTGATGAAGCCAAATCCTATTCAAAAGAAGGGACAGCAAGCTATTACCACCATAAATTTAATGGTCGTAAAACAGCTAATGGTGAACGCTATAATTCGGCTCTTTTCACTGCTGCCCATAAAACGTTGCCTTTAAACTCTTATGCTGTTGTCACAAACTTGCATAATAATCGCAAAGTGATTGTGCGAATTAATGATCGCGGTCCATTCAGTGAGAAACGTATCATTGACTTATCCCATTCTGCAGCGAAAGAATTAGGCCTTATTGCTCGTGGTACAGGGCAAGTAAGAATTGAAGCTTTACATGTGGATCACAAAGGTCAAATTTCAGGTGCGGGGGCAAAAATACTCGCCAAGCATGCTAAAACGCAAGAAGCCAGTGATCGTTTAGTTATCAATAAAAATAACGAAAAAAAAAATCAAAACTTAGACAGCACAAACGATGCAAAAACTGTCTTCAAGCTAAAACTACTCGCTCTGTCGTCAAAAAATCAAGCAGAAAGCATCATCACAAAGCTCGCGTTAGACGACATAAAAACCGAAATTAACCAAAATGGGCGAAACTACGAAATTCATTTTGGACCAATCGCGGATCAAGCGGATATGAATCAATTAAAAACAAAACTACAAAAAACGATCAATGGGCAACCCGTAATCGTTTATACTTATAAAAACTAATAAGCTATTAAAGGAAATGCTATGTTAAAACAATCTGCAAAATTGAAAAAAATTGTACTATTCTCGGGATTAATGGCAGCCTCAACATTTGCTGCGGCTGAAGACATTCAATACGGTATCGCAGTACCGGAAGTGAATGCGCAAACTTATATTTTAATGGATTACAATTCTGGTGCGGTACTTGCATCACTTAACCCAGACCAACGCCAATATCCTGCTTCATTAACAAAAATGATGACTAGCTATGTGGTTGGTGCAGCATTAAAACAAGGTAAAATCCATAATGAAGATATGGTGACAATTAGCGAAAGCGCTTGGGGTAGAAATTTCCCTGATTCGTCAAAAATGTTCTTAAATTTAAATCAACAAGTGTCAGTGGGTGATTTAAACAAAGGGATTATCATTGTTTCTGGTAATGATGCCTGTGTTGCTGTAGCTGAACATATTTCGGGTACCGTGGCCAACTTCGTTGATACCATGAATAAATACGTTCAACAATTTGGCTTAAAAAATACTAACTTCACCACACCACATGGTTTAGACGATCCAAACCAATATTCAACTGCACGTGATATGGCGATTATTGGTGCGCATATTATTCGTGATTTACCGGAAGAATATAAAATCTACGCAGAAAAAGACTTTACGTTCAACAAAATCAAACAACCTAACCGTAATGGCTTATTATGGGATAAAACCATTAATGTTGATGGTATGAAAACCGGTCACACAAGCCAAGCTGGTTATAACCTTGTCGCATCAGCCACAAGTCCAAACAATATGCGTTTGATTTCTGTTGTCATGGGTGTACCAACTTATAAAGGCCGTGAAGTCGAAAGTAAAAAACTCTTACAATGGGGGTTTGCTAACTTTGAAACCTTAAAAACCTACAAAGCCAATGAAGAAATTTCAAAACAATCGGTTTACTACGGTGATAAAGGTGAGGTAAAAGTTGGTGTATTGCAAGATGGTTTTATTACCGTGCCCAAAGGTAAACAAGCTGACTTAAAAGCACGTTATGAATTAGATAACAAATACTTACAAGCACCTTTAGCAAAAGGTCAAGTGGTGGGTAAAATTGTTTATCAATTAGATGGTAAAGATGTCGCCACCCTGAATCTTCAAGCATTAGAAGATGTACAAGAAGGCGGCTTCTTAGGTAAAGGTTGGGACTGGTTAGTGTTAACAGTTAAAGGATTATTTGACTAAACACCTTGAAAATTAACCGCACTTCCCCATTTATATCACATCAATAAATTCGTAAGGTGTGTGAATTTAGCTGATTCACGCACCTTATTCTTAAATTAAGGAAACAACATGGCAACCGAAAACGATTATGAAAAACTAAAAGAAGTAATGGAATTCCCTGCTGCAATGACATTTAAAGTCGCAGGTGTTAACCGTGAAGGTTTAGCGCAAGACATCGTAGCAGTGATACAAAAATATTTACCGGGTGATTATATTCCAAAGGAAAAACGCAGTAGTAAAGGCACTTATAATTCAGTTTCGATTGATATCGTCGCGCAAAATTTTGAGCAAGTAGAGACACTCTATAAAGAACTTGCAAAAGTTGAAGGCGTCAAAATGGTTCTCTAAGATGAGCAATACTGATTTAATTGTCCGTCAATTAGGATTACAAGATTATCAGGAAATCTGGCATAAAATGCAGGAATTCACCGATAATCGAAATGCAGAAACCACCGATGAAATTTGGCTAGTTGAGCATCATCCTGTTTTCACACAAGGCCAAGCTGGCAAACCAGAACACTTATTACAACGCAGTGATATTCCTGTTGTACAATCGGATCGTGGAGGCCAAATTACCTATCATGGTCCTGGTCAGCAGGTTATGTATGTGCTCATTGATATCAAGCGCCATGAACATTTAAATGTTCGCCAATTAGTGACCGCACTTGAACAATCTGTTGTGAAAACCCTTGCAGACTACGGCATTGAAGGTTATCCCGAACCTGATGCACCTGGTGTGTATATTGATGGCAAAAAAATCTGTTCATTAGGTTTACGCATTCGAAAAGGCTGCTCTTTCCATGGGCTCGCGTTTAATATCAATATGGATCTCAATCCTTTCCATTACATTAATCCTTGTGGCTATGCCGGGCTTGAAATGTGTCAACTTGCTGACTTTATTGGTAAAGAAGAAGCGACACTTGACAAAGTTTCCCCAAAATTAATTAAACACTTTGCCGAACTTTTGGGCTATAATGTTACAAATTTATAACATTCACTTTTATAAAATATTTAAAAATGCCTGAATCAGGCATTTTCTTTAGGAAAGAAAAATGTCAACGCCTTTTAAAATGGAACGCGGTGTGAAATACCGTGATGCAGCCAAAACATCAATCATCCCTGTTAAAAACATCGATCCTAATCAAGAATTATTGAAAAAGCCGGAATGGATGAAAATCAAATTGCCGTCTAGTTCATTAAAGATCGAAACTATCAAAAACGGGATGCGTCGTCATGGCCTACATTCTGTCTGCGAAGAAGCGTCTTGTCCAAATTTACACGAGTGCTTTAACCACGGCACGGCAACTTTTATGATTTTAGGGGCGATTTGTACTCGTCGTTGCCCTTTCTGTGATGTTGCACATGGTAAACCATTACCGCCCGATCCAGATGAACCACGTAAATTAGCTGAAACTATCCAAGATATGAAGTTGAAATATGTGGTGATTACCTCTGTAGACCGTGATGATTTGCCTGATCGTGGTGCAGGTCATTTTGCTGAATGTGTAAAAGAAGTGCGTGCATTAAACCCTGGCATTAAAATTGAGATTTTGGTTCCTGATTTCCGTGGACGTATTACCCAAGCCTTAGAAAAATTAAAAGACAATCCACCGGATGTGTTCAACCACAACTTGGAAAATGTGCCACGTTTATATAAAGAAATTCGTCCAGGTGCCGATTATCAATGGTCTTTAAAATTACTTCATGATTTCAAAGATATGTTCCCAAACATTCCAACTAAATCAGGTTTAATGGTGGGATTAGGTGAAACTAATGAAGAAATTCTTCAAGTCATGGAAGACTTACGCGCAAATGGCGTCACCATGCTTACACTGGGTCAATATCTTCAACCTAGTCGCCATCACTTACCGGTTGCGCGCTATGTGCCACCAGCCGAATTTGATGAGTTCCGTGAAAAAGCCAACGCGATGGGCTTTGAACACGCGGCCTGTGGTCCATTTGTTCGCTCTTCCTATCATGCTGATTTACAAGCAAGTGGTGGATTAGTGAAGTAATCAAAAACAGCTAAAAAAATGACCGCACTTTGAATCACAAGTGCGGTCGTTTTTATATTATCTTTTACAGCTAGTCAGTCGCTGCCGGCTTTTCTTCCTCCCCCTCGTCAGTTTCTATCATGCTTTCCTGACGAAGATCTTCAAGGGTTCGACCATTAATTAAGTAGCCATTTTCTGTTTTTTCCACTCTAGAAACGTAATTATCACCTTCTTCCACAAATTCTCGGTGAAGTTTTCCATCATATTTCACAAAGCTACTTAAATATTGCCAAAAGTATGAATTTTCCTTAATGGCTAAGGCTTTTTCATTTTGCTCATCAAACAACATTTTACTTAATGTTAGATTGAATGTGCCTTCAATATTATCAGGAATCATGTCTGATGAATCATCTTCGGGCACTTGGGGCACAATACCACTTACTTCCAATTTAACTGGATAAGCATTGGTCTCTGGATAAGTATTTAGATTTAAATTTAACGTTGCATTATCAACGATTAAATCAAGCTCTTTCCAGGAGTTTTTGATGTATTTATCAAATGTGGCTGACGTTAAATGCGTGCTGCATAAGGCCACATAAAACGGTGCTGAGCAAAATCTTGCTGATAAATGCGCTTTGCTATGATTAATTTTAAATGGTGCATCAATCGCTAATTTTTCAAATTGGAAGCCTGCACTTGGGTAACTGGCTTTATTCGCTGACAATGTGATATGTTCATTATATTGATCATTGTCTAGTGTTTCCGTCTTATCACTGGCTGATACGTCATCAAGCACTAAATCAGCCATATTAAATGATTTTAAGGCGGCCTCAATATTGGTTTTGCCACTAAATTCTCTCACCCATTTATCTTTGGCATTCAAGAAGTCTTTATTGTCTTTTGACGGTGCCTCTTTCTCAGCAAAAGCATCTAATAAAAACGGTACAAACGCCAATTCGTTTGCCACGTTGTAATCATCTAACTGAATATTAACTTTACCGCCTTTAGCTTCCCATTTACGCGCTTCATCGGCAGGGGTTTGCTTCACACTATCAACATTCAGTTTAAAATCTACATTAGCCTTGGTTAAATCCGTATTCCCCAACTTAAGTTCAAGACCGGCATTTTGTAAGTTAAAGTAAGGTTGATTATTTTTAGGCACATTGACAGAAAGCACGGATAACGAACCATCAAAACGATCGTTTTGTGTAAAAATTTTCGTTAACAAATTGACGCCGTCTTTAATGTCTAGTGAGCCATCACTTAATTTTTTAAATTCATGATGAAAATTGACCGCACTTGGCACGCCATTTTGTTTAATCAATAAATTTAAACCACCCGCTGTTGCTTGGCTTTCTTCTGTCGTACGGGTTTTATTCGCAATGCGTAAAATATCACTACTGAATTTCGTGCTCAAATCACGCTTATCTGCCTCACCTGATTTTACGTCAAAATGATAAGTGGCATTTTTAAAATAAACATGGGTATTTTCACCATTTAACAATGCGACTTCAGCATTTTTCGCGGTTAAGTCAATACTTGATAGGTCGTATTGATTTGCACCGACTGGCATGAGGCGAGCTTCACCTTCAATTTGTTCCAATTTAGTGTCTTTATCGTAATTAAAACCGCTTAGAGCTGTTTTTAGTTCAACTTCTTTATTTTTTAAGAAATGAAGACCGATAGAAAGGTTTTGGGACTTATTCGCAAAATCACGGAATTCCGTCAAAATATCAGACTGTAAATAATCCCCTACCGGCGAAAATTTACTATTAATCGTGTTTTTATCAATCGTGATATTTAATGTTTTATTTAATTGACGAACTAATTGATCAGATAACTGAGACTCCGCTGTAATGAAGAAAGGCAGTGCGGTGAGCTTAGTTGAAATCACATTTGTGCTTTTCGCATCGCTATCTTTTACACTAAAGATCAACTCACGAATAAAAAAGTTTTTCGCGGTTTGCGTCACATTTAATGTTGCTTGGTTATCCAAAGAATAAGGGAAATTTTTTAACACCTGATCGATTTTATGATTGGTGTAAAATTGTGCGCCAATCCCAAGTGCCACTGCGATAGCCGAAATCGTCAATGCTATTGTTCTTTTCTTGCTCATAATGTCCCCAAATACGATCTCAATTTACGATCTCAAAATCCTTTTGAAAAATTAACCGCACTTTTCTCTTTAAAGTGCGGTCAGTTTCCAGTCTATTTTAACCTAAGATTTTATCTAACTCTTGGCTTACTTCTTCCACTTTTTGAGTACCATCTAAACGGAAATATTGCGTATTACCTGCTTTTGCTTCAGCTTGGTAATAATCAATTAATGGGCTGGTTTGTTTGTGGTAAACCGCTAAACGATCTAACACCGTTTCTGGTTTATCATCGGCACGGATAATTAAATCTTCACCCGTTACATCATCCTTACCTTCCACTTTTGGTGGGTTGTAAACGATGTGATAAGAACGGCCAGATGCTTGGTGTACGCGACGACCACTCATACGTTCAACGATCACTTCATCCGGTACATCAAACTCTAAAACGTAATCAATTTTTACGCCAGAATCTTTTAATGCATCCGCTTGTGGAATCGTACGTGGGAAACCATCTAATAAGAAACCATTTGCACAATCTGGTTGAGAAATACGATCTTTTACTAATGCCACGGTTAATTCATCTGGCACTAATTTCCCTTCATCCATTAATGCTTTTGCTTGTTTACCTAATTCTGTACCCGCTTTAATCGCTGCACGGAACATATCCCCTGTTGAAATTTGTGGGATGCCAAACTTGTTCATAATAAATTGTGCTTGTGTGCCTTTTCCTGCACCAGGTGCACCTAAAAGAATAATTTTCATACGAATCTCCAATAAATAATAGACTTGTTTAAAATACCGTTAAAGCCTTGTTTGGTCAAATGATTTTGCTGTTAATTTTGACCGCACTTTATTTTATTTTAAGCTTTTTCATTTCCTTTTTCATTCCATGGTGCCACCCAGAATAAACAAATCATTCCTGGGATAGCGAGGAATAAACAAATCCAGAAAAAATGATAGTAACCTACTGCTTTGACTAAGTAACCCGATAACATACCAAGCCCTTTACTCGGTAAAGCAGAAAGACTGGTAAATAAGGCTAACTGAGTGGCAGTATAAAGCGGATTGGTTTCACGAGCCATAAAAGCAACAAAGGCAGCAGTGCCCAGACCGACACCGATATATTCACCCGCAATCACGAAACCTAATTTCCAAAGTTCAGCTGCACCGATTTGGTCAAAATGCCCAAATGCAGCTAACCAAATAAATCCACCAATAGTAATCCATTGGATAAAACCAAATACCCATAATGCGCGGTTAATGCCTAGGCGTAACATAATCACGCCCCCCACGAGACCGGCAGAGATACTCGCCCAAAGTGAAGTGCTTTTTACCACCAACGCAATATGCTCTTTTTCAAAGCCCATGTCATAGACGAATTTCGTTTGTAACGTAGTGGCAAATGAATCACCAAATTTATACAAGAACAAAAAGAGTAAAAAACCGATGGCTTGGGCGACACCTTTGCGTTGGAAGAACTCTTTCAAAGGTATCCAAAACACCATATAGAAAGGTTGCTCACGATCGACCTGTGCAATCTGCGGTTCTTTCGCTAAAAAGAGCGTCATAAATATGCTCGCTAACATACAAAGTGCGGTCAATAAAAAGACGGTTTCCCATGGATAAATCGTCGCTAAATAAAGCGAGAGCCCCCCTGGAATTAAGCCTGCAACGCGATAAGCATTAATGTGGATGGTATTCCCCAATCCTAATTCATTATCCGTTAAAATTTCACGACGATAAGCATCGAGTACAATATCTTGTGTCGCAGAGAAAAAGGCAATAAATGTGGCAATTTTAGCTACCGTACTTAACTCAGCCACGGGATCAAACTGACTAATCGCATAAAGGGAAATCAGCAAAACCACTTGAGAAATTAATAACCAACTACGACGACGCCCTAAAAAATGCGGGAAATAGCGGTCTAATAACGGTGCCCATAAAAACTTCAAACCATATGGCACCATCACCCCTGTCAATGCACCGATTAATTCAACGGAAAGTTTCTTATCTGTCAGCCACACTGGCAACATTTGCAATAACACGAAAAGTGGTAAGCCCGAACTAAATCCAGTGAAGACACAGATCAGCATTTTTCGGGTAAATATTTGACTAGAAAGGGATTGTTCTGACATAAAGTGCGGTTATTTTTGAGCGTGTTTTATCTGATTAAAATATTAAGGGCGGAATGATGCTCCGCCCAACAAGAGTGAGATTAATCTCTATATCCTTTCGGATTATTTTTTTGCCAATTCCAAGTATCTTTCATCATTTGCTCAAGACCACGTTCAGCTGTCCAATTTAACTCTTTCGCGGCGAGACTTGGATCGGAATAGCAGGTTGCAATATCACCTGGACGACGTGCAACAAGACGATATGGAATTTTGATATTGTTCGCTTGTTCAAACGCTTTCACCATATCCAGCACAGAATAACCGGTACCTGTACCTAAGTTATAAATGTGTAAACCTGCGTCATTTTCATGGCGATTTAATGCTTTTAAGTGACCAATCGCTAAATCCACCACGTGAATATAATCACGTACACCTGTGCCATCATGAGTATCATAATCGCTACCAAACACCGAAAGTTGCGGTAATTTACCGATCGCAACTTGGCTGATGTAAGGTAATAGGTTATTTGGAATACCATTTGGATCTTCACCAATCAAGCCACTTGCGTGTGCGCCCACTGGGTTGAAATAACGTAAAATCGTCATGCTAAATTGCGGTTCAGCTTTCGCAACATCGGTCAGAATTTGTTCCACCATGTATTTAGAGGTACCGTAAGGGTTGGTTGTACCGCCCACTTTGCAATCTTCTGTAATTGGAATGATTTCTGGATCGCCATAAACCGTTGCAGATGAACTAAATACAAAGTTCCACACACCTGCTTTTTTCATTTCTTGAATGAGAACAATCGTGCCTGCGACGTTATTCATGTAGTATTCAGCGGGTTTCTGAACACTTTCACCCACGGCTTTTAAACCCGCAAAATGGATTACCGATTGAATACTGTTTTCAGCAAAGATTTTTTGTAATAAAGCACGATCTAAAATATCGCCCTCATAAAATTTCACGTCTTTGCCCGTGATTTCTTTGACTCGTTCTAAAGATTTTGGGGATGAATTGCATAAATTATCCAATACCACCACTTCTTTATTTGCATTTAATAATTCCACTACAGTGTGTGAACCGATATAGCCTGCGCCACCCGTTACTAAAATAGCCATGAGTTACTCCTTAATTATTTTTGTTCGTAAATTATAACATTGATTTCTACGATACATAAATTTATCCCCTCTTTTGACCGCACTTTGGTGTGATCGTTGTCACAGAATAAACATTTTTCTCTGGAATTTTGATTTGAGTCATTGAAGCGCTTCGCGATGAGGCGAATAATAGTCTCCTAAAATCAAAAAGATAAAGGAAGACAATATGAAACCTCAAACACTTCAAAAAACCGCACTCGCACTACTTGTTGGTTGGTATGCCGCCAATGCAGCTGCTTATTCTGAACAAGGCCAAGCCGGTAATACCAAAAGTTGGGAAAGCGCTGAATACCTCAAAGACTGGGGCTTAACCTCAATGAATGCCTCCACGGCTTATGCCCTTGGTTTTAATGGTTCTGGCGTGAAGATCGGCGTGATGGATTCTGGCGTACTATTAAACCACCCTGAATTTCAAGACGGTCGAATCCACGTTGTAAAAACAGAAGGGACTTATAGTAAAGATGGCATGCGTTATCCCGATGCATCGGTGGGAAATGGTCCAATTAATAAAAATGAACCCGTAAAAAACGGCAAACGCAATTTTGATAAAACAGATAATGGCATCTTCACTAAAGGTGAAGCCTTCAATATTGACGGTGCATGGCATAAATATACCAATGATGCACACGGTACGCACGTTGGCGGGACAATGGCGGCAAGCCGTGACGGCAATGAAATGCACGGTGTGGCTTTCGGCGCTAACCTCTATTCTGCCAATACTGGTGGTAACGACAACATGACCTATGGTCCAAACCAAGACTATGATTTCTTCTTACAAGGCTACTCTGCACTAGCAGATGCCGGTGCCAAAGTAATTAATAACAGTTGGGGTTCAAACCGTCGTGTCAATTCATCCTTTGCCGGTGCCTTAGGCTATAAACCAAAATATGATTGGCGTGATGTGCCTGAATATGGCGTGCAATATTATGATGTACCAAAAGCACCTGAGCCAATATCTAGTCCTGCGGCACATATTTATTTAAGTAACTTAGGCGAGGCTGAAAAAGCTTATTATCAATTTGTCACCAGTGGTGAGAAAAACTTTGTTGATGCGGCTTATGAAGTGGCAAAAAATAAACAAGTGATTCAAGTCTTTACAGCGGGTAACCGTAGTATGATGGCGGAATCCTTTACGCGTGCGATGTTGCCTTATTTCAGACCTGATGCAGAAAAATACTGGGTAAACGTCACGGGGCAAGTCGGTGGTGAAGGCTATCCGAATGACTCAAATGACGATGTGAGTGATGAAAAAGCAGGTGCAGATATTCAAGAATTTAACCTCGCCGGCCATTCAAAATGGTGGACGATTGCAGCGCCATCCGCCAACATCTATTCCTCCTACATTCAATTACAAGACAACAATACTTATGGTGACCCTATTTACAAATCAGCTGGTGGTACTTCAATGGCTGCGCCTCACGTAAGTGGTGCATTAGGTGTTATATTTTCTCGCTATCCATACATGACAACTGATCAAGCACGCGATGTTATGCTCACTACAGCAAGACAAACCACACTTCGCAAAGGGCTTGAAGGTAAACCATTAGAACGTTGGGAAACTGAACAAGGTGTACCAAGTAACGTTTGGGGTTGGGGAATTTTAGATCTTGGCAAAGCCATGTTTGGCCCAGGTCAATTCTTAGGAAACATGAAAATCAACCTCAATCAAAATGATGTTTGGTCAAATGATATTAGCGATAAAGCCATCAAAGCACGTCAAGTCGAAGATCAAGCTGAAGCTGCAACTTGGACAACGCGCAAAGCAGAATTACAAGCGTTAATGCAAAATCGTGCAGGCGCGACAGCTGAAGAAAAAGCAGAATATCAAGTAGGTTTAGCGCGTGAAGCTGCGCGCAATGAACGTGCCGCACAAGGTTATGTCGGTGCATTAACTAAAAATGGTTCTGGCACCTTAACCCTCACCGGTAATAACAGCTTCACTGGTGAAATTACTGTGAATGAAGGTCAGCTTTCAGGGTTAAATCAATCTCTTGGTTCAGCACAACAAGTCATCATAAAACAAGGTGCAACATTGGAAGTGTTACCGAAAGCGGAAGTCACTAAACCAAGTGAGCATGGATTTGTTACCGAAACCTTAACCAGCACCGCGAAAACGGTCACTGCGACAGTGGAAAAAGGTGGTCGTTTCTTACTGAATAATGGTATTGCTAACGTCAATGCCACCTTTGCAGAGGGTTCTGTTTTAGTGCCAAATAAATTTGACGAAGAAATTCTGCCTCAATTACAAAAAGATCCACAAAAAGCGGTATCTGTGCAAGGAACTGGCTCATTTGTGGGAGCTGAAAATGCGGTAGTTGAAACACCTCGTACTTATGATTTCTTTGCCGTTAAAAATGAAAGTAATGCGAATACGTTGAAAGTAATCGTTCAGAAAAAAGCCCTTTCATCTGCAGCAACCACTGAAAATGAAGTGGCTATCGCCAATGCCTTAGATGCATCAACAAGCAGTGCGGCATATCAAAACCTCATCTGGGGAACAAAAGAGAATGCTCGCCAAGCCTTTGCTCGTTTAAGCTATGATGAAGATCTCGCGGCTGAACAACACAATGTGTTAAATGGCTTATTGCTTCGTCAGCAACTTGCCCAACCGGGTGCAGTAAGAGCACAACTTAATACCGGCACACAAATTTGGACAAGTGGCACCTTCACCCACTTCAGCACGGATAGTTTAAGCAGTCATGCGTACAATCAACTTGTGGGTATTGATGCAACCATTGATACAAACAAACATTTAGGTGTATTTGTTGGTTCAACACAAAACAGCCACAAAATTGACCGCACTTCGAAAGATCGTGCCGTACATTTAGGCTTAACAGCTGAACATCGTTTCAACGTGTTAACGCCGAAAATTGGCTTTATTCAAAGCTGGGGTAAACACGAACAACGTGCTGAATTTGTACAAGGTGTGAAAACCCATAGCCAAACACAAAATGTCTTTGCTGAACTTGCCTACACTGGCTTAAAAGGCGAACATTTTGCGATTGAACCTTATGCCGGCGTAAGCTATATGCACATCAAAAACAAAGGTGTGACAAAAGGCGAAGTGCAGTTAAAAGACAACAATCGTGATTTAATCGTCACCTCTGCAGGTTTACGTCCATCCATTCCATTTGCAATCGGTGGCATTAAATTAAATCTATTAGGTGATGTGGCTTATCATCGTTTCCATAAGGATAAAGCCGCTGAAGGCAGCTTGGTTATCAATAACCAAGGTGTAGCAAATCTTTATGGTAAAGAATTGAAAAATGTCGTCACGACAGGTGTTGCATTACAAGCTCAATTTACACCAGTATTGAGTGTGAAAGTCGGCTATCAAGGTGCTTACAACCACGATACGAAAGCGAATAATGTTAATGCAGAACTACGTTTCTCATTTTAACGATATTCAATAAGACAAAAGTGCGGTCAGTTTTTGAGAAGCTTTAAAACTCTTTGAAAATTGACCGCACTTTATACTTTGATGGTTTAACTTGCATACTATTTAAATTTTAAAATAGACATAACTAGTTTTTATTATCTTATATTATACAGTTACTATCTTGCTTTACTTTTACCTTTTTGTATTCTAGAGAGCCAAAAGTGCATAGGTAAAATAATTATGTGTAATTTAATCGATGCTTCAAGAGACTTATATAAAAGTCTGCCATATTGAATATTATCAATTCCAACATCTAGATTTATATAAACTAATGACAAAAAAAAATAAAATAAAGGCAGCAAGAAAAGACAAGAACGTTAGAATAATATACCTCATTTTTTCTCCTTTTAATTTGTCATCTATTTAAATAATCATATAAATTGTAGCAATTCTTAATAATGAGAATACCGGCTTTACCTTAGCATTGCAGTAGATATTTTACACATTATCTCGTTACTTGAAACTCCTTCTAATACAGAGAAGAACAATAAAATAAATACTTGATACAAACAATGTCATTTTGATTAAAAATGAGAGGTTCTTTATACCAAAATCAATCAACTCTAGCTCAAAAATAGATATTGAATTATCAATATTATAAAGCAACCTACCAACTATTAACGATAATAATGAAAAAGAAGCTCCAATAAAAATAGAAAATAGAATATCTAGCATTAGCCTTTTCATTACTTACTTCCTCTTCTAGACTCATTACGAGTACGGTTAAATACATGCTGCTTATAGGGGCGTAGCTCATTTTAATTGAGCTTTTATTCATCTATAAAAACAAAAGGCATCAAGTTGATGCCTTTTAAATTCATTAACATGAAGAATTAACGTTCATTCCAACGTTTGATTGATTCACGAATCACTTCTTTCGCTTCTTCTACATCGCCCCAGTGAGTCACTTTCGTTGAACCTGGTTTTTTTAATGCTTTGTAGTTGTTGAAGTGGAATTCAATTTGTTTGATTAATTGCGCTGGCACATCTGCAAGGCTGTTGTATGCATTGCCGGTATCGCGATCATCTGCTGGCACACAAACGATTTTATCGTCCACTTCGCCGTCATCAACAAATTTCATCACACCAATTACTTTTGCTTCTAGGAATACACCTGTTGCAAGTGGTTGGCGAGTTAATAATAAAACGTCTAACTCATCGCCATCTTCGTCTAAAGTTTGTGGAATGAAACCATAGTTAGTTGGTTTTGCGAAGATCGCTGGCTCAACACGGTCTAACTGGAACGCGGCAACTTTACGATTCCATTCGATTTTGTGGCAGCTACCTTCTGGAATTTCATTTACCACATTGATAATACTGGCATCTACATCGCCTGGCGTTAAAATTTGATTAAAATCAGCCATTGTTTTTCCTTTTTTGATTACGTTAAAAACTTTCAGAGTATAGCAGTTTTTAGTCGATAAAAAAATATGGGAAAAACATCCTCGAAAGCGACCGCACTTTTCCATCCAACTTCTATAAAACAATTACGCAAACGTTTACTTTTAAATGATTTACTATAAAATAGCACATCTTTTTGATTATTAACCTAGGGGACTTTATGTCAAGTTTAGAAAAAACCTTTGAACTCAGCAAACGCGGTTCAACGGTTCGTCAAGAAATCATCGCGGGTTTAACCACCTTCTTAGCCATGGTGTATTCCGTGATTGTTGTGCCTAAAATGCTTGGTGACGCAGGCTTTCCGGCAGAATCAGTGTTTATTGCAACCTGTTTAGTGGCGGGTCTTGGATCGATTTTAATCGGCTTTTGGGCAAATGCGCCAATGGCGATCGGCTGTGCCATTTCATTAACTGCCTTCACTGCATTTAGCTTAGTGATTGGTCAACATGTTTCTATTCCTGTGGCATTAGGTGCGGTATTCCTTATGGGTTTGGTGTTCACCTTAATTTCTGCAACAGGTATTCGTTCATGGATCTTACGTAACCTACCATCAAGTATTGCGCACGGTGCGGGGATCGGGATCGGCTTATTCTTACTCTTAATCGCCGCAAATGGCGTAGGCTTAGTGGTCGGTAACCAAGCGGGTTTACCAGTTAAATTAGGCGACTTCACCTCATTCCCAGTAATGATGTCTTTAATCGGTCTTGCATTCATTATCGGCTTAGAAAAAATGAAAGTGAAAGGCGGGATTTTATGGGTCATCATCGCGATTACTATCGTCGGTTTAATCTTCGATCCAAACGTAACATTCAATGGCCAAATCTTCAAAATGCCAACCTTTGGTGAAAACTCACTTTTCTTACAATTAGATCTCCAAGGTGCATTACAACCTGCCATTTTACCGATTGTCTTTGCTTTAGTGATGACGGCGGTATTTGATGCAACAGGTACTATTCGTGCTGTGGCAGGACAAGCTGACTTATTAGACAAAGACGGACAAATCATCAACGGTGGTAAAGCCTTAACCTCTGACTCCGTAAGTAGCTTATTCTCAGGTTTATTCGGTACTGCTCCGGCAGCCGTTTATATCGAATCTGCAGCAGGTACAGCTGCGGGCGGTAAAACCGGTATCACCGCTATCGTCGTCGGCGTATTATTCTTATTAATGTTATTCTTCCAACCACTTGCATTCTTAGTGCCAGGTTACGCAACTGCACCGGCGTTAATGTATGTGGGCTTATTAATGCTAAGCAATGTAAGCAAATTAGACTTCGAGGATTTCGTGGGCGCAATGAGCGGCTTAGTTTGCGCGGTATTCATCGTGCTCACCGCAAACATCGTAACCGGTATCATGCTTGGCTTTGCGGCATTAGTGATTGGTCGCATCGTAAGTGGCGATGTGAAAAAACTCAACATCGGTACAATTATCATCGCCATTGTCCTTGTCGCATTCTATGCTGGCGGCTGGGCGATTTAATTAAATACAATCTTAATAAGGCGAACGAATGGTTCGCCTTTTTTATTTCTAGCCTAAAAAAACAATCGAAAAACCAACCGCACTTTTACTTTACAAATCCCTAAATCCGCCTAAAATACAGGCCTTTAATACGGCTTGCCAAAAGCAAGCTACTGACCTGAAATCAGACAAGAGAACATTATGACAACCCCATTTAAACCTGAATTACTTTCCCCTGCGGGCTCCCTTAAAAATATGCGCTACGCCTTCGCGTATGGCGCCGATGCCGTTTATGCAGGCCAACCACGTTACAGCTTACGTGTACGCAACAATGAATTTAATCATGCCAATTTAAAAATCGGGATCGATGAAGCCCATGCACTTGGCAAAAAATTCTATGTGGTCGTAAACATTGCTCCGCATAACTCCAAACTCAAAACCTTTATCAAAGATTTACAACCTGTCATCGACATGGGCCCAGATGCCTTAATTATGTCTGACCCAGGCTTAATCATGTTGGTGCGTGAAAACTTCCCAGATATTGATATTCATCTTTCTGTACAAGCGAATGCGGTAAACTGGGCGACCGTCAAATTCTGGAAACAAATGGGATTAACCCGTGTGATTTTATCGCGCGAATTATCCATTGAAGAGATCGCTGAAATTCGCCAACACGTGCCTGATATCGAACTCGAAATCTTCGTACACGGTGCGTTATGTATGGCGTATTCTGGCCGCTGCTTGCTTTCTGGCTATATCAACAAACGCGACCCAAACCAAGGTACTTGCACTAATGCTTGCCGTTGGGAATACAAAATGGAAGAAGGCACCACAGATGATGTAGGCAACATCGTGCCGAAAATCGATCCCGCTCAACAAATCGAAGTGAAAAATGTGGCGCCAACCTTGGGTGAAGGTGCGGTAACGGATAAAGTCTTCCTTTATACCGAATCACAAAAGCCCGATGAGCAAATGACGGCGTTTGAAGATGAGCACGGTACCTACTTTATGAACTCAAAAGATCTGCGTGCAGTACAACACGTGGAAAAATTGACCGCACTTGGTGTGCATTCTTTAAAAATTGAAGGTCGTACTAAATCCTTCTATTACTGTGCAAGAACCGCACAAGTTTACCGCAAAGCCATTGATGATGCGGCAGCGGGAAAACCATTTGATGAAAGCTTAATGGATACGTTGGAATCCCTTGCACACCGTGGTTATACCGAAGGATTCTTACGTCGCCATACGCACGATGAATACCAAAATTACGAGTACGGCTACTCTATCTCTGAACGACAACAATTTGTCGGTGAATTTACCGGTAAACGTAATGAACAAGGCATGGCTGAAGTGGCAGTAAAAAATAAATTCTTGCTTGGAGATGAAGTGGAAATGATGACACCACAAGGTAACATCGTCTTTAAAATTGAAAAAATGCTCAATCGCAAAAACGAAAATGTGGAAGCAGCACTTGGCGATGGTCACTTTGTCTTTTTAGATGTGCCACAAGACATCCAACTTGATTATGCCTTATTGATGCGTAACTTGGTCAACACCAACACACGCAA
>CAUTFW010000004.1:0-92789 GCA_963537955.1 Parahaemophilus parainfluenzae | reverse complement strand
ATTCGCGGATTGAGTTTGCTGCGCTAAAATAGCCGCATCTTGTTCCGCTTGTTGCTTTTGTTGTTTGGCATCGATTTGTTTTTCTACATTTGCATTTGGTGAACTTGGCGCCGCCAACGCGAAAGAGGAAATAAATAATAAACTAGAAAGAAAATAGCGAGATAAGTTTTTCATTATACTTCAGAGATTAATTTATTGATAATTTCCTAGTATGATATCAAAAGTTGTTTTAAAATTCTATAAACTTATATTTTTAATACAAAAAGTGTGGTTATTTTTTTGAGGGGTTTTAAAGCACTTTGAAAATTGACCGCACTTTTTGTCATTCTATTTCAAGTAGTATGCTAAGAAAATTCTAATTTGTTATTAAAAAAACTAATACTTAACCTTAATAAGACTATAACTTTTGATAGCATACTTTTATCTTACTTTTTATCATCCATACATTTTAATGTAGCAAGACTTGCTTTTCCCCTTTCCTCAGCTGTTCCTCTTGGTAAATTTTTAGTTTTCTCATAGCATAGATAAAATTTTTTCTCCTCCTCTGGAGTCATATCAGATATAACATCACCATTCCAGAACCGAACAAAATAACTATTAGAAGAAACACTCGAGGTTAAAATAAAGCAAAAAAATAAAATGGATATATTATTCATTATTACCTCTTTGAATATATTAATAAAAATAAAACAAATAGAGAAAGCCATATCTTTAAACTAAAGAATAAATGCTCTTTACTTACAAAAAAATCAATCTGATCAACACTTCCCGTAATAAACCACGCATTTATATAGAAAATAAGTTGTAGAATGATAGTCATCAAAAAAGAGCTCTTTAAAATAAGTAATAAATATCTCATTCCTACTTCTCCTTTTATTTTAATTCATCATGTACTTTAGTAATCACCTCGTATGTAATAATCCTTAATAATGAGGATATAAGCTTTAGCATTTCTTACAAGATTCACTTGAAGTGTCTTAAAAATACAAATCCCAACACCAAAGAATATCACAGAAGTATTGTCTAACCCCATTCCACTAAGCATTATAAGATTCACTTAAAGTAAAACACCACAGATAACCTGCCGTTTTTTACAATATATTTGCTATAAAAAATAAGCGGTTATAGAATACCTATAGCGAGCTGAAATTAATGAGATTAAGTTGGTATGAATAACGTACAAAAGAAATATTTTATTGGCCTAACCCATTTTTTGGGAAATGTTCTCGGCCCTAAATACGAAGTCGTATTTCATTCTTTTGATAAAAATAAGGCTCATATGGAAGCCATTGCGAATAGCCATGTTAGCGGACGGACCCTTTCCTCTCCACTTAGTTCTTTTGGTTCTAGTTTGTTGCAGGATAAAGTGTATTTAGATAAGGATTTTGTCTTTAACTACAAAGCGGTGGCAGATTCCGAAAAGGTCATTCGAGGTGCAACTTATTTCATTAAAAATGGGGATAAATTAGAAGGCATCCTTTGCATTAATCATGATACCTCTGAGTTGGTTGATGTGATGACCAAATTAATTTCTCTGGAAAACCTTGGAAACTTCGTCAATATTTTAGGTATTGATGCTGCCTTTGCTGAGGTAGAAGAGGCCGAAATAATTAATAAAGAAAAACTCGAAAACTCCATCGAAGATATTCTTTGTGAATACCTTGATTTCACCCTATTACACTCCGATAAACCACTCAGTTTAAGACAGCGGGAAAACGCCATTAAAGTCTTATTTGATAAGGGTATTTTCAATATCAAGGGTGCCATTCCGATGGTCGCTAAATATTTGAAAATCTCAGAACCTAGCGTATATCGCTATCTTAAAGCAATCAAAGAGAAAGCATAAAAAAAGTGCGGTTAAAATTAACCGCACTTTTTTATTTTAATCGTGTTATTAGCCCACTACTTCAGGCAATATACCTAATTTAATTAGGAATGGGATACTCACGATAATAATCCCTAGAATTGAGACAAAGAGTAGGACCCCTGAACCACCCGGCACACGATAAGGTAAGTTTGGATGTTGATGGCGAGCTTTCCAAACCAATGCTGCTGGCAATACCACTGCATAGAAAGCAAACATTTGTCCTGCATAACCTAATGCAAGGATGAAACCTTCTGGATAGAAGAATGCAAAGAGCAATGGCGGAAGGAACGTTAAGAAACCTAAACTTAAACGGTTTGCAGAAAAATTGAATACACGTTTTAACAAGTCGTCAATACATTCTAGTAAACCTAGTGCGACCCCTAAGAATGAGGTAATCAGTGCTAAGGCAGAGAAGATTTTCACGACAGCCGCAATAATGGTGCTGCCTGTAATCACTCGAACGGCTTCAATCAATCCATTTAATGTTGGATCTTGATTAAGGATTTCTAAGAATCGGCTTTGACTTAACACGCCGTGAGTAGAAAATTGCCACAAAAGATAACCCACTAATGTGATTGCAGAGCCCACAATAATAGAAAATCTTAAGGCTTTTACATCACCTTCTAAGTATTTATTTAAGCAAGGAATTGAGCCGTGGAAACCAAAAGCGGTAAAGAAAACCGGACTAGCCGAAATCAATAGTGCTTTATCAATTGGCATGGCCATTAAGTTATCGATTTTAATTTCTGGAATCATCAATCCAAGCACAATAAATAAAGCCGCAATCATCGCGATAAATAAGAAGCGATTTAAGGCATCCACAAAGCTTGTGCCAATTGCCACGAAGATACCAAAGAAGATCGTAAATGCCAGGATAGAACCTTTCATTTTGAGATCAGGCGTCGCAAAATCAGGTAAAGTTGAAGCAAGAATTGCACCACCACCGGTTACATAGGCGGAAAGTAATGCATAAAGGAAAATCATTAATACGCTAGTTGCGACAATTCGTCCTGGTCGACCAAAATACTGTGCGGCAAGCGTGCCAATACCAGCATCATGTTCAGCAGTTTGGTAAACCTCAACAAATAATAATGCGCTATAGGTGAGCAGAATCCATAAAAGAACAAGTAGAACAACTGTAAACGTGAAACCTATTCCTGCAGAGGTGAGAGGCATGGCAAGCATCCCTGCCCCAATCATCGTCCCTGAGGTAATCAAGGTACTTCCCAATGTTTTGTTCATAAGTTTTCTCCTTTCCGATTATCGTAGAAAGGCTAGTCACTTCCTTATTTGACAATACATCAAACTACAATGTCATTAGAATGTTTTCGCATTTTTCTCATTAACCAAATATTTTTTAGATACAAAAAGCCCTTACCCCGTTACAGAGGTAAGGGCGGTAGGCCTATTTTTGTTCAAAACGTGCTGTGAAGAAACGTAATTGTTTTGGTTCATACACGAAACGAAGCCCTTTAATATCCTCTTTATGTTTGAATAAGTGGATAATACCATCAGCAACTAAATCCATGTGTGCATAGGTGTAAACACGACGCGGAATAGTAATACGTACAGTTTCAAGTTTTGGATGATGGTTTTCGCCAGTTTTGATATCACGACCAGCAGAAATAATACCACGTTCCATTGTACGCACACCGCATTCAACATAGATTGCAGCCGCTAATGCTTGTGCCGGGAAGTCTTCTTCTTGTTTCAAATGTGGACAGAAACGACGTGCATCTAAGAACACCGCATGACCACCAATTGGTTCTACAATCGGTACACCCGCTGCTTTTAATTTTTCACCGAGGTAACGTACTTGTTTAACACGGTGTTCAATGTACTCTTCCTGAGTTGCTTCTTTCAAACCGATCGCCATCGCTTCCATATCACGACCAGCCATACCACCGTAAGATGGCATACCTTCGAACACCACAACCAATTCTTTCGCTTTCATGAATAATTCTTCATCATTCATACATAAGAAACCACCGATATTGGTTAAGCAGTCTTTTTTACCACTCATTGTACAACCATCTGCATAGCTGAACATTTCTTGAACGATAGATTTGATTGAACGATCTTGATAGCCTGGTTCTTGTTCTTTAATGAAATAAGCATTTTCAATACAACGAGTTGCATCGTAGAATACTTTAATGCCGTGTTTTGCGGTTAATTCACGAACAGCTTTCATGTTTGCGATAGAAACCGGTTGACCACCAGCTAAGTTTACTGTTACCGCCAAGCACACATAAGCAATATTTTCAGCGCCTTTTTCGTTAATTAATTTTTCTAATTTTTTAACATCAATATCGCCTTTAAATGGGATATCTAATGTCGCATCATGCGCTTCATCACGAATGATATCGTAGAAAATACCGCCATTGGCTTCTTGGTGGAAACGAGTGGTTGTGAAATACATATTACCTGGTACGTATTGACCCGGTTTAATCGCGATACGAGAAAGAATATTTTCAGCACCACGACCTTGGTGAGTTGGCACAATATGTTTGAAACCAAATAAGTCTTGAACTGTTTCTTGTAAATGATAGAAGTTGCGGCTACCTGCATAAGCTTCATCACCCATCATAATACCGGCCCATTGACGGTCACTCATTGCATTCGTACCGCTATCGGTTAAAAGGTCGATATAAACATCTTTTGAATCAAGTAAGAAGGTATTGAAACCTGCTTCTTTCATTGCTTTTTCACGTTCTGCTTTTGGTAAGATTGAAACAGGTTCAACACTTTTAATACGGAACGGTTCTGCTGGATAGTATGCCATAATAAATCTCCTATTATGTTAGGTTTAAAGTCCATGATTATTAACCCGCTACTAAAAACATCTATCATCGAGTTGCAAGCATAGTACTGAATTTTTTTCTGCAATACTGTGATCAAAGTCACAAATCAATAAAATTTTATCAAATTTATGTAAAAATGTTTTTATTTGATAAATTTGTATCAAAACATCATAAACATTCTGATTTTTAGAGCAAGTAAACAAGCGAGTTGGACTATCCAGTTTTCTTAATAGAACAAGTGGACATAAGAATGGTGTTGCAGGCGGGATTGCTATGAGAGGAGGATATGTCGGTAGAAGAAGCATCAAAAATATAAAAGTGCGGTCAATTTTTAAAAGGTTTTAAAACTTTTTGAAAATTGACCGCACTTTATAGTGTTTCCACTATCTTTAAAGAAGTCCACGTACCATTTTAACGGTATTTTTGGACTATCATTTTTTCATGGTGTGCATACAATCCATAACTTTCAAACTTATGACCTCTCGTTCCTCATTTGTCTTATCAGGAAGATTTTTATATTTCTCATAACATGATTCAAAAATTTTTTGTTCATCATATGGCCTTTCAGGTATCACATCCCCATTCCAAAATCGAACAAAATAGCTATCAGAAGAAACACATGCAGTCAAAATACTACAAATCAAAAAGAAACTGAGATTTATCTTACTCATGTTTTCATCTCCCAATATTACTTTCATCATTCATGTAGCCTGTCTAGTTTTCTACCTACTATTTTTTAGAAAACGACTAAGATAAAAGCCAACGAATACACAAATAAATGATGCTGGATACCACTTTAATATAGATAAAATTTTAACTTTAGAAAAATCAAAGTTAAATTTATATAGAGAGTATAAAGTTGCCATAATAATCAAAAATATTGACATTTTTATAATCTCAATAAAATCATTTTTTTTCATTATTTCCGTTTATTCTTAGATAGTGGTTTATTGGTCAATGTTGGCACTTGTGAACCAAATATTTACGCACGGGCATCAATAAGCAAGAGTATGAATGACACACGATTCATGCTCCCTACCTGATTTTATCATCATATATCACAAGATAATAATTTACTTCTTCATACCAAAAATCAAATGGATAACCATTGCTATAACAGAAACGATGATAGATGTGATTGTGGCTTGTATGAAATCTCCTGTAAACTGTCCATAAATAAAATAATCAAACACACCAATAATCAATTCAAAAACAATAAAGCATAATAAGCAAGAAAATAAATAAACTATAAAATATTTCATCATTTATCTCATTATTTTTTAATCAAGGTAGGTAGATGAATCAACGGTTCATACACAAATCAAAACATAAATCTGAAGATCTCATTCCTCACCTTGTTATTTTACTCTTATATCCTCATCAGTAAGCCATTCATACTTTTTAGGAGAATCTTTATATAAAGGCGTTCCATTTACTCTCATACAATGAACAAAAATATCACTCATATTAACTCTATAAGTATCACCATATTTATGTTTTTTCTCATA
The DNA here is from genome assembly GCA_963537955.1 of Parahaemophilus parainfluenzae. GTDB lineage: Bacteria > Pseudomonadota > Gammaproteobacteria > Enterobacterales > Pasteurellaceae > Haemophilus_D > Haemophilus_D parainfluenzae_AJ. The sequence continues at coordinate 86,613 of CAUTFW010000004.1, read as the reverse complement.
AAACAATGATTTAGTTAGTTTGTTGCAGTATTGTTCATTTTTAACCCTCAATAACTTTGTTTCTTGAGGTTCGTTTTCATAAAATATTCGTCTTTCTTTATCAAACTCAGCGGCATTATTCCTCACAGAATAATCTCCATTCCAAAACCTAACTATGGGATCATTGACATCTGAAGTACAAGAAGTCAGTAGTGTAAATAAAGGTATTAGTATATTTTTTTTCATTTTCTTACTCATTATTTTATTACTTGAGACTTAACTTCAATTAGTGAAAATAGATTTTACAACATCAGACTGAATCACCAATTAAACCTCTCAACAATCATACCAAAATTTGTTCATTCTTAAACCAATTGAACGAGCCGTTTGAACTAACTAATTTTCCTCATAGTCAAAGCAATCGTAAAAGGAATGCTTTTACACGCCGGATTGCATAAGTGCTTAGGCAAGCAATCCCGACAAAAATAGAGGAGTAGATTTATGAAATCTAAATTGATGAAAGGGTTAGTGATTGTTGCATTAGCAGGAAGCTTAACCGCTTGTGAAATGGACAGACAACAACGTCATACTGCAACAGGTGCAGCAATCGGCGGTGTAGCCGGTGGTTTATTAGGTGGTGATATTGCCACAACACTCGGCGGTGCAGCATTGGGTGGTGTAATCGGTAGTCAAGTGAATAAAGGCGGAGACTATGATGACAGAGAATATCGCCATCATAAAAAACATAAAAGACATCACCACCACAGAAAACATCGTGATTGGGATGATGACTGGGATGATGATTAAGCCAAAATACAAATAAAAACGACCGCACTTTGATTTGTACCTCAAAAGTGCGGTCGTTTTTTTAGGGATTTTTATGAATTAATAAGGATTACCACCAACCAAGTAGTTTCATCCATAATCCACCCACACCAAACCAAATGGCTAATGAAAGGATGGAAACAATAAAGCTCACACCCCACCATTGACCGGTTGAGTTATAACCTGAGCCGTATAAAGCAGGGCCAGGACCACCGGCGTATTGCGTTAAGCTCATGGATAGTGTTGAGGTGTAACCTAAACCAATTGCCGCAATGATTGGCGGTGTACCCACAGCAATAGCCGCTGCCACGAAAGCGAGATACATTGCGGAAATATGCGCCATGGCTGAAGCAAAGAAATAGCGGGTATAGAAATACACCAACACTAAAATAGTAAAGGCAACTGGCCAGCTGAAATCGCCCACAGATGCGGAAATGTGGGTGGAAATCCAAGTGATTGCACCGTATTTATTAAGCGCATTCGCCATCATCACCAATACCGCAAACCAGAACATCGTATCCCATGCGGTGGTTTCTGCCACAATATTTTTCCAGCTCATAATATTGGTTAATAATAAAATCACTAAACCGATAAACGCTGAAATTGTTGCAGGGATATGGAAGACTAAATCACCCACCGTCCAGAGGAATAAAAGAAGGATAAAGTCTAGGGCAAGAATCCATTCTGCTTTACTCATTGGGCCCATGCTTTTTAATTCTTCACGTGCCATTTCTGCCATTTTAGGCGTATCTTTTAATTCTGGTGGATAAATTAAATATACGAAATAAGGCAAGACGATTAAGCTCACAATACCTGGTACGATTGCCCCTAAGAACCATGTCATCCAAGTGATTTCTACACCTTGGCTTTTCGCAAGTTCTGCAATTAACGGGTTACCCGCCATGGCGGTTAAGAACATGGTACAAATAATGGTATCGATTTGAGAGACTGCAATCGCTAAGAATGCACCTGCACGACGAGCAGTTGGACCTGGTTTGGACTCATACGCATCAGCAATAGATTGCATAATTGGGTACATAATACCGCCCCCACGTGCAGAAGCTGAAGGAATCCCTGGACCGATAACGACATCAGCCAACGCCATACCATAAGCCACGCCCATCATTTTTTTACCAAAACGACCAACGAAGTACAGCGCGATACGTTTACCTAAACCGGTTTTAATCACCGCGCGAGATAAAAACATAGCAATAGCAATCAACCAAATGGTGCCATTAGCAAAGCCGGATAACATACCAACATCACCTTGTTTTGGCGAAATTGGTGTAAGCCCAGTTAATCCACTGATCACCAATGCCACCAAGGTTGCAGCACCCATAGGCATGGCTTTCGCGATAATAGCCACAATGGTTGCGACAAACAGCGCTAGCATTCCCCAGGCTTTAGCGGATAAACCTTCTGGTGTCGGGATTAACCAAATCCCTAACCCAACGATGATGGCTATCAGCAGCCCCTGCCATTTAAAGCCTAGTTTGACTTCTACTGCTGGAATTTTACTTTCCATAGGATAACTCCTAGATAAATGAATAAAAAATAATTCATCACGTATAACGACCGTGACGCAATCGATTAAATAAGCGGTTATAAAGATACCACTTATTCAGTATGAGTAAAGATTTAAGCGATGTTTTTAATAAAATTTGATGAAAACTTGATGCAGATTAAAAAACAACTTTAAGAATGAAGAAATTGATTCACGCGTTCAAGTACCGCTTTTCTCACGTTATCCTTTTCAAAAAGAATTTCATGTTTTGCTTGAGGTACAAGCATAGATTCGGCATACGGAAAAAGTGCGGTCAATTTTTCAAGATTTTTATTATCTACAATCTTTTCCTTTTCCGCTTGTAGGATAAGCACAGGTGTTTCCACTCTTGGAATGATTTTAGGGAGCGCTTTGATTGCATTTAAACACAAATGTACCCAACGGAAAGTCGGGCCGCCTAAGTGAATAGCAGCGCGTTTTCGATTAATTCGGTTCATCCATTTCATTCGCGTTTTAGAATGGCTGAGTTCATTAAGGTTTAAATCTGCCGGTTTGTAATGTCCTTTGCCAAAAACATAGCGATGACCTTGACCAAACGCCATCATCGTTGCAATGATGAGTTCATCTCGTAATGGATGTTTCATTGGAACGCCAAAGAAAGGCGAAGAAAGCACGGCCTTTTTAATATGGTGATCGTAATTGGCCAGATAATAGGTGGAAATCAACGCACCGAGGGAGTGGGCAAGAATATATTGGGCTTGATAAGCATAAAGTGCGGTCGTTTTTTCAATGATTTTTGCCATATCATCGGTATAAAAACGAAACTCATCTAAATGCCCTTTTTGAGGAATAATACGCTGTGAATAGCCTTGTCCTCGATGATCAAAAAGCAAAACATCATAACCTTGTTGGTAAAAATCATAAGCCAACTCAGTCCATTTCAGCATATTTTCTGCTCGACCATTCACCAAAATCATCAATTTTCTGACCGCACTTTCAGGCTGAACCAAATGACGATAAGCCAATTTAATATTTCGTTCGCCAGAAAGATATTGCGTCGGAAATTGCTCAAAAAAAGGCAATAACTCTGCAAGGGCAAATTGATGAAAATGAGGTTCTCTGATCATAATTTTTTAACAAAAAATAGTGTAGGGATAGAGATAACAGATATGACGATATAAGGTATTTTTAATTCGATCCAAGCATAGTAAAGTAAACTTGAAAACTCAAGCGTATTTCCCAAACCAGTGCTATCAAAGGTGATAAACACTGAACCCAATAGCCATAAAAGCCCTAGCCATAAACAACCGATAATAAAGCAAGATAATTTCTTAGAAATAATAAAAGGAAACAATGCTAAAAATGCAACAATTATCGTTGTAAATAATATATTAAACGTATATTCACAACGCGCTTCATACAAAAACTCACCCGTGTAATTTTGGCATGTTGTTACAAAGGTTTCAGGATAACCAAGGCGTGAAACAAACCAATATTGCAAAACAAATGTCATTAAAGAAATTGTAATAAAAACAAAGATAGATCGTAGCATATTATCTTTTGTAGTAATGAAAAGGGCGTAGTGAATACGCCCTTTGTCGTGAAAATAAAACTTATGCCACCAATTGTTTTAAAATGCGGCGAACTGGCTCTGCAGCACCCCATAATAATTGGTCACCCACAGTAAATGCCGCTAAGTATTCTGGACCCATTGCCAATTTACGTAAACGACCAACCGGTACGCTTAATGTACCTGTTACTTTAGCTGGGGTTAATTCACGTAATGTGGTTTCTTTGTCGTTTGGAATTACTTTAACCCATTCATTATGTGATGCAATAATTTGTTCGATTTCTTCTAATGGTAAGTCTTTTTTCAGTTTGATGGTGAACGCTTGGCTATGGCAACGTAATGCACCGATACGTACACATAAACCATCTACTGGAATTGGATTGTCGCTTAAACCTAAGATTTTGTTAGTTTCTGCATAACCTTTCCATTCTTCTTTAGTTTGTCCGGTTTCTGGAAGAAGTTTATCAATCCAAGGGATTAAGCTACCACCTAATGCTGCACCGAAGTTATCCGTTGGGAAGCTATCAGAACGCATTTCTGCTGTCACTTTACGTTCAATATCTAAAATTGACGAAGCTGGGTCTTTTAATTCACTTGAAACCGCTTGTTCTAATAAGCCCATTTGTGAAATCAATTCACGCATATTTTTTGCGCCCGCACCTGAAGCCGCTTGGTAAGTTGCGACAGATACCCATTCCACTAAATCTTTTTCAAATAAACCACCGATAGCCATCAACATTAAGCTCACGGTACAGTTACCACCCACGAAAGTTTTAATGCCTTTTTTCAAACCTTCAGAAATCACGTGTTGGTTTACCGGATCAAGCACGATAATTGCATCATCTTTCATACGTAGTGCAGACGCCGCATCAACCCAATAACCGTCCCAACCTGTTGCTTTTAATTTTGGATAAACTTCATTGGTATAGTCGCCACCTTGGCAGGTCACGATAATGTCTAATTTTTTAAGTTCTTCAATGTCGAATGCATTTTTAAGTTCACCTGCCTCTTTACCTGCAAATACAGGCGCTTTTTGACCTGCTTGAGAAGTGGTGAAGAAAACTGGATTAATATTGGCAAAATCTTGCTCTTGCACCATACGATCCATTAATACGGAACCGACCATTCCGCGCCAACCGATAAAACCGACGTTTTTCATGAATTTTTCCTTATTTTATGTTGTGTTGAATGGGTCTATTAATTACAGGCTTTACGCCACAAAATCAAGCTTTTTTAGAAAAAATGAGGCTTTGTTTAATTTTTCTCAATAAAAAATCCCCTTTCGGGGATTTATTGATTATTTATCTGCTTTTTTCGTGGTTTTCTTTACCGTTTTTTTCGGCTCAGATTTACCTTCAGATTTGACCGCACTTTTCTTTGTTGTGGTAGACTTGGTGCTCTTCTCTTTTGTGGTTGCGGATTTAGTTGCTTTTTTCTTTGGCTTTTCAGCTAAATTTGCCGCTTTCCATTCCTCAAATTTTTCAAGTAACACTTTACCCATTGGGCTTGGATCGCCTGTAAATAAGGTTTGTAAGCCGTTATTTTCAATGATATGACGGCGAAGTTCTAAACGTTCTTGATGGTTTTCTGCTAAACGAATTGCACGTTCAACATATTCATCTACCGTATTTGCAATTAACCATTCCGGTAAACCTAAACGTTTGAATAACCCTTCATCAATATGTTCATGGACTTCTGCACCGGTTTTACATATACCCACTAAACCTAATGTCACCATATCAATAATGCCATTCGTATTCCCGAATGGGAATGGATTCACCATCATATCGCAGTTATGCAAAATACGAAGATATTGATCATAAGGTGCATGTGGATGAGCAGTAGCATCATTGCCTAAATAAGACTTAATAAAACGCTCAACATAAGGATGGGTCACACCACTGGATTGACCTAAAGCAAAGTGGAAATGTACTTTAACATTCGCACGATCACGAATAGCCTTTAATGCTGCCAAGAAATATGGGTTAAGCTTCATTGTGGTAGAAGCAATACCAATATTCACCACTTCAGGATTTTCACGTAAGCGATATTCTACGTGTTGCGGTGCAAGCGCTGAAGGCACATAAGGTAAGGCATCTTTTGGTAAACGCAATAATTGCTCACTAAAGCATTTTTCAGAACCAACGTAGTCATCTTCTACAATGACATATTCAATAAAATCAGAATGTGTGGTCGCTGGATGGCCTAAAGCAATCACTTGAACCGGTGCAAGACGCGTGTTACTTGCAAAAATGGTGGTTAAATCCATTCCAATACTTGGCATATAAAGAACGGCTGCACCATTTTTTTCACAAATCTCTTTTAATTCATTCAATTTACTAAAAATATTATCGCCTTTTAATAAATGGAATTCATCAAACACCGCTTGGCCTGCTGCATCTACAGCTTCATTACCCACACCAATTAAATGAAAACGCTCACGTGCAGCAATCATTGAAGTGGAATGTGTACGATAAATTGAATGGGATGAATGGAAATGCTCCAATAATACGACCATGACAGGTTTGCCATTACGTTCACCTAATTTAGTGACATCGCGATCTGTCCATCCACCTTGCAATAAATGACGACGGATAACTTGGTTTAATGCTTTTTTCACCCAATGTTTATTTTCAGCAATATCGTAGCTGCAATGCATATATACATCGTGTGAAATTGCACTCGGCACATTATTTAAGTTTTTAATCGTCGCTAATTTTTCAGGGAACCATTGTAAAAGCGTACCACGCTTAGAGAACGCTTGATCGGTACCGATAAAACGAGGTGATTGCAATGCAAAACAAAGGGATGCACATAATTCAGGGTCTAAATTCCATAAAGCATCAAGATTAACATTCACATTAGATTCTGGCAGATAGAAAATACAGAATTTAATCAATGATGATCTCGCATTATCTAAATGGAAATCAGATAAATTAGTTTTATCTGGATTGCGGTTATAAGTTTGCAACACATGATCAGCATTCACAAAAGGTGATGATGCAAAAATCATATTAATCCAACGTTGTAAGGTAAAGAAACGTTGTGCTCCGCCTTCAGAAATATCTAATTTAGGATCAGAAAATAGCTCACTCATAGCCACTGCTACACGGGTACAAAAATGCTTAATTTTATCTTGTACTAATTCATCATTTAATTGGCTAGGATAATCAATTTCAATGCCTTCAATGCCACCAAAATTAGTATCAATTTTGCTTAAAATATCGAGCAATTCTACGCAAGCTGCTTCATAATTTTTTGCCGCAACTTCTTGTTCAAAACGGATAACACTTGGTTGTTTTTGTGTTTCTGACATTTTTTAATTCCTTTGGTAAAAAATAAATAATATTAATAATTAACAGGTTCCCCACAGATCGTATTCATCTGAATGAGTAATGGTTACTTTAATAAATTCGCCCACTTTCACAGGCGTGCCACTTAGATTTTCAATATAAACTAAGCCATCAACTTCGGGTGCATCGGCTTTTGTACGGCCGATAATACCTTCGTCATCAATTTCATCCACAATTACATCAAGCGTTTGGCCAATTTTTTGTTTTAATCGTTCAGCCGAAATTTCTTGTTGTAACTGCATAAAGCGGTGAAAACGTTCTTCTTTTACATCTTCAGGCACTTGGTCAGCCATTTCAGTTGCAGGTGCGCCTTCTACTGGGCTAAATTTGAAACAGCCCACGCGATCAAGTTGTGCTTCTTTTAAGAAATCCAATAACATTTGGAAGTCTTCTTCTGTTTCACCTGGGAAACCTACGATGAAAGTTGAACGCAAAGTTAAATCTGGACAAATCTCACGCCATTGCTTGATACGCTCTAAAGTGCGGTCAATTTTTCCTGGTCTTTTCATTGCTTTTAAAATTTTCGGACTCGCATGTTGTAATGGAATATCCAAATAAGGCAATAATAAACCTTCCGCCATTAATGGGATTAAATCATCCACATGTGGATAAGGATAAACGTAATGTAAACGCACCCAAATACCTAATTTACCAAGCTGTTTACACAAGGCCATTAAGTCATTTTTAATTGGCATACCATTCCAGAAGGCCGTTTTCACGCCACCTTCTTTACGTTGCGTATCCATCGCATAAGCAGAAGTATCTTGTGAAACAACTAACAATTCCTTCACACCCGCATCAGCAAGACGTTTTGCTTCATCCAATACTTGAGTAATAGAACGGCTTTCTAAATCCCCACGTAGTGAAGGGATTATACAGAATGTACAACGATGATCACAGCCTTCTGAGATTTTCAAATAAGCATAGTGTTTTGGTGTTAATTTCACCCCTTGTTTTGGTACAAGGCTGGTATAAGGATTATGCTCTGGTTTTGGTACGTATTTGTGCACTTGTGCCATTACCGTTTCATAACTGTGCGGACCGCTCACTTCCAATACTTTCGGGTGAACTTGACGAATTTGATCTTCTTTCGCACCCAAACAACCCGTCACAATCACACGTCCGTTTTCTTCCAACGCCTCTCCAATGGCTTCTAGGGATTCCTGTACAGCACTATCGATAAAGCCGCAAGTATTCACAATGACCAAGTCCACATTTTCATAACTTGGCACAATGTTATACCCGTCAGTACGTAATTCAGTCAGAATACGTTCAGAATCCACTAAATTTTTAGGACAACCTAAACTTACAAAGCCAATATTCGGCGTTGATTTTTGCATAAATTTATTCTCAGCTATCATCATCTTTCAAAACTTTAGATTTTACTCAATTTCAAGCCGAAAGGCGATAAATTAAAGGTAAATTGATTGTAAATTTGCCCATTAAAGTCCTTTTTTCAGGTAGAATAATGCCCGTTTTTTTTATTTACTCATATTCATTATTAACATGGAAAATTCTTTTCTTTTTTCGACCGCTCTTGAACAGACGGCTTATTTACTTATCCTAGGGAAAATGCTACTTGCACTTGTACTTGGCGGGATTATTGGCTTAGAACGTGAACTTAAACACAAACCGGTTGGAGTCAAAACCTGTGCCATTATTGCGGTGACGACTTGTGTACTGACGATTGTCTCCATTCAAGCCGCAGAACATTATGCGCAAGTTTCAGATAATATCCGAACTGACCCTATGCGACTTGCCGCACAAGTAATCAGTGGCATCGGTTTCTTAGGTGCCGGGGTAATTTTGCACAAGAAAAATGATGCGATTTCAGGCTTAACCACTGCAGCAATTATCTGGGCTGCGGCGGCTATTGGTGTGGCAACAGGTGCAGGCTTTATTTTTGATGCGATTATTGCCACTTTAATGATTTTAATCGCCATCCGTATCAGCCCGATTGTGCAGCGTTATGTTCGTCGTAAAACCTATAAAAAACGTACTCGTTTAGCCATTCAACTGAGCTCCGCTAACGGCATCAGTAAAGTGACAGATTTATTATTGAAACATGATTACCGCATTGAAAATATCTCGGTAAAAGACCAAGCGAATGGCGAAGTTCGCTTGCAAGTGCGATGCTACAACATTGATAATGAAATGCTAAAAGATGTCTATACGCTGTTAAAAACAGAAGATGAAGTACTAAGTGTGGATGTAGAAAATTAAAATCAGCTAAAAATAACACATCACTTCTTTCTTAAAACCACTACTTGCTAGACAAAAAGTTAAATACCTAAACTGGATAACGTCATGAATTTACAAGATAATTTCGAGCAGCATACGCCGATGATGCAGCAATATCTCAAGTTAAAAGCAGAAAATCCTGACATTTTATTATTTTATCGAATGGGGGATTTTTATGAGCTTTTTTATGATGATGCAAAAAAAGCGGCAGCGTTGTTAGATATTTCTTTAACGAAACGTGGACAATCAGCAGGTAATCCAATTCCTATGGCGGGCGTGCCTTATCACGCGGTAGAAGGCTATTTAGCAAAATTGGTGCAATTAGGTGAACCTGTAGCCATTTGTGAGCAAGTGGGTGATCCCGCCACATCAAAAGGACCGGTTGAACGCAAAATTGTACGAATTGTGACACCAGGTACAGTAAGTGATGAAGCGCTTTTACCAGAACGCCAAGATAACTTAATTGTGGCCGTTTATCAGGAAAAAGAAAAATTCGGTCTAGCTACATTAGACATGACATCTGGACGTTTCCAACTTTGTGAACCTCATTCAAAAGAAGCCTTACAAGCTGAATTACAGCGTATTAATCCCGTAGAATTACTTTATTGTGAAGATTTTGCCGAAATAGCTATTATCGAACATTATAAAGGATTACGCCGTCGTCCTATTTGGGAATTTGAACTCAGTACGGCTATTTCAGAACTTAATCGTCAATTTGGTACGAAAGATTTACGTGCATTTGGTGTAGAAAAATCACCTCTTGGCTTGGCAGCAGCAGGCTGTTTATTGCAATATGCAAAAGAAACACAACGTGCTTCTCTGCCACATATTCAAAGTATTAGTGTTATTCAAAATAACGATAATATTCAATTAGATGCCGCAACACGCCGAAATTTAGAACTCACTCAAAATCTTGCAGGTGGCACAGAAAATACGCTGGCTTCGGTATTAGATAAATGTGTTACGCCAATGGGCAGCCGTTTGTTAAAACGTTGGATTCATCAACCTATCCGTCAAACAGACATTCTATTAAAACGCCAAAAAACTATTGGTGAAATTATTGAGCAAGATTTGTATCACGAATTGCAGCCTTATTTGCAACAAGTGGGCGATATGGAACGGATTCTTGCTCGTGTAGCACTGCGTTCTGCGCGTCCTCGCGATCTCACACGTTTACGTACTGCATTAGAACAAATTGAACCGATAAAATCGCTAATTAATACAAAAACATCGTCAAATTTGACCGCACTTTCTGCACAAATTGGTGATTTTTCCGCGCAAATCGAGCTACTTCAAAAAGCAATTATTGAAACCCCTCCGTTATTAATTCGCGATGGTGGCGTTATTGCTGAAGGCTATAATGCCGAATTAGATGAATGGCGAACCCTTTCCGCTGGCGCAACGCAATATTTAGAAAATTTAGAACAACGCGAACGAGAAAGTACAGGTATTGATACCTTAAAAATTGGCTTTAATGCGGTGCATGGCTATTACATTCAAATTAGCCAAGGACAAGCTCATAAAGCACCAATTCATTATGTTCGCCGTCAAACTTTAAAAAATGCCGAACGTTACATTATTCCTGAATTAAAAGAATACGAAGATAAGGTTTTAAAATCAAAAGGAGCGGCGCTTGCTTTAGAAAAGCAACTTTATGATGAATTATTTGATTTATTGCTGCCATATTTAGGCCAATTACAATTAGCCAGCTTGGCATTGTCTGAGTTAGATGTGTTAGTTAACCTCGCAGAGCGAGCAGAAACCTTAAATTATGTTGCACCACAATTTAGCGATGAAATTGGCGTAAAAATTGAAAATGGTCGTCATCCTGTAGTGGAACAAGTCTTAAAAGCCCCCTTTATTGCTAACCCTGTTAATCTCAATCAGCAGCGTCATTTACTGATTATTACTGGCCCAAATATGGGCGGCAAAAGTACCTATATGCGTCAAACAGCTTTAATTACGTTAATGGCTTATATAGGCAGTTTTGTGCCGGCTGATAGCGCAGTTATTGGGCAAATTGATCGGATTTTTACTCGAATTGGTGCCTCTGATGATTTAGCATCCGGTCGTTCTACATTTATGGTGGAAATGACAGAAATGGCGAACATTCTTCATCAAGCCACTTCACAAAGTTTGGTTCTGATTGATGAAATTGGACGAGGTACGTCTACTTATGATGGGCTTTCTTTAGCTTGGGCTTGTGCCGAATGGTTAGCGAAGAAAACCCGTTCTCTTACGTTATTTGCGACCCATTATTTTGAACTCACTGCGCTGCCAGAACAAATTGAAGGCATTGCCAATATTCATTTAGATGCATTAGAACACAACAATACCATCGCCTTTATGCATGCGGTTCAAGATGGTGCGGCAAGTAAAAGTTATGGTCTTGCTGTTGCAGCATTGGCTGGTGTACCTCAATCTGTCATTAAACTGGCGAAGCAAAAATTGCATCAGTTAGAAAAATTGTCGGCTCAAAATGGTGATCAACAAATTCAACATTTAAGAGCGTTAAATCAACATCAAGGTGAATTGGCTTTTGAAGCAGAACCGGATGCTTTACGCGAAGCTATTGAGCAGCTTGATCCAGATGAATTAAGTCCAAAACAAGCATTAGCTTATTTGTATCAATTGAAGAAAATGCTGTAAGAAATAAAAAAGAGCGGTCAAAAAATTCATTGTTTTTTATGACCGCTCTTTTATTTTCACTAATTTCTTAAAATCTCATAGATTTCAGAATCTTTTCTATCGAGATAATGGATGGATTGGATTTTACGAATAGTGCGTGATTTACCACGGATTAATAAGGTTTCTGTAGTGGCTAAGTTGCCACGGCGAGAAATCCCTTTAAGCAATTCACCGTGCGTAATTCCTGTTGCAGCAAAAACAAGATTATCATCACGTACTAAATCTTCTAATTTTAAAATTTCATTGACCTTCACACCTAAGGCTTCACAACGTTGAACTTCTTCAGCGGCAATTTTGCGGTTTTCTTCTGTATCGCCTTTCACTTCATTGCGTGGAATAAGACGAGCTTGCATGTCTCCACCTAATGCACGAATCGCTGCGGCAGCAGCCACACCTTCAGGTGCACCACCAATGCCATAAACCATATCCACTTCAGCATCCGGTAAACAGCATAAAACCGAAGCCGCCACATCACCATCTGGAATGGCCATCACGCGAATACCTAGATTATGCATTTGCTTAATGACTTCATCATGACGTGGTTTAGCGAGCACCATCACGGTTAAATCTGATAAGGATTTACCTAAACGAGAAGCCACACGGCGAAGGTTTTGTTCAATCGGTAAACTTAAATCAATCATGCCTTTTACTTCAGGGCCGACAACCAATTTTTCCATATACATATCTGGCGCTTTTAAGAACGTGCGTTTACCGCCAGCAGCTAATACTGAAATCGAATTTGATTGACCCATTGCTGTCATTCTTGTGCCATCAATCGGATCAACAGCAATAGAAACGAGTTCACCATTACCTGACCCTACTTTTTCGCCAATATAAAGCATTGGTGCTTCGTCAATTTCCCCTTCACCAATCACAATTTCACCGTCCATATGGATTAAATTCAGCATATAACGCATGGCTTTGACTGCCGCCTCATCCGCCGCATTTTTATTACCACGACCAAGCCAAGTATAAGCTGCTAATGCTGCCGCTTCGGTTACTCTTGAAAATTCAATAGCTAATGCACGATTCATTTTTCTCTCCCAATGCAAAAAGTCTCGTTATTTTATCACTAAGCAAACGTTTGCATAATAAATTTTGACAAGAGGCTTTTAAAAATAGGATTAAGTCGGTAGAATAAAGCCGTTTCGGACTTATTTTAAAAAAGGAAATCACTATGTCTTTAGAAATTTTAGATCAGCTTGAAGAAAAAATTAGACAAGCAGTAGAAACCATTCAATTACTTCAACTTGAAGTAGAAGAATTAAAAGAACAAAAAAATCAATCTCAACAAGCGGTAGAAGCGTTGCAACATGAAAACGAGCAACTTAAAAATGAACACCGCAACTGGCAAGAACACATTCGTTCATTGTTGGGTAAATTCGACAACGTATAATGACTATAAAGGCTTAGAAAATCTAAGCCTTTTTTCTTATTAGGAAACAATATGAATATTTGCGTGATTTCAGGCAGCACATTGGGTAGCGCTGAATATGTGGCGGAGCATTTAGAAGACGTGTTAAAAACACAAGGTTTTTCGACCGCACTTTTCCACGGACCTGAACTTGATGATGTGATTGATGAAAATATTTGGTTAATTGTCACTTCAACACATGGTGCAGGTGAATTGCCGGATAATTTAAAACCACTCTTTGAACAAATTGCGGCATCAGATAAAGATTTATCTTCCCTCCGCTTTGCCGTTGTAGGCTTAGGTAATTCAGATTACGATACATTCTGTCATGCCGTAAATAAAGTCGAAACACAATTAAGTAAAAAAAGTGCGGTCAAAATTTGCGACAGTTTAAAAATCGATGTCTTGCATGTTGATGATCAAGAGCAATTTGCGGAAGATTGGCTGCCACAATTTATTCATGCACTTTAGTCATAATAAAGCGATAATTTGAGTTATCGCTTTTTCTTTATTAATTATCCAAAAAAATCACCTGTGGATAACTTTAATAAAACCTGTCAAAAACTTGTTCTTTTCCACTGAGTAAATATGATGATTGTTTTAACTGTGGATAAAATTGAAGGTTATCCACAAGAAAAAACCTTCAAACTGACGACATTTCAACACTATCTAAAACGATCTAACTTCTTCATTTAAAAAAGGAAAAGGATCTTATTCACAAGGTAAATAGATCCTAATAGTAACAATAATAAGATCTTTATATATAAATAGATCTTATCTTTATTACCTCTCGATCTTATCTCATCACAGATTGAATTCTTGCTTTCAAGCACACGTAATTTTCAGTAGAATATCGCCTATTTTTAGATCGAAGATCAAATTGAAGACGAAGAGAGAGATATGTTTTACACCGAAAATTATGATGTGATCGTTGTGGGTGGCGGTCATGCCGGTACAGAAGCCGCATTGGCACCAGCACGCATGGGATTAAAAACCCTGTTATTGACACATAATGTTGATACCCTCGGACAAATGTCATGTAACCCCGCTATTGGTGGGATTGGTAAAGGCCATTTAGTGAAAGAAGTGGATGCCATGGGCGGGTTAATGGCGCATGCTGCAGATAAGGCAGGGATTCAATTTCGTACTTTAAACAGCAGTAAAGGGCCTGCTGTACGTGCAACCCGAGCTCAAGCCGACCGCGTGTTATATCGTCAAGCGGTACGCATCGCATTAGAAAATCAACCAAATTTAGATATTTTCCAACAAGAAGTGACCGATATTTTAATTGAGCAAGATCGCGTTTGTGGTGTGGAAACCAAAATGGGACTTAAATTCCGTGCTAAATCGGTGATTTTAACTGCCGGTACTTTCTTAGCGGGTAAGATCCATATAGGTTTAGAACATTATGAAGGTGGCCGAGCTGGTGATCCGGCATCTGTTACACTTTCTCATCGTTTACGTGATCTGAATTTACGCGTTGATCGTTTAAAAACCGGTACCCCACCGCGTATTGATGCACGCACGATCAATTTCGATATATTGGCTAAACAACATGGTGATGCCGTATTACCGGTATTCTCTTTTATGGGATCTGTGGATGATCACCCTCAACAAATTCCTTGTTATATCACCCATACCAATGAACAAACCCATGAAGTGATCCGTAATAACTTGGATCGCAGTCCAATGTATACCGGTGTAATTGAAGGGATCGGTCCGCGTTATTGCCCATCTATTGAAGATAAAGTAATGCGTTTTGCAGATCGTAATTCACATCAAATTTATTTGGAACCGGAAGGCTTAACCAGTAATGAAGTGTATCCAAACGGGATCTCTACCAGTTTGCCGTTTGACGTACAAATGGGCATTGTGAATTCCATGAAAGGTTTGGAAAAAGCTCGCATCATTAAACCAGGTTATGCCATTGAATATGATTATTTTGATCCACGTGACTTAAAACCAACATTAGAAACTAAATCGATTTCGGGTTTATTCTTTGCGGGTCAAATTAATGGTACAACCGGTTATGAAGAAGCAGCAGCACAAGGTTTATTGGCCGGGATTAATGCAGGTCTTTACGTACAAGAGAAAGAAGCATGGTATCCACGCCGCGATCAATCTTATACTGGCGTATTGGTTGATGACCTTTGTACGCTTGGTACCAAAGAACCATATCGCGTATTCACTTCTCGTGCTGAATACCGTTTGTTATTACGTGAAGATAATGCGGACATTCGTTTAACGCCAATTGCCCATGAATTAGGTTTGATTGATGAGGCTCGTTGGGCACGCTTTAATCAAAAAATGGAAAATATTGAACAGGAACGCCAACGCTTACGCAGTATTTGGTTACATCCGCGTTCTGAATATTTAGAAGAAGCCAATAAAGTGCTTGGCAGCCCACTTGTGCGTGAAGCCAGCGGTGAAGATTTATTGCGCCGTCCAGAAATGACTTACGATATTTTGACTTCTTTAACGCCATATAAACCGGCAATGGAAGACAGAGAAGCCGTAGAACAAGTGGAAATTGCCATTAAATATCAAGGCTATATTGAGCATCAACAAGAAGAAATTGAAAAACAAAAACGCCACGAAAATACAGCTATCCCAGCTAACTTTGATTACAGCAAAGTTTCTGGTTTATCTAATGAAGTACGTGCGAAGTTGGAACAACATCGCCCAGTTTCCATTGGCCAAGCGAGCCGAATTTCAGGTATTACCCCTGCGGCAATTTCAATTATTCTGGTGAATTTGAAAAAACAAGGCATGCTAAAACGCGGCGAATAATGTTTAGAAATGAGAAGTGCGGTTAATTTTGACCGCACTTTTTTTATGATTAAATTTAAAGAACTTTATTAATGGGCGAGAGCTTGTTTCACTGCTATATCCAATCCAGCTGTTGGACGACCAAGCAATTTCTCAAGGGTTTTGTCTTCTGAGAATAATGCACCGTTTGACGCATCCACATCCCATTGTGCAATTAAGCCTGCAAAGCCTTCATCTAATCCTGCTTGTACAAGTGCTGCGGCATAATCTGCTGCAGGAATATCCACATAAGGGATATTTTTACCTGTTTGTTTGCTGATTTCTGCTGCAAGGTCGGCTAATGTCCAGCTGGTTGATCCAGTAAGCTCGTAAGTTTGGTTTTCATGCCCTTCACTTAATGCAACGTTTACCGCTGCTTCAGCAAGTTCTGCACGGAGTACAGACGAAATTTTGCCGTTTTTTGCTGAACCGTAGAAAGCATTGTTTGCTAATGCTGCCGGAATTGAAGCCGTGTAGTTTTCGGTGTACCAACCATTGCGCAAAATAGTGTAAGTAATGTCTGAAGCTTTTAATGCGGCTTCAGTTTCAACGTGTTCACCGGCAAGGGATTTTACGGTATTGTCGTTGGTGGCGCCGAGTAAGCTGGTGTAGATAATATGTTTAACGCCTGCTTTTTTCGCTGATTCAATTACGTTGTTATGTTGTACAAAACGCTGACCGATTTCATTACTTGAAACAAGAATTAAAGTATCTACGCCTTGTAATGCTTCTACTTGTCCTTCTGTTTTTGAATAATCAAATTTGTGGGTTTCTACACCTGAAATTTTTTCTGGAGAGCGTACAAGCGCGATGACGTTTGCGTGTTTTGCTTTTAATAAGTCTAATGCGATTGCACCAAATTGACCTGTTGCACCAGTAATTGCGATAGTTTTAGTTGTCATATGTTTTCCTTCTTATTAAGTTGAAATGATGTTTGAACAATTTGATTGTTCGCTTGATGTGGCGTATTATATTTTAATACTTACTTTTGAGAAGTACTTACATAAACGTAAGTTTTGAGATTTTTTTAAATAATTTTTAACTTGTTGATTTTTAAGGAATTAAAAATGAAAAAAAATTTAAATCGTGGGAACGTACTGGCTTCAGCTTGCCCTTCTCGCCAAATTTTGCAACATTTAACCAGTCGTTGGGGTGCATTGGTGTTGGTGAGTTTGCATTCCGGCACCAAGCGTTTTAGTGAACTTCGCCGAGCCATTGATGGTGTAAGCGAACGTATGTTGACTAAAACCCTGCAGGAATTGGAAGCTGATGGCATGTTAATTCGTAAATCCTATAATACCGTGCCACCACAAGTGGATTACACATTAACAGAATTTGGGGCTGAAGCTTCCAATAAGATGTTCGAGTTGGTGGATTGGTTGGAAACGAATTTAGGGAATATTTTGGCAAGCCAGAAGAAATAATGTTTCAAGGTAGGCATTTTCAAGTAGAATGGCGACAAACAGACAAGATAGATAAAAAAATGAAAGCAAAACTCGAAAATTTACTGACTCAAGCTGAAATCCAATTAACAGATCGACAAAAAGATCAACTGATCCAGTTAGTACAATTACTCAATAAATGGAACAAAGCCTATAATTTAACCTCTGTGCGTGATCCTCAGGAAATGTTAGTGAAACATATCTTGGATAGTATTGTTGTTAGTCCTTATTTACAAGGGGATCGTTTTATTGATGTGGGAACCGGTCCAGGCTTGCCAGGCCTGCCTCTAGCCATTATTAACCCTACCAAGCAATTTGTCTTATTAGATAGTTTAGGTAAGCGTATTAGCTTTATTCGAAATGCAGTACGTGAGTTAGGACTAACAAATGTAGAACCCGTTCTTAGCCGCGTTGAGGAATACCAACCTGAACAAAAATTCGACGGTGTACTAAGTCGTGCATTTGCTTCGTTAAAAGATATGACAGATTGGTGTCATCATTTGCCAAAACAAGATGGATATTTTTATGCTTTAAAAGGCATTTATCATGAAGATGAAGTTCAAGAATTAGACAAAAAATTCGAAGTAAAAGACGTTATAACTTTACATGTCCCTGAGCTTGTAGGTGAGCGACATTTAATCGTTTTACGATAAAACACACTTTTTTCGTGACGATTTTGTGAATATTTTTTAAAAGTGTGATTTGTTTAACATTTTTTAGTGGTTTAAAAGTTGAAACTCTTTGTAGCACGGGTATAATTAGATAGTTTTTGTATTTTAAAAAAATAAGATAATGTCTAAGGTTTTAACACAGGCTAAAAATCGATATCAAAAGGCGATAATCATTGAGTCGGTTTGTCTTGTTGTTTTGGGATTATTCCTTGCAATTTGGCAAGGTGAAAGTGCGGTAGATTTTAGTTTAGGATTTATCAGTGCTTTTGTACCATTTTGTGCTTTTGCTTATATTGTTTTTTTTCGCAAACAAGATTTTTCAACAAAATTAACGGCATTTTATCGTGGTGAAGCGTTAAAGTTTATGCTAACGATTGTGCTTGTGGGGGTGTCCTTTAAATGGTTTGCTATCTCACATTTTATTTTGTTTTTTGTTGGTTTTTTTATAGCATTAGCGTTGAATAATTTTATTCCGTTTTTGTTAAATAGATCTTAATTTTTTCTACAAAGGGTTGACTATGTCTGGACAAACAACTTCCGAATATATTAGTCACCACTTGTCTTTCTTGAAGACAGGTGATGGTTTCTGGAACGTTCACTTCGATACGCTTTTTTTCTCAATTGTATCGGCAGTGATTTTCTTGTTTATCTTTTCTCGTGTTGCAAAAAATGCTACGACAGGCGTACCAGGCAAAATGCAATGTTTGGTTGAAATTGTTGTAGGTTGGGTTGATGGCATTGTGAAAGAAAACTTTCATGGTCCGCGTAATGTGGTAGCACCAATTGCTTTAACCATTTTCTGCTGGGTATTCATTATGAATGCTATCGACTTGATCCCAGTTGATTTTCTTCCTCAATTTGCCGGTCTTTTTGGTATTCATTATTTAAGAGCAGTACCAACAGCAGACATCAGTGCAACATTAGGTATGTCAATCTGTGTATTCTTCCTCATTCTTTTCTATACAGTTAAATCAAAAGGTTTTGGTGGTTTAGTTAAAGAATATACACTCCACCCTTTTAATCATTGGGCGTTTATTCCTGTAAACTTTATTCTTGAAACGGTAACTTTATTAGCTAAACCGATTTCTCTTGCTTTCCGTCTTTTCGGTAATATGTATGCAGGGGAATTAATCTTTATTCTTATCGCTGTGATGTACTCTGCAAATGTGGCCATTGCAGCATTGGGAATCCCATTACACCTAGCTTGGGCTATTTTCCATATTTTGGTTATTACGTTACAAGCATTCATCTTTATGATGTTAACGGTGGTTTATTTAAGTATTGCTTATAACAAAGCAGAACATTAATTTTTTTATTAACCGGCTCTAGGGCTAAACTTAACTTCTATCTATTGGAGAACATTATGGAAACTGTAATTACAGCGACAATCATTGGTGCATCAATTCTTCTTGCATTTGCTGCATTAGGTACTGCAATCGGCTTTGCGATCTTAGGTGGTAAATTCTTAGAATCATCTGCTCGCCAACCTGAATTAGCATCTAGCCTACAAACTAAAATGTTTATCGTGGCTGGTCTTTTGGATGCGATTGCAATGATTGCTGTTGGTATTTCATTACTTTTCATTTTCGCAAACCCATTCATCGGTTTATTACAATAATCACCTTATTTGCTTATCAACGTAAAACAAGCATAGTAAGGAGGACGTTGTGAATTTAAATGCAACATTGATTGGTCAACTTATTGCGTTCGCACTTTTCGTGTGGTTCTGCATGAAGTTTGTTTGGCCACCAATTATTAATGCGATTGAAACACGTCAAAGCCAAATTGCGAACGCCTTAGCGTCAGCTGAAGCAGCGAAAAAAGAGCAAGCAGATACTAAAAATCTTGTGGAACAAGAACTTCTATCTGCCAAAGTGCAAGCTCAAGAAATTTTAGATGCTGCAAATAAACGTCGCAATGAAGTGTTAGACGAAGTGAAGGCAGAAGCTGAAGAACTAAAAGCAAAAATTATTGCTCAAGGTTATGCTGAAGTAGAAGCAGAACGTAAACGTGTTCAAGAAGAATTACGTGTTAAAGTGGCTTCATTAGCAGTAGCGGGTGCTGAGAAAATTGTGGGTCGTTCTATTGATGAAGCGGCAAACAATGACATTATTGATAAATTAGTTGCAGAGTTATAAGAGGCTTAGCTTATGTCAGAATTAACTACAATAGCTCGCCCTTATGCAAAAGCTGCATTCGACTTTGCCATTGAACAAAGTGCGGTTGAAAAATGGACTGAAATGTTAGGTTTTGCTGCAGCCGTGGCTGAAGATGAAACGGTAAAAGCTTACTTAAGTAGTTCTCTTTCTGCACAGAAATTAGCTGATACAGTAATTTCTATTTGTGGCGAACAATTGGATCAATATGGGCAAAATCTTATTCGGTTAATGGCTGAAAATAAGCGTTTGAGTGCGATTCCTACCGTGTTTGAAGAATTTAAACATTATGTGGAAGAACATCAAGCTATTGCAGAAGTTGAAGTAACTTCAGCACAACCATTGAATGCAACACAAATCGAAAAAATTGCAGCTGCAATGGAAAAAAGATTAGCTCGCAAAGTGAAATTAAATTGCAATGTAGATAGCTCACTGATTGCCGGTGTAGTGATTCGTACAGAAGATTTTGTGATTGACGGAAGTAGTCGTGGACAACTTGCTCGTCTCGCAAATGAGTTGCAATTATAAGAGGAATACAAGATGCAACTAAATTCAACTGAAATTAGTGAATTGATTAAAAAACGCATCGCTCAATTTGACGTGGTGAGCGAAGCCCGTAATACAGGGACAATTGTTTCTGTAAGCGACGGGATTATTCGTATTCATGGCTTAAGCGATGTGATGCAAGGCGAAATGATCGCCTTACCAGGCAACCGTTACGCAATGGCACTTAACCTTGAACGTGATTCTGTTGGTGCGGTAGTAATGGGTCCTTACGCAGATTTAGCGGAAGGTATGGAAGTACAATGTACTGGCCGTATTCTTGAAGTACCAGTTGGTCGTGGTTTATTAGGTCGTGTGGTAAATACACTTGGTCAACCAATCGATGGTAAAGGTGAAATTGAAAACGATGGTTTCTCTCCTGTTGAAGTCATTGCACCAGGTGTTATCGATCGTAAATCTGTTGATCAGCCTGTACAAACTGGTTATAAAGCGGTTGACTCCATGGTTCCAATCGGTCGTGGTCAACGTGAGTTAATCATCGGTGACCGTCAAACGGGTAAAACAGCATTAGCAATCGACGCTATTATTAACCAACGTAATTCAGGTATTAAATGTATTTATGTAGCAATCGGTCAAAAAGCGTCGACTATTGCAAACGTAGTGCGTAAATTAGAAGAGCACGGTGCGCTTGAAAACACTATCGTTGTTGCGGCATCTGCATCTGAATCAGCTGCTTTACAATATTTAGCGCCTTATGCTGGTTGTGCAATGGGTGAATATTTCCGTGATCGCGGTGAAGATGCGTTAATCGTTTACGATGACTTATCAAAACAAGCTGTTGCTTATCGTCAAATTTCATTATTATTACGTCGTCCACCAGGTCGTGAAGCATATCCAGGTGACGTATTCTATCTACACTCACGTTTACTTGAACGTGCAGCACGTGTAAGTGAAGAATACGTAGAAAAATTTACTCAAGGTGCAGTAAAAGGAAAAACCGGTTCTTTAACCGCTCTTCCAATTATTGAAACTCAAGCAGGTGACGTTTCAGCATTCGTTCCAACCAACGTAATTTCGATTACCGATGGTCAGATTTTCTTAGAATCTAACTTATTTAACTCTGGTATTCGTCCAGCGGTAAACCCAGGTATTTCGGTATCTCGTGTGGGTGGTTCTGCACAAACTAAAGTAGTGAAAAAATTAGCTGGTGGTATCCGTACTGCATTAGCTCAATATCGTGAATTAGCAGCGTTTGCTCAGTTCGCATCTGACCTTGATGATGCTACCCGCAAACAACTTTCTCACGGTGAAAAAGTCACTGAATTATTGAAACAAAAACAATATGTACCGCTTAGCGTAGCAGAGCAATCTGTGTTGCTTTTCGCGGTTGAGTTTGGCTATTTAGAAGATGTGGAATTGCAAAAAATTGCAAGTTTTGAAGCCGCACTTTTAGATTACGCTCGCCGTAACCATAGCGAGTTTATGGCTGAATTGACCAAAACCGGTAATTACAATGATGAAGTTAAAGCATCATTGAAAACGATTTTGGATAACTTTAAAGCCAACAGCGCGTGGTAAAAGTAACGGAGAAATAAGATGGCAGGTGCAAAAGAGATAAAAACCAAAATTGCCAGTGTACAAAGTACACAAAAAATTACAAAGGCAATGGAAATGGTGGCGACCTCGAAAATGCGTAAAACGCAGGATCGTATGTCGGCTTCTCGTCCGTATTCTGAAACAATACGAAATGTTATCAGCCACGTCTCTAAAGCAAGTGTTGGTTATAAACACCCATTTTTAATTCAACGCGAAGTGAAAAAAGTCGGGATCTTAGTGGTCTCGACTGACCGCGGAATGTGTGGTGGTTTGAACATTAACTTGTTTAAAACCGTCATGACAGAAATCAAACAATGGAAAGATAAAGGTGTTAATGTTGAATTGGGTTTAATTGGCTCAAAAGGCATTAGTTTCTTCCGTTCATTAGGATTACCTGTCCGTGCACAACTTTCCGGTTTGGGTGATAATCCGACAATGGAAGACTTAATTGGTGTTGCAAACGGTATGTTTGGTAGCTATAAAGACGAAGAAGTAGATGCAGTTTATATTGCCTACAATAAATTCGTTAATACAATGGCACAAAAACCTGTTTATCAACAATTAATACCATTACCGGCATTAGAAACCGATAATTTAGAGCAAAGACAAAGCACCTGGGATTACCTTTACGAGCCAGAGCCAAAAGTCTTATTAGACAGTTTGCTTACTCGTTATTTGGAATCACAAGTGTATCAATCTGTGGTAGATAACCTTGCTTCCGAGCAAGCTGCTAGAATGGTAGCAATGAAAGCGGCAACTGATAATGCAGGTAATTTAATCAATGACTTGCGATTAGTTTACAACAAAGCCCGTCAAGCAAGTATTACAAATGAATTAAACGAAATCGTCGCCGGCGCGGCAGCGATTTAATGAAAGAGGAACGGTAATGTCAGCAGGAAAAATTGTACAAATCATCGGTGCGGTGATTGACGTTGAATTCCCACAAGATGCAGTACCAAAAGTTTACGATGCATTAAAAGTTGAATCAGGTTTAACCCTTGAAGTTCAACAACAATTAGGTGGCGGTGTAGTTCGCTGTATCGCATTAGGTACATCTGACGGCTTAAAACGTGGCTTAAAAGTAGAAAATACGGGTAACCCGATTCAAGTTCCAGTAGGGACTAAAACGTTAGGCCGTATTATGAACGTATTAGGTGAACCAATCGATGAGCAAGGTGAAATTGGCGCGGAAGAAAATTGGTCTATTCACCGTCCAGCACCAAGCTACGAAGAACAATCTAACAGTACGGAATTATTAGAAACTGGTATCAAAGTTATCGACTTAATTTGTCCATTCGCAAAAGGTGGTAAAGTAGGTCTATTCGGTGGTGCGGGTGTAGGTAAAACCGTTAACATGATGGAATTAATCCGTAATATCGCGATTGAGCACTCAGGTTACTCCGTATTTGCGGGTGTAGGTGAACGTACTCGTGAAGGTAACGACTTCTATCATGAAATGAAAGATTCTAACGTATTAGATAAAGTATCATTAGTTTACGGACAAATGAATGAGCCACCAGGTAACCGTTTACGTGTTGCGTTAACCGGTTTAACTATGGCAGAGAAATTCCGTGACGAAGGTCGTGATGTATTATTCTTCGTGGATAATATCTATCGTTATACCCTTGCTGGTACTGAAGTATCTGCGTTGTTAGGTCGTATGCCATCTGCGGTAGGTTACCAACCAACATTAGCAGAAGAAATGGGTGTGTTACAAGAACGTATCACTTCAACCAAAACAGGTTCTATCACCTCTGTTCAAGCGGTATACGTACCTGCGGATGACTTAACTGACCCATCTCCGGCAACAACCTTCGCGCACTTAGACTCAACAGTTGTATTAAGTCGTCAAATTGCATCTTTAGGTATTTACCCTGCGGTTGACCCATTAGATTCAACTTCACGTCAATTAGACCCACTTGTTGTTGGTCAAGAGCACTATGATGTAGCGCGTGGCGTACAAGGTATCTTACAGCGTTATAAAGAATTAAAAGATATTATTGCAATTCTTGGTATGGACGAGTTATCTGAAGATGACAAACTTGTGGTAGCACGTGCACGTAAAATTGAACGTTTCTTATCACAACCGTTCTTCGTTGCTGAGGTATTTAACGGTACTCCAGGTAAATACGTTTCTTTAAAAGAAACTATCCGCGGCTTTAAAGGTATTTTAAACGGCGAATACGACCATATTCCAGAACAAGCGTTCTACATGGTCGGTACAATCGACGAAGCGCTAGAAAAAGCCAAAAATATGTAATCACTTCAAGTCATTTGAAGGAGAACAAAAATGGCGACATTTAACCTAATAATAGTCAGCGCAGAGCGAAAAATCTTTGAAGGTGCTGTGAAACAAATCCAAGCAACAGGTGTGGAAGGTGAACTTGGTATTTTACCAAACCACACCCCTTTGATGACGGCGATTAAGCCAGGGATTGTTAAATTCACCCTTGAAGATGGCAATGAAGAAGTTATCTATGTTTCAGGCGGCTTCTTAGAAGTTCAACCTAAAGTAGTAACAGTGCTTGCCGATGTTGCAATTCGCGGTAGCGAGTTAGATGCAGATCGTATTCGTGAAGCAAAACGTAAAGCGGAAGAAAATATTGTGAATCACGCAGTTGATGTGGATCATGATTTACTTGTAGCGAAACTTTCTAAAGAGTTAGCGAAACTTCGTGCTTACGAACTTACTGAAAGACTTGTTAAATCAAAACGATAAGTTTTAATAATAAAAAAGAGCGGTTATTTTGACCGCTCTTTTTGTTTTTCTATCGTAAGAAATATCGATAGGCTTTACTTTCAGTTACATCTTCATAAACATAACCGAGTTCTGCTAAAGCTTGTTCAAATTCTGCGTTATTTTTTTCGCCTAATTGGAAAGCTGCAAGAATATTACCGTAATCGGCTCCATGTGCACGATAATGGAATAATGAAATATTCCAACGTTTACCCAAAATTTCTAAGAATTTAAGTAACGCGCCTTTTTGCTCTGGAAATTCAAAGCTATAAAGTCTTTCATGATGATTAGAAACTCGTCCACCCATTAAATAACGCACGTGAGTTTTCGCAATATCATCATCAGACATATCTTCTACATCAAAGCCATTTTTCGTTAAATCAGCAATAATTTCTGCTTTTTCAGCTTCATTAGCCGTGCGCACACCAACGAAAATACAGGCTTTTTGATTATCTGCATAACGATAACTGAATTCTGTTACTGCACGATTACCAATAACATGAGCAAATTTTAAAAAGCTGCCTGGTTGTTCAGGCATCGTTACCGCCAATAAAGCTTCACGGTTTTCACCAATTTCACAACGTTCTGAAACATAACGCAATGTATGGAAGTTAAGGTTGGCGCCAGATAGAATTGCCGCCATATTTTTGCCTTCCAAATTGTTTTGTTTCACGTATTTCTTCAAACCAGCTAATCCTAAGGCGCCAGATGGCTCTGCGACAGCACGCACGTTTTCAAATAAATCTTTCATTGCCGCACAAACTTCATCGCTGTCTACCAATACCATACCATCTAAATATTTTTGACATAAACGGAATGTTTCGTCACCAATACGTTTTACCGCTACACCATCAGCAAATAAGCCAACGTGTGATAAATCGGTAGGTTCACCCTTTTCTAAGGCTGCATTCAAACAAGCTGAATCTTTGGACTCGACACCAATGACTTTAATTTCCGGCATAAATTGTTTGAGCAAAATGGCTACGCCAGCCGCAAGGCCACCACCACCAACTTGCACAAAGACATAATCTAAATCAGCAACTTGTTGGAGCATTTCCATCGCCAATGTACCTTGACCAGCAATAACCAATGGATGATCAAAAGGCGGGATAAATGTCATATGTTTAGATTTTGAAAGCTCAATGGCTTTAGCTTTGGCTTCATCAAAATTGGCTCCATGTAACAACACTTCACCACCAAAACCGCGAACTGCATCCACTTTGATACTCGGTGTATTTTGTGGCATAACAATTAATGCTTTTAATCCAAGCTGTTTTGCTGATAAAGCAACACCCTGAGCATGATTACCCGCAGAAGCAGCAATGACACCTGACTGTTTTTGTTCATCAGAAAGGCTGGATATCATTGCATAGGCGCCACGCAGTTTAAAGCTATTTACTGGCTGGCGGTCTTCACGCTTAATCCAAATATTATTATGTAGGCGATCAGACAATTTTCCCATTTTTTGTAGTGGTGTTACGGTAGCGGCTTCATATACTCTGGAGCCAAGTTTAACAATCGCGTTAATGTAATCCGATTGAGAGGGTTGAGGATTGGTGAGTAGGTTTTTCATGATATTTGTTGTTTATGATGAAGTGCGGTTAATTTTTTCTTTATTTTTATCCTCCTCTCATAAAAGAGAGGAGGAATGATTAGAGATTATTTTAATAGACTTTTATCACGTACCGCACCTTTATCCGCAGATGTTGCGAAGTGGCCAAATACTTTTAAGGCAAAGGATACTTCACGTTCACGGTTAGCCGGTTGCCAGCCTTTAGCATCTTGCTCATTACGGCGTTTTGCTAATTCTTCATCGCTGATTTTAAGGTTAATCGCGCGATTTGGAATATCGATTTCGATAATATCGTCATCATGTACTAAACCGATCGCACCGCCAGAAGCTGCTTCAGGAGAAGCGTGACCGATAGATAAACCAGATGTACCGCCAGAGAAACGACCATCTGTTAATAAAGCACATTTTTTACCTAAGCCCATAGATTTTAAATAGCTGGTTGGGTATAACATTTCTTGCATACCCGGGCCGCCTTTTGGACCTTCGTAGCGGATGACTACCACATGACCTTCTTTCACTTTACCGCCTAAAATGCCGGCTACCGCATCTTCTTGGCTTTCAAATACGATTGCACGGCCAGTGAATTTCCAGATAGATTCATCCACACCTGCCGTTTTTACGATACAGCCATCTTTAGCGATGTTACCAAATAATACGGCTAGGCCACCTTCTTGAGAAATCGCATTTTCTTTATTACGAATACATCCACTTACACGGTCATCATCTACGCTATCCCAACGGCAATCTTGTGAAAAGGCTTGCGTGGTGCGAATACCTGCCGGACCTGCACGGAAGAATTTGTGTAATTCTTCATCTTTATTACGAATGATATCGTATTGATTTAATTGCTCTTCTAAAGTCATACCTAACACGGTTTTAGTGTTACGGTGGATTAATCCTGCACGATCTAATTCACCTAATAAGCCCATAATGCCACCTGCACGGTGTACATCTTCCATGTGGTATTTATTGGTGTTTGGTGCGATTTTGCTTAAGCAAGGCACAACGCGCGATAAGCGGTCAATATCCGCCATTTTGAAGTCTACACCCGCTTCTTGAGCAGCCGCTAATAAGTGTAAAACGGTATTACTTGAACCACCCATCGCGATATCTAAGCTCATAGCGTTTTCAAAGGCTTCAAAGGTGCCGATTGAACGTGGCAATACGCTTTCATCGTCTTGCTCGTAATAGCGTTTGCAAAGTTCAACAATTTGACGACCTGCTTGTAAGAATAATTCTTTACGGTCAGCATGGGTAGCCAACATCGAGCCATTGCCTGGTAAAGATAAGCCTAACGCTTCGGTTAAGCAGTTCATTGAGTTAGCAGTAAACATCCCTGAACAAGAACCACAGGTTGGGCAAGCGCTGCGCTCAATGGCATCAACATCTTTATCGCTGACATTCACATCAGCGCTTTGGATCATGGCATCAATTAAGTCTAATTTGATGAGCTGGTCGGAAAGTTTAGTTTTACCCGCTTCCATCGGACCACCTGAAACGAAGACAGTTGGAATATTTAAACGCATTGCTGCCATCAGCATTCCTGGGGTGATTTTGTCACAGTTGGAAATACACACCATCGCATCAGCACAGTGTGCATTAACCATATATTCCACGCTATCTGCGATTAAATCACGGCTTGGTAAGGAATAAAGCATCCCGCCGTGTCCCATGGCAATACCGTCATCCACCGCAATGGTGTTAAATTCTTTTGCCACGCCGCCGGCTTTTTCAATTTCCGCCGCGACCAGTTGTCCCATGTCTTTTAAATGCACATGCCCCGGGACGAATTGGGTGAAAGAGTTCACTACCGCAATAATGGGTTTTCCGAAGTCATTTTCTTTCATCCCTGTTGCACGCCATAAGGCACGTGCACCTGCCATATTACGACCTTGTGTACTGGTCGCAGAACGTAGTTTTGACATAAATAATCTCTCTAAATTAAATTAGTATGTGGTAATTATCGAGTTTATATATTTAAAATTCTTTAATTCTATTTTCTACCATAAATGGTATTATAATTTTTTATATCATCGATTCTTTTTTTCATAATAGCATTTAGTACATCTTCACCATATAAAGCTTTAATTTCAAAATCTGATAGGTTAGTAACATCATTTGAAAATTCTTTATCCTCAAATTGAGGATTTTCAGATAAGTAGTTAGCTAAACGTTCTTGAGGTTTCTTAGCCCGAATAGATCTTCTTTTATCTAAATCAGCTTGAATATCTACGGCTTTTTCACCAGCCTTTAATCTAGAATTAAATTCGTCTTCGTCAATTTCATTTTTATTTTTAATTAGAGCGGCTTTTTTTCTAGCTATAGCTTCAGCTAATGCATTATTTTTTCTAATAATTGCTTTTTTTTGCTCTTCTGTTTCTGTGGCAAGGGCTGTTCCCAAAGCTGATGAAGCAGCATTAAAGTTCCCTTCTTTATCATAAGACATACTTTCTTGGAGTTGTAGTTTTTTATCTGACATCTGATTATATGTCATATTGTTTTTGACTGCTTGATCGATGTTTGCACTAGGAAGTTCTGACTTGATATATTGATTTGCAGCTATAGTACTTTGAATTAGGATAAAAGGAGAACATATTAATAAGATAAATTTTTTCATTTAAGGTTCCTTATGGTGTTATCAAAAAAATTTTTTATTTAATGTTTAATACATCTGGCAATTTTGCCAACTGATTAACCAACAAATCAAAAGTGCGGTCAGATTTTACAGTGATTTTTAACCGCACTTTGGTTTCTACCAATGCCATATCCATATTAGTCACAGTGAAACCACGTAAACGAATAACGCGTAATACACGTTCTAAAACCTCTGGGCGGTGTTGAGCAGTCAATTCAAAAGTATATTGATTCATCTTAAATTTCCTCCAACATATCAGCATTACACGCACCTGGTGGAACTAATGGCCATACGCATTCCTCTGGTGGAATGCATACTTGTAGTAAATAAGCGGTTTCGCTATTTAATAAGCGATTAAGTGCTGCATCCACCTCATCAGCACAATCAATGCGTTCAGCTGGAATATCAAAGGCTTTTGCTAACATCACGAAATCAGGGTTATCTTCCAAAATAGTTTCAGAACGGCGTTTGTTCCAGAAAAGATCTTGCCATTGACGTACCATGCCAAGACGTTGGTTATCTAACAGCAAAATTTTTACCGGTAATTTGCCGCGTTTGATAGAGCCTAATTCTTGAATGTTCATCATCAATGAACCATCGCCTGTCACTAAAATCACTTCATCATGAGGACGAGCTTTTTTTGCGCCTACCGCTGCAGGTAAACCAAATCCCATGGTGCCAAAACCTGCGGAGGTAATATAATTTTCTGGTGCGAAATGGCGCATATGTTGTGCAGACCACATTTGGTGTTGGCCCACATCGGTACAAATCACCGCATTTTGTGGTTTACGCTGAGAAAGCGTGTTGAGCAACGACCAAGGGTCAATCGGTCGGCTGCCTGCATTGTCAATATAAGTGAAATCGAGTTTGGCTTTCAATGCTTGAATGTGTGCTCGCCAATCATCAATCTCAAGCGGGATACTTAAAGCCTCTAAGGCTTGAATTAAATCACCTTGAAGGGCGACATTTGCTACACGGAGTTTGTTGATTTCTGCTGCATCAATATCACAATGGATCACTTTCGCGTGTGGTGCAAAACTTTCTAATTTACCGGTCACACGGTCATCAAAACGCGCCCCGCACACTAACAATAAATCACATTCTTGTACGGCAACATTTGCGGCTCTTGTTCCATGCATACCAATCATGCCCATATAAACAGGATCGGTTGGGTCAATTGAGCCTAAACCTTTCAATGTCGAAACAGATGGCATTTTGGTTATTTGTAGGAATTTTTTGACCGCTTGTGTGGCTTTCGCCATACCTACACCACCACCTACATAAAGCACTGGTTTTTTCGCTTGTGCCAATAATGCTTTTGCTTCAGTTAATTTTAATTCTGAAAGTGCGGTTGGTTTTACGACTGGTTTGACAATAGGTTTTACATGTTCAGGTACATCGCTCACTTGGATGTTACGAGGCACATCAATGAGAACTGGGCCAGGTCTGCCACTTTGTGCAATTTGGAAAGCAGAGGCAATAATTTCGGGGAGTTCTTCAATGGATTGCATAATGTAGCTGTGCTTGGTGCAAGCTAGGGATAAGCCTAAAACATCGGCTTCTTGGAAAGCATCGGTACCGATAAGAGGGGCGGCCACTTGGCCAGTAAATGCGACGAGTGGCACTGAATCAGCAAAGGCATCGCCTAAACCGGTAATTAAATTAGTGGCACCCGGACCTGAAGTTGCCACGCAAACGCCGACCTTGCCTGTAGAGCGTGCATAACCAATCGCGGCTATTGCGGCACCTTGTTCATTACGACAAAGGAGATGGTCAAGGCCTGAGTCATAGATGGCATCATAGGTTGGCATGATTGCCCCGCCTGGGTAGCCGAAAAGATCGGTTACACCGTGCGCTTTTAAACATTCGATAATGAGTTGTGCGCCTGTCATGTTGCTTCCCGTTTTTATGATTATTAAATAATTTTATGAATATTGAAGTTTTGCATTGTAGCGGAATTTTTCGCCTTTGGTTAGGTTTTCACGAAAAAACAAATGAAAAAAACACGATAACTAAGATTATCGTGTTTTTTGATAAGAAGTGCGGTCAGAAAACGTAATGTTTTCTACACACAAAATTAGAAGCCTGCTTGTTTTTCTAATTGTTCAACAAGCGCATCATCTAAACCTAACGCTTGAGCTAAATCTGCTAAGAAAATGATTTCTTTGCGAGATAAATCTTTGCTTACTAAACGAGCCGCTAAGTATACATTGCTTGCAAGTGCAGTATCGTTACCTACAAGACGTGCAATTTCATTGATAGAAATTGGATTTTGGATTTCTTGTTCAAGCCATTGCGCTAATTCAGGGTTGTTACCCGCTTCATTTGCAATAGTTTGTTTTTCATCTTCAGTTATTTCACCGTCAGCTGCCGCTGCAGCAATCATAGTACGTAAAATCAATTCACCCGCATCAACATGGCTTGATGAATTTAATACATCAAACGCATTTTCTGAAATGTTTGGTTGGGTATTTTGTTGGGATTTTTGATAATTTTGGTACGCTTGGTAAGCAAGGTTACCTAAAACGGCAAGTGAACCTAATTTTGCTAAACTTGCACCACCACTGCGGCCTAAAATCATTGATAAAATACCGCCTAATGCTGCACCACCACCTACTTTGGTGAGAGAGTCGATTGTTTGGTTGCCGGTTTCAAGTTTGCTTGCAGAGTTTTTAGCAACATCTAAAACTTGATTTAAAATGCTGTTGAGATCCATAAATGTTTCCTTTTGGTTGTTAATAGAGATTAAATTCGGCCTTTAGACAGTGATATTTATAAAAAATTCATTATTTTTAACCGCACTTTAAATCAAATTCTTGACTCGGTTTTAGAATTCATTATATTGAAACCTTTCTTCATTCAAAAGGAACTTAATATGACGCAGTCAAACGCAAAGCGTGAGACCTTTTCTGGTCGGAAAGCATTTATTATGGCGGCGATTGGATCCGCTGTTGGCTTAGGAAACATCTGGCGTTTCCCTTATACCACTTATGAAAACGGGGGCGGTGCATTTATTATCCCTTACCTTATTGCACTTTTAACCGCTGGTATTCCATTGCTTTTCTTAGATTATGCAATCGGTCATCGCCATCGTGGTGGTGCACCGCTTTCTTATCGTCGCTTTAACCCACACTTTGAAGTGTTTGGTTGGTGGCAAGTAATGGTGAACGTCATCATCGGTCTTTACTACGCGGTAGTATTAGGTTGGGCGGCAAGCTATACTTATTTCTCACTTAATTCTGCTTGGGGCGACCAACCGATTGATTTCTTCCTACACGAATTCTTAAAAATGGGCGATATCAGCAATGGTGTGAGCTTTGAGTTTGTCGGTATGGTAACAGGCCCATTAATTGCCGTATGGTTAGTGGCGTTAGGCGTACTCTCTTTAGGTATTCAAAAAGGGATTTCTAAATCTTCAGATATCTTAATGCCTGTTTTAGTGGTAATGTTTGTGGCGTTGGTAGTTTATTCTTTATTCTTACCAGGTGCAGAAAAAGGCTTGAACGCGTTATTTACACCAGACTGGTCAAAACTCTCTAACCCAAGCGTGTGGATTGCGGCTTACGGTCAAATCTTCTTCTCTCTTTCCATCTGTTTCGGGATAATGATCACGTATGCATCGTACTTGAAAAAAGATTCAGATTTAACAGGTAGCGGTTTAGTTGTTGGTTTTGCGAACTCAAGTTTTGAAGTGCTTGCCGGTATCGGTGTATTTGCGGCATTAGGTTTCATCGCAACCGCACAAGGTGTAGAAGTGAGCGAAGTGGCAAAAGGTGGTATTGGTTTAGCTTTCTTTGCATTCCCAACTATTATTAATAAAGCACCATTCGGTGAAGTATTAGGGGTATTGTTCTTTGGTTCATTAACCTTTGCGGCATTAACCTCATTTATCTCTGTTATTGAAGTAATCATTTCAGCGATTCAAGATAAACTCCGTTTGCGTCGAGCAAAAGCGACCTTTGTTGTTGGTTTACCAATGATGGTGGTGTCAGTCATTTTATTTGGTACCACAACCGGCTTACCAATGCTTGATGTGTTCGATAAATTTGTGAACTACTTCGGTATTGTAGCAGTGGCATTTGTTTCATTAATTGTGATTGTAGCAAATGAAAAACTAGGCTTATTAGGCAACCACTTAAATCAAAGCTCTTCATTCAAAGTCGGTTTCTTATGGCGTTTATGCATTGTCATCACCACCGGTATTCTTGCCTTTATGTTATTCAGTGAAGGTGCGAAAGTATTTACAGAAGGTTATGAAGGCTATCCAAGCTGGTTTGTAAATATCTTTGGTTGGGGCATGGCAATTTCGCTAGTGGTGGTTTCATTCATTCTTTCTCGTTTAAAATGGAAAAATGAAGACAACTTCAAGCTTGAAGAAAAAGGAGAATAAAGATGACAAGTATTGCAATTTCAATGATGATTGTGGCGCTTTTAGTTATTTGGGGTGGCTTGATCTTTTCCTTAATCAGACTTCCAAAAGAAGAAAAATAAGGTCAAAATTGACCGCACTTTGATATAAGTAGGGCGTGCTCAGCACGCCCTTTTTTGTTATTTCGATAAATCGATTTGATATACCGCAAATCCCACTTCATCGGTGCCGACTTTCTTCATTGGGTATTGCGCATTGTCTTGAATGAATTTCGCCGCTTGTTCGCTTGGCGAGGTTTCAAAACGCACGTCTAATTTATCGTTACCTTTAATCGGTGCAAAACGCCAGTTTTTATCCGCACTTGGGTTTACATGGCCATTTTTTTCGCTTTCTGCTTTGATGTAATCTGCAAGAATTTGACGGTTTTCATCTGGAGAAGCGTAAACAATGTGTGCATCGCCCGTGCCTGGGAATTTATTACCGTAAGCACGATAGTTGTTAGTTGCAATTAAGAATTCTGCTTTTGGATCAACCGGTTTACCCTGGTAAGTTAAATTCACCACACGGTGTGAGTTCGGGTTAATCAATTTACATTCGCCGTCATAACGCGGTGGTTGAGTCAGGTCGAATTCATAATTTACGCCGTCAATCACATCGTAGTTATAAGTACGGAAACCATCCCAATCAAGTAAAGATTGTGGTTTGTCACTTGTTGGATCGATTTGTTTAAACATACCTGCGCTACATTCTAACCATTCTTTCAATTCTTCACCTGTTGCTTTGACAACAACTAAGGTATTTGGATAGAGGTATAAATCTGCTGCATTACGGAAGGTTAATTCACCTTTATTCACTTCAGTATAGCCAGTAGGGTCATTTTTACGTCCGCCTGCTTTAAATGGTGCGCCTGCACTTAAAATTGGTAAGCCAGCCATTGCCGCAACACTTGGTGCCACTTTTTCAACGTAAGCTTTTTGTGCTTGGTTCACAATTTGAATGGTTGGGTCATCTTGCACTAGGGCTAAGTAACTATACATGTTATCTGTCGCTTTACCGATTGGCTGTGCCACAAATTCACGGGTTGCTTCATGCACAGGTTTTAAAAGTGCGGTCAATTCTGCATCACTTTCTGTGGTCGCTTTTTTGTTTTCTGCATCGTAAATTGGACGAAGTACCGCTTTGCCATCAGCCACTAACCATTTTCCGTTGTGTTGAGCAAGGGTTAAGTCAATCACGCTGATGTTGTTTGCCCAGTAGCCCGCCATACTTTCAGGTACGCCTTTTACGGTACCTTTAGCAATATCTGCATTTGGTGATTTTGCGAACTCTTTATTCGGGAATAAACGGTGAGAGTGACCGAAAACAATTGCATCAATGTGTGGTACATCGGCAAGGTAGAATGCTGAGTTTTCTGCACCTTCTTGATATGGTTCGTCAGATGGGCCAGTGTGCGCAAGTGCCACAATAATATCTGCGCCTTTTTGTTTCATTTCTGGCACATATTTTTGTGCAGTTTTCACGATATCGCGTGTTTCAACTTTACCTTGTAAGTTCGCTTTATCCCACACCATAATTTGTGGTGGCACAAAACCGATATAACCGATGTTTAGTTTATGTGTTTTACCTTGGCTATCCACCACTTCTTTGGTTTGAATGACATAAGGTGTGAAATAGGGCTCTTCAGTACCGACTTTCACTACGTTGGCATTGATGATTGGGAATTTCGCTTGTTTAATCGCATCAGCTAAATAATCTAAGCCATAGTTAAATTCGTGGTTACCTAATGTGCCCACTTCATAGTGCATTGCATTTAAGCAATCTACAGCTGGGTTTGGTTTGCCTTCTTTGTAACCTTTAGCCGCTTGATAGTCAGCGATGGGATTACCTTGGATTAAGTCACCGTTATCAACTAAAACGCTGTTTTTCACCTCTTTACGTGCTTGACGAATCAAGCTTGCTGCACGGGTAAAACCGAATTTCTCAGTAGGTGCATCTTTGTAGTAATCGAAGTCAGTTAAAAAACTGTGAATATCGGTCGTTGCTACGATACGTAAATCGACTTGTGTGTCGCTTTTCGCAAAAGCAAAACGGCTCGCACTCAACGCTAAAATGCTGCTTGCGCCAAGTTGGATGAAATCTCTTCTGTTGATCATATGTGCTCCTGTTGTGTGAGAATCGACGGGATTTTAAATCTCTTTTATATATAAAGAAAGCGCAATATAAAGTTCTGGAATGAAGTGTGATGAGCATCACAAAATAAAGGATTGAATTTGGTTGCAAAACTCCGCATTTGGGACAAAAATAGGCTATCCAATCCACTAGAAATTAAGTCATTCATAGTAAGGTAGACTGCATTTATTGATGGCATCCGATAAGGAGATCGCTATGGCTTTTAATCTTAAAAATAGACACCTATTAAGTCTTGTTCATCATTCAGAACGCGAAATTAATTATTTGTTAGATTTATCACGTGATTTGAAACGTGCGAAATATGCAGGAACAGAGCAACCTCAGCTTAAAGGTAAAAATATCGCACTTATTTTTGAAAAGACATCAACGCGTACTCGTTGTGCTTTTGAAGTTGCAGCCTATGATCAAGGTGCTCGAGTGACTTATATCGATCCAAACTCTTCTCAAATTGGACATAAAGAAAGCATGAAAGATACAGCTCGAGTACTTGGAAGAATGTATGATGCGATTGAGTATCGAGGCTTTAAACAAAGTACCGTACAAGAACTTGCAGATTATGCTGGAGTGCCGGTGTTTAATGGTTTAACGGATGAGTTTCATCCTACACAAATGCTCGCGGATGTTCTCACGATGATTGAGCATTGTGACAAGCCACTTCATCAAATAAGTTATGTGTATATTGGTGACGCACGCAATAACATGGGGAATTCTCTTTTATTGATTGGGTCAAAACTCGGGATGGATGTGCGAATTTGTGGCCCTAAAGCCCTATTACCAGAAGCCAGTTTTATTGAAATGTGTAAAGGTTTTGCCAAAGAAAGTGGTGCGAGGATTACTGTAACAGAAGATATCGACAAAGCCGTAAGCGGCGTTGATTTTGTGCATACCGATGTTTGGGTCTCAATGGGTGAACCATTAGAAGCTTGGGGAGAACGTATTAAGTTATTACTTCCTTATCAAGTAACGCCAGAACTCATGAAGCGTACAGGTAATCCAAAAGTAAAATTCATGCACTGTTTACCTGCATTCCATAATAGCGAAACCAAAGTGGGTCGCCAAATTGCTGAAAAGTATCCTGAATTAGCAAACGGCATTGAAGTGACTGAAGAGGTGTTTGAATCGTCGATGAATATTGCATTTGATCAAGCAGAAAACCGTATGCATACGATTAAAGCAGTCATGGTAGCGAGTTTAGCTTAGGAAAGGTCTCGATAAATGAGTACATTTATTAATCATCTATTTTAAGAATAATTTATTTCCATACTTTTTGTGTTTTTATTTTTATATGAAAAATTTAATTTATTTTTTGATAATGATCACATTTTTTGAAAAATATTATTGACATGATATTTACACAAGCAGAGAATATACCCAACAAAGGTTAGTTTAGATAGAAAGAGGGAATTTTTCTATGCTACTTCGTACATATATACACAGATACGTCCATACGAAAGTGTTGAGACTTTTACGGTTTAATCCGATAAAAGGTCGTTCTTTGATGGCGCATATCCGTCGTACACGCCATATTATGATGCCGTCGCATCGCTCTTGTTTCTCATACTCAGTATTCGCTTCTCAAAATAAACCATCCAACACGGCTCTCTAAACAGAGTTGTTCTCTCTGTTTAGAGAGTCTCCACAGATTAATTTCTGAATATTTTTGTATTGTCTAGAACAGGCAAGAAATATTTTGTGAAATTAACTTAATCTTATTTAATTTAAAATAAAAATTCTTACTTTAGTTTTTTATATTAAAAAACTAGAGCGAGTTGTTTTATTCTAAATAAATCTATTGCGTTATTAAAATTAATAGCGCAGGGTAACTTTACGTCAAAAAAATAAATAAAAGGAGTTTATTATGCCAAACTTAAAAATTGCATATAGTCCAAAAGTTGAACAATATTTCTCTACAAATAGAGAATTAGTTGAAATTGATAAAACAGACTTTACTGATGTTGCCGCTATTGTGTTGACTTCAGGAGATGTAGGTGAATACCTTGAACGTATTCAGGCGACAAACTTTGGTATTCCAGTATTTGTTGTTCAAACTGAAGAAGAACAAGTTGATCCGAAATTCTATGATGCTATTTATCATATCCAAGATTTAAATGGTTATGACATTAAGCTTTATAGTCGTCAAATTGAAACCGCAGCGAAATTTTATGAAGATAAAATGTTGCCTCCATTCTTCAAAATGTTAAGTGAATATGTAGAAATGGGTAACATTGCTTTTGACTGTCCAGGACACCAAGGTGGTCAATACTATCGTAAACACCCAGCAGGTCGTTTCCTTTATGACTTCTACGGTGAAAACATTTTCCGTTCAGATATTTGTAATGCTGACGTGAAATTAGGTGACTTGTTAATTCACGAAGGGGCTGCTTGTGACGCACAAAAATATGCGGCTCAAGTATTTAATGCAGATAAAACTTACTTCGTATTGAATGGTACATCTTCTTCAAACAAAGTTGCGTTAAATGCTGTACTTGCTCCGGGCGATTTAGTGTTATTTGACCGTAATAACCATAAATCAAACCACCATGGTGCATTAATTCAAGCGGGCGCAACCCCAATTTACTTAGAAACTGCACGTAACCCATTTGGTTTCATTGGTGGTATCGATAGTCACTGCTTTGAAGAAGATTATTTGAAATCATTAATTAAAGAAGTTGCACCTGAAAAATTAAATCAAAAACGTCCATTCCGTTTAGCGGTTATTCAATTAGGTACTTATGACGGTACAATTTATAACGCTCGTCAAGTGGTAGATAAAATCGGTCATCTTTGTGACTACATCTTATTCGACTCTGCATGGGTAGGTTATGAACAATTCATCCCAATGATGAAAGACTGCTCTCCATTATTGCTTGAATTAAATGAAAATGACCCAGGTATTTTAGTGACTCAATCTGTTCATAAACAACAAGCAGGTTTCTCACAAACTTCACAAATTCACAAAAAAGATAAACACATTAAAGGTCAAGATCGTTATGTAAACCACAAACGTTTCAATAATGCCTTTATGTTACATGCGTCAACCAGTCCGTTCTATCCATTATTTGCGGCATTAGATGTGAATGCGAAAATTCAAGGTAGTGAAGCAGGTCGTCGTTTATGGCATGAATGTGTGAAAGTAGGTATCGAAGCTCGTAAATTAGTATTAAATCACTGTGAATTAATTCGTCCATTTATTCCAACCACAATTAAAGGTAAAAAATGGCAAGATTATGACACAGAAGAAATTGCAACTAATCTCGAATTCTTCAAATTCCACCCAACAGATACATGGCA
This sequence comes from Parahaemophilus parainfluenzae, assembly GCA_963537955.1. Taxonomy (GTDB): domain Bacteria; phylum Pseudomonadota; class Gammaproteobacteria; order Enterobacterales; family Pasteurellaceae; genus Haemophilus_D; species Haemophilus_D parainfluenzae_AJ. Next base: position 47,067 of record CAUTFW010000004.1, on the reverse strand, counting down.
TAAATTTGAAGGCTATGCTGATGAACAATACTTCGTTGACCCATGTAAATTCTTGCTTACCACTCCAGGTATTAGCTTAGAAACCGGTGAATATGAAAAATTTGGTGTACCAGCAACTATTCTTGCAAACTACTTACGTGAAAACGGTATTATTCCGGAAAAATGTGACTTGAACTCAATCTTATTCTTGCTCACTCCGGCAGAAACCCTCACCAAAATGCAAACTTTGGTTGCTCAAATCGCCTTGTTTGAAAAACACATTAAACAAGACTCTTTATTAAAAGATGTATTGCCAACTGTGTATAAAAACAACGAAGACCGTTACAAAGGCTACACCATCCGTCAATTATGCCAAGAAATGCATGACCTTTATGTAAGCCGTAATGTAAAACAACTTCAAAAAGACCTATTCCGCAAAGCAACATTACCGGAATATGCGTTAAATCCACACGATGCGAATATTGAATTCGTTCGTAACAAAGTTGAACTTGTTCCATTAACAGACATTGTTGGTCGTGTAGCTGCGGAAGGTGCATTACCTTATCCTCCAGGTGTGTTATGTGTGGTTCCAGGGGAAAGATGGAGTTCAACTGCACAAAAATACTTCCTTGCATTAGAAGAAGGTATCAACACATTACCTGGCTTTGCACCTGAGATCCAAGGGGTTTACTTACAAAAAGACCCTGATGGACGTACTCGTGCATATGGCTATGTTTTAACTGACTATTAATAAAGTGAGGTTATGAGGTTTTTCCTCATAACCCTCTCAGCACAAACAAAAAAAGTGCGGTTAAAAACATCTAATTTTTGACCGCACTTGTAGGAGTATAAATTATGAGTGCTAAAAGTAACAAAATTGGTGTGGTACAACTCACCATTCTTACCATGGTTAATATGATGGGTTCTGGTATCATTATGTTACCGACCAAATTAGCCGAAATTGGGACTATTTCCATCGTTTCTTGGCTTGTGACAGCCGTTGGTTCAACAGCCTTAGCTTATGCATTCGCACAATGCGGTATGTTTAGTAAAAAATCTGGTGGTATGGGCGGTTATGCGGAATACTCTTTCGGTAAAGCCGGTAACTTCATGGCAAACTACACTTACGGTGTATCATTAGTTATTGCCAATACAGCAATCGCAATTTCTGCTGTGGGTTATGGCTCAGAGTTCCTTGGTGCAACCCTTTCTCCACTTTCTATCGCATTATGGACAATCTTCACTCTTTGGCTTGCAACCGTTCTTAACTTTGGTGGTGCAAGAATCACCGGTAACATCAGTTCATTCACCATTTGGGGTGTAATCATTCCTGTGGTAGGTATTTCAATCATCGGTTGGAAATGGTTTGATGGTACAATGTATGTAAATTCTTGGAACCCACACAATGTGCCTACTTTTGAAGCGATCGGTGTATCTATTTCAATGACATTATGGGCGTTCTTAGGATTAGAATCAGCTTGTGCAAACGCAGATGCTGTTGAAAATCCAGAGAAAAACGTGCCAATCGCAGTACTTGGTGGTACTTTAGGGGCAGCGGTAATTTATATCGTTTCAACTAACGTGATCGCAGGTATTGTACCTAACCTTGAACTCGCTAATTCAACAGCGCCATTCGGTTTAGCCTTTGCTCATATGTTTGATGAAACAATCGGTAAAGTCATCATGGGCTTAATGGTGATGTCTTGCTTTGGTTCATTATTAGGCTGGCAGTTCACTATTGCTCAAGTATTTAAATCTTCAGCAGAAGAAGGTTATTTCCCAGCATTCTTCAAAAAAGTTACCAGTAAAGATGCACCAATCGTTGGTATGGTGACCATTACTGCGTTACAAACTTTACTATCATTAATGACAATCAGCCCATCATTAAATAAACAATTCAATGTGTTGGTGGACTTAGCGGTAGTAACAAACGTTATTCCATACTTGCTCTCAATGGCAGCACTTGCAGTGTTATTGAAAGCAGAGAATGTTGCGCCACAAAAATATAAAACAACCGTCTTTGTTGCCTTTATCGGTTCACTCTATAGTATCTATGCGCTTTATGCAGCTGGTGAACAAGCGATGTTATATGGTTCAATTGTGACCTTTATCGGTTGGACATTGTATGGTTTTGTTTCTTACAAATTTGACCTTAAAAAATCACAAGCAAATTAAAAAAGAAAAGCCTACATCTTTATGTAGGCCTTTCGAGTTGCAATAAGCTTAAAGTATAAAAGCGCGGTTGAGAATTAACTTGTTTTCAACCGCGCTTTTTATTTAGGACAATACTCTCAACAATACAGGCTGAAATTCTGTTTGTTGATCAAGTTTACTGGTGTAACGTTTAACCATGACAAAGGAAAGTGCGGTCAACATAAAGATTAAAATCGCACGGATGAGTTCATTTTCACTGATATAGTTGGAAAGCAAGGTCGCAACTAATAAAGTGAAAAGTGGCACGATATACATTAATAATGCAGAAAATAACATGGATTTTTCTTCTAGGCCGATTTCCACCATTTGGCCTGTACGCAGTGGCGTAATGGTTTCGAGCGTGAAGATATGCTCGTCTCGTTTTCCATTGAGTTCAGACAGGGAAGCTGTTCCACAGGCTTCTCTAGCCGAACAAGATCCACAGGCGCTTTGTGACTGACATTTTACTTTAGCAAGCCCCGTTTCTGCATCATAGCTCATCACAACAGCACTTTCTTTTAGCATTGTGCTTCTCCCATATAAATATCAAAGCGGTGATTTTTGGTTTCACGACTAACATGGGGTGCTTTTTGCGCTAAAAACTCCGCATAATCAGGACGTTTTACCACCACGCGTTTACGGGCTAATTGTAACGCAGGTGTCAAGAGCTCATCGGCATCCAAGTCGGCACCAACCAAATGTTGGAATACACGCATTTCTTTTTTAACTAGGGCGGATTTTTGCTTGTGAGGATACATTGGGTCTAAATACACCACATCAGCACTCTCAGTTTGCGGATTGAGTTCGGCAATATGATGAACATCTAGTAAACGCATATTTTGTTGCATCATTTCGCCTATTTCTGCATCTTGATAGGCGCGGTTGAGACCGTCCTGTAATAGCAAATATACCACGGGATGGCGTTCCACTAAACGCACTTGGCAACCAATAGAAGCTAAAACAAACGCGTCCCGACCAAGTCCTGCTGTGGCATCAATCACGGAAGGCAATTCTGCACCTTTGATGCCTACAGCTTTAGCAACAGCTTCGCCACGTCCACCGCCAAATTTACGACGATGGGCCATGGCTCCAGCTACAAAATCTACAAACACATCGCCTAATTTAGGCTCATCTAGCTTACGCAAGGCGAGATGAGTTTCCGTTTTCACCAATGCAAGCGGACTTTCAGTACAATGCTCGATACCAAGAGGAGCACAAAGTGCGGTCAATTCTGACAATGTTCCCGATTCAGCAAGCAGTTGAATTTTTATTTTCTCACCAGCCATACGCCGCTTTCCATATGATCTGTGTAAGGGAATTGATCAAACAGCGCCGCTTTTTCAATGCGGTGGGTTTGGCTTAGGGTTTGCAAATTCTCACAAAGGGTATGTGGATTGCAGGAAATGTACAAAATACGATCGTAATTCTGCACAAGTTTTACCGTGTCTGGGTCAAGCCCTGCTCGTGGTGGATCCACAAAAATTGTATTGCATTGATAGGCTTTTAAATCAATACCTTTTAAGCGATTAAATTCACGTACGCCATTCATTGCTTGGGTAAATTCTTCTGCGGACATACGAATAATTTGCAGATTATCTATACCATTTTCCGCAATATTAAATTGTGCAGCTGCAACAGATGGCTTGGCAATTTCGGTAGCAAGGACTTTACGGAAGTTTTGTGCAAGGGCGATAGAAAAATTGCCGTTACCACAATACAGCTCTAATAAATCGCCTTGCGAACATTGAGTGCAATCAATCGCCCATTCCAACATCTTGCAATTTACAGCTGCATTAGGCTGGGTAAAGCTGTTTTCCACTTGGCGATAAACATAATTACGCCCTTTCACCGGTAACACTTCATCGACAAAATCCTGTTCTAAACAGATTTTTTGTTTACTCGCACGACCAATCAGTTGCACATCAAAACCAAGTTGTTGCAATTCACCTTTTAGGTTTGCTGCAGCGCTTTGCCATTCTTCCGTGAGTTGCTTGTGGTAAAGCAAACTTACAATAATCTTATTGCTAAGCGTGCTCAAATAATCAATTTGAAACAGTTTTTTATAAAGCACTTCCTGCGTTTTTAACAGCGGCAATAAGGCTTTCATCATGCGATTGATCAGTTCGCTGGCAATTGGAAACTCATCCACTCGATAGCGCTGCAAGGTGCTTTGATCAAACATGATGTGATAAAAATCGCCTTTATCATGCCAAATACGAAATTCTGCACGCATCCGATAATGGCTGGTTGGCGAATCAAACACGGCTATTTCTGGGGCGTTAAAAGGCTGCAAAAGTGCGGTCAGTTTTTCAGTCTTTTTTTGCAGGAGTTCGGTATATTGGGAAACGGGTAGTTGCATTGATGTTTACGTTTGAATGATAAATATCCCCCAGCCCTTGGCAAGCATGGGGATTGAGTAAAAAAGCAAAAGGCAAGCTTCTGCCTGCCTTTTAAAATGTATTATTCGCCAGAATAATCTTCGCCGCCAGAAGCCGCTTCGCTCACATCACCAGATAAGGTGTAAACACGTTTTGTTGTGTTAATGCGAGTACGATATTTATTCCAGGTTTTTTCGAAGAAAGTTTCCGGTGCACGTTCACCACGGCAAAAAGCAACAAATTCTTTTTCTTCTTTTGTCGCTGGCTTGCGCTCGCCTGAATCTAATGCTTTAAACGCTTGACCATATTGCTCTAATACTTGGGATTCTTTGATTGTATAATCACCGTGACGGGAAAATCCGCGTGGGTAGTTTTTGTCGTCAAAAAAACGACGAGTAACACTGAAACTAGCAGCCATAATCATCTCTCTTCTTTATATTTAAAAACGGCAGGCATTAAACCAATTTTTTTTTATTTTTGCAATAAACCTTTCACGGTTTCTACATAATCTTTGACGAAATCATCGTAATTTAAGCCTTCAGGATTTACACGATATTTGCCATTTACATAGAAATCAGGTACGCCATGTACTTTAAACTGCTCAGCAGCCTTCACTTGTTTATTCACTAAACCGTTTACAGCAAAGCTGTTGATGTTGTTATCAAATTGTTCAGCAGTCACACCGCTATCAATGAAGATTTTACGAATATCATCCATTGAGCTTAATTTATCTTGTTGTGCGGCTTCAAATAAAGGGGCTTTCACTTTGCTTTCTGCACCAAGCGCCATCGCTAATGCCCATGCACGAGTGAGGTTTTCAGATTGACGACCTAAGAAGTTAACGTGATATTGTTTAAATTCAGTGCCTTTTGGTAAGCTTTCTGCAACTTGTTTTGGAATGTGGTATTCCATTTCAAAGGCATAGCAGTGTGGACAGTAGAAAGAGAAAAATTCAATGACTTCAGGCTGTGCAGAAGCGGTTTGGCCTACTTGAACGTATTGTTTACCTTCTTCTAAATTAGCTGCGAATGCGTTAAATGAAAATAAAGCACCGAGTAAAAATAAAACTTTTTTCATTTGTTTTCCTTATTTAATAATTCCGCGCGCTTTTAACAATGCGGTTTTAAAATCTTCTTCATAATCTTTTTTGATACCTGGAATCGGCTCAAACTTATCTGTGCCATGCATTTTTAAATGATAAATAATCACTTCATCAGATAATTCTGCCACGGGCTTATCGAAACCTGCTTCATCAGCAATTTTTTGCAAAATTTGTAGCAAGCTAAGATCTGGGTCTTTAGACCAGTAAGGTTGTAAAAGTTCCAAAACTTCATTTAAACGCTTACATTTCATTGCTATTTCCTTTTAAATGGAGAAAAATAAGGCTAGATCATACTTCAAATAAGGCAATAAGAAAATATGGAATACACAATAAGTGCGGTTATTTTGGCTGGCGGAAAAGCACGGAGAATGAATGGGGCGGATAAAGGCTTACAGCTTTTACAAAATAAACCGTTAATTAGTCATGTGATTGAGCGCTTACAACCCCAAGTGGTTGATATATCGATTAATGCTAATCGTCACCATACGGAGTATGCTCAATGGGGTTTTCCCGTATTTTCAGATGAATTGCCTGATTTTCAGGGGCCGTTGAGCGGTATGCTAACAGCACTCGAAAAAGCTAAAACGGATTTTGTACTTTTTGTGCCTTGTGATAGTCCGTATTTTCCACAAAACTTATTAGAAAAACTAAAAAGCGCGGTTAAAAATGACCGCACTTTAATGGCTTATGCAAAAGATAAGGAGCGTGAACACCCGACATTTTGTTTGATGTCCGTTCAGCTTAAAGAGAAGTTACGTGCTTATTTAAACGAGGGCGAACGTCGCTTATTACAATTTATGAACAAAAATGGGGCGGTTGCTGTCCAATTTGACGAACAAGAGGGGCGATTTGTAAATTTTAATACCTTAGAAGATTTACAATAAATTATTTGTTTAACCTTGAATTTTGTAAAAAATTCTCCATTATTGCAGTGTTTACTTTCTATTTTATTGAGGAACTTTATTATGATGCGAATCCTTTTATTTTTAGCCACTAACTTTGCTGTGATGCTTGTGTTAGGGATTATTTTGAATGTGACCGGTATTGCAGGAAATAGTACAGGTGGCATTTTAATTATGGCGATGCTTTTCGGTTTTGCCGGATCGTTGATTTCATTATTTTTATCAAAAACCATGGCATTGCGCTCTGTGGGCGCGGAAGTGATTACTGAACCGCGTAATCAAACTGAACGTTGGTTGGTAGAAACGGTACGCCGTCAAGCGCAACAAGCAGGCATCCCAATGCCAGATGTGGCAATTTACCATTCTAATGATGCTAATGCTTTTGCTACGGGTGCGACTAAAAACAATTCTTTAGTGGCGATTAGTACAGGCTTATTGAACTCCATGACGGAAGAGGAAGCTGAAGCAGTATTGGCTCATGAGGTCTCACACATCGCGAACGGTGATATGGTGACAATGACTTTATTACAGGGCGTATTAAATACCTTCGTGATTTTCTTATCTCGCGTGATCGCCAATGTGGTAGCAAGTTCTCGTAATGGCGATGAAGAAAGCCGTAGTTCAGGCATTTATTTCTTGGTTTCAATGGTGTTAGAAATTGTATTTGGTATTTTAGCGAGCATTATCGCGATGTGGTTCTCACGCTATCGCGAATACCGCGCAGATGCAGGCTCTGCGCAACTTGTCGGTAAAGAAAAAATGATCGCGGCATTGCAACGTTTACAACAAATTCATGAGCCGCAAGAGATGGAAGGTTCACTTAATGCCTTTATGATTAACGGCAAACGTAGCGAACTTTTTATGAGTCATCCTCCACTTGAAAAACGTATCGAAGCATTACGTAGTTTATAAAAGATAAAAAATAAAGGGCTAAATGTAATATTTAGCCCTTTTTATTTGTATATTATTTAATATCCGCTAAGACTTTAGTGAGTAATTCCCAGTAAGTTTGTACTGTTGAAATTTGGACTTTTTCATCTGGCGAATGCGCATTGCGAATAGTTGGCCCCACAGAAATCATATCAATATTTGGATAATGTTCTTTCAACAAGCCACATTCAAGACCCGCGTGAATCACTTTAATCTCAGGCTCTTTGCCAAGCACTTCTGCATAATGTTTTTTCATTAAGGTCAAAATTGCGGTGTCATTTACTGGTTTCCAACCTGGGTAAGAACCTGAAAATTCAACTGTTGCACCAGTGAGTTTAGCGAGTGAGGTTAAGGTGTCTTCTACATATTCTTTACCGCTTTCAATCAATGAGCGAATAAGAATGGTACCTTCGATTTTATCTTCAAGGGTTTTTAACACACCAATACTTAATGAGCTTTCCACGACATTTTTGATGACATCACTGTTACGAATCACACCGTTTGGTAACACATTCAGCAAATTGATCACTTTTTGGGTGCTTTCAAGTGTGAAGGTTTGTTGTGGATTTTCAACTTGCTCAACTGTTAAAGTTAAGTTTGGCTCAGCGATAGCAAGCTCTTCCTTCAATAAAACTTCAAAAGATTTGACCGCACTTTTTACGCTTTCTACATCATGATTGAAGCAAATGGTTGCAGCCGCTTCACGTGGAATCGCATTACGAATTGAGCCACCACGAATTTCTGCAAGGGCAAAGTGCAGTTGATTTTGTGTAAGTTTTGCTAATAAGCGTGCTAATACTTTAATTGCATTCGCACGTGTGGTGTGAATATCACAACCAGAGTGACCGCCTCGTAAACCTTTTAGGTTAATTTGTAGGGCGTGGCTAAATGGATTGTTTTCACGGTGAACAGGCAGTTCAACATTAGCATTTACCCCACCAGCACAACCAATATAGATTTCACCGATTTCTTCGGTATCGGTATTAATTAAGATTTCCGATTTTAACCAGTTACGACGAAGGTGTACTGCACCATCCATGCCGGTTTCTTCAGTCATGGTAAGTAACACTTCAAGTGGTGGATGTGCAATATCGGTACTTTCCAATACCGCTAAGGTTGAGGCTAAACCAATACCGTTATCCGCGCCAAGTGTCGTACCTTGTGCTTTTACCCAATCACCGTCGATATAAGGACGAATTGGGTCTTGGGTAAAATTATGAGGATTGCCTTCATTCGCTTGCGGCACCATATCTAAATGTGCCTGTAAGACAACAGGTTGGCTGTTTTCCATTCCTGCTGTGGCAGGTTTACGAATTAATACATTACCGGCTTCATCACGCTCAGCAAAAAATTGTTTTTCTTTCGCCCAGTTAACAATAAAGGTCGCGAGTGCATCTTCGTGATGAGAAGGATGTGGAATCGCACAAATTTGATCAAACCATTTCCAAAGTAATTGCGGTTGTAATGTGGTAATTTCTGACATAATGAACTCCTTTTTTCATTAAAATTTTTGCGGAAATCATAGCATAAAACGCCAATTCAGGTTAAAATTCCGCAATTTTTTTATTTAGCGACAAAGTTTAAGGTATTTGTTATGAGCGAAAAATATGTTGTGACTTGGGATATGTTCCAAATGCATGCCCGCAAATTAGCGGAACGTTTACTTCCTGCCACTCAGTGGAAAGGTATCATCGCAGTAAGCCGTGGTGGTTTGTTCCCAGCAGCGGTACTTGCTCGCGAATTAAATATTCGTTTCGTAGAAACCGTGTGTATTGCGAGTTATGATCACGATGAACAAGGTGCATTAAAAGTGTTACACCGAGCAGGTGGTGATGGTGAAGGAATGATCGTGGTAGACGATTTAGTGGATACCGGCAACACTGCTCGTGCAATTCGTGAAATGTATCCAAAAGCAAAATTTGTCACAGTATTCGCAAAACCTGCGGGTGCGGAGTTAGTGGATGATTACGTGATTGATATTCCACAAAATACTTGGATTGAACAACCTTGGGATTTAGGTTTAACTTTCGTGCCACCATTGGCAAGAAAATAATCGTAAATGTAAGTTGGAAATGCGGGGTTTAGCCTCGCATTTTGTTTTATTGAGCCAATTGCAAAATCCCGTTAGAATTAACCGCACTTTTACTTAACAAGGAATTTGAATGTCAGCCAAACCGCGTTTTGTGCATCTCCGTACGCACACTGATTTTTCTATGATTGATGGAATCGCGAAAGTGAAACCATTGGTCAAAGCGTGTGCTGCAAACAATATGGTTGCGTTGGCATTAACGGATTTTACCAATTTCTGTGGTGTAGTGCGTTTTTATGGTGAAACCCTTTCTTCGGGGATTAAACCGATTATTGGCGCAGATGTTCATGTTAAAAGCGAGCTATGCGGTGAGGAATTATTCACCCTCACTTTACTTGCCAAGAACAATGAAGGCTATAAAAACATCACATTATTACTTTCAAAAGCCTATCAACGCGGCTATGTGGACTTGCCTTATATCGACCAGGAATGGTTGATTGAACACCGTGAGGGTGTAATTGTTTTATCAGGTGGCACACAAGGCGATATCGCGAAAAAACTCCTTAAAGAAAATATTTCCGAAGCGGAAAGTGCGGTCAGTTTTTATCAAGAATTTTTTCCTGATCATTTTTACCTTTCGCTGTCTAGAACGGGTCGTCCGGATGAAGAGCGTTATATTCAAGCCGCATTAAAATTGGCTGAGGAACATGATTTACCGCTTGTTGCAACCAACGATGTTGTCTTTCTCGCACCTGATGATTTTGAGGCACACGAAATTCGAGTTGCTATTCATGATGGCTATACCCTTGACGATCCGAAACGTCCAAAACGTTATACCGAGCAACAATATTTCCGTTTAGAAGAAGAAATGTGCGACTTATTTGCGGACATTCCTTCTGCACTTGAAAATACGGTATTAATAGCTCAACGCTGTAATGTGACTTTGCGTTTAGGGCAGTATTTCCTCCCTCAATTTCCAACGGGCGAATTGAGTACGGAAGATTATTTGGTGATGAAAGCCAAAGAAGGCTTGGAAGAGCGTTTGGCGTTTTTATTCCCCGATGAAAAAGTGCGGGCAGAAAGACGACCAGAATATGATGAGCGTCTTCAAGTCGAACTCGATGTGATTAACCAAATGGGTTTCCCGGGTTACTTCTTAATCGTCATGGAGTTTATCCAATGGTCAAAAGACAATGATATTCCTGTAGGACCAGGACGTGGCTCTGGAGCGGGTTCATTGGTGGCTTATGCACTAAAAATTACCGATTTGGATCCCCTTGAATTCGATCTTCTTTTTGAGCGTTTCTTAAACCCAGAACGTGTTTCCATGCCCGATTTCGACGTGGATTTCTGTATGGATGGACGCGATCGTGTTATCGATCATGTGGCAGACACCTATGGTCGTGGTGCGGTATCACAAATTATTACTTTCGGTACCATGGCAGCCAAAGCAGTAATTCGAGATGTAGGGCGCGTATTAGGCCATCCTTACGGCTTTGTAGATCGTATTTCGAAAATGATTCCCCCTGATCCCGGCATGACTTTAGCCAAGGCTTTTGAGGCTGAACCACAGTTACAAGTGGCATATGATTCAGATGAAGAGGTCAAAGCCCTAATTGATATGGCGCGTAAGCTAGAAGGTGTCACTCGAAATGCGGGTAAACACGCGGGTGGCGTGGTGATTTCCCCTTCTTTGATTACAGACTTTGCTCCACTTTATTGTGACAATGAAGGACTTCATCCGGTTACTCACTTCGATAAAAATGACGTGGAATATGCAGGTTTAGTGAAGTTTGACTTCTTAGGTTTGCGTACACTTACCATTATCAAATGGGCGTTGGATATGATTAACGCTCGCCTTGCTCGTGAAGGCAAACCGCCAGTCGATATTGCTGCTATTCCATTAGATGATCCCGAGTCCTTTGATTTGCTGAAACGGTCTGAAACGACCGCTGTATTCCAGTTGGAATCTCGCGGGATGAAAGATTTGATTAAACGCCTTCAACCAGACTGTTTTGAAGATATTATCGCGTTGGTGGCATTATTCCGACCAGGCCCATTACAATCAGGCATGGTAGATAACTTTATTGACCGTAAACACGGCCGCGAGGAAGTGTCTTATCCTGATGCAAACTACCAACATGAAAGCCTTAAACCGATTTTAGAGCCAACTTACGGTATTATTTTGTATCAAGAGCAAGTTATGCAGATTGCTCAGGTGTTAGCAGGTTATACTCTTGGTGGTGCGGACTTATTACGCCGTGCGATGGGTAAGAAAAAACCGGAAGAAATGGCGAAACAGCGCTCTGTGTTTAAAGAGGGCGCTGAAAAAAATGGTGTTGATGGCGAACTTTCCATGAAGATTTTCGACTTAGTGGAAAAATTTGCTGGCTATGGTTTCAATAAATCGCACTCTGCCGCTTACGCATTAGTATCCTACCAAACCCTTTGGCTGAAAACCCATTTCCCTGCTGAGTTTATGGCAGCTGTAATGACCTCGGAAATGGATAATACGGATAAAATTGTTGGCTTATACGATGAATGTTTGCGTATGGGCTTAAAAGTGACACCACCAGATATCAATGTAGGAAAACATCATTTCAGTGTAAATGAAAATGGTGAAATTGTTTACGGTATCGGTGCCATTAAAGGTGTGGGGGAAGGTCCGATTGAAGCTCTAATTACCGCACGTAATGAAGGTGGAATTTTTAGAGATTTATTTGATTTATGTGCTCGCGTTGATTTGAAAAAAATTAATCGCCGTACCTTTGAAAGTCTGATTATGTCGGGCGCATTTGATAAGCTAGGACCACACCGTGCGGCGTTGTCTAAGAATCTCGAAGATGCACTCAAAGCGTCAGATCAGCATGCAAAAGATGAGGCCATGGGGCAAGCCGATATGTTTGGTGTGCTGACAGAAACTCACGAAGAAGTGGAAAATGCTTATGCCCACACGCCACCTTACACAGAAAAACAAATTTTGGATGGTGAGCGTGAAACCCTAGGCTTGTATTTAAGTAGCCATCCGGTGAGTCGTTATTTGAAAGAGCTTTCCCATTACAGCTCTACGCGATTAAAAGATCTTACGCCAAACCGCCGTGGGCAAATTAGCACAGCAGCTGGTTTGTTAGTTTCGACTCGCTTTGCAACAACGAAAAAAGGCAATCGAATTGGTATCGCAACTATTGATGACCGTTCTGGGCGTTTAGACCTAACCCTATTCGGCGAAAGCTTAGATCAATTCGGCGAAAAACTACAAAAGGATACGGTTGTGGTGGTATCTGGCCAAGTGAGTTTTGACGATTTTTCAGGCGGATTAAAAATGTCGGTACGGGATTTGATGACTTTGGATGAGGCGCGCTCCCGTTATGCAAAATCTTTGGCCATCAGTTTGTCAGAGGAACAGATTAGCCCAAGTTTTATTAAGAAACTGAAAGAAATGTTAGAACCTGTTAGTGGCGGCACTTTACCAATTAACATATATTATCAAAGTGCAAAAGGTCGTGCGTTATTACGTTTGGGGATTCAATGGTCGATTACGCCAACGGATGAGATTCTAACAGAATTGGTGAATTTGCTCGGCGAAAATGCAGTAGAGCTAGAATTTGGTTAATATTCCAGTAAAAGTGCGGTCAAAAAATCAGTGTTTTTTAAACCGCACTTAGGCTATGTAAATAAGTGAGAGATAAAATGGAAAAAATCATTATTGATGCAGACAGATTTTTACGCACCATTTCACGTATTTCCCATGAAATTATTGAAAAGCACCAAGATTTCGATAATGTGATTTTAGTTGGGGTAAAACGTCGTGGAGCAGAAATTGCTGAATTGATTCAACGTCGCATTGAAGAGTTGAATGGTGTGAGTCTTCCAATGATGGAATTGGATATCACGTTTTACCGCGATGACTTAGAATATGTTGAACCTGAAAATCCAACCCCTGTGTATAGCGGTGCCTCAAGTTATATGAATATTCAGGGGAAAGAAGTCATTTTGATCGATGATGTACTATTCACCGGAAGAACCATTCGTGCCGCGATGGATGCGTTAACGGATTTTGGTCGAGCAGCTAAAATTGAATTGGTGATTTTAGTGGATCGTGGACACCGTGAATTACCAATTCGGGCAGACTATGTAGGTAAAAATGTGCCGACTTCCCGTGATGAACAAGTTCAAGTGCGTACATTAAAATACGATGGTTGTTATGAAGTGGCATTATTGCCTAAATAACGATCAGCCTATTGTGAACCTTTGATAAAATTGATAATCTAACGAGCATTATCCTATTATTTTTTAAGACAACTAAAATGAAAAAATCAATGTTAAAATCTCTTTTATTTGCCATGATCGGTCTGTTTACTTTTTCTCAAGTTCAAGCAGAAGAACGCGTTGTGGCGACTGTGAATGGTACACCAATTTTACAAAGCCAAGTGAATGCCGTGATGGGCAAGAAAGGTAGCCAACGTGCAGCATTAGATAAGATTATTGATGATATGCTGACTGATAAGGCTATCAAAGAATCAGGCGTAAAAGTAAACCAAGCGGAAGTAAACCGTATCGTAGAAGATATTGCAGCGAAAAATGGTTTAACTTATGGTCAATTCTTAGATGCGTTGGATTATCAAGGCATTTCCTTAAATGCATTTAAACAACAAATCTCTCGTCAAATGTTAATGGCTGGTGTGCGTAACCATGCCATTCAAAACAGCGTAGATGTGACTCGTGAGCAAGTGGATGCATTAGGTAAACAAATGCTCGATGAAGCGAAAGCAAAAGGTACCGCACAAAAAGTGATGGGTAAAGAGTATGAAGTTCGTCATATTTTATTAAAATTAAACCCATTACTGAACGATGCACAAGCTAAAGCAGAATTAGAACGTATTCGTAGCGAGATTATTTCTGGCAAAATGACATTTGCTGATGCGGCATTAAAATATTCTAAAGATTATTTATCCGGTGCGAATGGCGGAAGCTTAGGCTATGCTTTCCCAGAAGCTTATGTAGGTCCATTTGCAAAAATGGTTGAAACCACACCGCAAGGTACGATTTCTGCTCCATTTAAATCTGAATTTGGTTGGCATATTCTCGAAGTAACCGGTAGTCGTGATGGCGATAAAACAGAAGATGCCTATCGTCAAAAAGCTTACGAACAAATCGTGAATAGCCAATTACAAGATGCAACCAAAGACTGGGTGAAAGCATTACGTAAAAATGCTGATATTCAATATTTCGATAAGTAACAGAAACCGTTAGAATAAGGGGGCATTTTTGCCCCTTTTGTCGTTTTTATAAAATGAGTGACGCATGAAAAAATTTTTTGTCTTTTTACTGATTCTTTTGCTAATTCTTGGCGGTGTTGGTTTTTGGGGTTATCAAAAATTAACTGAGTTTGTTCATACGCCAGTGAATGCCACGCAAGATCAATTGCTGACAATTGAGCGAGGCACTACTGGCAGTAAACTCGCCGCTTTATTAGAGCAAGAAAAAATTCTTGAACATGCCGATTTGTTGCCTTGGTTATTGAAATTACAACCGCAACTCAACAAAGTGAAAGCGGGGACTTATTCTTTAACGGGCGTGAAAACGTTACAAGATTTATTGGATATGCTCAATTCCGGCAAGGAAGCGCAATTTAGCGTGAAGTTTATTGAAGGGAAAACGTTCAAGGAATGGCGTAAAAACCTTGAAAATGCACCGCACTTAAAACAAACCTTGCAAGGTAAAACGGATAAAGAGATCATGGCGTTATTGGATATTCCAGCTGTTGCAAAAGCTGTTTATGAATGGAACAACATGGAGGGGTGGTTGTATCCAGATACCTATAATTACACGCCTAACTCGACGGATCTTGAATTATTAAAACGTTCAGCTACTCGCTTGCAAAAAGCTTTGGATAAAGCGTGGAATGAACGTGATGAAAATCTTCCATTAGCGGATCCTTATCAGATGCTCATTTTGGCTTCTATTGTGGAGAAAGAAACAGGAATTGCAGCGGAGCGCCCACAAGTGGCTTCAGTATTTATTAATCGTTTAAAAGCCAATATGAAACTGCAAACTGACCCAACCGTGATTTATGGAATGGGTGAGAGTTATACCGGCAATATTCGTAAGAAAGATTTGGAAACGATGACCCCGTACAATACCTATATGATTGAGGGGTTACCGCCGACACCAATTGCCATGGTGAGTGAGAGTGCTTTGCAGGCTGTGGCGCATCCAGATAAAACAGACTTTTATTATTTTGTTGCAGATGGAAGTGGTGGTCATAAATTTACCCGCAATCTGAACGAGCACAATAAAGCAGTGCAAGAATATTTACGTTGGTATCGTAGCCAACAAAAAGGAGCCAACTAATGCAAGGCAAATTTATCGTCATTGAAGGGCTGGAAGGTGCAGGTAAAAGTACCGCCATGCAAACGGTGGTGGATACATTAAAATCTCTTGGTGTAAATGATATCGTGTTTACTCGTGAGCCAGGTGGTACACTGTTAGCGGAGAAATTACGCCATTTAATCAAGCATGAAACAGAAGAACCTGTTACGGATAAAGCGGAATTATTAATGCTTTATGCGGCACGAATTCAATTGGTAGAAAATGTGATTAAGCCAGCATTGGCAGAAGGCAAAATTGTGCTTGGCGATCGTCACGATATGTCTTCGCAGGCCTATCAAGGTGGTGGGCGTCAGTTTGACCAAACGCTGATGGCAAATTTAAAAAATATGGTGTTAGGTGATTTTGAACCCGATTTTGTACTGTATTTAGATATTGATCCTGCAGAGGGGCTTGCGCGAGCTAGAGGACGTGGCGAATTAGACCGTATTGAACAACAAGGGCTTGATTTCTTCTATCGTACTCGCCAACGTTATTTGGAATTGGTTCAAAACAATCCGAAAGCCGCCATTATTAATGCAGGTCAGCCTTTGGCACAAGTACAAGCAGACATACAAAGTGCGGTCAAAAATTGGTGGGTTTCACAAACAAGATGAGCGAACTTTATCCTTGGTTAGTGCCTACTTATCAAAAAATTAGCCAAACTTTTAGCGAAGGTTTGGGGCATCATGCGTTGTTAATTAAAGCCGATCAAGGGCTAGGGGCAGAAAGTTTATTTGATGCTTTGACAAAACGCATTATGTGTCAAACGCCAGATAATGCACCTTGTGGCCATTGTCATGCTTGCCACTTAATGGCAGCGCAAAGTCACCCTGATTTTCACATTTTAGCCTCTCAAGAAGGCAAAGACATTGGCGTTGATCAGGTTCGGGCGATTAATGAAGTTGTCAGCCAACATGCGCAACAAAATGGCAATAAATTAGTGTATATCCAAGATGCAGAACGTCTTACGGAAGCGGCAGCGAATGCATTGCTCAAAACTTTGGAAGAGCCGCGTCCGAATACGTATTTCTTATTGCAAACAGAACCCTCCTCTTCATTGTTAGCGACTATTTACAGCCGTTGCCAAGTGTGGAATGTGCCTTTGCCAACAGAGGCGGAAGCCCTAAATTGGCTTTCTTCTCAATTTCAGGCAGAAACATCAGAATTATTGACCGCACTTGCGATGAATTTGGGGCGACCACTGTTAGCACTAGAAACACTTCAGCAAGGATTAATTGAACAACGGAAGAATTTCCTACGCCAATTTTGGCTGTTTTATCGCCGTCGTTCGCCTTTGGAAATTTTGCCTTTCTTTGAAAAAGAACGCACCGTACAGCAAGTGGATTGGATTTTAGCGTTTTTAAGCGATGCCATTAAATACAAACTCGAGATTCAGAGTGGCTGGCAAACACTTGATCTTAAAACTGGTGTCACTCAATTTGCAGACGAGCAAACTACGCTTGGGTTATTAACCGCAAATAAAATTATGCAAAAAGTACGCTCGGATTTACTCATTATCAACGGCGTTAATACAGAATTAATGTTACTAGATGGTTTGACGAAGTTAATTACCGACGTATTTAAGGACTAAATAAATTATGTTTATCGTAGATTCCCATTGCCATTTAGATGCATTGGATTATGAAAATTTACACAAAGATATTGCTGATGTAGTAGCCAAAGCCCAAGCACGAGATGTGAAGCATTTACTCGCCATTGGCGTGACATTAGGCCGTTTTGAAAAAGCTTACCCTGAGTTAGCGAAATTTCCGAATGTGTCTTTAGCTTGCGGTGTACATCCCTTAGATCTTGAAGAAGAACCTTACGATGCCGAGCGTTTACTGCGTTTAGCACAAGATAAAAAAGTGATCGCAATTGGCGAAATCGGTTTAGATTATTATTACAGCGCGGATAATAAAGCGTTACAGCAAACAGTTTTTGCAGATCAAATTAGAATTGCTAATGAAGTAGATAAGCCCGTGATTATTCATACGCGTTCAGCGCCAGAAGATACCATTTCGATGTTGCGTGAGCATCATGCTGAAAAGTGCGGTGGATTAATTCATTGTTTTACAGAAACTTTAGACTTTGCGAAAAAGGCGCTTGATTTAGGTTTTTACATCTCTTGTTCGGGCATTATTACCTTTAAAAATGCGGAAAGTATTCGTGAAGCCATTCGTTATGTACCAGCAGATCGCTTGTTAGTTGAAACCGATTCGCCTTATTTAGCGCCAGTGCCTTATCGTGGTAAAGAGAATCAACCAGCCTATACGCGTGAGGTGTGTGAGTATGTGGCGGCGTTAAAAGGGATGTCTGTGGAAGAATTTGCGCAAATTAGTACACAAAACTTCGAGCGTTTATTTAAAATTAATGTACAATAAATCATCGATTTAAATGAGAGAGTGTTATGCGTAAGTTTTTTAAGTACTTTTTATTTTTAGTGGTCTTTGTTTTCCACGGCTTTATGTTCGCTGTGGTAGACTACGTTTTCCCGCACTATGACGTGACGCGAGTAACGGGTGTGGAAGTGAAACGTGTGGATAAAGATGGCCCGATTACAAAATCGAATCCGGCTGACGGTCCAACGCGTGATGTGTATTTTATTAATACACAAAATGATGATGGAAAAATCATGGTGTATCGTAATGAAGATACCCGTTGGGGTTTTCCATTCTATTTCAAATTTGGTTCAGCTAACTTACAGGCTCAAGTTCAAGCCTTTGGTAATGAAAACAAATTAGTACAAATTAAATATTACGGTTGGCGTATGACGATGTTTGATGAGTATCGTAATGCGGTTTCGGTGAAGGAAATCAGCGACGATATCACACCAAGCCATCCAATTTTATCTTGGGTATTCTATGCATTCCTATTAGTTACCCTTTTCCTTTCAGTACAATTTGTACGCGGCTGGTTCGACAGCGAAAATTAGCGTATCTCAAATGGGGCGTAATAGAACGCCCTAACAATTTAATAATAACATTTCTAACCTAAAAACCAGCGGTAAATTGACCGCACTTTAAAACCAATAAAGAGAACATTATGAGTTTATCTGCAGCGATTTTAATTTTAATCGTATTAATTATTATCAGTGCAATCTTGTCATCAGCCGAGATTTCTCTCGCGGGTGCAAGACGCATTAAACTACAAACGTTAGCCAATGAAGGCAATATCCAAGCGGAAAAAGTCTTAAAATTACAGGAGCAGCCAGGTCGCTTTATTACTGTGGTCCAAATTGGACTCAATATGGTTGCCGTACTTGGTGGGGTGATTGGTGAAGCAACAATTAGTCTTCACTTACAGAGTTTTTTACATGAATACACCAAGGCTGAATGGGTTGAACCTGCCTCCTCTTGGATTGCCTTTTTCATGGTAACCATAACATTTGTTTTATTAGCCGATTTAATTCCGAAACGTCTTGCATTGATTAATCCTGAAGGTGTTGCGTTACGGACTATTGGCATTATGCAAGCCTTTATTTTCTTCTTAAAACCTATTGTATGGTTTTTTGATGGTCTTTCTAATATCTTCTTCCGTTTAATGGGTGTACCTACTAAACGTGAAGATAACATGACGCCAGAAGACATTGTGGCGATCGTAGAAGCGGGAGCCGAAGCGGGGGTGTTAAAAACACAAGAGCATTATTTGATTGAAAATATCTTTGAAATGCAAGAACGCACCGTGTCTTCAACCATGACGACTCGTGAAAATATCGTATTTTTAGACCGCACTTTCACCCGTCAGGAAGTGTTGAATACCTTATCGGCAGACTCTCATTCTAAATTAGTGATCTGTGATAATGGTTTGGATAAGATTTTAGGTTATGTGGAATCACATACCTTATTAACACTCTATCTTCAACAAGAAGTGGTAGATTTAACGGATAGCCGTTTATTGCGTAAAGCGTTATTTATTCCTGATACGTTGTCGTTATACGAAGTATTGGAATTGTTTAAATCCACGGGTGAAGATTTTGCCATTATCGTCAATGAATATGCACTTGTAATGGGCTTAATTACTTTGAACGATGTGATGAGTATTGTGATGGGTGAATTGGTTTCTAACGAAGAAGAACAAATAGTTAGCCGTGATGAAAACTCTTGGTTGATTGATGGGGCAACGCCACTTGAAGATGTGATGCGTGCTTTAGATATTGAATCTTTCCC
Source organism: Parahaemophilus parainfluenzae (assembly GCA_963537955.1). Classification (GTDB taxonomy): domain Bacteria; phylum Pseudomonadota; class Gammaproteobacteria; order Enterobacterales; family Pasteurellaceae; genus Haemophilus_D; species Haemophilus_D parainfluenzae_AJ. The sequence continues at coordinate 27,016 of CAUTFW010000004.1, read as the reverse complement.
AGATGAAGAAAACTATGAAACCATCAGTGGTTTTATGATGTATATGCTACGCAAAATCCCGAAAAAAACCGATTTTGTGTTATACGATAAATATAAATTTGAAGTCATTGATACCGAAAACTTCAAAATTGATCAAATTTTAGTTTCTATTGTCAAAGACAGCGGAGTGAGCAAAGAATCAGCGTAGTGCTAGGCGTTTCCTTGCTTAATCCCCCATTCTAAGTATAATTAACGGCGGTTTTAACCGCCTATAAATAAGGAAAATTTAATGTTTAAAAAAATCTCGGTATTCTTTGTGGCAGTAATGCTTGCAGGTTGTTCTTCGATTTCAGATATGACCTCTTACATTCCGTTTATGGGTAAAGACAAAAAGGTCATTGATTTAGATAAAGATAAAATCGACCAAAAATCTTACGCGGCAGCTTATGAAGCCACAGTGGCAACCTATAAAGATCGTGTAACGAAAAATTTCTTTGTGGATAATTTTGCAAGTGGTGCAAATGACTGGTATCTAGGTCGTATTGTGGTGCCAATCAAACAAATTCAAGATAAACTCTACACAGGTGGTCATGACTCTGATGTGTATGCTTACTACAGTGGTGTGTTGCATGCAGAGGCATTACAAACCAACTTCAGCCGCTTAAGCGCGAATTGTTGGCAAAAAGTGGATTCACCAAGTGTGACACAAGGGATCTACGATGCAATGCGTGATTTGCAAAAAGGCAAAGAGCGCGGTGAAAATGACACTTACATTTCCCAAGGTAGCGAAATGCTACTCAAAGCCTGTACCGGCCAATAATCAATTTGAGCTGTTGATGAGCGATCTCATCAGCAGCTTTTCTTTTTTTAAATCATCAATGTGAAGGAGCAAGAATGTTAGAACTTTCGGAAAGCAACATTCATTTAAATGCTACGGCAACAAATAAGCTGCAAGCTATTGAAATGGCTGCAAGTGCGTTAGAGCAAGCTGGCAATGTTGAACAAGGCTATTTGCAAGGGATGCTTGGACGTGAACAACAAACCTCCACTTTTTTAGGCAATGGGATTGCAATTCCACACGGTACATTAGAAACCCGTTCGATGGTGAAAAAAACTGGTGTGCAAGTTTTCCAATTTCCACAAGGTATTGAGTGGGGAGAAGGCAATATTGCTTATGTTGTGATTGGTATTGCTGCCCGTTCTGATGAGCATCTTGCTTTACTTCGTCAATTAACGCATGTTTTAGGTGATGAAGACACTGCGGCACAGTTAGCGACATTAACCGATGTTGAAAAATTCCGTGCTATTTTGTTAGGTGAAAGCGATGCTTTTAGCATGACTGAAGAAACATTAAGTTTAGATATTGAAACCCAAAGTTTGCTCACCCTTACTGCTATCAATGCAGGCAAATTACAACAGCAAAGTGCGGTTGAAAATAGCTTTGTTTCTGAAGTGGTCTCCAATTCTGCTCTGCCACTTGGCAAAGGGTTATGGGTGACAGATGCTGTATCAGGTAACGTGAAAAATGCATTGGCATTCAGTCGTGCGAAAACCATTTTTAATCATAATGGCAAAGCGGTGAAAGGTGTATTGACGATTTCGGCTGTCAGTGAGCAAATCAATGAGACGTTAGCACGTTTATTGGATGATGAAGTACAAAATATTTTATTAAGTGGTAATACGCAGCAAATTTTGACCGCGCTTAATGGCGGTAAAGTGCTGGCTTCGCCAACTACTCAATCTGAAGATCAAATCGCGACAGGTGCAGTGATTGGTACCTTTACGATTCGTAATGAACATGGCTTGCATGCTCGCCCAAGTGCCGTACTTGTTAATGAAGTGAAAAAATTCGCCTCTAAAATTACGGTACAAAATCTTACCCGAGAAACCGCACCGGTTAGTGCAAAAAGTTTAATGAAAATTGTGGCATTAGGTGTCACTCAAGGTCATCGCTTACGTTTTGTTGCTGAAGGTGATGATGCGAAGCAAGCCATTGAAGCCTTAGGTAAGATTATTGCGAGTGGACTTGGCGAAAGTGTATCAGCTGTGCCACCGGCTGAACCGGATACTATTGAAGTAAGCAGTGAGCACGCACCACAAATTCACGAAGAAAAAACAGGTTTACCAGCCGATGCCATTGAAGCCGTATTTATGATTCGTAATGAACACGGTTTACATGCTCGTCCAAGTGCGGTGCTTGTTAATGAAGTGAAAAAATACAATGCGTCTGTCGCGGTACAAAACTTAGATCGTGATAGCCAATTAGTCAGCGCAAAAAGTCTGATGAAAATTGTGGCGCTCGGTGTTGTGAAAGGTCATCGCTTACGTTTTGTGGCGAGCGGCGAAGAAGCCCAACAAGCGATTGACGGTATCGGTGCAGTCATTGAAAGCGGTTTAGGTGAAGGTAAGGAGTAAGTGATGGCAAAAGTAGCAACAATTACCTTAAATGCCGCTTACGATTTAGTCGGGCGTTTGCCGCGTATTGAAATCGGCGAAGTGAATACTGTTGAAACACTTGGTCTTTTCCCCGCCGGAAAAGGCATTAATGTTGCTAAGGTGTTGAAAGATTTAGGTGTAGATGTCGCGGTTGGTGGCTTCTTAGGTGAAGACAACGCGGGTGATTTTGAAACCCTATTTAAAAAACAAGGCCTGGAAGACAAATTTCATCGCGTAGCAGGTAAAACTCGCATTAACGTAAAAATTACGGAAACCGAAGCCGATGTGACAGACCTAAATTTCTTAGGTTATCAAATCACCCCAGAAGCTTGGCAGCAATTTACAGTAGATTCATTAGCGTATTGTCAAAACTTTGACATTGTTGCGGTTTGCGGCAGTTTACCGCGTGGTGTCAGTCCTGAATTATTTGCGGATTGGCTTAATCAGTTGCATCAAGCTGGTGTAAAAGTCGTATTAGATAGCAGTAATGCGGCACTCACAGCAGGCTTGAAAGCCCATCCTTGGTTGGTGAAACCAAATCATCGCGAATTGGAAGCATGGATTGGCCATCCGTTAAATTCTCTTGATGAAATTATTGCAGCGGCTAAAAAACTTAAAGCAGAAGGTATTGCTAATGTGATTATTTCGATGGGGGCAAACGGTTCTTTATGGCTGAGTGAACAGGCTGTTATTCAAGCTCAACCACCTAAATGTGAAAATGTGGTGAGCACTGTAGGCGCAGGTGATTCTATGGTAGCTGGCTTAATTTACGGTATTGAAAAAGGCTTGTCTCAAGCGGAAACCTTAGCGTTTGCAAGTGCTGTTTCTGCCTTTGCCGTTTCACAAAGTAATGTGGGCGTAAGCGATATCGCCTTGCTTGAGCCAATTCTGGCGAATGTCAAAATTTCTGTGATTGAAGGATAATGTAATGAATTTGTTTTTAACTCAATCTCCGCAAATTGGTGCGGCAAAAGCCTATTTATTTCGCCAAGCGTTGAGCGTGGCAGCAAAAAAAGCCAATCATACTGTGGTTGAGCAAGCCAAAGAGGCGGATTTAGTAATTGTTTTCGGATCTAGTTTGCCAAACTCTGCTGAGCTTGTGGGCAAAAAAGTCTTTTTAGCGAATGAGGATGCGGCGATTGCTTCACCTGAAGTAACGCTGACGAATGCACTTAATCAAGCCGTGGACTATGTTCAACCTACTCAAAGTGCGGTTGGATTTGGCGGCGTTTCTGGCGTCAAAAATATTGTTGCGGTTACAGCTTGCCCAACGGGTGTTGCGCATACTTTTATGTCAGCTGAAGCCATTGAAACCTACGCAAAAAAACAAGGTTGGCAGGTTAAAGTAGAAACCCGTGGTCAAGTGGGTGCAGGTAATGAAATTACTCCTGAAGAAGTCGCTGCAGCAGATTTAGTCTTTGTTGCGGCCGATATTGATGTGCCGTTAGATAAATTCCAAGGTAAACCGATGTATCGTACGTCGACAGGTTTGGCTTTAAAGAAAACGGCACAGGAATTCGATAAGGCATTTAAAGAAGCGAAAATTTACGAAGATGGCACAGCAAAATCTTCTGCTAAATCAGACGAAAGCGGCGAGAAAAAAGGCGTCTATAAACATTTGATGACGGGAGTATCGCACATGTTGCCGTTGGTGGTTGCCGGTGGTTTATTAATCGCGATTTCCTTTATGTTTGGTATTGAAGCCTTCAAAGATGAAACGATTTTCCATGGTATTCCAAAAGCCTTAATGGATATCGGTGGTGGCGCAGCATTCCACTTGATGATCGCAGTATTTGCCGGCTATGTGGCCTTTTCTATTGCAGACCGTCCGGGGCTTGCGGTAGGTCTTATTGGCGGTATGTTAGCCACCACAGCCGGTGCAGGGATTTTAGGTGGGATTATCGCCGGTTTCTTAGCGGGTTATGTGGTGAAAGGATTAAATGCAACCATTAAATTGCCGGCAAGTTTAACTTCCTTAAAACCGATTTTAATTCTCCCGCTCTTTGGTACCTTGATTGTTGGTCTTGCCATGATTTATGTGATTAACCCACCGGTTTCACAAATTATGACGACCTTAAGCGATTGGTTAAAATCCATGGGCGAGGTTAATGCGATGGTATTGGGTGCGATTATCGGTGCCATGATGTGTATTGATATGGGCGGTCCAGTAAACAAAGCAGCTTATACGTTCTCCGTGGGAATGTTAGCCTCTCAAGTTCATACCCCAATGGCTGCCGCTATGGCTGCCGGTATGGTGCCGCCAATTGGTATGGCGATTGCAACTTGGATTGCTCGCAGTAAATTTACTAGCAATCAACGTGATGCAGGTAAGGCTTCTTTTGTCTTAGGGTTATGCTTTATCTCTGAAGGGGCATTGCCGTTTGTGGCTGCCGATCCATTGCGTGTGATTATTAGCTCGGTGATCGGTGGTGCAACTGCGGGTGCCATTTCAATGGCATTAAATATTTCTCTGCAAGCACCACATGGTGGTTTATTTGTGATTCCGTTTGTCTCAGAACCATTGCTCTACCTAGGTGCAATTGCAACGGGGGCATTATTAACCGGTGTGGTTTATGCGGTGATTAAGCCGAAGGCGACAGAATAATCAATTCTTTGATTAAAAAGTGCGGTAATTTTTAACCGCACTTTTCATTTATCAGGTATAATTACAATGATTTAGGGAGAAATTATGGATAAATACAATAAACTCCGCATTGAATGGGATTGTCGTCGAGGTATGCTTGAGCTGGATAAAATCATCATGCCTTTTTATAAAGCGCATTTTGACCAACTGACTGACGACAAAAAAGATATTTTTATTCGTTTACTTGCCGCCACGGATTTACAACTTTTTTCGTGGTTTTTTAATGGCAGTCAATCAGACGATGCCGAAGTGCAAGCGATGGTTGAATATATCCAAGATGTGCAGAAAACGAATGTCCATTAATTTTTTTGAAATTTTTTATACATAAGGAACTTTTCAATTTTAACTCTGTCTGATAAAGCAACAATAGCTTGCTGTCTTGAATATATGAAGGCGTGTTAGACGTAGCATAGGAGATATATGGCTGAACAGCTAACAGATCAGGCTTTGGTAGAAAGAGTGCAGCAAGGCGATAAAAAAGCCTTTAATTTATTGGTTTCTCGTTATCAAAATAAAGTGGCCGGACTTTTAACCCGCTACATTTCTCATAACGATATTCCAGATGTTGTACAAGAATCCTTTATTAAGGCCTATCGTTCCATTGAATCCTTTCGGGGCGATAGTGCGTTCTACACTTGGCTATATCGAATTGCCGTAAACACGGCAAAAAATTATTTAACGGCACAGGGGCGCCGTCCACCGAGCGAAGATATTTTGGCTGAAGATGCCGAAAGCTACGATGTGGGAACCCATCTACGTGATGTAGATACCCCTGAAAATGAAATGTTATCTAGCGAATTAGAAAAAGTGGTATTTGATACTATTCACAGTTTGCCCGAAGATTTAAGAACCGCGATTACCTTGCGTGAGCTTGAAGGGTTAAGTTACGAAGAAATCGCAGAAATAATGGATTGCCCAGTAGGCACTGTACGTTCTCGCATTTTCCGCGCTCGGGAAGTGATTGAGAACAAAATACAACCGCTTATGCAACGTTAAAATAAAGTCGGAGTTTATAAAATGCAAAAAGAGTTACTTTCAGCCTATATGGATGGAGAAGAAGTCAGTGCCGAGTTGACGGAACAACTCTGTCAGGATAAAGATTCACAAGAATCTTGGGCGGCATATCACACAGTAAGATCGGTTATGCGTAAAGAGTCACCAGTGTTATTAGGTGCTGACTTTACGGCGAAAATGGCTGATTTAATTGAATTAGAAGAAGTAAAACAAGTTGAAATTACCGTTTCTCAACCAACACCAGAAGAAGCTGACAGCTTACCATTTGTGCAAAAATTAAAAGCATTCTTTGCACCAATGACACAAATTGCGGTGGCTGCAGGTGTGTGTTTAGTGGCAGTAGTGGGTGTGCAATCATTTAATGCAAAAAGCACCTCGGTTACACCTGAAAACCCAGTTTTACAAACCTTACCATTTAACAATTCTGTTCAAGAAGTAAGTTACAACGCTCCGACCAAAGATGTAGCCACTTCGGAACAGGTTGAACAAAAAAATCGCCGTATTGGTACGATGTTGCAAAACTATGAATTACAGCGTCGTATGCATGCAGACAGCTTAAATGTGGGTAGCAACCAAGCGAAATAATTACAGCAATTAATCGATAATTCACCACCTTAGGCGTGGTGAATTTTTTTATGGATCAATTGATTTATTTATGAAAAAAACGTTTCTCAAATTAACCGCACTTTTAGGCTTATTCTTCTTGCCTTTCACGGCATTTGCAGAAGAGCCAATTCAGTCATTAAATAAAATGTCGCAAGCCATGCGAGATTTAAATTATGAGATTGCTTTTGTGCAAACGACACCAACGAATATGGACTCGTTCCGCTATCGCCATATTAAGCAAGGGCAAAAAGTGTATGCACAGTTGGTGACATTAGATGGTGAGCAACAAGAGATCATCCAGCGCGGTAATTTAGTCAGCTATTTCCAGCCGGGTTCACGCGCTTTCACGATTAACAGTGGTGAGATTGTGGATGCGCTTCCGGCAGTGATTCGTACTGATTTTAGCAAGCTGAGTCAGAATTATGACTTTATTAAGCTTGGAAAAGACCGAATTGCAGGCCGATTCGTCGATACCATTCGTATTGTGCCAAAAGATGATTTTCGCTATCAATATCTCGTTTTCTTAGATGAAGAAAATGGTTTATTATTACGTGGCGATATGCTTGATCGCGAAGGCAAATTATTGGATCAATTCCGCGTGGTGACGTTATATATCGATGATCGTCTACGTGGTTTAACGGATTACCTTAATAAGGTATCAGTGCCGCCACTTTTAAGTGAAGGGAAACAAGAGTCATCGCTTTCAAGCAATTGGAAAACCGATTGGTTACCACAAGGTTTTGATTTAATTCGTCAAAATCAAGATGTGATGGATGGTGAAGTGATTGAAAATGCGTTATTTAGTGATGGTCTTTTCACTTTCACGCTTTATGTTAACAAAGCTGACAGTACCGATGCAAAAGAAAACACGTGGAAACAAGGGGCTTACACGATTTACAGTGAAGTCATGGGCGATAAAGAAATAACCTTTATCGGACAGCTTCCAATTGCCGCAGCGAAACGAATTGTGCAAGGCGTAACATTCCTAAAATAATTTAGTAGCAGTGAGAAAGTTGCTATTTTGTTTCCCCTTGCTATACTCTCTTCACTTAATGGATTTTGATAGCTAAACCCCGTCCTGCGGGGTTTTGTTTTATCAAGTGCGGTCATTTTTCTTAAGGTTTTTACAATGAATAATCCCCTTCCTCTTCTTGGCATTACAGGTTACAGCGGTAGTGGCAAAACCACATTGCTGGAAAAATTGCTTCCTCAATTAATTAAAAAAGGCCTACGTGTTTCAGTGATTAAACACAGCCATCACAACGCTCATGTGGATAAAGAAGGAAAAGACAGTTGGCGCATGAAAGAGGCAGGTTCCGCGCAAGTTATCATGGCCTGTGATAATCGCTGGGCATTGATGACAGAAACCCCTCAAGAACCGGTTTCATTAGCCTATTTAAGCCAACAATTTGATCGTCATTTAACGGATTTAGTTTTGGTGGAAGGATTTAAACAAGAACCTATTCCAAAGATTCTATTGCATCGACAAGAGATGACAAAACCTTTGCCGGAATTAGATGAAAACGTGTTGGCTTTAGCAACAGATTATTCGCTTGAAACTGACCGCACTTTATTAGATATTAATCACATTGAACAAATCGCTGAGTTTATTTATCAATGGTGGAAAAAGACGCAGTAATAGAACGTCAGCCTTATAAAGGGCTGGCTTGGGTGGCTTCCATGGCTTTGTTTATGCAAAGCTTGGATGCGACTATTTTAAATACTGCCTTACCCACTATCGCAACAGATCTGCAAACCCCCGTCTTTGAAATGCAAATGGCGATTATCGCCTATTCTCTTGCCGTTGCTTTATTTATTCCTTTAACTGCTTGGGCGGCAGCGAAATTTGGTACGCTTACTGTTTTCCGTTCAGCTGTTTTTACCTTTGTATTCGGTTCAGTAGCTTGTGCAATGGCAACCTCTCTAGAAACCCTTGTGATTGCACGGATTATTCAAGGTATTGGTGGGGCATTTATGATGCCTGTCGCTCGCCTTGCAATTATTCAAACCGTACCGAAAAATCAATTAATTAATGCCTGGAATTTAATGGCGACAGCAGGACTCATCGGCCCGATTCTTGGCCCGATTTTAGGTGGTTGGCTTGTGGTGCATACGTCATGGCATTGGATTTTCTTAATCAATATTCCTATTGGTATGTTAGGCTTCTGGGCTGCCGCTAAAGTGATGGGAAATCATAAGGGCAATGCAAATAAGTTAGACTGGACAGGCTTTTTACTCTTTGCATTTGGTTTAGTCGGTTTAACGCTCGGACTTGATTTACTGGGAGAAAGTCACCGTGACAATATGACTACATATAGTGCATTGTCGATTGGTATTGCATTATTGGTGGCCTATTATTTTTATGCAAAAGGTAATGAACGTGCTATTTTACCGTTATCTCTTTTCAATACGAGAACATTCCGATTAGGCATTGCAGCCAATATCTTTATTCGTCTTTCTGGTTCGGCTGTGCCATTCTTATTGCCATTAATGTTCCAACTTTCTTTTGGCTATTCAGCTGAAGAGTCAGGCTGGTTGCTTGCACCCATTGCGCTAATGTCTGTCGTATTTAAACGTTTTATTGGGCATATCTTAAATATCTTAGGTTATAAAACCACGTTAATTTTATCGTCACTTTTAATGGCAGGTTCAACGGTTTCCATGTCATGGCTTGATACATCATCATCAACGACGTGGATTATATGTAATCTGATGTGGTATGGTGCCTGCATGTCGATGATTTTTACCTCAATTAATACACTTACTGTTGGCGATCTATCACAAGCTCAAAGCGGTGTAGGCTCAACGGTGTTGAGCATTGTGCAACAAGTGGGTATTGGATTTGGTATCGCTGTGGCATCTATTATTTTGACGTTATACCGTCAATTTATTGGTAATGAAGGTGAAGCGTTACAACATGCTTTCAGTTATACATTTCTGACCACGTCTGTTTTTGCCATCGCATTAGTTTGGATATTGAGTTATTTACGTAAAACAGACGGGGATCATTTGCGGAAAAAACGCTGATATTGAATGTCTTAGTTTAATTAGTTATAAGAAAGATCTTTTTCTTATTTCGTAAAAGTTTGATTTGCTTATATCTTAGGTAAAATTTTATATTCATGTTTGGGTGTTTCGCCCGATTAAGAAGGAAAACTTATGAAATTAAAAGCGACCTTAACTCTTATTGCCGCCAGTTTGTTTTTAGCGGCTTGTGATCAATCTGGTTCTGCGGCAAAAGAAAATGCGAAAGCAGAAACAGCGAAACCTTCGGGCAATAACACATTTGTGTACTGTACAGCGAAAGCACCACTTAGCTTTAGCCCAGCATTAGTAATGGAAGGCACATCTTACAATGCAAGTTCACAACAAGTGTATAACCGTTTGGTTGAATTCAAAAAAGGTTCTACTGACCTTGAGCCAGCCTTGGCTGAAAGCTGGGAAATCAGTGATGATGGTTTAACTTATACGTTCCATCTACGTAAAGGGGTGAAATTCCATACGACAAAAGAATTTACGCCAACACGTGATTTTAATGCGGATGATGTGATCTTTTCTTTCCAACGTCAGTTAGATCCGAACCACCCTTATCACAACGTATCGAAAGGGACTTATCCGTATTTCAAAGCGATGAAATTCCCAGATTTATTAAAATCAGTTGAGAAAGTAGATGACAACACCGTTCGTATCACTTTGAATAAAAAAGATGCAACTTTCTTAGCAAGCTTGGGTATGGACTTTATCTCTATTTACTCAGCTGAATATGCAGATGCGATGTTGAAAGCGGGCAAACCAGAAACGATCGATAACAAACCAGTGGGTACAGGTCCGTTTATTTTTGTGGATTACAAAACTGACCAAGCGGCACAATATGTAGCAAATGAAACCTATTGGAAAGGTCGTACACCGCTTGATCGTTTAGTCATCAGCATTGTACCAGATGCGACGACGCGTTATGCGAAGTTACAAGCGGGTTCTTGTGATTTAATTTTATTCCCGAACGTGGCGGATTTAGCCAAAATGAAAACTGATCCGAAAGTACAGCTTTTGGAACAAAAAGGTTTGAACGTGGCATATATCGCATTCAATACGGAAAAAGCACCGTTTGATAACGTGAAAGTGCGTCAAGCATTAAACTATGCGGTGGACAAAAAAGCGATTATTGAAGCTGTTTATCAAGGTGCAGGCACTGCAGCGAAAAATCCATTGCCACCAACAATTTGGAGCTATAACGACGAAATCCAAGATTATCCGTATGATCCAGAGAAAGCGAAACAGCTTTTAGCGGAGGCAGGTTATCCTAACGGCTTTGAAACGGATTTCTGGATTCAACCAGTGGTACGTGCGTCTAACCCAAATCCAAAACGTATGGCTGAACTTGTGATGGCAGACTGGGCGAAAGTGGGCGTAAAAGCAAACCCAGTCACATTTGAATGGGCTGACTATCAAAAACGTGCTAAAGCAGGCGAATTAACGGCAGGTATCTTTGGTTGGTCAGGCGATAACGGTGATCCGGATAACTTCCTTTCTCCATTACTTGCAAGTGCTAACGCGGGCAACTCAAACTTTGCGCGTTTCAAAAATGCAGAATTTGATGCCTTATTAGATAAAGCGATTGGCTTAACCAATAAAGATGAACGTGCAGCGCTTTACAAACAAGCTCAGGTGATTTTCCATGAGCAAGCACCATGGATTCCAGTTGCACACTCAGTTGGTTTCGCACCACTTAGCCCTCGCGTAAAAGGCTACGTACAAAGCCCATTTGGCTATGATGCGTTTTATGGCGTGAGTGTTGATGGTAAATAATTAACGGACTATACTAGCCCTTGCAACTGCAAGGGCTTTTTGTTTTCAAGCAAAAGGAGAAAGAAAATGGACTTACATGATATTCGTGAGGATTATTGCAAACAGGCGCTTTCTCAGCATGATTGCGATCCCAATCCGATAAAACAATTTGAAAAATGGCTCAATGAAGCAATTACAGCCAAGGTAAATGAGCCGACAGGTGTTAATGTCGCGACAGTCAATGAAGACGGTCGTCCAACAAGCAGAATGGTGCTGTTGAAAGAAGTGAACGAACAAGGCTTTGTATTTTTTACGAATTATCACAGCCGAAAAGGTCGCGCTATAGAACATAATCCTTTCGTCGCCCTGACATTCTTTTGGCCTGAATTAGAACGTTCAGTACGCATTGAGGGCAAAGCTGAAAAAATCTCGCCTGAACAATCAGATGAATATTTTGCGACTCGCCCTTACACCAGTCGAATCGGCGCTTGGGCCAGCGAGCAAAGTGCGGTCATTTCTAGCCACAAATCTTTATTAGCGAAAGCCGCATTGATTGCAGCAAAACATCCATTAAATGTGCCTCGCCCACCACATTGGGGCGGTTATCTTGTGATTCCTGATCGCATCGAATTCTGGCAAGGTCGCCCAAGTCGTTTACATGACCGAATTTGTTATTTATACAATGATGGAAAATGGGAAATAGAGCGGTTATCGCCATAAGTGCCTTGAAATAATCTAGTTTTGTCATCTTTAATGGAAATCTCATTGTTCTTGATTGAATTGGGCAATAGTGGAAGGGGTGAGGATTTGTTTCATTTATTGTTGTAGGCTTGCTATTGCTAGTGGTTAGCTATTTTGCACTGATACCCCAAAGAATAAAATTGCAGCAACATAAAACCAGGGATAGATTATAAAGTAAAGAGCGGTCATTTTTTTAGATAGAAATGATATAACTAAAAATTAGACCGCTTAGATATCCAAAGACTCAAGCTAGAACTTAGTTGTTGGTTAAAAACATAATTTGTATCGGTAAAGTCACAACATCTAAGAGTAAAGCTAAAGGTGTGAGACCCACAGCTTTTACTACGCCTTCTGCTTGAGAAGAGGTTTTATATCTTATATTTGATGTTTGTTGTTTTAATTTAAACGGTAATGATTTAGCTAGTTGTTTACTTGGGCGATGAATTTGCGCTTTGTCTGTTAATGAATAAATATCACCTGTAAGTTCTAAATTTTTAGCACAGGAAGCCTCATTACACATGAAGCCGAGTTTCTTCATTTTTCCTTTTTCTAATTCATTCGTTACTTTGTATTGTAATGAAAAATCGGCTTGCACATACTTGAGTTCTGTATCATCTTTCGAGATAACTTCGATGGCATTATTTATATAAAAAGGATTACTGAATTTAGCATTGGTCAGTTTTTGAATTTCTTCTGAACTTGTTTCATGCAAATGAATAAGATATTTTTTTCCAAAAATAAGCACTCTGCCAGAGTTTTTATCTTGTCCTAATGCAATAATTTCATCGCTATCAATAGTTTTCTCTCTTGTTACTGTTTCGGTTTTATCGCCAGTTGCAAGATCATTTGTGTTTGTCCAAAGTGTGGAGGTTGCACAGCCAGAAAGCATAGCACCTAATCCAATAATAAAAACTAGTTTAGTTAAAATGTTTTTCATAGAAAATTCCTATTGCTAATCTATATAGGTTATTGAAATTACAGCTTTTTGCGTAAGAATTCAATCTATTTTTTACAAGGTCATAAAAAACAACCGCACTTTGATTCCTCAACCAAAGTGCGGTTAATTTTTATGTTATTTTTATTTGCCGATGATTTCTGATAAATCAACTTTGCGGTTTTCGTAACGAGAACGGGTACATGCATCTGCTGTGGCGATAGCCGCACGGGCAGCTTCACCAGTGAGTAATTTTACAAATTCCTCTGTTGGTTCCATACCATGAAGAATATCGTTTAAATAACGCATTTCTTTTTTCATGATAGAACTCAACCAGAGCGGTGTGCGTTTACCCGGTTTACCGTATTGAATCGCACCGTCCATTTCTGTGCTGTTGTAAATACGGGTACGGTCATCATCTTCTTCTTGGGTTTCGTGAATGAGGAAATAGGTGTCTTTTCCATCTACACGAAGGGTACCTTTGGTGTTGTACATATCAAGTTTGATTGCGCCTTTTTCCCCTTGAATTAATACATAATGCTCACCCCAACGGAAAGCGGAACCCCATTCTAGAACTGCGAAGCGATTATCATCATATTCCATGGTGACAAAAATCATATCGTCTTCATCACCGAATTTTTCGCCTTTGTGTGCAACATTGGCAGCTGCCATGGTAACGGTTTTTGGCATGCCACCCATAATGAATTGTACGCAGTCTAGTTCGTGAATATGGTGATATAAGTGACCGCCAGATTTTTCACGGATTTTTTTCCATGATATGGTTGGTTGTTGTTCTTCCCAACCGTTACGTGCGGTGTGGCAGTAAAGCACTTTACCGATCACGCCTTGATTGATTAATTCTTTGGCATGGTGAACACCGTTAAAGAAGTTCATCACGTGGCCAGCCATAAAGGTGACGCCATTTTCTTCGCAAGCGCGCACCATATCGTCACAGTCTTGATAACTTAAGGCGATTGGTTTTTCACAGAAAACGTGTTTTTTGTTTTTTGCTGCGAGGATTACCGGTTCTTTGTGTAAGTAGTTTGGAGTGGCGACAATTACGCAATCCACCTCAGAGGAAGTGACTAATTCTTCAAGCGATTTTGCCGCTACGCATCGTAATTCTTTAGCAATGGTTTCACCATTTTCAGGGTCATATACCATTGTAATTTGTGCATCATCAAATTCATTCATGAAACGGGCTAAATCCGCACCAAAATAGCCAACGCCAACAACACCATATCGCATCATAATAAACTCCTTATTTTTTCACTGAGATTTGTTTTTCCGTTACCATGGATTGTTTCGCTGCTTCTGCAACTTCGATGGCTTCAGTTAAACATAGACTTAATGGACTGGTTTTTCCTTGCGTTAAGTGCTCTACCACGCTTTGCACTTCGATTTCAGCCGCTCGGCTTAACCAAAGTTGGCAAGGTGCGTGAGTGACATTATATTGCTGTGTGCCTTTGGCACTTTCGCGTAAAGATAAATCAGCCTCAAATTCATCAAATAAATCAACGTGTTCTATTTTTCCATCTAGATAATTAAATGTGACACTTGAGGTAAAGAAATTGACTTCAATCACACCGTTTTCACCATGAATTTGAATGCCCCATTGGTGTAATCGATAAGCCGTGCCCATTTCGAGCGAACCTAACACGCCATTTTCAAAACGTAATAGCAACTGCAACACATCACGGCTATCAGGTGTATCGTGATGCGCTTGATTAGCCGCTTGAGCAAAGACCGCCTCAATATCGCCCAATAACCAACAGAGTAAATCCAATTCGTGAATGAGGTGGAAAAGCTCACCGCCCGTAAGATTGGCATCTAATTTCCACCATTCTTTATTTGGTAGGTTTTCAATCCAACGCTGACGCATGGCTCGTGCTACCGTAATGCGGCCTAATTTTCCTTGTTCTAAAGCCGCTTTGACTTTCAACATACCTGGTAACGTACGTTCTAAATGACCCACAAAAATGAATTTGCCTTTTTCTTCGGCAAGACGGCGTAAATGTTGGCCTTGAGAAGAGCTTAAGGTAAAAGGCGTTTCAATAAAGACATGACAGCCAGCATTTAACGCTAAGATAGCAGGGGAATAATGAGCATAGTTTGGTGTGGCGATAACCACTAAATCAGGTTTGGTTTCAGCCAACATTTCTTCCACACTAAAAAAGGCTTGGCTGCCGTATTGGTCGGCGAGTTTTTGTGCAAGAGAAGGATTGATATCGGTCACCGCAATTAAGTTTGCTTGGGCTTTATCAAATGCTGAAGCCAACTGAACGCCAAAAAAGCCACAGCCGATTAAGGCAATGTTTAATCCATTAGTTTGCATCATGCCCTCCTTGTTGTAAGCGTTGGCGAATACTTTGGAAATATTGCAAGATCGCGCGTTGCATCCGTACCAAATCATGCGCTTCCACGGCATCAATTAATTCACGGTGTTGCATGGCTAATTTTTCCGGAGAAAGTATTGGTGGCGGTAGGCCTTTTTCTACTTGCTGATAAATTTGCCAAAACGCATCTAAATATTGAATCAGTAACGGGTTATTTAATGGTTCATAAAGTTTTAAATGAATGTGGTATTCATCTTTAGGGGAAAACTTTTGCTCACGGGCATTTTTTTCCATGTTTGCCACTGATTTTTGCAAAAGTGCGGTCTGTTCTTGGCTAATTTTTCCCAACACCATCGGAGCAAAACCATATTCCAAAATTTCCCGAATATCCAAAATATTAATTAGCTGATTATGATCATTATGCAAATTCAGTTGGGTGTGAAAGCTTAATCCGCGAATCATGGGTACAAGAGAAGATTCACTCACAAAGGTACCGACCCCATGGCGAATATCTAAAATGTGTAGCGCCTCTAAAGATTTAATGGCTTCACGTAAACTGGAACGGCTCACACCAAGCTGTTCAATCAGCTCATTTTCTGTTGGCATCAAATCGCCAGATTTAAGATTTTGTTTAATGATGAGCGATTTGATTTTATCCTGCAAAACGAGACTTGCTTCTTTTTTACTTGTTTTTTTCATTTCTGTTCTCATTTTCTAATCTATTTTCTGAATTTGTGATCCAGCTCTCATTCTCTTTGATTGACATAAGACATCATACGTCTTATCTTTATTTATGCAAGCAGAAATTAGCAGTGATTTTAAATTCTGTGATCTATACCACAAAATTCTCAAATACAAGGAAGGAGGTTGTTATGGCAACATCATTACCATGGTATAAAGAAGTCAGTCCTACGCAAAAAAAAGCGTTATTTGCGGCTTGGTTAGGTTATGTTTTTGATGGCTTCGATTATATGCTTATCACTTACGTGCTTTTGGATATTCAAAAAGAATTCGCCATGAGCACAACGGAAACATCCACATTATTACTTGCAGCTTTCGTCGCGCGTCCATTAGGTGGCGCGATTTTTGGTAGCTTTGCCGATAAATATGGTCGTCGTTTAGCAATGATTGTTTCCATTGTGACGTATTCCGTCGGCACATTCTTGTGCGGTTTATCCACCAGTTATATTTGGCTTTTCATCTTCCGTATGATTATCGGTATGGGGATGGCTGGTGAATATGCGTGTTCTTCCTCTTATGCCATTGAAAGCTGGCCACAACATTTACGTACAAAAGCCAGTGCATTCTTAGTGAGTGGCTTCTCCATTGGTAATATTCTTGCTTCTCAAGTGATTCCTTGGGTGTCTCAAACTTATGGTTGGCGTATGGCTTTCTTCATTGGTTTAGCACCAGTCGCTTTAGTGCTCTACGTTCGTCGTCATGCACCTGAAAGTGAGGAATGGGCACAAGCGAAAGCAGCGGGTAAAGTGAATAAAGTTCCACTTACTGACCTATTCACTGAAAAACAATTACCAATCACCTTAATTATTTTCTTAGTTTGCTATTCAATTTTCTCTGTAAACTGGCCAGTAGTGGGCTTGCTTCCACTTTACCTCAAAGAAAACGGCTATGCTGAAAATGTGAAATCACTGATGTTTTGGGCAGGCTTTGGTATACTCATCGGTACCTTAATTGCAGGCTTTATCGGGGATAAATTGGGTGAGAAGAAAACCTTTGTATATAGCTTATTGTTATCACTTTTCTTCCTATTCCCAGTATTCTATTTGCCAGAAAATAATGTATTAGCACTTGGTGCGTTGCTCTTCTTCTTACTTGCAACTAACCTAGGGATTGCTGGTTTAGTGCCAAAATATATGGCGACTTTCTTCCCAGCTGAAATGCGAAGCACAGGTATTGGTTTCATCTATAACTTCGCTGCGATTGGCGGTGGGGTGTCTCCTGTGATTGCCGCTGCACTTAGCGAAAGAGTCGGACTTAGTTCAGCCCTTGTGTATGTCACCTTATTCTGGACAATTGTCCTTGTTGCTCTCGTTGGATTAAGATTGCCAGAACGCATTCAAGCTCGTATGCAACAATAAAAAATGAAAGTAAAACAGACCGCACTTTTAGGTGCGGTTTGTTGTTTATACAAAAATAATTTGAAGCGTGTCACAAATTTGTTAAAAATATGTTTCAATTTTTTCGGTTAAATGCTAATTAATAATCTCCCCTATCGTTTTGTAGGAGATTTATATGCAAACTCAACAAACCTTTCTCTCTAAATATAAAAGTCTCATTATTCTTGCCTTAGACTTTGTCTTCATGTTGGTGTTAATTAAAATACTGCCGTTTTCTTCTCAAGAGAATCGCGGGTTAGCCTTGCTGATTTTTATTGGGATTTTATGGTTAACTGAAGCCTTTAATATTACCGTGACATCCCTTATGGTGCCTGTTTTGGCTATTGGGTTAGGCTTGATTAATACACAAAAAGCGCTTGCACCATTCTCTACGCCAATTATTTATATGTTCTTTGGGGGATTTGTGGTGGCTGCGGTGTTACAAATTCAGAATCTAGATAAGATTATTGCGAATTACATTATCCGTTTAGCCAAAGGAAACTTAAAACTTTCTATCACCTATCTGTTTACTGCAACTACATTTCTTTCTATGTGGATTAATAACACCGCTGTAGCTGCGATGATGTTACCGCTCACGATGGGGATGTTAAAAGGTATCAATGCAGAGAAAAATCATCGGTTGTATGCCTTTGTATTATTAGGCATGGCATTTAGTGCCAGTATCGGTGGCATTGGTACCCTAGTGGGAAGTGCGCCGAATGCGATTTTGGCATCTCAAATTCCAGTGACTTTCACGGAATGGCTAGGTTATGGTTTCCCAGTGATGGTATTGCTTGTACCTTCAATGATTTTTTCTTTATGGGTGATTTTACGTCCAGACTTTTCTGTGGAATTTAATCCATCACTTGAGAAAGTCAGTTTTAACCGAAAAAATATCATTACCTTACTGATCTTTATCGGCATGGCGATTATGCTGCTTTTCAGTTCTCTTCTAAATCCATGGATTAGCTCTCTTCTTGAATTGCCGAAAAAAATCGAAAACTTTGATACGGTGATTGCACTATGTGTGGTGATCTTTATTTGTATCTCAGGTGTGGCAAGCTGGAAAGAAATCCAAGAACGTGTAGAATGGGGCGTGCTCGTTTTATTCGGTGGTGGTTTAACACTCAGCATTGTGATGAAAGATTCGGGTGCCAGTAAGATTATGGCGGATAGTATCGTTCAGTTTGTACAAACCAAACCACTTTGGGTACTTTGCTTTGTGATAACTGCATTTATTATTTTCTTAACAGAATTCACATCGAATACCGCCAGTGCTGCATTGATTATGCCAATTGTGATTTCAGTGGCACAATCCATGAATTTAACGCCTATCGCTTTAGCCGCAATTATCGCTTGTGGGGCAAGTTGTGCATTTATGCTACCAATCGCCACACCGCCAAATGCTATTGTATTTGCAACAGGCAATGTGAAACAACTTGATATGGCGAAAGTCGGTTTGATTCTAAACCTATTCTGTATTGCCATTATCGGCAGCATGACTTATTTTGTTTGGTTGTAAATGTGGTTAAAACTGACCGCACTTTATTAGCTTATAAAAGTAAACCGCACATTAAAGTGCGGTTTATTGTTTATCTCGAAATAACCTCTTTCGTGAAGGCTTCCATTTCGGCTTTACGCCATGGTGTTGAGAAGAAAATAGTATCTTTCAAACCAGATTCACTATTTAGTGGACGAACACCGAATTCTTGGCTTAATTTCTGTTGTACTTCAGGTGAAGTAATCCAATGCACGAAAACAAGTGATGCGGCTGGGTTCGGCGCATTTTTTGCTACGGTTACAACATTACCACCGCCAGGCATCCCAAATTTTGGCACATAGAATTTTAAACGATCAGTAATTGCGCCTTGTTTTTGCAAGCTGAACAAATGATCTTGCCATGCGGAGACAATCACTAACTCACCATCGTTTAAACGGGTTAGACTATCAGCATTCGAAGCAGTACGGATTAGTGCATCTTTTTTACTGCTGAACCAATCCCAGGTTTTCTTCCAATTAGCAATCTGTGCTTCATCGATTTTATCGGTACGATAATCATAATCACCATTGATGTACACTAAAGCTCGTTGAATGAAAGCATTACCCGAGCTACCACCATTTGGATCTGAATAGCCGAATTTTTTTGGATTTTTATCAATATAGCTTTCCATGTCTGCCCAAGATTGTGGCAATTCCTCTTCTTTAATTCGCATAGGATCATAAGCTAGACCAGTTTGATTACCCCAGTAACCTACAGCCATATCGCCTAATTCAACACCTTGTAAGTGGTGATTTAATTTATCGAAATTTGGTAAGTTATTGAGTTTTACAAGAATGTCATTTTTCGCTACGTTGCCTAAACGGTCAGCATTTAACACAACCACGTCCATTTTGCCGGTTTCTAGATTTTTTTCAGCAATCAGTTTATTGATATTACCGTCCAAGGTGCCTTCAGGTACTTTGACTTTAATACCGTATTGATTTTCAAATTCTTTGACAAAATTACGGAATTGCGGCTGCAAATACCAAACGCTAACTGTCAATTTCCCTTCTTTTTTAGCGAGTTCTTCGATTTCACTCCAAGATTTACCACTTAAGTCTGTGGAAGCCGAGGCGAAAGTGCTGACAGCCAAGGCGGCAGCGGTAAGACCAATGGATAGAAGTTTACGGATATTTTTTTGCATAAGATGCTCCTTGTGAAAATTATGCTTTTCCTGTGGATTGAGAGAGATAATTCCCTTTCAACAATTTTTCGATAATCATCATCAAAATAATGTTTGGTACCAACAAAATAATCGATACAACGGCCGCATTCGGACGAATAAAAGAATAACCGAGGAAAGAATATAAAATGGTTGGCACGGTAATAAAGTCTGGTGAGCCGATAACGAAAGCGATAGCAAACTCTTCAATACTTTTCACTAAACAGAAAATAATTGATGCTAAAAAACTGGGTTTTAACATCGGCATATACACGTCTTTGAAAACGGTAAATTTAGATGCACCTAAGTCACGGCTAGCATCAATGAGGTCTTGCGGCACAGAAGAAAATCCCGCGGATAAAATCCGAATAGCATAAGGTAACGTGAGTACAACATGCCCAATAACAATGCCGATGAATGGATTATTAATATTTAAATCCAATAACATACGGCTAAAGAATAGGGCAATAATCATGCCTGGAATAACCAATGGAATCAGTGTTAATAATTCTGCTAATTTTTTACCTCTAAACTCCATACGTCCAAATGCATAAGCTGTTGGGAGAGAGAGTAAAATAGTGATCAGTGAAACCGTAGGCGCAATGGTATAGCTATTAAACATTGCTTCAGGTAAAGAGGTGGTTTCCCAGACGATTTTCCAACGCTCAAAAGATAATGATTGAGGGAAAATATCTGGATAACTCCACGGTTTAGCGGGATCTACCAATGACCATAAACCTGCCATTAAAAAGGGTAGGAACAACCAAATAGAATTAGCAAGAATAAAGAACGTTAAGGAAATACGTGCGATTAATCGACCATTTTTCGTTGTGATTTGTACGGAACTACTCATTTGACTTCTCCACGTTTGACAGCTAATGGTTTAATCAATAATGACACTAGGATGGTGAAGAAGGCAGAGGTCAACATAATCGTTAATGCCATGACCGCACTTTGATTCCATTCTTCAAATTCATAGGCAGACATTTGCATTAAACGTGCTAAAGAATAGGTACTACGAGGACCTGCAATACTATAAAAGGCGAAATCACCGAGTGCGCCGATAAATATTAAAATAAAGGAAACTTGTACCGCACCTAAGGTTAGTGGGAAGATCACATAACGAAAACGTTGCCAAGGACTCGAACCTAAATTAGCTGCCGCATCTAATAAATCAGTTTTCAGTGAATTGACTGCGCCACCAATAAGAATTAAAGCAAAGGGAATGTTTTTCCACATTTGTAAAATCACTACCCCCCAACCAAATTCATCATTTTGTAAGGTTTTCGGTTCGTCCCAAATGCCTAAATAAACAAATACCTCATTAAGAATGCCGTGGTAAGAAATCATATTGACGAACAAAAAGGCGGCAACCAATCCTGGTACCAACATAGGTGCCCGCAAGATGGTGATGATCGTTACCTTGGCAGGCAATTTTTTACGCAACCACATAGCAATGGGATAAGCCACGATGATGGATAAAATGGCCCCTAATAAAGACACTTTTACGGAATAAATATACGAATTTTGGAATACAGGACTATTTAATACGGCTTGCCAATATTCCAAACTAAATTGACTTTCTTCCCCGCCCATACTGTATAAACCAAGGCTTTGAGAGACGACAATGTAGAATGTGGACCCCATTAAAAATAGGATCGTACCTAAACCGCTGCATAGTAATAACCATGCTTTTACATCATTTTTGAGACTTTTCATTTTACGGACTCCAAGAATTTAATCGCATGGCGGGGAACCGTAAAGGTGAGTTTATCGCTCAAATTCGGGCATTTTGTTAGTTGCAGACGTAATTTTTTCTCTTCATCATTACGTTTAATGATTCCTTGCACTTCCGTGATATTGCCCATAAAAGCGGTGTTGATGATATCTACTGTAATTTGGTTTTCCGCTTCCGTTTGTGCGTTTGGTAACAATTCAATGTCTTCTGGTCGAAAGCAAATATAAATTCGTTCAGATTCCGGTTTTTTCTCAGAAAATACGGTGAAATCGCCAAAAATAGAACTCACTGCATAAAGATTGTCACCGATGTTTTTCACATTGGCTTCCGTGATATTGGCAATGCCAATAAAATCTGCCACAAAGCGGTTTTTAGGATGATGATAAATATCTTGAGGAGAGCCAATTTGCTCAATAGCACCTTTATTTAACACAATAATTTTATCTGACATTGTTAGGGCTTCAGCTTGATCGTGAGTCACATAAATACTCGTCAAATTATATTGTTTTGAGAGTTGCTTAATTTCAAAACGTACACTTTCGCGTAATTTGGCATCTAAGTTGGAAAGCGGTTCATCAAATAAAATTACATCTGGACGAGTGACCATGGCTCTGGCTAATGCGACACGTTGCTGTTGACCACCAGAAAGCTCATTGGGTAATTTCAATTTATGAAATTCTAAATCCATTTGTTTCAATGCGAGATTTAAACGCTGTTTTTGTTCTTCAATATTAATTTTACGTTGCTTTAAACCATAGCAAATATTATGAGAAACGTTGAGGTGAGGGAAAAGGGCATAAGATTGGAAACACATGGCTGTATTGCGTTTTTCTGGAGGAACATTGTTAACATTTTTTCCTCCGATAAGGATTTCACCTTCATCAGCCACATGAAATCCAGCGATTAATTTTAATAAGGAGGTTTTACCACAGCCGCTTGGTCCTAATAAGGTGACAAACTCGCCTTCTTCAGCGGTAAAAGTAATATTATTGGCTGCGTAAAAGTCACCAAATTTTTTTGTAATATTTTTTATTTCTAACTTTGCCATTTTTACATCCCCTATTTGGCTTACAACTATAGAGGTAACCATAAAAACACTTGGTTATTTTTTCAATAAAATAAAAATATTTTTCATAAATTTGTGATGAAGATCACGCATTTAGCTAAAAATATGGTTTTATTACATTTTAATAATGCGGAGGCGGCGTTTCTTCCGCTTGGCTGGCAATATTAGAAGGTTGCATATCTTTTAATTTGCCGGCGAGATAGCGGAGTTGAAGTTGAATTTTATCCATATCAAACAGTTGTTGAACTAATGCTTGGTTGAGTTCGTCTAAAAGTTGTTCTTGAAACGCAATTTTCATTTCAAGTTCAGCGATGCGATCTTCTAAAATTTGTTGATTTTGCATAAAATTTCTCTAATTTTTAAAAAAATGTTGTGAATTTGGTCAATCCGATTTAATCTATTCGCTATTCCGTTTCTATTATAAAGGATCAAGCAAAATGTTGAAAATTCAAAAGCTTTCTCTTGCTGCACTTATGGTAAGTGCGGTCGTTTCAGGTTCTGTTTTTGCAGAAGATAAAGCAGCGCCAAGCGCAAGTGATGCGTCTTATGCTGTGGGTGCATTAATGGGTAACCAAGTAAAAGATTTAGTGGATGCTCAAAAAGAAGTGATTCAATACGACAATGCGCGTATTTTAGATGGCTTAAAAGATGCATTAGAAGGTAAAGTTGATGTTCGTAAAGACGAAAAAATTCAAAAAACCTTAGATGGCATTCAAGAGCAATTAGTATCTGCGGCGAAAGCAAAAGTAGAGCAACAAGCGAAAGCAGCAAAAGAAGAAGGTGATAAATATCGCGCTGAATTTGCGAAAAAAGATGGTGTGAAAAGCACCAAAGATGGCTTACTTTACAAAATCACTGAAGCAGGTAAAGGTGACGCGATTAAAGCAACGGATACTGTGAAAGTACATTACACCGGTAAATTACCAGATGGTAAAGTATTTGATAGCTCTGTTGAACGTGGTCAACCGGTTGAGTTTAAATTAAACCAGGTGATCAAAGGTTGGACTGAAGGTCTTCAGTTAGTGAAAAAAGGCGGCAAAATCGAATTAGTGATTCCACCTGAATTAGCTTACGGTAAACAAGGTGCAGGCGATGCAATTCCACCTGATGCAACACTTTACTTCGACGTTGAAGTATTAGATGTTAATCCTAAAAAATAATCCTTAATTTAACCGCACTTTGTCCAAAGTGCGGTCATTTTCCCTACCAGATTTGAAAAATGATACTAACCGATAGACAACCTTTCACTGATGAAGATCGTGCTATTTTGATTTCCTATAAAGCAGTAGTTGATGGCGTGAGCGCGTTGATTGGCAAGCATTGTGAAATCGTCTTACACTCTTTGGAAGACATTGAGCATTCCGCCATTTGTATCGCCAATGGGCATAATACCAATCGTCAAGTGGGTTCACCTATTACGGATTTAGCCTTGAAATCTTTGCGTAATATGCAAAGTGAAAGTGTGTCTAAGCCTTATTTTACGCGTGCGAAAGGCAATGTATTGATGAAGTCTGTCACCATTGCGATTCGAAATGGTAAACAGCGCATTATTGGTTTACTTTGTATCAATATTAATTTGGATGTGCCGGTTTCTCAATTTATGCAGGCCTTTATGCCAACGCAGGAACAAAATGAAACCTCTTCCGTCAATTTTGCAAGTTCAGTGGAAGAATTGGTGGCACAAACGGTAGAAAAAACCATTGAAGAAGTGAATGCAGATCGCTCAGTCTCAAACAATAATAAGAACCGTCAGATTGTGATTTCACTTTACGAAAAAGGCATTTTTGATATTAAAGATGCCATCAATTTAGTGGCTGATCGCCTCGCGATTTCTCGCCACACCGTGTATTTGTATATTCGTCAAATCAAACAAGAGCAAGAGTAATGAACTATGTTCTCGCTGTGAAAAGCTCCGTTTATGGAAAACAAGGGGCTTTTCTTGCCTATCAATTTGCCCAGGCTTTACTTGAAAAAGGGCATGTTATTAACCAAATTTTCTTTTTCCAAGACGGTGTGAGTAATGGTAATGGCTTGGTTTATCCTGCCAATGATGAATTTAATCTGACGAAAGCTTGGCAAGCCCTTTCAGCACAGTATCATATTCCTTTGCATTTATGTGTGGCAGCTTCGCAACGTCGTGGTGTGGTGGATGTACTTACGGCAAAAGATACGGATCAAACGAATCTGGCAGAAGGTTTTGAGATTACAGGCCTAGGCGAGTTTATGGCGATGGCATTAAAAGCAGATCGGGTGGTGACATTATGAAGCTGGCATTCTTATTTCGTACCGCACCGCATGGAAACGCGATCTCTCGTGAAGGTTTAGATGCTTTGCTCGCGGCAACAGCATTTTGTGATGAAGAAGATATTGGTGTCTTTTTTATTGATGACGGTGTATTGAATTTACTCGATGGGCAAAGTCCTGAGTTACTATTACAAAAAGATTTTATCCGCACCTTTAAATTGTTGGATTTATACGATATTGAACAGCGCTTTGTCTGCGCCGATTCGCTCGATCAATATAATTTGCAAATAGAACAACTTATTATTTCGGCTGAAAAAATTGACCGCACTTCGCTGATCAATAAACTTAGCCAAGCAGAAAAAGTGTTTACGTTTTAAGGAATATTATGCTTTATACCTTTTCTCAAGCTCATTATTCTGAGACAGAACTTCAACGTTATTTGACTGAAATCACGGAAAATGATGCGGTGGTTTTATGGCAAGACGGTGTGTTGCTATCGGTAAAGTACGGAGAAATGTTTAGTCAATGCAAAGGACAATGTTTTGTGCTGGAACAAGATGTTTTAGCCCGAAATTTAACCGCACTTTTGCCAGAAAACAATCAAGTGCGGTCAATTTCATTAACAGATTTAGTGGATTTAACTGCCCAATATTCACCTCAAATTGCCTTATAACGGGCGTTCTTTCGGTAACAAGAGCGGTAGTACCATAACAGAATAAAGTGCCAAACCTGCAGCCATTAAGCAGGTAATTTCTAATCCTCCAGTGCGTAACCATTCGCCAAATCCCATGTCATTTCCCAGTGTTGCATAAAAGAGCCCCGTTATGACGGTATAACAAAACCCAATTAATACCGAAATCAATGCGATGGCTTTTACATGATAACTTGCATAACGGTGAAATGCAGCCCAAAGTGCAATGAGAAAAGTTGGTACCGCAGCTACGATAAAGACGGTAACTGCTGAAGACTGAAATCCATCGGCATCATTGTTGGCGAACATTAGACCAATAGTGCCGATAATTTGAATAATCAACGGTAAAAGAATAAATGCTTTAAGATATTTTTTCATGAAATGTCCAATTAATAGAAAAACGGAAGCATTGTATCAATCAAATGAAAGACAACCAATCTTTTCCCGTTAATAGTGAAAATAATAAGAAAACAACCGTACTTTGAAATTAGAAAGAGGCATTATTGCCTCCTTTCTCAATTATTTCTTCGCTTTTTTCTCTTTTACAAAGAGTTTTCCATCAAAACGATAATAAATGCGTTCTGAGGTCATTTTTCCGTTACCGCAGGTATCTTCAAATTCATGTACGAGCGGGAAGCTAAAGCGGTTATTTTTCAAGTCGTAATCAAAATAGGCATTTGATTTTGGTAAATCATTATCCGTATATGAGATATACGATACACCAATATTAGAAGTTGGTTCTTTTCCTTGAATTAGCTTCGCTTCTTCTAAACCGTTTTCCGTAATTTGATAAAATTTCGCTGCAATTGCATGATGACATTGACTGTAGATGTCAGCGCTTTCTATAAAATAGTAAGGTTTTTCATTCAATTTAGGCGATTCTAGGCTGGTTATATCAGAGCCTAACTCATTAAATTCAGTTTTCCAAGTGCCATTAGGTAGCTGATAACGCCAAATGCTGCCATATTCGTGCATTGTCCCGC
>CAUTFW010000003.1:0-103482 GCA_963537955.1 Parahaemophilus parainfluenzae | reverse complement strand
AGCAGCCTAAACCAGTTGAGCAGCCTAAACCAGTTGAGCAGCCTAAACCAGTTGAACAGCCAAAACCAGTTGAGCAGCCTAAACCAGTTGAACAGCCAAAACTAGTTGAACAGCCAAAACCAGTTGAACAGCCAAAACCAGTTGAACAACCTAAACCGGTTGAACAACCTAAACCGGTTGAACAACCTAAACCGGTTGAACAAATTGCGCTTAAACGAGTGGGGTTTGAGGTTAATAAAGAAGGTAAAACAGTGACGGTCATTGAAAGACAAATACATGATGACAATAACGTTAATCTCGTTAATGTTGAAGGGCATGAAATTGAAATTATTCCATCAGAGTATTACGAGCGTCCAGTCATTGGAACGAATGAGAAAGAAGTGCTACAGGCTGATTATCCTGAATTGCGTTCTATTAGTGGCAAAAACTATAAAAATATTCGTTGGGGAAAATTTACGGAGCCTGCTTTAGGTTCTGATTATTATGTCGCATTTGGTGTAAATCCAACAACAGAAATGCCACAATCAGGTACTGCAAATTATATTGGAAATGGTATGCATGTAGAGAAGCGTGCTGAACACTTAAACTCTAACTTATCATTCGTAAAACTAACAGCTAATTTCGCAGATAAAACATTAAATGGAACAATTTCTTTAGCCAAAACAGGCTATAAGGACGTTCTTGTATCAAATGGGATTGCAGGGGGAGCTCTTTCTCCTAATGTACATTTTGATGATGTTTCCTTATCTGCCAAAATTCAAGGCAATCAATTTAGTGGAACAAATAGCCAAGGTGTTCAGGTTGAAGGAGGCTTCTATGGAAAAGATGCAGACGAAGTAGCTGGAACTTATCAAGGAAATGATAAATTTGGTGTTTTTGGTGCTAGAAAAAATTAGAAAATTTTTGTAAATTTTGAAGCAAGCTTTTGGCTTGCTTTATTTTTCTTTATAGGAATAAAAAATGACTTCACAATCGAAACTTGTTTTATTTTTAAGCTCCTCATTGTGGCTTAGTTCATTCTCTTTTGCTGCAGAGAAGTCTCCTCAACCTCGGGATGAGCGGTTTGATGATCAGCTTCAGCTTGCGAAACCAGATTTATCTACTCAAAAGCCACAAATTTCAGAAAAACGTGACGATAAACATACACTTTCGATTACGAAAGAAGAATTGGCAAAACATCCTGATTTGATCGTACGTGGATTGATTCCTGCAGTGTTGCAAAATAACAGTGAAGCCGTTCAACTCTTATTGCCGTTGTATCAAAATTTGCCTAAACAAGATCCATTTTTACTTGAGTGGGCAAATGCGATTAATGCTCGCGAAGAGGGGCGTTTTTCAGAAGCGGTAACGCGTTATCGTACTCTATTTTCTCAAGATTCGACCATTCTGTCGTTACGTTATCAGTTAGCACAAGCACTCTTTTTAAACAATGATAATGAGGCTGCCAAAGATCAATTCCAAAAACTGAGAGCTGAACAAGTTTCGCCCGAGTCTATCGTCATGATCGACCAATATCTTTCGGCACTTAACCGCCGAGATCAGTGGAAGTTTCAAGGTGGTCTGAGTTTCTTAAACGAAAGTAATATTAACAATGCACCAAAAGCAGGTACTCGCATTGGGAATTGGAATGCCTGGGAGCGCGAAAGTGCAACAGGTTTTTCTTATTTTGCAGAAGTAGAGAAAAAATGGTCATTACCCCATAATTATTTCACTAAATTTTCTATTGAGGGAAGTGGAAAATATTACTGGGATAATAAAAAATATAATGAATTTAATGGTAGAGTTGGCGCAGGATTCGGTTATCAAACCGCTCGTTTCGAGATGTCATTAATGCCATTTACAGAAAGACGATGGTATGCAGGTGGCTCCTCGGGTAGTGAGTCAATGAAGCAGTATTCGAAAAATTCCGGAGCTCGTTTAGATTTAACCTATTGGCTGAATGAAAAGTGGCAAATTTCAACCGCACTTGAATATGGTGAACAGCGTTATATCACTCGTAAACATTTGAATGGGAATAACTATCTTTGGTCGAATACGTTATCTTATTTTCCTAAGAGTGGTCAATTTTGGTTCGTAGGCGCTGATTATAATCGTGAAAATACACGAGATGAAGACAATGCTTATCAACGTAAAAATCTCCGTTTAGGTTGGGGACAAGAGTGGGGCTGGGGTATTTCAACCCGAATTTCCCTTGCGTATGCACGTAGAACTTACAAAGGTGCTGATTTATTTAATATTCGCCAAAAAAATAATGAATACCAATCGGCAGTAACATTATGGCATCGAGATCTTTACTTCTGGGGAATCACGCCTAAAATTACGTGGTCTTATCAACGAGTTTCAAGTAATCACCCATTTTATAGCTACGACAAAAATCGTATTTTCCTTGAAATGGGTAAAACATTCTAACGGGAGTTCATAATGGATTTATCACAACGGTATAAACAAGCTGCCAAGGAGGCGCGCTGGGCATTAGGGTTAGCCATTCTTTATGTGATTGGATGGTGTATTTGTGCTTATTTACCAAAAGGGGCACTCGGGCCGATAGGTTTTCCGTTGTGGTTTGAATTATCCTGCATTTATTTGCCCATTTTGTTTGTAGTAATGGGGTATTGGATTGTCAAAATTGTCTTTTTAGATATTCCGCTAGATGTTGAGTCAAAGGAGAATAAATAATGAATTTAGGTATTATTCTCCCATTAGCTATCTATTTAGTCTTCATCTTTGGTGCGGCATTATTTGCTTATGTAAAACGCAGTAAAGGAGATTTCCTTACGGAATATTATGTAGGAAATCGTTCCATGACAGGTTTCGTCCTTGCGATGACAACAGCTTCCACTTATGCCAGTGCCAGTTCTTTTGTTGGTGGACCCGGGGCTGCCTATAAATATGGGCTAGGTTGGGTATTACTCGCCATGATCCAAGTGCCGGCTGTATGGTTAGCCTTAGGTGCATTGGGCAAAAAGTTTGCATTACTTTCTCGCGAAACTAATGCTCTCACCATCAATGATTTATTTCTCTATCGTTATAAAAATAAATATCTCGTTTGGATTTCCAGTTTAGCATTGTTGCTTGCCTTTTTTGCCGCTATGGTTGTGCAATTTATTGGTGGGGCGAGATTGCTCGAAACCACGATAGGGATTCCTTACACTCATGCCTTGCTTATTTTCGCCTTAACGGTTGGTATTTATACGTTTATTGGTGGTTTCCGAGCCGTCGTATTAACTGATACGATTCAAGGTACGGTAATGATTTTTGGTACAATCGTGCTATTAGTGGGCGTTATTTACCATCTCGGTGGCGTAGAAAGTGCGGTCAATAAATTAACTGAAATTGATCCGAGTTTAGTAAGTCCTTACGGCCCGAATGAGATGCTTGATTTTCAATTTATGGCATCGTTTTGGATCCTAGTCTGTTTCGGTGTGGTTGGTTTACCACATACAGCCGTCCGTTGCATGGCTTTCAAAGACAGTAAAGCCTTACATCGAGGCATGCTTATTGGTACGATTGTCCTTTCAGTCATTATGTTAGGGATGCATTTGGCGGGTGCTTTGGGACGTGCCGTTGTGCCAGATTTAACGGTGTCAGATAAAGTGATTCCAACCTTAATGTTGGAAGTGCTTCCGCCTATTGTTGCAGGGATTTTCTTAGCGGCACCGATGTCAGCGATTATGTCTACGGTTGATGCGCAACTCATTCAATCCTCCTCAATTTTTGTGAAAGATTTATATCTAGCAAGCAAACCAGAAGCAGCGAAGAATGAAAAACGAATTAGCCGTATATCATCAGTCATCACGCTGATTTTATCGGCATTACTAATTCTCGCAGCACTCAATCCACCAGATATGATTATTTGGTTGAATCTATTTGCTTTCGGGGGATTAGAAGCCGCATTCCTTTGGGTGATTGTATTAGGCATTTATTGGGATAAAGCAAATGCAGCAGGGGCAATAAGCTCAATGGTGGTGGGATTGAGTAGTTATGTGCTTCTGACTCAATTTGGTGTCAAACTATTTGGTTTTAATGCGATTGTGCCTGCACTTGTATTTGGTTTGATTGCTTTCATCTTGGGTAACCAATTCGGCGCAAA
This sequence comes from Parahaemophilus parainfluenzae, assembly GCA_963537955.1. Lineage (GTDB taxonomy): Bacteria > Pseudomonadota > Gammaproteobacteria > Enterobacterales > Pasteurellaceae > Haemophilus_D > Haemophilus_D parainfluenzae_AJ. The sequence continues at coordinate 99,392 of CAUTFW010000003.1, read as the reverse complement.
AAAACAGTAAAAATGGACCGCACTTTATGATTTACCAGATCCTCGCATTGTTTATTTGGAGTAGTGCCTTTGTAGCCGCCAAATACACCTTTACAATGATGGATACTGTTTTAATGATCCAAGCCCGTTTATTCATGGCGGCGATTATTGTGATGCCACTCTTTTTTCGTCGTTGGAAAGGCGTGTCTAAACCGATGCGAAAACAGCTTTGGTGGCTAGGTTTTTTCAACTATACTGCGACCTTTTTGCTGCAATTTATTGGTTTAAAATATACGAGCGCGGCGAGCGCAACGACCATGATTGGATTAGAGCCATTATGTGTGATTTTTATAGGGCATTTTTTCTTTCAAGATCGTGCGAAATGGTATCATTGGTTGTGTGGGGCTTTTGCTTTTTTAGGCGTAGCCATTTTAATTCTCGGTGGGCATGGCAATGAAGGCTCAAGTGAAATTAGCTTATTGGGCTGCTCCTTAGTAGTGGCGGCAAGTATTATATTTGCGTGTTGTTTACGTTGGACGAAAAAAGTGGTGGCAACGGTTTCGGCACAAGCCTATACATCCATTTCGATTGTGTTAGCAAGCATCACCATGCTGCCATTTACTTTCTTGATGACTGAAAACTGGGATATTCATTTTAACTGGCTTGGTTTCTTCGGTTTGATCTATCTCGGTGTAGCATGTAGTTGGTTTGCGTTTTGGTTGTGGAATAAAGGTTTAAATTCGGTGGATGCAAAAATCTCTGGAATTTTGACCGCACTTGAGCCGATTTTCGGTGTCTTTTTGGCGGTATTATTGCTTAACGAAGAGGTTTCACTTGTTTCAGCACTTGGGATTATCATTATTGTGGCTTCAGCCCTAGGCGTAAGTTTATTACCGAAATGGTTACATAAAGAAATTAATTAAAAGGAAAAGAAGATGGCGTGGATTCAAATTCGCTTAAATAGTACAAATGAAAAAGCTGAGAAAATTAGCGATTTTTTAGAAGAAATTGGCTCAGTTTCGGTCACATTTATGGATAGCCAAGATACGCCGATTTTTGAACCACTTCCAGGCGAAACGCGTCTGTGGGGAAATACCGATGTGATTGCATTGTTTGATGCAGAAACCGATATGAATGAGATTGTGAGTTTGCTTAAACAAGCGCATCATTTAGATGAAAATACCGCTTACAAAATCGAGCAAATCGAGGATAAGGACTGGGAACGTGAATGGATGGATAACTTCCACCCAATGCAATTTGGTAAACGTTTATGGATTTGTCCAAGCTGGCGTGAAGTGCCAGATCAAAATGCGGTGAATGTGATGCTTGATCCTGGTTTAGCTTTTGGGACAGGTACCCACCCGACAACTGCACTTTGTTTAGAGTGGTTAGATGGTTTAGATTTAACAGGCAAAACTGTCATCGATTTTGGCTGTGGCTCAGGAATTCTTGCTATTGCGGCTCTTAAATTAGGCGCAAAAAATGCGATTGGTATTGATATCGATCCACAGGCGATTCTTGCCAGTCGTAATAATGCGGAACAAAATGGGGTGGCAGATCGTCTTCAGCTTTTCCTATCCGATGATAAACCTGTCGATTTAAAAGCGGATGTCGTTGTGGCGAATATTCTTGCAGGTCCATTAAAAGAACTTTACCCGATTATTTCTCAATTAGTGAAAGAGGGGGGGGAGCTAGGATTATCGGGTATTTTAGAAACACAAGCACAATCGGTATGTGATGCTTATACACAATCATTTGATTTAGATCCTGTTGCAGTGAAAGAGGAATGGTGCCGTATTACAGGTAAATTAAAATCGGCTTAATTTCTTTTTGTCAATTAAAAAAAGTGCATTTTTTGAACAAAATTCACTTTGCAAAAAAAAGAAAAATGCGTAATATAGCACCCCTTGTCGGTTGCTCTTGTGGCCTGACTTGCTGGAGATAGGACTTGTAATTGGGGATAACATAAAATGCGAATTGGTTCTTACGAATTAAAAAATCGTATTTTATTGGCACCCATGGCAGGTATCACGGATCAGCCCTTTCGACGTTTATGTGCCCATTATGGTGCAGGATTAACGTTTTCAGAGATGATGTCCACTAATCCACAAGTTTGGCATACAGAGAAATCGAAACTTCGTTTAGCACATAGTGAAGAGTTGGGATTATATGCGGTGCAAATCGCAGGTTCTGATCCTTTAGAAATGGCCCAAGCTGCAGCAATTAATGTAGCCTATGGTGCTGAAATTATCGACATCAATATGGGCTGTCCCGCAAAGAAAGTAAATCGAAAATTAGCGGGCTCTGCACTGCTTCAATTTCCTGATTTAGTGGAAAAAATTTTAAAGGAAGTGGTGAATGCCGTTGATGTGCCTGTGACGTTAAAAATTCGCACAGGTTGGGATAAGGCAAACCGAAACTGTGTGCAAATCGGCAAAATTGCAGAACAATCTGGTATTCAAGCTTTAACCATTCACGGGCGGACGAAAGAATGCTTATTTGAAGGTGAAGCGGAATACGACAATATTCGAGCAGTGAAACAATCAATTTCAATTCCAGTCATTGCGAATGGTGATATTGATTCTGCCTCGAAAGCGAAAAAGGTACTTGAGTATACAGGTGCTGATGCAATAATGATCGGTCGTGCCGCACTAGGCAATCCATGGCTTTTTCAAGCCGTTGAGGCTTTAGTGGAACATGATTCGATAATTCAAACTCCAAGTTTGCGTGAAAAGTGCGGTCATATTTTGCGTCATATTCAGGAACTTCATCAGTTCTATGGTGAGCAAAAAGGCTATCGAATAGCCCGTAAGCACGTGGCTTGGTATTTACAGGGAATTCAACCCGATTCCGTTTTTAGACAGACTTTTAACGCAATTAATGAACCGAAAGAGCAGTTAATTGTGCTGGAAGATTTTTTAAATTCAATTTTGGATAAAGAAAAATGTTAGAACAACAACGTAGTCCGTCTGAAGCGTTAACCGTTTCAGTTTTAAACTCTCAATCACAAGTAACAAACAAACCATTACGTGATTCAGTAAAACAAGCTTTACGCAATTACTTATCACAATTAGATGGTCAAGATGTGAATGATCTTTACGAATTAGTATTAGCGGAAGTTGAACACCCGATGTTAGATATGATTATGCAATACACCCGCGGTAACCAAACCCGTGCAGCAAACATGCTCGGCATTAACCGTGGTACATTGCGTAAGAAATTGAAAAAATACGGTATGGGCTAATTAAGATTAGCAAAAAGAAAGGCGAACATCATGTTCGCCTTTTTATTTATCTATTGAATGGTGAAGCTAATTGGCACACTGACTGAAGAGGTAAATCCAGCGGGTTTTGGACCAACAGGTCTCGCACTTCTCACCGCTTCCAGTGCTGCGTTGTCTAAGCTTTCATCTCCAGAGGAGTTCGTTACTCGTTCTCCTGATAAAGAACCATCTGTCCCTACGCTAAAACTCACGCTCACAACACCTTGTTTACGCATCATCTTCGCTCGAGCAGGATAACGTTTGTGCCGTTCAATTTCACGTCGAATAGCTGCACGGTAAGCATTTAGCTCATCCGTATTGGTACCTGAGCCACCTTGAACGCCATTTGTACCAGGTTGACCTGTGGTCGTTGCTTTAGAATTTGCCGTAGCCGTTGAATTAATATTCTTATCGCCAATCGGTAAGCTCTTCGGCATTTCTACCGCTTTCTCTGCTTTTACCTCATTTTTAGGTTTTTCTTTTGGCTTCTCTTTCGGTTTTGGTTTCGGCTTTTCTATTGGTTTTTCTGGCTTTTTCTCAGGTTCTTTTTTCTTCTCAGGCTCTGGTTTCTTCGTTGGATCTGCGACGACTTCTTGCTTTTCAGGTTCCGGTTCTGCCTGTTGAGGTTCAGGTTCCGGCTCAGGAGCGGGTTCTTCCACTCTCATCCCTTGAATCATTTCCATTGATATTGTCGTGGATATTTCACCTGTAGCATTACTTGCAGCTTCACTTGGCTTATGCCAGTTCCAAAGCAATGCGCCTACAATGGCACCATGAATTAATAGAGAAATAAGCAAGCCTAATAGTGATCGTTTAGCTTGTTGGCTGTTCATTGTTTATGCCCTACTCCGACGCCTCCCACTGCTGGCGCATTTTTGCTCGAAGCGCCTTTATCTTTCATCGAAACAATCGCGACATTTTTAATTTCGTTTTTCGATAACATGTCAGTAATCGTCACAAAATCTTGGAAAGAGGCTTCTGCATCAATTTTTAATGTAACTTTCTGATCTTTATTCCAACCCGCGATCTCTTTTTCAAGCGCTTCTTGCGAGATAGGTTTGTCATTAAAATAAAGTTGTTTATCTGCCGTTACAGTCAATAATTTGGCTAATTCATCTGATTTGAATGCGACCGTTGAACTGGCTTTTGGCACATTAACTTGAATTTTTCCTTGAGAAATAAAGGATGCGGTGATCAACACTATCGCTAATAACACCAACATAATGTCGATGAAAGGAATAATATTGATTTCATCAAATTTTTTCACGATTATTCCTTATCTTTTTGAGCGTTTAATACTTTCCATTTCAATAAGTTAACATCTACTTTACGACCTAAGCCGTTATAGAACATCATGGATGGAATCGCGACTAAAATACCTAGTGCGGTTGCTTTTAGCGCAAGAGAGAGGTGCATCATGATTGCGCCAGCATCGACATCACCGCCAGCTTGACCAATTTGATAGAAGGTTAACAAAATACCAATTACTGTTCCTAACAAGCCCACATAAGGTGCGTTTGCGCCAACGGTTGAAATGGTCGTCATATTGCGATTTAAATCAATTTCAAGTGAATGGATATTGGAATATTTAGCGACATTGACACGGCTTAAAAAGATAAAACGCTCAATCACAGTAGCAAGCATGATTACGCTCATAAGAAGTAAAAGCCCGATAATAATGTAATCACTATATTGTTCTAAAAACTCAAAAAGTTTTGGCATCTGATAGTCCTTTTATATGATAAAGAATACAAAATTAATTGATAATGAATTTCAATTAGATTGGAATTTTATCAAATGAAAAATAGAGCGTAAATATAAATTAGAAAAATGGCTATTTTTTGACCGCACTTTGAGGTAAATCATAGAAAGTGCGGTTGTTTTGAGAGGGGATTTAAAGGGATTGCAGGTAATCTAAGACAACCTGATGATGTTCGCCTGTTTTGAATTTATCAAAAACGTGTTGAATTTTGCCTTGTTCATCAATGAGGAAGCTAATGCGGTGAATGCCGTCATAGGTGCGTCCCATAAATTTCTTTTCACCCCAAACACCAAATTGCTCGGCAACCTGGTGATCTTCATCAGAAAGCAAGGTGAAATTGAGCGATTTTTTCTCAACAAATTGAGCCAGTTTTTTTGGCGCATCTGTGCTGATGCCTAAAATAATCACACCTAATTTTTCTAACTCGCTTTTAGCATCACGTAAACCGCAGGCTTGAGTTGTACAGCCTGGTGTTAAGGCTTTTGGATAAAAATACACGAGTACTTTTTTGCCTTTAAAGTTGCCAAGTGAAATTGGTTGATTATCTTGATTTAAAAGGGTGAATTGCGGTGCTAAGTCACCCACTTGTAATGTTTTCATAAAAAATCCTTAAAAATGTAAAAAATGATTTGTAAATTCAAGCTATTTTAGCGATTATAACCAAATATTTTCAAATGTTATTGTTAAAACGCAAAATAGATGTAAATGGAGTACCTTATGACTACGCAAACCCCCTTATTTTCAGGCAGTATTGTTGCTTTAGTAACCCCGATGGATAACCACGGGAACATTGATTTTGAAACATTAGAAAAACTTATCGAGTTTCATATCAATGCGGGTACAGATTCGATTGTATCTGTGGGGACAACAGGAGAGTCCGCCACATTAAGCATTGAAGAAAATGTGAAGGTGATTGAAAAGACGGTTGAGTTAGCAAAAGGACGTATTCCAATCATTGCTGGCACCGGTGCGAATGCAACGAGCGAAGCCATTGTGATGACAAAATTATTACGTGATAGCGGTGTAGCCGGTTGTTTATCTGTTGTGCCTTACTACAATAAACCAACTCAAGAAGGCATGTTCCAACATTTTAAAGCGATTGCAGAATGCACGGATCTACCACAACTTCTTTATAACGTACCAGGTCGTACCGGTAGTGATATGAAACCTGAAACCGTCGCACGTTTGTCTCAAATTGAGAATATTGTAGGGATTAAAGAAGCAACAGGCGATTTAACTCGCATTACAGCGATTAAAGAATTAGCCGGTAAAGATTTCATTGTATTAAGTGGAGATGATGCCACAGGGTTAGAAGCGATGAAATTAGGCGCAGAGGGTGTCATTTCTGTGACAAATAACCTTGCTGCAAAAGATATGGCCGCGATGTGTCGCTATGCTTTAGCGGGCGATTTTGCGAAAGCGGAAGAAATTAATGCACGTTTAATGCCTTTACATCAAGATTTATTTATTGAATCAAACCCAATTCCAGTTAAATGGGCAGCATATCGTTTAGGTTTAATTAAGACTCCGCATTTACGTTTACCACTTACTGTGTTAAGCGAAAGCGCGCAAGTAAAAGTGGAAGAAGCATTAAAAATTGCTGGCTTAATTTAATGAATTAAAGGGTTGTTTTTACAGCCCTTTAAACTTTCGACTTTTTTATTTGTCAAAGAGCGGTCATTATTTTAATTATTTTTATTGAAGGATTTAAGGAATGAAAAAAATCGTACTGAGTTTAGTCGCAGCAGCATTGTTATCGGCGTGTTCAAACAGCGTAGAAAAAATGCAGACGGCTAATGACACTTACCAAAATTCTGATCGTGAAATACCGAGCTTTTCTCCTTTAGCAAGTGGTGGTGTAACATTGCCGCAAGCCGATCCGACTTATGAACTTCCTCAGCTTAATGCGAAAAAAGAACGCGTGGATATTCGTCCGCCTTCAACCCCATTAGCGATTATCAAAAATTCTTTGACACAATTTGATGGTGAACGTGCATTGATTGTTTATACGGATGCACAAGCAGAGCTTTATAATCTCAAACAAATTGAGCGCTTATTGAAAGAAGAAGGCACGAATTCAACTTTAAATGGTGCGGTATTAATTAGCGATTGGGCGCCAACAGGTCGCGCAGATGACAAAGCCAATACAGAGATCCGTTATAAAATTGAACAAGTTACGGCGCAAGATGCAAGTGCGTTAGCGGTTTCTGTCGAACAAATGCGTCGTGATGGTGTGATTTACACACCAAATCAAGCAGATAAACAACGCTATGCATCGGATCGTTTAAATCGTTTTGTTGCTGCGCTTACTAACGCTTATAACAAGCAACAACAAGATTTAAATAATGCTTCTGCAGGACCTTTCCAATCAGGTTTAATTACTGATACGAACGGTAGAATGGCATTAGGTATGGATGCAAGCTTTGGTCAAGCATGGCAACGTTTAGGTTCGGTTTTACCGAAATTAGGCTTTAAAGCTACATCGGAATCTGCTGGCCGTGGCTATCGCGAGTTAAAATATAAACCATTAGATAAACAAGAGTGGTTACGTTTAGGTGTGAATCCGCCTAATTTAGAAAAAGGTGTTTATCAAATGCAAATTTCTGCAGTGGGTAAACAAAGTGCGGTCGTGATCACTGATGAAGACGGCAAGGCATTACCAAATGAAGCGGCTCAATCCTTGTATTCAGCATTAAGTGTACTACTTGCACAATAATATGAGTTGAGAAATAAAAAGTGCGGTTCAATTTGACCGCACTTTTTTATTGGTAGAGACGTTATTCAGCTTTTACGCCTAAGTTACCAATTTTTACACCGAGATTACCGAGAGAAACCGGATCCAGATAATCCCCTAAGAATTTGAATAACTCACTTAATTCTGTAAATGAGCGTTTGATTTTTACTTGATCTTCTACTTTACGCACAAATTCATAACGCACATTTTCGCCTTCAAAATAAGCCGTGAGCGTGAGATAAATGGTTTCAAAAAAGTGGCTTTGAGCCCCTTCTTCACCCGGATCACTGATACGGACATTCCAAGTATTGTTAAATAAAACTTCTGTTTTGATTGACATATAGACTTCCTCTGTTTGTTATTTTTTATACTGAAATTGAAACGAAAAACCCGATGATAAAATTTCTGAAATCAAAAACTTTATCATCGGGCTTTTCAAACCAATTGCTCGCATATTTTGCTTTGCGTTGGTAACTGCCTTTACCTTTACGTTTTTTCTCAACGCGTTGGCGGAATAATTTGTCGTGTAATAGTGCCATCACGGCATTATCTTTCACGACACCTTTGGTGTGTTGATAAATGGGCTGATTTTCAACCGCACTTTTTGTTTTTTTTGTCATATTTACCTCTAAAAAATTGCCGTGAAGTGGTTCACGGCAAGTCATTATAGCGAAAATGAATAGAATTACAAAATAGCGAGTACGCTTTCAGGCGGTCGTCCAATTTTAGCTTTTTCACCTTTTACCACAATCGGGCGTTCTAATAGGGCTGAATTTTCACTGATGGCTTTTAATAAATCGTCATTCGTTAATGCAGGATTAGCTAACCCTAATGATTGATAAAGCTCATCCTTGGTACGCATCATTTTTCTGACATCATCTAATCCTAATTTATTAGCCAGTTGCTGTAATGCTTCAACAGAGTAGTGTTGTTGTAAATAAAGTTCGATAGTTGGTTGAATGCCTTTTTCTTCTAATAAAGCTAAGGTTTCACGGCTTTTTGAGCAACGCGGATTATGATAAATCGTCACAGACATAACGTTTCCTTCTATTTTATGTTGAATGAGTGGATATAGGATTGATTCAAATTTTAACTTATAATGACAAAAAATACTTGTTTAGGAAGACTTTATGTTAGAAATGCTAAAAAATTGGTATAGCCGCCGCTTAAGCGATCCGCAGGCGATGGGGCTACTTGCCATTTTGTTGTTTGGCTTTATTGCGATTTATTTCTTTAGTGATTTAATCGCCCCTTTGCTGATTGCCATTGTATTAGCATATTTATTGGAAATGCCGATTAATTTTCTAACGAAAAAATTAAAATTTCCTCGAATGCTCGCTACGCTAGTTATTTTTGGTGGATTTATAACCTTGGCATTATTAATTTTCTTCGGGCTTGTGCCAACATTATGGAATCAAACCATTTCCTTATTAAGCGATTTGCCAGCCATGTTCAATAAGTTACATGAATGGTTGTTAGCCCTTCCTGAGCATTATCCTGAACTCATTGACTACACCATGATTGACACCTTTTTTAGTGCTGCTCGTGCGAAGATTTTGGGCTTTGGTGAATCTGCGGTGAAATTATCAATTACCTCATTAATGAATCTTGTATCACTGGGTATTTATGCATTTTTAGTGCCATTAATGATGTTCTTTATGCTGAAAGACAAAACTGAACTTCTTTCTGGCGTGAGTCGTTTTTTACCTAAAAATCGTCTTTTAGCGTCTAAAGTATGGAATGAAATGCAGCAACAAATTGCGAATTATATTCATGGTAAGCTGTTGGAAATTTTGATTGTCGGCGTGGTGACTTACATCATCTTTTTAAGCTTTGGTTTAAATTATCCGTTGTTGCTTTCTGTTGCCGTTGGGTTGTCTGTATTAGTGCCTTATATCGGGGCGGTATTAGTGACGATTCCTGTTGCGTTAGTGGCCATGTTCCAGTTTGGCATTTCCCCAACGTTTTGGTATTTGATTGTGGCCTTTGCGGTGAGTCAACTTCTAGATGGAAACTTGTTGGTACCGTATTTATTCTCTGAAGTCGTTAATTTACACCCTTTAGTAATCATTATTTCAGTGCTGATTTTTGGCGGATTATGGGGATTCTGGGGCGTATTCTTTGCGATTCCATTGGCAACGCTCGTCAAAGCTGTGATAAATGCATTGCCGGATTAGACAGAATTAAAACGATAAAAAGAAAGCTGATGAAAGTCAGCTTTTTTGTTCTTTTAATTTTTGGATATCCAGAATTTCGACACAATCTGTTGTCCCTGCTTTAATACGCCATTTAATATTAAATTCGTACAGACTAATACCATAAATACGATCGGTTTCTTTACCTTGTTGATAAGCGGGACGGGGATCTTGTGCGATCACTTCCGTAATGAATCTTGCTAAGTGCGGTCGATTTTTATGATATTTTTCCACCGCACTTTGGGCGATTTCTGTAAATTCAACGCTTAATTTCGCAGGTGGTTTTTCTTGCGCAAAACTTGATTTTGCCTCAGGCTCGCTATCAGCATAGGCAATATAAGGTTTAATATCAAAAATAGGTGTACCATCGACAAGATCCACGGAGCCCAAATGCAGAAAAACACGCCCATGAATACATTCCACTTGGCGTAATTCAACTTTGGATAAGCCTAGCGGATTAGGGCGATGCGTAGCGCGTGAAGCAAATACACCGACACGTTGATTGCCTCCTAAACGAGGGGGGCGAACAGTAGATTGCCATTTCCCATGGGGTACTTTATCGAATTGGAAAATAAGCCAAAGATGGCTAAATTGCTCTAATCCTCGTACCGCTTCAGGTGAATTATAAGGAGGGAGCAGTTCCACAATACCAATGCCATCCTGTACTAAATCTGGCTGTCGTGGTACCGAGAATTTTTCTTTGTAAGGCGTGTGAATCACCGCAATTGGGTGAAGAGTCAGTGTTAAATCATTCATAAAAAGGCAATTTCCGTGTAGAATACGTCCTTTATTGTAATCAAAAGTGCGGTCAAAAAAAATGACAAATCATAAATTGAAAATGTGGTGGGAAACCGCTCGTCCAAAAACCTTGCCTTTGGCATTAGCTTCTATTTTTACTGGTTCAGCATTGGCATATTGGGCAGATAAAGAAAGTTTTAATCTCACCGTGATGTTACTTTGCTTGCTCACCACTATCTTATTGCAAGTACTTTCCAACTTTGCTAACGATTACGGTGATCATCAAAAAGGATCAGATACCGAAGAGCGAATTGGGCCTTTACGTGGTATTCAGCAAGGTGCAATTTCTGCGAATGAGCTTAAATGGGGCTTAATTTTAATGGCGGTAGGTTCATTTTTCTCCGGCGCATTCTTAATTGGTATCGCATATCAAAGTCTTACTGATTTATTGGCCTTTGCTGGTTTGGGTATTCTTGCCATTATTGCTGCTATTACTTATACCGTAGGCGCTAAGCCTTATGGTTATTTAGGTTTAGGGGATTTGTCTGTTTTGCTCTTTTTTGGACTATTAGGTGTAGGTGGAACTTATTATCTACAAACTCACAGCATTGATAGCTTAATTACTTTACCTGCCCTGGGCTCAGGTTTATTAGCAACGGCCGTTTTAAATATCAATAATTTACGTGATATTGAGCAAGATGCGAAAGTAGGAAAAAATACCTTGGTGGTACGTATTGGACCGAAGAAGGGACGTATTTATCACTGTGTTTTATTAAGCGTTGCCGCTTTATGTTATGTGTTATTTGCGGCCTCAACAGCATTTAGCCCTTGGCATTTCTTATTTTTATTGGCATTTCCATTGTTATTAAAACATGCATTATTTGTTTATCGCAGCAAAGAGCCTGCAGTGTTGCGTCCAATGTTGGCTCAGATGTCTATGATTTCTTTATTTATCAATATCTTGTTTAGTTTAGGCTTGCTTATCGGCTAAATCGGCTTATACTAGAGAAAAAATTTTAACGACAAGGGGTACATTATGTATATCGATACTTCAGAACTTTGTGATATTTATGCTGATCAAGTAGATGTGGTTGAGCCCATTTTTTCTAGCTTTGGTGGCGTCAGCAATTTCTACGGCAAAGTGACGACAGTAAAATGTTTTGAAAATAATGGATTAATTGCCGAGATCCTTGAAGAAAATGGTGAAGGCAGAGTGCTTGTCGTAGATGGCGGTGGTGCAGTACGTCGTGCTTTAATTGATGCAGAGCTTGCACAACTTGCGGCAGATAATGACTGGGCAGGCATTATTGTTTACGGTGCAGTGCGTCAAATTCAACAACTTGAAAATATTGATATTGGTATTCATGCGCTTGCGCCAATTCCAGTTGGTGCAGATGAAAATAATCATGGTGAAAGTGATCTTCCAGTCAATTTTGGTGGTGTAACATTCTTCCCTGAAGATTATATTTATGCCGATTTAACAGGCATCATTCTTTCACAGGAAGCATTAGATTTAGAAGACGTCGAAGAAGAATAATTTTGAAATTATAGACTTTTTAAAGTGCGGTTAGAAATAACCGCACTTTTTTTGTTAAAATTTTTTTGAACAAGATCACATTTTAAACATTTGTTGGTTGAAAGTTTGTAACATTCATTTAACATCGCAAATAGTTCATCTGTAATCAGTTTGGAGGGACTCATGAACGAAACAAACACAACAAAAAATTATAAAAGTGGGATTATCTTTCTGCTGGCGATAGCCTGTTTTTTTATTTTATTAAAATCTTTACCTTTCGCACCTAAGGAAAATGCTGGTTTAGCATTATTAGCCTTTGTAGCGATTCTTTGGTTAACTGAGGCATTACATGTCACCGTGACCGCTCTGTTGGTGCCATTACTTGCAATTGCTCTTGATTTGGTGACAACCAAACAAGCTTTAGTGGCGTTTGCTGATCCAACCATTTTCTTATTCTTTGGTGGCTTTGCTTTAGCGACAGCTTTACATATACAAAAGCTCGATAAAATGATTGCCAATAAAATCATGACAATGGCTCGTGGAAATTTATTTGTCGCTGTGATGTATCTTTTTGCTATTACTGCTTTCCTTTCCATGTGGATGAGTAACACAGCAACAGCTGCCATGATGTTACCTTTAGCGATGGGGATCTTAAGCAAACTTGATAAAGAAAAAGAACATAATACTTATGTCTTCGTCTTATTAGGGATTGCGTATAGTGCAAGTATTGGTGGTATGGGAACATTAGTAGGTAGCCCACCAAATGCTATCGTTGCAAGTAACTTACATTTAACTTTCTCTGATTGGTTATGGTATGGTTTACCAATTATGCTCATTTTGATGCCGTTGATGATTGGTACACTTTTCATTGTCTTTAAACCAAGACTTCATTTACATTTTGAACAAAACTTTGAACGTATTGAAATGAATGGCCAACGTGTTTTAACGCTTGTGATTTTTGGTCTCATTGCGCTTTGTTGGGTATTTAGTAGTTATATTAATCCAATCATTTCAGGTGTATTTGGTCTTGCTAAAAATATCGGTAGTTTTGATAGTGTGGTCGCATTACTTGCTGCAGTTATCATTTGTTCAACGGGCGTGGCAAATTGGAAACAAATCCAAGAAAGCACTGACTGGGGTGTATTGATGCTTTTCGGTGGCGGTTTAACCTTGAGTGCGGTATTAAAAGATTCGGGCGCAAGTAAAGTGTTAGCTGACGGTATTGTATTCTTGGTTCAAGGACAACATTACTACCTCATTGGTTTATTGGTCGCAACCTTCATTATTTTCTTAACTGAGTTTACTTCCAATACCGCAAGTGCAGCGTTATTAGTACCAATCTTTATTTCTATCGCGCAATCTCTCGGTATGCCGGAAATTGGTCTTGCGTTAATCATCGGTTTAGGTGCTTCTTGTGCCTTTATGTTACCAGTGGCGACACCGCCAAATGCAATCGTATTTGGTACGGGACATGTTCGTCAGAGTGATATGGTGAAAGCTGGGTTTCTCTTAAATATTGTGTGTATACTCGTTATCGCGACAATAGGATATTATTTCTGGTTGAATTAATCGTATAAAAGAAAAGGGCGCGTTGGATATCTTCAACACGCCCTTTTATTATTCCAAATAAAGATTATTCATCTTTATTTGATTTATCCTCTTCTTCTACTTCAATCTCAACGTCATCTGCTTTGTCTGCAGCACCGTTAATCGTTAAGCAAACTTCGCTAGAAATTAAATGCTCTAAGATTGTTGCTAGTTCGTGTAATTTTTCTTTATCATCATCGAAATAACCTTCTTCTTTTAAGTTAGCAATGAAGGCAGAGAATACCGCTTTATCAAAGAACTCTGGCGCATTAATACCGTGTAATACAGAAAGACGCTGTGCCACTAATTGGCTTTCTTTTTCTAGTAAACCACGGGCAATTCCAGGATCTCTACGTAAAATACTCACAGTGATGTAGTAGCGTTGTAAGATTTCACGCATACCTGCAGACCAAAGTTGTAAAATACGAACTTTAGCGCGGTGAATCGATAAGAAATTATCATTGGCTTGGATAACATCCTGACGCGCAAATTCATCTATAATCGCTTTAATTTGTGTATTTAATTCTTCTTCATTGAAATGAAGGAAGAGTTCGCCTTTTAAGAATGGATAAATTTTACGTACTGCATCCAATAATAAATCTTTTTGGATTGCTTCATAATGTAAAACGATACTTGCAACAAGTGAAGGTAACACAAATAAGTGTTGAATATTATTGCGGTAATACGTCATAAGAACAGCAGAATTACGTTCTAAACGAATAATTTCCCCAAAGTTATCTTTTTCAACTAACACACCCACACGATCTAAGCTTAATACGTGGTCAAGCATCGCTTTGGGTGTATCTGTTGGCAGTACCACATCAGTAGAATACGGTACATTTTTTAACATTTCTTGATAACTAGAGAGTTGTTCTAATAGCTGCTCATGAGAAAGCGCACGTTGACGAGAAGAGAGTAGAGCGGTTCCCACTAAATTCATCGCATTGACGGCTGCAGCTTTATTAATATTCACCATCACTTGATTAGAAACAGATCCAACTGCATGGTTAAACCAGTGAGGTTTATCTTCATGATGTTGCTCTTTCCATTCTGGATAATGGTGATTGAGGTAATTGGAAAGCGTGATTGGCTCGCCGAAATTCACAAAGCCTTGACCTAAATTACGTAATTTTTTAATCACACGTAAAACTAAGCCAGCATTTTCTTTTTCTTTTGCGGCACCACGTAATTCTTTCGCATAAGTATCTACTTCTAATACGTGCTCATAACCGATATACACAGGCACCACAGAAATTGGACGAGTTTGGTTATGTTGAAGCGCTTGTAGTGTCATCGACATCATACCGGTTTTCGGTGCAAGCAAGCGACCTGTACGAGAACGACCACCTTCAATGAAGTATTCGACGGAATAACCGCGGTGGAATAATTCCCCTAAATATTCACGGAAAATCGCAGAGTAAAGGCGATTACCTTTAAAGGTACGGCGAATAAAGAATGCCCCCCAGCTACGGAATAAAGGACCCGCTGGCCAGAAGTTTAGGTTTATTCCCGCGGCAATATGTGGTGGTACAAGACCTTGGTGATAGAGCACATAAGAAAGTAATAAATAGTCGATATGACTACGGTGACAAGGCACATAAACAATCTCATGGCCTTCTAACGCTAATTTACGTACTCGGTCTGCATTTTGTACATCAATACCGGAATACAGTTTGTTCCATAACCAACGTAAGAAACGATCCGCCGCACGAAGGCTTGAATGGCTTACATTAGCTGCGATTTCATGAAGAATTTTTTCGGCTTCAGCATAGGCTTTCTCACGGCTGATATTTTTTGATTTTGCCTCATCTTCAATCGCATTTTGAATTGCTTGAGAATTTAAGAGTTTATTAAACATCGCTTCGCGGTTTGGCAAACGAGGTCCTGTTGCGGAAATACGTTGTTTAGCAAAGTGCATTTTGGCAACACGAGCCAGTTTTTGCGCAATTTTTTCATCTGAACCGTGCTCATTTACCATGTAACGCAAAGAAAGCGCTTGAGAAAAACGTACAAAGGTGTCTCGTCCAAACCAGATGGCTGCAAAGGTTTTTTGAAGACCATTTAATAAGCGAAGATTAGGTAAGCTTGCTTTATCTTCTTTACCTGGTGAACGCCCCCAAAGCACAGAAACAGGGATCAGTTGTACATCTAAATCAGCAACATCACGGTGCAACTCTAAATATTTATTGAAGACTTTGGCTGTTTCATCTTTTGCGCCTTTTGATTTAAAAAAGCGGCGACCTTCGTCTAAATAGACATAACGTGGTAATGCTACGCCATCAATCACATTCTTTTCAGCTGGATCAGGTAAACCGACGCTCAAACAGTTACGACGGAAAATCACGAAGTCAGTTTGAGAGGTATAAGGTAAAACGTAAAGAATAGGTTGATTGATATTGAGTTGAAGCTCTTCGATGGGTTGAGCGGGAATAGGATTATTTTTTACTAGAACCGAAAGCGGTAATTCTAATAATTTACGATAAGTACTTACGATGCCAGACATAATTAATATTCTCTTTTTTTTAGACATTTCTAGGTATTGTCTGGCATTTTAACACATTCGACCAGTCAAATTCTAAAAATTTACATTTGAGATTTATGATGAACACGCAAAAATATGAAAAAATTGACTGCACTTTTATGACTAGAAAATAGTTGTTGCAATCGCCATCTTTCTGTATATACTAACAGTTATTCTGTATAAAGTAACAGGAGTGTATATGAGACCATTAACTGCCAGACAACAAGAAGTGCTGGAACTCTTAAAACGCCATTTAGAAACCACGGGTATGCCGCCTACTCGTGCAGAAATTTCTCGCGAATTAGGTTTTAAATCCCCTAATGCGGCGGAAGAACACTTAAAAGCACTTGCCCGCAAAGGTGCAATTGAAATTGTTGCGGGGGCTTCTCGCGGTATTCGCATTATTGATGACAGTGCAAATGATGAGGAAGAAGAGGGCTTACCACTCATTGGTCGCGTGGCCGCAGGGGAACCAATTTTAGCCGAGCAACATATTGAAGGCACTTATCGTGTTGATGCCAATATGTTTAAACCACAAGCTGACTTTTTATTAAAAGTGTATGGCCAATCCATGAAAGATATCGGTATTTTAGATGGTGATCTTCTTGCGGTTCATAGTACAAAAGATGTACGTAATGGACAGATTGTTGTCGCACGAATTGAAGATGAAGTGACAGTAAAACGCTTAGAGCGTAAAGGTTCCGTTATTTATCTGCATGCAGAAAACGAAGAGTTTCAGCCGATTGTCGTTAATCTTGAAGAACAACCTCATTTTGAAATTGAAGGGATTGCAGTAGGGATCATTCGTAATAACGCCTGGATGTAATGATGAAAGTGCGGTGAGAAAATAAAGTGTTTTGTGACCGCACTTTATCTCTTATGGCTATTTGCCATTCGGCTTATTGCTCTCTATAATGCCAAAAACTTTTCAAATCAAGGAAGGAAACATGCAGTTTTCCAAAATGCATGGTCTTGGCAATGACTTTGTCGTTGTTGATGCTGTGACACAAAATGCCTATTTTACCCCTGAAACCATTAAACGCTTAGCTGATCGTCATCGTGGCATTGGTTTTGATCAGCTTTTAATTGTTGAGCCACCTTATGATCCAGATTTAGATTTCCATTACCGTATTTTTAATGCAGATGGCAGTGAAGTATCGCAATGTGGAAACGGGGCAAGATGTTTTGCGCGTTTTGTGACTTTAAAAGGGCTGACCAATAAAAAGGATATTGCAGTAAGCACACAAAAAGGGAAAATGGTTTTAACGGTAAAAGAAGATGGGCAAATTCGCGTCAATATGGGCGAACCGATTTGGGAACCCAATAAAATTCCTTTTACAGCCAATAAATTTGAAAAAAACTATATTTTACGTACCGATGTGCAAACGGTGCTTTGTGGTGCAGTATCAATGGGCAATCCACATTGTGTTGTTCAAGTGGACGATATTGAAACGGCTAATGTAGCAGAGTTAGGTCCACTCTTAGAAAGCCACGAACGTTTTCCTGAAAGGGTAAACGCTGGATTTATGCAAGTCGTCAATCGTAACCACATTAAATTGCGTGTATATGAACGTGGTGCAGGTGAGACACAAGCTTGTGGCAGTGGGGCTTGTGCAGCAGCAGCAGTAGGAATGATGCAAGGTTTACTTGATAATAAAGTACAAGTTGATTTACCTGGTGGTAGCTTGCTTATTGAGTGGGAAGGCGTAGGCTCACCGCTTTATATGACTGGCGATGCGACTCATATCTATGATGGCAACATTCACCTTTAATCTTTTCTAATCTGAAGAAAAAATGCGTGGAGATTATCCACGCATTTTTTATTTATTGTTCAACTTCCACATCACGCTGATTTAATGGTTGCGTTGGACGGTTGTTTTTCCCTTCCATTTCTTCTATCGCGGCAATTTGTGCTTTGCTTGCTTGAATTGGTGATTTAAAAATGGTCCAAGCCACGTTTTCACTACAAGGTGGAGTGGTGAGTGATCCATTTAAGCGGAAGCGTGCCATCTCTTTTGGCATTAGCGCTTTAATATCAAGTGGTTGAGCCAATTTTTCTTTTTGTCCAACGGTGAGTTTTTTCTCAACGACTGGTGCTAATGCTGGATTCGCTTCGCCTTCATTTACCATTACGGCAACAACCGCTAACGCTTTATCTTCACTTTGATGGACAAAATGAATTTCTAAAGGATAATGTTGGCGTTTAAAGGTATGTTCACTTGGTGTGTGAAAGTGAAATTGTTTTAAATAAAATGGTTTATTGTTGAGCATAATAAATGGTGCATTTTCTTGTGCAACACTGACTTGCACAGTATGTCCATTGTTTTCTACTTGATACTCCGCAGGGAAGTAATTCATCTTAAGTGGTTTATTGGCCACTTTCATCCTGTTATCTGCTTCCAGATTAACAGGCGACTGAACCTTCCCTAGCTTACAGGTTTGATATTCGGTGAGCAAATCACCCCAATGTTCAGGGCTTTCTTTTCCATTATAAGACCAATGCGCTTTATTCGTTTGGGCAAATGATGTTGCGCTTAATGCGATAAGTAAGCTAGAAAGCAATAGACGAGTCTTCATAAGGCACCTCTCCTTTTTTGTGGTATATGCCTCATCGATTCTACTGATTCTGTATGATAGCTTTTTGATTTTTGTCAAGTTTTGTTTGACTGTAAGCACTCATCGTACGAGTGGGGATAATACTAAAAAGCCGTCTATTCTGACCGCGCTTTTTTAGCACTGACAGAGTCGTTCTCTCAGATCTTCTGCAGTTTTGATGGTTTTAATTCGCTCAAAAACAATGTCTGCTTCAGGATATTCTTTATTGAGATAGCGTAGCCATTGTTTGATTCGGGCAACATGGTAAAAACCGGAATCATGGAAATTTTCCATTTCCGCATATTTTTGCAAGATTTTTTGAATATCCACCCAAGGCATTTTTTCGCAATTTTGTTTGAGTACAAGGCTTAAGTTTGGGATATTTAATGCACCACGCCCGACCATTAGATCTTCGCAACCTGTCGCTTTCAAACATGCTTGACCATCTTCCCAACGCCAAATTTCACCATTAGCAATCACTGGGATCATTAAGCGAGATCTTACTTCACCGATTTTTTCCCAATTGATGCGATCGGCACGATAGCCATCTGCTTTGGTTCGACCGTGAATAGTGATTTCAGTCGCACCACCTTGTTGTACGGCATCGGCAATTTCAAACGCTTGTGAAGTACAATCCCAACCTAATCGCACTTTCACACTGACAGGTAAATGACTAGGTACGGTTTTTCGTAAGGCTAGGGTCGCTTGATAAATTAATTCAGGTTGTTTGAGTAGAGCTGCGCCTCCGTTGCTCCCATTAACGGTTTTGGATGGGCAGCCACAATTTAAATCAATACCATGTGAGCCAAGCTCAATGGCTCGATGGGCATTTTCAGCAAGACAGTTCGGATGTTGACCTAAAAGTTGGACACGAACGGGCGTTTTAGAAGGTGTAAGGCCCTGATTCTTGAGTTCAGGGCAAAGACGATAAAAGACTTTTTCAGGTAATAGTTGATCCACCACACGGACAAATTCGGTGATGCAGAGATCGTATTCATTCACTTCGGTTAAAAGCTGGCGAACAAAAGGATCAAGCACCCCTTGCATGGGGGCGAGAATAACACGCACTATTTCCAGCCTTTCACTTTACAAATTAAATCGTAAGCGGCTTGGATTTGTTGCGCTTTTTCTTTAGCCATTTCCATCATTTCTGGCGGTAAGCCTTTCGCGACTAATTTATCTGGGTGATGCTCATTCATTAAACGACGATATGCACGTTTTACGGCATTGCGATCATCGTTTTCACTCACACCCAATACTTTATAGGCATCGCTTAATGTAGGGCCTGAAGATTGTTGGTAACCACCTTGTTGGTATTGGTAGCCACCTTGCTGTTGATAACCGCCTTGTTGGTATTGGTAGCCACCTTGCTGTTGATAACCGCCTTGTTGGTATTGGCGATAGAATCCACCTTGGGTAAATTGGCGAGCCGCAATTTCCATTGCCAGCATTTGCTCAAACTGCATACGGGAAAGACCAAGTTCTTCGGCTACCACATAAAGCACTTCTTTTTCTGACTCATGTAATTGAGAATCAGCAAAGGCAGCCTGCACTTGCACGTGTAAGAACATTCTCAGTAAGTCAGCACGTTGTCCACATCCAATGCGGAATTCACGAATCACCTGGCGTAAAGGGAAATCGGCTTCTTTACCGCGACGAAAGGCCTCTTGAGCGAGTTTGCGATGGCTCTCATCTAATTGCATCTGGTTCATCAACTGATTCGCCAGTTGAATATCTTCTTCTGTCACACGACCTTTGGATTTACTTAAATGCCCAAGTACCGCAAAAGTAGTTTGCATAAAGAGTGCTTGTCGGGTCGTTTTTTTCTTAAAAAAGCTAGAGTTAACCGAACCAAGCTCATAGAGTTTTTTATCTGCGATAGAGCCTAAAATAAGTCCAGCGATGGCGCCGAAAAAGCCCCCCCATTTAAAACCGAGAAAAACGCCGATAATCTTTCCAAAAAAATACATTCTCTTCCCCTAAAGTGCGGTCAAAAGGTCTTTTGACAATAATGGGCAGACGCAAATGTCTGCCCTTACATTAATATGGCTTTATTCTTATTTTTCAAGTGATGAATTACACACCATAACTTTCACGATAAGCCCGCATCGCAGGTAAATATTGCTGATAATCGGGTTCTTTTTCAATGAATTGCATTAAATCATCCAAATCAATAATGGAAAGCACTTGGCATTGATAGTCGCGTTCCACTTCTTGGATGGCAGAAAGTTCCCCTTTGCCTTTTTCCTGACGATTTAAGGCAATAAAGACAGCGGCTAATTTCGCGTGATTGGCTTCAAGAAGTGCCATGGATTCACGAATGGCTGTGCCAGCTGTAATGACATCATCGACTAACAACACATTGCCGGTTAATGGGCTACCGATCAAATTACCGCCTTCACCGTGATCTTTGGCTTCTTTGCGATTAAAGCAAACAGGTGTATCACGGTTAAATTGATTGAATAGTGCAATGGAAACGCTCGTCGCAATCGGAATGCCTTTATAGGCAGGCCCAAAAATGACATCAAAATCGACCGCACTTGATTGAATCGCTTTCGCATAGAATTCACCTAAGAGAGCGAGATCTGCGCCAGTGCTGAATAATCCTGCATTAAAAAAGTAAGGACTTTTTCGACCTGATTTTAGTGCAAACTCGCCAAATTTAAGCACGTTACGGCTCAAGGCAAATTTAATAAATTCGATTTTGTAGCTTTCCATTTTTTGTTCCTATAAACCTAATGCTTCACGTTGTGCTGTGAAGATTTGTTCGCACCCTTGTTTGGCTAAGCCTAATAAGGTGAGTAATTCTTCGTGGCTGAATGGTTCGCCTTCTGCGGTACCTTGCACTTCGATCATGCGGCCATCTTCCATCATCACAACGTTCATATCTGTTTCGGCGGCTGAGTCTTCTACATATTCCAAATCACATACAGCCTCACCCTCAACAATTCCAACTGAAATTGCAGCAACGAGACCTTTGATTGGATTGGTTTTTAATGTGCCATTTGCAATTAAACCATTGATAGCATCACATAAAGCCACTGCTGCACCGGTGATAGACGCAGTTCTTGTACCGCCATCCGCTTGAATCACATCGCAGTCTAAGGTAATAGAACGTTCGCCAAGGGCCTCTAAGTCAACCATAGCACGTAATGAACGTGCGATTAAACGTTGAATTTCCATGGTACGTCCACCTTGTTTGCCTTTTGCGGCCTCACGTTGCATACGGCTGTGTGTAGAGCGTGGCAACATGCCATATTCTGCTGTCACCCAACCTTGATTTTGTCCTTTTAAGAAACGCGGTACGCTTTCATCAACACTCGCCGTACATAATACTTTAGTATCACCAAATTCCACTAATACTGAGCCTTCAGCATGTTTCGTGTAATTACGGGTGATTTTGATTGGACGAGATTGATGATTTTCACGATTATTTGGACGCATTCTGAATTCCTTTATTTTATTGATAAAAAAGCGTGCTTATTTTAGCACGCTTTTTAGTGTTTTATGGATTTGCTTGTTCAAACTCACGAATTTTATTAAACACATCTTGTAAATCTGTACCATAGTTAATTTTTTGCAATTCAGGCACAGAGTTAGATTTTACTAACATTCTGAGTGGTTGGAATTGCATATTGCACAAGTAGATTTGTTGATGTGGCAACATATGCTGTACAAAATGAGTGAGTGCATGAATACCGCCGGTATCCAGCACAGTCACGGCATCGCATTGCAACACGATATGTTTGATCTCGTGATCCGTATGGACGGTTTTATCATGCAAATCCGCAAAGAGTTTATCCGCCGCAGCAAAGAATAGTGGACCGCTGATACGATAAGCTAATACATCATTTAAATCTTCTGGTGCAGGTTGTTCAATCGCTTTTGTCATTTCTGCAATGGTGCGGATAAATAAGAGGCTCGCCAATAATACGCCGACAGAGATAGCGATCACCATATCAAATAACACGGTGAGAATTAAGCAAGTGAACAACACTGCAATTTCATTTTTTGTTGAGCGACGCGCTAAACGAATGATTTCAGGTACATTCGCCATATGCCAAGCTACCATTAATAGCAATGCAGCCATAGAAGAGAGTGGCAAATAAGACAGGGCATTGGCAAAGAATAATAGCGAGAACAAGACTAATAGAGCATGAATGACACTGGCTATTGGTGATACCGCTCCAGATTTAACATTGGCTGCAGAACGTGCAATTGCTGCAGTTGCCGTAATTCCGCCTAAGAATGGTGAAATAATATTACCTAAACCTTGGGCGAGTAATTCATTATTGGAATGATGTTTGGTATCCGTCATATTATCTAAGATGACCGCACAAAGTAGCGATTCAATCGCGCCTAATACAGCCATTGAAAAGGCGGCAGGCAAGATATCTTGTATGCGATCAAAATTCCAATTGATGACTTCACCTTGTGCATTAGGAATATTCCAAGGTAAGGCAAATTCAGGCAAGACATTAGGAATACCATGTCCTGTTGTGCCATCAGATAAGGTATATTGGAATGCCGTACCAATAGTTTCAACCGAGAAGCCAAATTGCCCTAAGGCTAATGCCATGAGTGTCCCAATAATGACCGCAGGTAAATGACCTGGCACAGGTAAACGAAGCTTATGCCATTGGGTGAGTACAAATAAGGTGACCACACCAACCGCAGTGTCTGCCCAGTTAATTGTCGGAAGTGCGGTCAAAATAGCTTGCACTTTTTCAATATAGTGAGGTGGCATCTGAGTAATGTCTAAACCTAAGAAATCTTTGATTTGCAAGGTGCCGATGGTGATCCCAATCCCGCAGGTAAAGCCAAGTGTAACGGGGAGAGGAATGTACTCAATGAGTCGTCCCAATCGAGACAACGCCATGATGACTAAAATAATTCCCGAAAGTAACGTTGCCATGAGTAATCCGCTGAGCCCAAATTGTTGGGTGACGGGATATAAAATCACGACAAATGCGGCGGTTGGACCTGAAATATTAAAACGCGATCCACCGGTTAACGCAATTACGATCCCCGCTACGATAGCGGTATAAAGACCGTGTTGTGGTGGCACACCGCTAGCAATGGCTAAAGCCATGGAAAGTGGAATCGCAATGACGCCCACGGTGAGACCCGCGATAATATCTTTAATCAATTTTTGTTTTCCGTAACCTTCACGGAAAGATTCTTTCAATGCGCTAAATGGTTTTACGGCCAAAAACACATTTTTAGAAAAGAGTGATTTGATATGCATAAAAATACGATGATAGAAAAAAGATAGTTTATATTTTAGCTAAACGGGACAGGATTTTTTATGTTCTAGCTCAAAAAACTTGACTAATCTTGGATAAATCTTTATATTTCACGCACTTCAAAACGGTGAGATGTCCGAGTGGTTGAAGGAGCACGCCTGGAAAGCGTGTATGTGCGAAAGTGCATCGGGGGTTCGAATCCCCCTCTCACCGCCATTCAAATTACAATCCTTTATAAATATCCGATTATTTAATCATAGATTCTCGATATCTTATGGGAATAAAAAAGCACGCATTAAGCGTGCTTTTGTTATTTATACGAGTGTTTAGTTAGCGCCAACGTATCCCAACACCTGCACCAGCACCAAAATCCCCACGACTACTTGCAGTACCGCCTACTTTAAATAGCAGTTTGCCATTATCAGAAGCACGAGAATAACCGATTGCTAGCGCACTTTCATTACGGAAAGTTCCAGCACCTACACCAAGCACATTTTCCCCAGAAGCAATTGCTTGAGGTACTTGTGTTAACGCAATAGCGCTGGAAATGCCTGCGCGTAATTTTTTCACGTTGTGTTTCAAATCTGAGCGTAATGACTCAGTAGAACGCGTCATTTCAGAACGTAAATCAGAAATCTCTTTTGTATTTGCCATGGTTTGATTTGATAAGTGATCTAAACGTGAAGCGTGATTAGTAATATTTTGCACGTTATTGTTTACTTTATCAGCAAGAGCTTTGGTGTTCTGAGTATTGCTTACAGAATTGTGACTGATTCTATTTTTTAGGTCATCAATATCAGTTCTATTCGTTTGAATATTGTTTGTATTATTTTTTACTTGGCTATCTAGGTTATTTAGATTTTTTTGTGTATCAGTAACACGCTCTTCTACACCCGTGATACGATTATCTAAGTCCTTACGATTCTCTGTAATTCGCTCATCTAAATCTTTGCGGTTTTCCGTGATACGATTATCTAAGTCCTTACGATTCTCCGTAATTCGCTCATCTAAATCTTTACGGTTTTCCGTAATACGATTATCTAAATCTTTGCGATTTTCTGTAATTCGTTCATCGAGCGCTCGGCGATCTTCAGTAATGCGACTATCTAAACGACCCACTTCATCATTAATGCGGTTATTGAGATTTTTATCTGTTTCATTAATGCGATCATTTAAGTTTTTATCTGTTTGGTTTAAACGATCATCAACGCCAGTAATACGATTATTTAAATCTTTCTGAGCATTGGTAATGCGATCATCAAGACGCCCCACTTCGTCATTAATACGCTTGTCGAGTCTTCCCACTTGAGCATAAACTTCAGTTTTTGTTGCTGTATCTTCTGCGAAAGCAAGAGATACACTTCCAAATAAACATACAAATAAGAGTGTTTTTTTCATCAGGTTTAATTCCTTAAATAAAAAATATCCGAAATATTATAAAAGTTTCATTTGGTATGAAACGAAATGAATAATACTTGTATGAGATTATTTGGTAAATATTCTGACTTAAAATTTACAAAGATTTACATTGTGAAACAATGACTTATGGATTTGTAAGGTTTTATGCTTTGCTTGAATGAGTATAGAATGGCACGCCCTAAAGGATTCGAACCTTTGACCCACGCCTTAGAAGGGCGTTGCTCTATCCAGCTGAGCTAAGGGCGCATTTTAAGGGTTACATCTTTTGTATGGAATTTCGAGGGAAATATAAAAGAAGTGGTCGGCGAGATAGGATTTGAACCTACGACCCACTGGTCCCAAACCAGTTGCGCTACCAAGCTGCGCTACTCGCCGACGATTGAGCACAATTATAGTGAGCTTTTCTTTTCAGTCAATTAATTTTTTAGATTCCTCTTTCAATTGCTCAAAATTATTCCAGTTTTTCAACCGCACTTTTGTTGCCTTTGTAAAATAAGATGTTGTCAGTTAAAATAGCAAACGTTTACTTAATGCCATCTTGAGGAAAAACGCATGACTGCTCAAATTATTTCAGGTACTGAACTATCAAAAAAAATCAAATCGGATGTTGCCAATAAAATTGAACATTATCGGGCTCAAGGTAAACGTGCACCAGGACTTGCAGTAATTTTAGTGGGTGCAGATCCTGCTTCTCAAGTCTATGTAGGTAGTAAACGTAAAAGTTGCGAAGAGATTGGGATGGTCTCGAAATCCTATGATTTACCTGAAACCACGACAGAGGCGGAACTACTACAACTGATTGACCAATTAAATGCCGATGAAAGCATTGATGGCATTCTCGTCCAGCTTCCATTGCCTGAACAAATTAATAGCACATCAGTGATTGAGCGTATTAGCCCTGAAAAAGATGTGGATGGTTTCCACCCTTATAATGTGGGACGTTTATGCCAACGTATCCCAACTTTACGTGCTTGCACCCCTTATGGCGTGATGAAATTATTAGAAACTACAGGTATTGATTTACACGGTAAACATGCCGTGATCGTTGGCGCATCAAATATTGTAGGGCGCCCGATGTCACTTGAATTATTATTGGCAGGCGCAACTGTCACAGTGACACACCGTTTCACCAAAGATTTAGAGCATCATATTCGTCAGGCAGATGTTTTAGTGGTAGCTGTGGGTAAACCTCGTTTTATTCCAGGCGATTGGATTAAAGAAGGGGCAACAGTCATTGATGTGGGAATTAATCGCATCAATGGTAAATTAGTGGGGGATGTGGAATATGATGTGGCGATACAAAAAGCAGCGTATATTACGCCAGTACCGGGTGGAGTAGGGCCAATGACAGTTGCCATGCTGATGTTTAATACACTTTATGCCTATGAGCATAACAATCAACTCGTTTAAGAAATGAAAAAAGTGCGGTTAAATTTGACCGCACTTTTTGTATTAATGTAATTTCAATCTTGGTTTTAAATAGTGGTTAAGTTTATCCACTAAAATAATCAAGCCAATCTTAATACATCCATGCAAAGCATGTTGATGCATACGATATAAAGACACATACGCAAACTGTGCAAATTTACCTTGAACAGTCAGTGGGTTTTTCCCAAATTTATTTGAAATGCTACCCAATGCAGTAAAGCTTGAAAGGGAAACCAAGGTTCCTTTATCGTTATATTTAAATGCTTTTAATGGTTTTTGCTCAAAAAGTGCAAAGATGTTTTTCGCACAAGCTTTTGCCATTTGGTGTGCTGCTTGCGCTCTTGGCGGGACTAATTTACCGTTTGGTTGCATTAATGCCGCACAGTCACCAATGGCAAAAATACTATCATCCACCGTGGTTTGAAGAGTGTCTTTTACCACTAATTGATTGATGCGGTTAAGCTCTAATCCATCGAATTGCTGTGTCACCGTTGAGGTGCGAACCCCCGCCGCCCATACAATCAGATCAGCTTTGATTTCTTCGCCATCTTTGGTGATGAGCGTGTTTGGTTGGGCTTCTGTGATCATCGTATTTAATTTCACATTTGCACCCATTTCTTGCAATTCATCTAATACTGCCGCAGATAAATTTTCAGGTAGAGCAGGTAATAAGCGCGGACCCGCTTCAACTAAGGTGACTTGCAAGCAAGAATTATCAATTTTACCGTAACCGTAAGAAGACAGGTCTTCAGTCGCGTGATAGAGCTCAGCAGTTAATTCCACGCCAGTTGCACCACCGCCAACAATCGCAATATTGACTTTGCTCTCATCTACTAGTTTCTGTTTAAATTCTTCTTCACCTATATCATCTAATGCACGGTTTTCAGAGAATTTAAGGAATAATTCCAACATTCTTTGTTGGAAGCGAAGCGCTTGATCAGAGCTGTCTAAGAAAATACAGTTATCAGCCACGCCTTTTGTATTGAAATCATTCGATTTACTACCGATCGCAATCACTAAGTAATCATAAGGAATACGACGCGCAACCACGAGTATATCGCCTTCTTGCCCATAAACAGGGGCAAGTTCAACATATTTCTGTTCACGATTGATGCGCGTGATCGAACCTTGCTCGAAGCTAAAATGATGGTTTTTACCGTGAGCGCGATAGCTCAGAGAATCTGTGCCATCATCCATTACACCTGTTGCAATTTCATGTAATAAGGGTTTCCACAAGTGGGTCGCATTGCGATCCACAAGCGTCACTTTAGCCTGTTTTTTGCGACCTAATTTATCGCCTAAAAATGTCGCTAATTCAATGCCGCCGGCGCCACCGCCAACGATCACGACGTTTTTCATAAAGTACTCCTAAAAGCAAAATTGTTAAAAATGTTAAACTAATGTAATGATAGCATAACAAATAAACAAGGCGAAAAAATTTAATGGAAATTAACCGCACTTTATTGATGACAGCGATCGTAAAGTGGTTGTAATTGTTGGATGGTTTGCGTGATAAATAAAACAGGATCAATTTGGCTTAGTTGATCTTTTTCAATACTTTTCCCAATACACCAAAAATCGTCCTCTGAACGCAAGAGAAGATCTTTTTCAGAAATGGCTTTCACTTGGCAAAAATCATCATATTCGCTTTCATCTTCTCGCCAAATATCAAAATCAGCAAATTCTTTGAAATCAAATTGATCAAGCCATTGATTATATTGTTGCAGATTAATTTGTGAGCGATCTGCACGATAGCAATGCCAATCTAAACACACTCTTAACCGACGACGATTTAATAGCACCGAAAAAATGGCTGCAGAATTCTGATTAAACTCATATTTAAAATAAGCGAAGAAATGCGCGCGGACTTGCCAACCATTGGTCCAACTTTCAATATGCGGTTTTGCAAAAGGCATGCCGAGTTGCTTTGCAACTTCTTGGATAATCGCTTTCCAATTATCCCAATGTAATTTGTAATTAGCTTTGATCGCCGGAATATCTTCCGGACAAAATTTCTTCATCTGGGCGAATTGGTAGAACGGAATATTGAACAGTTCGCAAGATTCAGCATTAAGTGAGAGCATAGTGTTTCCTTAAAAATCACAGTAATTTTTGACCGCACTTTGTGTGAAGAGCTGTTTATCTTCCCAACGCAACATAGTCATTCGATTATTCCACACACAACCTGTATCTAAGGCATAAATACCTTGAGGGAGATTCTCATTGACTAAACTTGCCCAGTGCCCAAATACAATCGGGATCTGTTTATAAAGAGGATTATCCAAATTAAACCAAGGTATAAGCTCCGACGGCGCATCTTTCAAAGAGGATTTACAGGCAAAATCAAAGCGATGATCTGAATAGCAAAAACGCATTCGAGTGAAAGCATTAATAATGTAACGATGACGCGCTAAGCCCTGCAAATCTGGCGACCAACGGTCGGGTTGTTCTGAATACATATTTTCAATCAGATAATGAAAATCGCCATGCTGTAAAATCTGTTCCACTTCAGCAGCACAAGATTTCGCGGTTCCCAAATCCCAATCTGGCGAAATGCCTGCATGCGCCATTAGAAAGTTTAATTTTTCATTATGCACAAGTAAGGGCTGATGGCGTAACCAATGAATCAGTTCATCAAAATCGGGGGCATTAAAAATAGCATCGACACGATCACGCGGTTTCACTTTTTTAATACCCAGTGCAGTTGCAATTAAATGTAAATCATGATTGCCAAGCACTGTCTGTGCTGCATTGCTAAGTGATTTAACAAAACGAAGACATTCAAGTGATTTATCCCCACGCGCTACAAGATCCCCCACAAGATACAGTTTATCTTGCGTAGGATTGAAATCTACACGTTCCAATAAAAGCTGTAATTCATCATAACAGCCTTGTAAATCACCGACGAAATAGGTTGCCATTTTTGACCGCTCTTTTACTCTTCTGAATCTAAGATTTCATCTTTATTGACATCTACTGGTGGATTATCCGCCAGCCAGTTCGCTAGGCGTGCATAATCTGCGATAGCTAAATTTTCTGCTCGTGCAGTTAAATCAATACCAAGTGCGGTCAGATTTTCGGCTGAAAATAATGTTGAAAGCGCATTACGCAATGTTTTTCGACGTTGATTAAACGCTTGGGAGCAAACACGGTTCAACCAATATAAATCTTTCACTGGATGTGGCAATTCTTTATGCGGAATTAAACGCACAACCGCTGAATCCACTTTCGGTGCAGGTTTGAATGCGGAGGGTGGCACTTCAAGCACAGGCATCACTTGGCAGAAATATTGCGCCATAATGGTTAAACGACCGTAAGCTTTGCTATTTGGCCCTGCGCATAACCGTTTGACTACTTCTTTTTGCAGCATGAAGTGCATATCCTGAATCACATCATGATACTTAAATAAATGGAACATCAATGGGGTAGAAATGTTGTAAGGCAAGTTACCAAATACACGTAATTTCTGACCTTTTTCTGCCAAATTCTCTTTTGTATAAAGCTCACCAAAATCAAATTGCATCGCATCCGTTTCAATGACGGTGAGCTTTTGATGTAAAAATGGATGATGACGTAAACGTTCAGCTAAGTCTCGGTCAAGTTCTACTACGGTAAGATGCTCGACAAGCTCTCCAACAGGTTCGGTTAATGCACCAAGCCCTGGGCCAATTTCCACTAAAAATTGATTGGGTTGTGGGTGAATTGCCGCCACGATCCCTTGAATGACAGAGGTATCATGTAAAAAGTTTTGTCCAAAGCGTTTACGGGCGGTATGACCTAAGTGTTTTTTTGAATTCATAAGTACTATTTAATAAGAAAATTGCGGTTATTATAGAGCCTGTATTTCTTTTGTAAATTTTAGTGCAACTATTATGGGCAATATCATTTAGCGATGAGCTCCAGTATTGCTTGAGTATGATGACTCAAACTTGGATTATAACGAATACAGCCAATTGGATTGTGAATACGATGTTCCTGTTCTGATGCTTGTTTTACTGATTTTTGAATTGCATCATCCAAAGTATTCATATTTTCTCTAGAAAATGTATAGCCAAATTCATTTTGTAATACTTCTAGGCATCCCATATTTTCAGAAAAGATAACAGGTGTGCCAGATAATATGGATTCAAGACCAACAAGTCCAAATGGCTCATATTGAGATGCCATAATGGTGAAATCTGCCGCTTGATATAATTCAGGCATATTTTTACAAAAACCAAGCGAAGAGATTTTAGGCGTTTCTTCTACAGGCGTTCCCGCTACCACTAAGCGGATAGGTAACGTAGTTTTTTCAAAATATTTTTTTAAAATATCAAACCCTTTTCGTGTATGACCGGTGGAAGGGAATAAGTAAATGACTTCATCTTTTTTGAAACCTAATTTTTCTCTGAGCTTTACTCTTTCTTCTTCATTGATTTGTGTGAACTTATCTGTATCAATAGGGGGATAAATCACATCAATTTTGTTTTCTGGGATATGATATAACTCAACGAGTTCTTTTTTCATCAATGCAGAATGAGCAATGACATATTTGGATTGATTTAAGGATTTTTGTTCACCCATGATTTTAAATCGATCTGATATGCTTGTTTTTTTCTTTGATGCTTGTAGATATCCTTTATGATTTCCACCACAAATAACCACGTCAGATAGGGTATAAGAGGTGGTAAGTGAGATTTCTGATTTTTCTTTATATTTATTTGAAAAATAGGAAAGAAACGAGGTTCTCCATTTTTTAGGAACAAAAGAAAGATTGATCTTAATTGGATTAATTAAATTATATTCAGGTAATGCGGTATCAAACTTAGCAGAGTAAATTTTAGGTGTAATGTTTGCCTGAGATAATCCATTAACAATATCAATAAGATATCGTTCCATGCCGCCGCCATATTGAAATTTTTGACAGGTTAATGAAATATGTTTGGGATTATTACTTAGTAATGTTTTATTCATTTCTTTGTACCATCTAAGAGATTACTATGTACCCATTATAGGGAGAGTTTTTCTTTTGTAAATCATTCCTAAGTCTTGATACAACTTACAAATTAGTAAAAAAAGTGATTTTTTTCTGTTCAATTTTATTTTAATCTTTCGTCTAACATTAAAAACGGCTATAATTCGCCCGTTTTTCATTTATAGCCGCAAAAAGTGCGGTCAAAAAAATCATTATTTTAGAGGATAAAATGGCAAAAGAAGATTGCATTGAAATGCAAGGCACAATTTTGGAAACCTTACCAAATACCATGTTCCGCGTTGAGTTAGAAAATGGTCACGTGGTGACTGCACATATTTCTGGCAAAATGCGTAAAAACTATATTCGTATCTTAACGGGCGATAAAGTAACTGTAGAAATGACACCTTATGACTTAAGCAAAGGTCGTATCATTTTCCGTAGCCGTTAATTTAGAAATGAAAAGAAAAGCCGATATGTTGATATCGGCTTTTTTTGTTTGAAAAGCATACAAATTATTTGAAGTCTGAAAAAAAATCTGTATAATCAGCGCCCTTAGCCACGTTCATTTTTTCGTTCCTTGCCTTTGCAGATTGGTGGCTAATCTACGTCAAAGGCTGATTAACCCGTAAGGAGCAGTAATGCGTCACTACGAAATCGTGTTTATGGTTCATCCGGACCAAAGCGAGCAAGTACCAGGTATGATCGAACGTTACACAGGTTCTGTAAAAGAAGCTGGTGGTCAAGTTCATCGCCTAGAAGATTGGGGTCGTCGTCAATTAGCGTACCCAATTAACAAATTACACAAAGCACACTACGTGCTTATGAATGTAGAAGCG
Organism: Parahaemophilus parainfluenzae; assembly: GCA_963537955.1. Classification (GTDB taxonomy): domain Bacteria; phylum Pseudomonadota; class Gammaproteobacteria; order Enterobacterales; family Pasteurellaceae; genus Haemophilus_D; species Haemophilus_D parainfluenzae_AJ. Next base: position 66,620 of record CAUTFW010000003.1, on the reverse strand, counting down.
CCTCAACAAGTCATCGACGAGCTAGAAACGACTTTCCGTTATAACGATGCTGTATTACGCAGTCTTGTTATCCATACTAAGCACGCCGTAACCGAAGCGTCCCCAATGAAAGCGGCTAAAGAAGAACGTAAACCTTTAGCTGAAGTTGAAAACAACGATTTTGAGGATGCTGAAGAGTAATTCAAAACTTGATAATCGCTTCTCGTTAATCGGCACAGTGTGTCAATTACCCAAGCGAAGCAAAAGCCCTAATGGGATTGCGCATTGCCAATTTTGGCTGGAACATCGTTCCGAACAAGTCGAAAGTGGTTTATCACGCCAAGCGTGGTTAAAGATGGCAGTTCAAGTCAGTGGCAATCAGTTAATAGAAAAAACTCAAAGCATTACGGTCGGCAGTAAACTTCTTGTGGTGGGGTTTATAACTTCACATAAAACCTCAAATGGTTTAACGCAGTTAGTATTGCATGCCGAGCAAATCGAATTTATAGATTAGGAGACAGCCAAATGGCACGTTATTTCCGTCGTCGTAAGTTCTGCCGTTTTACAGCGGAAAATGTTGTTGAAATCGATTACAAAGATATCGCTACATTAAAGAACTACATTTCTGAAAGCGGCAAAATTGTACCAAGCCGCATTACCGGTACTCGTGCGAAGTACCAACGCCAATTAGCACGCGCAATCAAACGCGCTCGTTATTTAGCGTTATTACCTTACTCTGATTCTCATCACAATTAAGAAGGAGTTAGGAAATGCAAGTAATTCTTTTAGATAAAATCGTTCACCTAGGTAACGTAGGTGATCAAGTTAATGTTAAATCTGGTTTCGCTCGTAACTTCTTAATCCCACAAGGTAAAGCAGTTATGGCAACTAAAGCTAACATTGAACACTTTGAAGCACGTCGTGCAGAGTTAGAAGCAGCGGCAGCAGCAAGTTTAGCAGCAGCTCAAGCTCGTGCAGCACAAGTGACTGCATTAGGTTCTGTAACTATCGCATCTAAAGCTGGTGAGGAAGGCCGTTTATTCGGTGCAATCACTACTCGTGATGTAGCAGAAGCAGTAACTGCAGCAGGCGTTGAAATTGCGAAAAGCGAAGTTCGTTTACCAAACGGTCCAATCCGTACTCTTGGTGACCACGATGTTCGTTTCCAACTTCACGGCGAAGTATTTGCAACATTAGATGTTATCGTTGTTGCAGAATAATTATCAAAGTTTTTGATAAAAGAAAACCCGACATAATGTCGGGTTTTTTGTTTTTCTAGATTAAGAAAATATTTGGTTATTCGTTGAGAATAAAAAAGTGCGGTCATTTTTGACCGCACTTTTATTATCAATTTAGTGTTTTAAATTACAAACCTAATACAGCAAATAACACCCAGATTGTGTAAATCATGGCTAAGCCGTAAAAGATAAATCCGCCTGCTGGTACGTGGATTTTAAGATCGTGCATCGCATGATGGATACGGTGTAAGCCACACCACATAGGGAAAATTGTTAAAACTAAGATAACTAATTTTCCGATCCAAGAATAAGCGAATGTAATTAGGTTATGTGGATCAATTAATCCAAATGGTAACAATAAACCAAGGATTAAGATCACAACAGGGAAGAAAATCGCACTGACAGTCCCGCCAGCACCAAACATCAACCATACTGGTGGTTCACCAGAGCGTTTTGGATTTTGATTGACCATTTTTTCTCTCCCTACATATAAACTAAAATTAATGCGATAACACTAATCACAGCTGTCACTGCCCAAAGTGCATTTCTTAAGACGTGATGTGGTAAACGTTCATTTTTAACAATGATGTTCATCACTTTTGGTGTCATCACGAAATAAGTTGCAGTGTGATATAAGGTCGCAATTAATGTGATGATATTTAAGAACACCACAATTGGATTTCTTAAGAAGCCAATGAAATCAACAATACCTAAGCCTGGTACAGGATTGCTTGCAAGGCAAAGTACACCGTAAAGCAATACGATACAGAACCACACAGCAAAGATAGAAGTTGCTTCACGTACCATATAAGCTTTGTAGAAATCCAATTTTTGCCACCAAGTAGCCGTCATTGGGCGAACATATTTTTTGCGTTTACTTACTGTTACTGACATATTCTTCCCCTTAGCCTTTTGGTTTTAGCATTGAGATAACATAATCTTTGGCACTTTCCACTTTGCCTTGGTTGATTGCAGAAGCTGGATCCACGTGTTTTGGACAGACTTCAGAACAATAACCCACGAAAGTACAGCTCCAAACACCGTTTTTACCATTTAATAATGGCATACGTTGTGCTTTACCATGGTCACGGTTATCAAGGTTGTAACGGTGTGCCATTGTAATCGCTGCAGGGCCTAAGAATTCAGGATTTAAACCAAATTGCGGACAAGCGGCATAGCATAAACCACAGTTGATACACATTGAGAATTGACGATATTTTTCAAGCTGTGCCGGCGTTTGTTTCGTACGGCTGACTTGCAACTCTTTCGATGGATGTGGTTTACCATCTAATGCTGGTGCTTCGTTACCAATAATATAAGGTTTAATTGCCTCTAAACTTTCGATGAAGTGGCTTAAATCAACCACTAAGTCGCGTTCAATAGGGAAGTTTGCTAATGGTTCAATACGCATATGGCCGCTGTAATCACGTAAGAATGTTTTACAAGCCAATTTTGGTTTGTTATTTACCATCATCCCACAAGAACCGCAGATCGCCATACGGCAAGACCAGCGATAAGAAAGAGACGGTTCAAGTTTATCTTTAATGTAACCTAACGCATCTAAAAGAGAAGTTTGGTTATCATAAGGTACTTGATAAGAGCTTAAATGTGGCTCTTGATCATTTTCTGGGTTGTAGCGTAATACTTCTACAGTCATTACTGGTGAATTAGCCATTTGCTTGCTCCTTAGCTTTCGCAGCCGCTTCTGCCGCTTCTGCTTCAGCACCATAAACACGTTTTGCTGGTTGAGATTTAGTGATTTTCACCGGGCTGTATTCAATACGCGGTGCATCATCGCCATTGTAGTAAGCAAGGGTGTGTTTTAAATAATTCACATCATCACGTTCAGTGTAGTCTAAGCGTTGGTGTGCACCACGAGATTCTTTACGTTCAATTGCAGAGTTGGCAATTGATTGTGCCACATCAAGGATGTAACCTAATTCTACAGTGTAAAGCACATCGGTATTGAATACGCTTGAACGGTCTGCAACACGAATACGTTTATAACGTTCTTTAAGCTCAGCAATTTTATCTACTGCTTTTTGCATGCTTTCTTGGTCACGGTAGATACCACAACCTTCTTCCATGACGGTACCCATTTCATCACGGATTTCAGACCAAGATTCATTACCGTCTTGGTTATAAAGTGCTTCAAGGCGAGCCACAACATCTTGTGCTTGTGCATCAACTGCTGCACGGTTTGCTGGTTGTGCTTCTGCTGCACGTTGTGCGGCATATTCACCTGCAACACGGCCTAAAACCACTAATTCTGCAAGCGAGTTAGAACCTAAACGGTTTGCACCGTGTAAACCAGAAGACGCACATTCACCCACAGCAAATAATCCTTTAATGCGAGTTTCGCTGTTGAAATCCACTTCAATACCACCCATGGTATAGTGAACAACCGGACGAACTGGAATTGGTTCATTAACTGGGTTTACACCTTCATAAGCACTTGCTAATTCACAAATGAATGGAAGACGTTCATGTAAATATTTTTCACCTAAGTGACGTAAGTCAAGGTGAACCACATCAACACCTTTTGCCGTTTTTAAGGTGTTGCCTTTTTTCCATTCTTGCCAGAATGCTTGTGAAACTTTATCACGCGGACCAAGTTCCATATATTTGTTTTCAGGTTTACCGATTGGGGTTTCAGGGCCTAGACCATAATCTTGTAAATAACGGTAGCCGTTTTTATTCACTAAGATACCGCCTTCACCACGACAACCTTCAGTCATTAAGATACCAGTGTTCGGTAAGCCGGTTGGGTGATATTGGACGAATTCCATATCACGAAGAGGAACACCGTGACGATATGCCATTGATAAACCATCACCTGTTACGATACCGCCGTTGGTATTGAATTTAAATGCACGACAACCACCGCCCGTTGCAATCACAACTGCATTTGCGTTGATTTGAACAAGTGAGCCTTCCATCATATTCATCGCCACCATACCGCGAGCATGGCCATCATCAACTAAGATGTCTAAAACGAAGTGCTCGTCAAAACGTTGAATTTGTGGATATTGAATGGATGTTTGGAAAAGAGTATGTAATAAGTGGAAACCGGTTTTATCTGCCGCGAACCAAGTACGCTCGATTTTCATCCCACCGAAACGACGCACGTTTACATCGCCATCAGCTTTACGGCTCCAAGGGCAGCCCCAACGTTCAAGTTGAGTCATTTCCACTGGAGAATGTTCAACGAAGTATTCCACCACATCTTGTTCACATAACCAGTCACCACCGGCAACGGTATCGTGGAAGTGTTTATCGTAGGAATCTTCCTCTTTAATTACTGCGGCCGCACCACCTTCTGCTGCAACCGTATGGCTACGCATAGGATAAACCTTAGAAACTAATGCGATCTTTAAGTTAGGGTTTGCTTCTGCTGCTGCAATTGCTGCACGTAAACCGCCGCCACCAGCGCCAACAATAGCAATATCGACATTAACCGTTTGCACGATATCCTCCAATCAATAGAAAGTAAAAAAATAAAACGCCCTAAATTAATAGGGGCATGTTGTCATTCTGCCATTTTTGTTTACAAATTAGTAACTTTTTTTCTGGAATAAACGGACAAAATACCAAAAGTGTGATCTAACTCAAAAAAGTTAGTTTTTTATATATTTATAGATGATAACCGTTTGCGTTTAAGAATGATTTAGTCGGATTATTGAGTTAAAAATCACTCTTGTTTACAATAGCCTAATTCATTTTAAAGGTGAAAACGGAGAAAAAAATGACCGCACTTAGCGATAAAAAAACAGAATGGCAACCTTCCGCTTCAATTAAAAACTTATTGGCGCGAGCCAAAATCATTGCGGATATTCGTCAGTTCTTTACTGAACGTGGATTATTAGAAGTGGAAACGCCCGTTTTAAGTGAATTTGGCGTAACGGATCTTCACCTTTCCACCTTTAATACCGAATTTGTTGCCCCTTTTGATGAACTCTCAAAAACACTCTGGCTTTCTACCAGTCCGGAATATCACATGAAGCGTTTACTGGCGGCGGGCAGTGGACCGATCTTTCAAATTGGCAAAGTGTTTCGTAATGAAGAAGCGGGCAATCGCCATAATCCGGAATTCACCATGCTTGAATGGTATCGACCGCACTTTGACATGTATCGTCTGATGAATGAAGTGGATGATTTGTTACAACAGATCCTCGATTGTAAACCGGCAGAAACCTTAAGTTATCAGTTTGTTTTCCAAGAATATGTCGGATTAGATCCATTGTCAGCGACTCGTCAAGAACTGGTGGAAGCCGCACGTAAACACAACTTTATGGCAGATGAAGATGAAGATCGTGATACCTTATTACAATTTCTATTCAGTGAAGTGGTAGAGCCTAAAATCGGACAAGAAGCACCTGTTGCGGTTTATCATTTCCCTTCTTCCCAAGCCGCACTTGCACAACTTAGCCCAGAAGATAGCCGTGTGGCAGAACGTTTTGAGTTCTATTATAAAGGCTTAGAGTTAGCCAACGGTTTCCATGAGCTCACGGATGCACGCGAACAACAATACCGCTTTGAAAAAGACAATCGCCTACGCGAAAAAGCAGGTTTGCCACAGCGTGAAATTGACTATCGTTTTCTAGGGGCTTTACAAGCAGGCATTCCAAATACATCCGGTGTGGCTTTAGGTGTCGATCGTTTAATTATGATTGCATTAGGCGCAGAAAGTATTAAAGAGGTGATTTCATTTTCGGTGGAATGTGCTTAGTCTGCTTAAAAAATATTCATTATTTCTTCGAAAATGAATAAAAAAGAAGAACAAATTGCTCAAAATAGAGAGATAGTTGTATAGACAAAATTCTGAAAAGTTCGATGTGAAAGGATGTTTTTGATTAAAAAATGTCCTTTTTTGTGTAAAAAATGTGATCTTGATCCGATTTTAGAAAATTGGAAGAGATCCTCCCATTGACACCATAGGTTTATTTTGTAATATTTGCGATGTCTATTTCGGAGATTGAACTTTTTATGAAAAATTGCTTCAATCAAAAATCATAGGTAACAACCAAAAGGAATAACAATTATGAAAAAGACACTAGCAGCATTGATCGTTTCTGCAGTTGCAGCTTCAGCAGCAAACGCAGCAGTAGTTTATGATAACGAAGGTACTAAAGTTGAATTAAACGGTTCTCTTCGTTTAATCTTAGAAAAAGCGGATGCTAAAAAGTATGACGCAGTAGGTAATTCAACTAAAACTGCAAATTCCGCTTTACGTAACGCAGGTTCACGTTTCGGTATCACAGTAAAACACAACTTAGATAACGATTTCTATGCGTTAGGTCGTTTAGAATTCCGTTTTGATGATACAGAATCTCGTGACCAATTCGGTAGTCTTTATGCTAAACGTGCTTATGTAGGTTTAGGTAGCAAAGCAACTGGTGATATCACATTCGGTCGTCAATTAACTATCGCAGATGATTTAACCCAAGCAAATGACTATGAATATGGCTTTATTCCAAAAGGTAAATATATTCCAACTTCAGGCACTGGTGTAGTACGTTACGACTATAAAGGTATCGAAGGTTTACAATTAAGTGCAAACTACAACTTCGGTCAACGTCATAATGATAAAGGTAGAGCGCTTACCCCAGGTCTTAAAAATGCATTTGGTTTCGGTGCATTATACACAGCAGGTGATTTAGATGCTCGTTTCGCTTATGGTCACACTAACCTTGAAACTAATGCAACATATAAACACCGTGTAGATGGTTTCTTAGCATCATTAGGCTATAAATTTGGTGATTTCAAATTAACAGGTGACTTTGGTTATGCACATGTGAAATTTGATGATGCAAAAACAAATAAATTCTATGTATCTCCAGGTTTTGCATATCAAGTAACTCCAGCATCTCAAGTATATGGTAACTACCTATATGAGCGCGTGAAAGGCGAAGCTGATAAAGACAAAACTCACGGTTTCTTACTTGGTGCAGACTACAAACTTCATAAACAAGTTGTATTATTTGTAGAAGGCAAATATGTGACTACTAAAGAGTACGTTAACGATTCTTACGATGGTAAAACTAAAGACAGAGCTATCGGTGTAGGTATGCGTGTATTCTTCTAATCTTTGATTAGATAAGAATCTTAAAAGGCGAATCGAAAGGTTCGCCTTTTTGTTTGAACCTCATAAACTGTTTTAAATCTCCCCAAACCCCTCTTTACGAAAGAGGGGCTTTTTTATGACGTTGCTTTTAGTGGTTTTATTGGAAATATATTTGAGAGAGTTAAGAACGGAGAACGTTTATGGGCTATTAAGCTCCCCTCTTTCGTAAAGAGGGGGCTGGGGGGAGATTTAACTATTCCAATTTATCCCAAATCAATTCTCTAATCTCTCTTTCCAAAAGAGGGGCTTTTTTATGATGTTACTTTTAATATTTTAGGGAGTATTTGAGAGAGTTAAGAACGGAGAGCATTTATTGGCTATTAAGCTCCCCCTCTTTCGCAAAGAGGGGGCGGGGGGAGATTTCCTACTTCAACTTATCCAAAACCAATTTCCCCATCATTTCAATATGGGCTTTTTCTGCATTCAATGCAGGAATATAGTGATAAGACACACCACCGTGATTTAAGAACGTCTCTTTGTTTTCAACTTCAATTTCTTCTAAGGTTTCTAAACAATCCACGGAAAAGCCAGGGCAAATCACCGCTATTTTTTGAATACCTTGAGAAGCGGCTTCTTCTAAAAAGTGATCCGTATAAGGTTGTAACCATTCTTCACGGCCAAAACGAGATTGGAAAGTCATATTCCATTGGTTTTCTGTTAAACCTAATTTATCCACAATCGCAATGGTGGTTTGTTTGCAGTGCTGACGATAATAATCGCCCATATTCTCATAACGTAATGGAATGCCATGATAAGAAAAAAGCAAAAACTCATCGGGTTTTAACCGCACTTTGATGGAATCCACCAACGCATTAATGTAGTTTTCATCAAGATGATAAGAATGAATAAACTCAAAAGGCACAATATTGCGTTCTTGTGCAATGGCACGATTGAAGGCATCGATTAATGCACCCGTTGTGGTGCTGGAATATTGCGGATAAAGCGGCAACACAATCATGCGTTCTACATCATTTTTGAGTAAATTTTTGACCGCATTTTGCATTGAAGGATTGCCGTAAGTCATGGCAATTTCGACTTGAGCATTAATGCCTTTTTCATTTAAATAAGCCTGCAAACCGGCTTGTTGTTGCTTTGTAATGGCAAGCAGGGGAGAGCCTTGTTCTGTCCAAATAGCTTGATAATTTTGAGCAATGCGTTTAGAACGCATCGGTAAAATAATGGCTTTTAAAAGGGGATACCATTTCCAACGAGGCAAATCGACCACGCGGGGATCCATTAAAAAATCCGCTAGATAGCGAGAGATCGCAGCGGGTTGAGGGGCATCAGGCGTACCAAGATTGGCTAAAATGATGCCAATTTTTTGAGTTGTAGTCATAAATGTTTGATATAAAGCGTTAATCGAGAAACGCAGCAAAGTTTATCTTGTTCATCGCGAATGTCAATTTGCCAAACATGGGTATTTTGACTTAAAGCAATTGGCGTGGCCTTTGCGGTAACAAAACCTTTTTTCGCTGGGCGAAGATGATTGGCGTTGATATCTAATCCTAAGGCAACTTGCCCTTCTTCTATACAGAGAAATCCGGCTAATGAACCAATGGTTTCAGCCAATGCCACAGATACACCACCATGTAATAAACCGAAAGGCTGTGTGGTGCGATGGTCAACCGGCATTTTTGCCTCAATCCAGTTTTCACTATAAGCTGAAATCTCAATCCCTAAATGTCCAACAGCACAATGTTTCCCCATTTCATTGAGTTGCTCAAGGGTGAATGCTTTTTTCCAAATTGCCATGTACTTTTCCTTATCTTATTTGATGGCGTTAGTTTGATCTAATTCGACACTTTCGTAAAGAAAAAAGAAAAGTGATGTAGCAATTTAAGCACGAAAAATGTTCATTTTTTGCACAAAAATTTACATATCTTTAATTTTTTTTGTGAAAAAAGTCAGAAATCTTTACATATATTTACATAACTTAAGTTTTATCTTAATTAATTGTAATTTTTGGTAAATCCTTTTTGTTATGCTTCCTTTTTGTGCAAAGTTCGCTTAAAATAAGCTGTTCTGACCAGAAGGGTAAGGGAAACTATTGTCTAAAATTGTTGTCCCGCCTTTCTGATGTTGAATCTTTTGGCGCTGTTGCTTGCGTAACAGCATCTTAACAATCCTAGTAAAAAGGAATAATTTATATGAACAAAGTGTTTAAAGTTATTTGGAATCACGCCACTCAAACGTGGACAGCTGTTTCTGAACTTGGGCATGCTAAAGGTAAAACTAAGTCTAAAAAGATCGTTAAATTGACCGCACTTGCAGGTGCTGTGCTTGGTGTAGTGGGTACTGCTCAAGCTGCAGTGGATGTAGATTCTAGTTCTATTACGATTGCATCTAATAATCCAACGGCAAATGAAGCCACAAAAGGCAAACAAAATATTAATATCGGTACCGGTGCTAATACTTACAGAAATGCAAATGGCAAAGTATCTCACGATGCAATTGCAATTGGTTCTAACGCGACAGGTACAGGCGATGCTGCAGTAGCTATTGGTTTGGAAGCTAGTGCAACAGAGCAAAATGGTGTTGCTATCGGTCATAAGGCAAAAAACACTTCCCAAAGCTCAGTAGCAATTGGTGAAAATGCAACATCAAGTAAAGATATGGATGTGGCAATTGGTAAGAATGCAGCTGCTTCAGGTGGTGAATCTCTTTCTTTTGGTTCTGATTCAAAAGCTTCAGGTCAAGCTACTGTTGCAGTAGGTAAAGAATCTAATGCTTCTGGTTCTTCTGCAATCTCTGCTGGTTATCAGTCTGCTGCAGCTGGTGATAATGCTGTAGCTGTTGGTAAAAATACGACTGCAGGCGCAACCAATGCGATTGCTGTTGGTTTACGTGCTACTGCAACTGGTACTCGTGCAATCGCAACAGGTGCAGGTTCTAGTGCAACTGGTGAGCAATCTCTTGCAAATGGTTTTACAGCTAAGGCTTCAGGTGAGAACTCTATTGCTCAAGGTAATGCAGCAAATGCTTCAGCAGCTAATGCTACCGCAATTGGTACTTTATCAAATGCATCAGGTGTTGCTTCATTTGCAGGCGGTACTTCAGCGAAAGCAATTGGAGATAACTCTATTGCTATTGGCGGCGCGACAGATATGGATGATGATGAGGTTGGTGGTAAGAAGCAAACTGGAGCAAATGCCGCTAAGGCAAATGGGAAAAAATCTATTGCTATCGGTTTTAACGCGACGACTTCTGAATATGCTGCAGATTCTGTTGCAATGGGAACATTTGCTAATGCTAAAGCGTCATCTACAGTTGTAATTGGTGAGGGTGCACTTGCCGATGAGGACGCACGTTATTCAGTGGTGGTTGGTAACACCGCTAAAGCAAGAGATGGATCAGCTGTTGCTATTGGTCGTAGGGCTAATGCAAATGCTTATGACGCAATTGCACTAGGTGACAATGCAACTTCTAGCGGTATTTCTATTGGTGCTGAAAGTATTTCTAGCAAGGAAGACTCAATAACGCTCGGACATGCCGCAGTATCTGAGGGTTCAGAAACGGTGACTATTGGTCATAGTGCATGGTCTAAGCAGGATGTGAGTTATGCTGTGACATTAGGGGCGAATGCGATAAACTCTGCGAATTACTCAACCGCTTTAGGGCACGCTGCAAACACAACAGCGGTTTATTCTGTGGCATTAGGTGCGGCTTCTGAAGCAGGTGATAATTTCGTTCAAAGCAGCTCAGCAAAAGTTAACAATGTTACGTATGGCGGTTTTGCAGCTAGTACTAGTGGCTTTAATGAAGATGGTGGCTTAGGCGCAGTTGTTTCTGTAGGTAAAAAAGGCTATGAGCGTCAAATTAAAAATGTAGCTGCTGGTGTAATTCTTCCAGATTCAACAGATGCAATTAATGGTTCTCAGCTTTATTCTGTAGCAGATACATTGGCAACCAAGATCAATAACCACCATTGGAATGTTGGTAACAATGACGGTGCAGTAGTAAGTGGCGTTTACCATGAAGACCAAGTGAACTTTGTGAACGGTAACGTAACAACTGTTAAAGTCGTTAAAGCACCAAGTAAAACTAGCACACCAGATGGTGGCCCAAATATCACAAACGTTTCTTATGACGTAAACGTGGGTACAGGCTTAAAAATTGAAGACGGTAAAATTGTTACTAACATTGTTGCAGGTAATGGCGTAACCTTTGATACAGATACAACGAGTGGCAAAATCACAATTAATGCACAATCAACCGGTGGCGCAGCATCTTCAGTTGTTTCTGGTAGTCCTAATACTTTATTTGTAAAACAGAATGCAACTAATCCATCAGAATATATTGTTAGCGCTATAACAGGCTCTTTAGCTGTACCAGATAGCAGCAAGGGTAAAGTTGTTGACGATGCAGTAGGTCAAGGAGATAATGGGCAAAAATTAACCACTATCCAAACTACACGTGACATGATTAATAAGGCTCACTGGAATTTACAAATAGCAGCGTCAAGTGATCCGAATAATCAAGGTGAAGCAAATATTACAAGTGCAAATAAAGATGCTGAACCTATTCATGCGGGTGATACCGTTAATTTCTTTGCGGGTAAAAATGTTAAATTAACTCGTTATGGTTCTGACATTACTATCAGTGCGACAGATACTGCAGTTGATAAAGGTGAAATCATTCCTGCAACAAATACAACCAATACCAATAACAATGGTACTGTAATGGCTAAAGATGGTGATGGTGATAAATTCGCAAACATCACAAATGTTGTCAATGCAATTAACAGTGCCTTCTGGAAAATTGGTGAAGAAAATTCAGGTACTGTTACACCTAAAGGTAATGTTACTGCGGGTAGCCAAGTGAACTTCTCAAATGGTGTTGGCACGATTGCAACAGTTACTGCAGATGAAGCGAACAAAACTTATAAAGTTCAATATGACATCAATGCAGGCCCAGGTATTGAAATTCCTACTGATGAAAATGACCCTAATAAAGGCAAAGTAACGGTTAAGGTTGATAATTCAACTGTGACAATTAACGATGCTGGTCAATTAGTCGCTAACTCAGCATGGAATGCGAATGCAACCGGTAATGTTGACGGTACTTCAGCAGCAAAAACTGTGAAAGCTAACGCAACAGTGAATTTTGATGCGGGTGAAAACTTAAAAGTGAGCCAAAATGCTACTGATGCAGCAAACCAAGTTTATAGTTTCTCTTTAAATCAAACATTAACCAACATCACAAGCATTGAAAATAAAGCAGGTGGTCCAAAACTTACCTTTGGTGGTGACTCAATCAATATTACCGGCGGTAATCTTGATATGGGCGATAACAAGATCACTAACTTAAAACCAGGTACAGATGATACTGATGCGGTTAATCTTAGTCAGTTAAAAAAATCTCGTACAGTTGTGACTTCAAATGATGGCTCTGTTACAGTGACTGATTCAGAGGACGGTCTCACTAAAACTTATGATTTAAAAGTTAATTTAAGTAACGTAGCGAAGTCATCTTGGAATGTGAAATCATCTGCTGAAGGTGGCGCTGTAACGGCTAACCATGATGCAACCGCAAAAAATATTGCTGATAGCAATACGGTTGAATTTAAAGCAGGTAAAAACTTAACCGTAGAACAAGTTAATGGTAATAACGGTGCAAATGTTACTTTTGCTTTAAGTAATAATATCACACTTGATAATAACGGTAGCATCAACATTGGTGACACAGCAGTTAAAAATGGTGATATCAAAATTGGTGATACACACATTACCAATGGTGCAGTAACCAATTTAACCCATCACATTGAGAACGCAACAACTGTTGTGGATAGCAATGTGTTAAATATCTCTGATGAGAAGAAAAAAGAAGCGGCGACAGTTCGTGATGTATTGAATTCAGGCTGGAACTTACAAGCAAATGGTCAACCTGTTGATGCCGTAACACACGGTAACAACGTGAACTTTGCAAGTGACGGTTCAGTTAAGATTACCCCAACGATTGATGGCAATACCAGCACAATTAATCTTTCTGTAAATGCAACGAATGTTGTTGAACAAGTAACAGGTAGTGTTTCAGCAAATACCACTACAGGTAAAGCAGTTGTAGGTAAAGATGGTAATGAAGATACAACTCCTAATGCAGGCAATAAAGTTGCCACAGTAGGTGATGTAGCGAATACCATTAACAACACAGGTTGGATTACAAAAGCAAAAGATAAAGAAACTGGTGCTGAGAAAAATGTCACAGTTAATCCGGGTGACCGAGTTGAATATGTTGATGGTAACGGCACAACAGCTAATGTGACTGTAGAGACTAAAGATGGTCAAGATACAGTGAAAGTAACCTATGATGTGAAAACTGATGGCACAACCATTACTGTTAAGAATGGTAATGTAACGGCTAATACAGGTAACATTATCGAAGCTAAGCCAGATGGTGATAATGCAGGTAAAGTTACAGTTACTACTGGAGATGAGAATAAAGTTGCAACAGTTAAGAATGTAGCGGATGCAATCAACAGCGCAGGTTGGATTGTTAACACAGGTAAAGCTGATAACCAAGACTCATTCAAAACTGAAACTGGAACAGCCACTAAAGTGGGTGCTGGTGATAAAGTTAACTTCCAAGCAGGTAAAAACTTAGAAGTGAAACGTGATGGCAACAATATCATCTATGCTACATCTGACGATTTAAATGTGAACAACATTACAGTCGCTGACAACGGCAGTATCAAAATTGGTGACACAGCAGTTAAAAATGGTGATATCAAAATTGGTGATACACACATTACCAATGGTGCAGTAACCAATTTAACCCATCACATTGAGAACGCAACAACTGTTGTGGATAGCAATGTGTTAAATATCTCTGATGAGAAGAAAAAAGAAGCGGCGACAGTTCGTGATGTATTGAACTCAGGCTGGAACTTACAAGTAAATGGTAACGCTGTAGATGCTGTAACTCACGGTAACAACGTGAACTTTACAAGTGACGGCACAGTTGAGATTAAGCCAACAGTTGACGGCAATACAAGCACACTTAATCTTTCTGTAAATGCAACGAATGTTGTTAAACAAGTAACAGGTAATGTTTCAGCAAATATGACAACTGGTAAAGCGGTTGTATTAGATAAAGATGGTAATGAAGATACATCAGCTGATGCAGGCAATAAAGTTGCCACAGTAGGCGATGTAGCGAATACCATTAACAACACAGGTTGGATTACAAAAACAACTGATGGAACAAACGTTACTGTAAATCCAGGTGACCGAGTTGAATATGTTGATGGTAAAGGCACAACAGCTAATGTGACTGTAGAGACTAAAGATGGTCAAGATACAGTGAAAGTAACCTATGATGTGAAAACTGATGGCACAACCATTACTGTTAAGAATGGTAATGTAACGGCTAATACAGGTAACATTATCGAAGCTAAGCCAGATGGTGATAATGCAGGTAAAGTTACAGTTACTACTGGAGATGAGAATAAAGTTGCAACAGTTAAGAATGTAGCGGATGCAATCAACAGCGCAGGTTGGATTGTTAACACAGGTAAAGCTGATAACCAAGACTCATTCAAAACTGAAGCTGGAACACCAACTAAAGTGGGTGCTGGTGATAAAGTTAACTTCCAAGCAGGTAAGAACTTAGAAGTGAAACGTGATGGTCAAAATATCATCTATGCAACATCTGAAGATTTAGATGCGAAAACCATTACTGTAACTACAGTTAAAGTAGGTAACGATGGTAAAGATGGTAAACCTGGTGTTGATGGTTCTATTGGTGTAACCGGTAAAGACGGTGCAGCTGTTGCGATTAACGGAAAAGATGGTTCAATCGGCCTAACTGGACCGAAAGGTGCAGATGGTAAAGATGGTGCGTCAGTTACTATCAAACCAGAAAAAGGCACAACCACAGTCGCAGAGCGTGATGGTGGTAAAGAGATTAACCGTGTTACCTATACTGATAAAGATAAAGATGGCAATGACATCAAACGTGAAATCGCAACTCTTGATGATGGCTTGAAATTCACAGGTGATGATGGTCAAACCGTTAACCGCACTTTAGGTTCTAACTTAAATGTGAAAGGTGGCGCAACAACCTCAACCACAGCGAAAAATATTCGTGTGACTAAAGCTGCAGATGGTCAAGGTTTAGATGTGAATCTTGCAAACAATATCGAGCTTGATAATAACGGTAGTATCAAAATTGGTGATACAACTGTAAATCAAGATGGTATTACCATCAATAATGGACCAAGTGTGACCAAAGGCGGTATTGACGCAGGTGGTAAAACTATCACTAACGTTGCGCCAGGTAAGAATGGTACAGATGCAGTTAACGTAGATCAATTACGTGGCAGCCTCACAAATATCCAAGGTGATATTCATAAGGCTCGTAAAGAAGGTCGTGCGGGTATTGCTGGTGCGAATGCTGCGGCTGGTTTACCACAAGTTTACTTACCAGGTAAATCAATGGTTGCAGCTTCAGCAGGTACTTTCAAAGGTCAAAATGCATTGGCTGTAGGATACTCACGTTCAAGTGACAATGGTAAAGTTATCTTTAAACTTCAAGGTAATGCGAATACTCAAGGCGACGTAGGTGGCTCTGTAGGTATCGGTTACCAATGGTAATTTAACTTTCCTTTAAAATAGATAAAAACCCAGCTTCGGCTGGGTTTTTTTATGAATAATATTTATTAATGTCATTTGATGATTTAAACTAAAACTAAACTTAAACCTAGGAATCGAACATGTCCAATTCAACTAATGATTATATGAATATTGCGTTTGCTGTTGATGCAAAATACACACCACACTTAGAAACCTTGATTAAATCTATTTGTTATCATAATAAATGTGTTAATTTTTATGTATTACATAATGATATTCCTAAGGAATGGTTTGAAGGCATTCAGCTGAAGCTGGGGAAAATGGGATATCAGCTTTTTCCGGTACATATTTCTGATGATGTTTTTAAAAATTATAAAACCTTAGCGCATATTTCTTCATCAAGCAGCTACTATAGGCTATTGATCCCAAACCTTATTAATCAAGAGCGTGTGTTGTATTTAGATGCTGATATTATTGTAAATGGTTCGTTAGCTGACTTTTATTATAGTGATCTTGAGGGGGCGCCTGTTGGTGTAGTGAAAGATTATTGTGCCTGGGACAACTTTTCTTTTCCCTATCTAGATGCGAATGTTTCAACTAATTATTTTAATAGCGGTGTATTGCTCATTGATACCGTGAAATGGCGAGAAAATCATTTGGTTGATATATTACTTACGCTTGCAGAGAAGTTTTCTGATAAAGTCCTGTTTGGCGACCAATGTATTTTAAATATTCTTTTGAGAGATAAAGCAAAATATTATAGTTTAAATGAGAATTGTCAGGTTCATTACATTGAATTAATAAAAAGAAAGTACAGCGATAAATTTGTTAATCTAAGCACTGAACCAATTATTATTCATTATAGCTCCACACAGAAGCCTTGGGATAATAAAAATGACAGCTTGTATTATCGTGAAAAATATTGGTTTTTTCGCCATTTAGATTGGACATATTTATTGATTAGACCGAGTATAGACAATTCCAATTACACTAATTTATAGCCTTCTTATTCACATTTAGGCACAATAGAGCAAAATTCCAATGAGTAAAAAAGGATAATGAAAATGACTAAACATTATGATTATATTGCGATCGGTGGCGGCTCCGGTGGGATTGCTTCAATTAACCGTGCGGCAAGCTATGGCAAAAAATGTGCAATTATTGAAGCAAAACACCTCGGTGGCACTTGTGTGAATGTAGGTTGTGTACCGAAAAAAGTGATGTTCTATGGCGCACAAGTGGCAGAAGCCATTAATAACTATGCACCTGCTTATGGTTTTGATGTAGAAGTGAAAACGTTTGATTACGCGAAATTAGTTGAGAGTCGTCAAGCTTACATCGGTCGTATTCATACATCTTACAATAATGTGTTAGCGAAAAATAATGTGGATGTTCTAAATGGTTTTGCACGTTTTAAAGATGCGAAAACGATTGAAGTGAGCTATGCAGATGGCTCAACAGAATTAGTAACCGCTGATCATATCTTAATTGCGACGGGTGGCCGCCCAAGTATTCCTGCAGTAAAAGGTGCAGAATACGGAATTGATTCAAATGGTGTGTTTGCTTTAAATGAATTACCAAAACGTGTTGCAGTCGTAGGCGCTGGATATATTGCGGTTGAATTAGCGGGTGTTTTAAATAGCTTAGGCAGCGAAACGCATTTATTTGTGCGTCAACATGCTCCATTGCGTAATCAAGATCCATTAATTGTGGAAACCTTGGTTGAAGTGTTAGCACAAGATGGTATCCAATTACATACCAAAGCATTACCAGAAGAAGTGGTTAAAAATGGGGATGGTTCGCTTACCTTGAAATTACAAGATGGCCGCGAAACAACAGTGGATACGTTAATTTGGGCGATTGGTCGTGAACCTGCAACGGATGTGATTAATCTTGAAGTAACCGGTGTGAAAACCAATTCACGCGGACAAATTATTGTCGATAAATATCAAAATACAAACGTACCTGGCATTTATGCGGTAGGTGATATTATCGAAGGGGGTATTGAATTAACACCAGTTGCCGTGGCGGCCGGTCGTCGTTTGTCTGAGCGTTTATTCAATAACAAACCGAATGAGCATTTAGATTACAATCTTGTACCAACTGTCGTATTCAGCCATCCGCCAATTGGTACGGTGGGTTTAACTGAACCGCAAGCGATTGAGCAATATGGCGAAGAAAATGTGAAAGTGTATAAATCTTCTTTCACTGCAATGTACACCGCTGTAACTGACCATCGTCAACCTTGCCGAATGAAATTAGTGTGTGTCGGCAAAGAAGAGAAAATCGTGGGCTTACACGGCATTGGTTTCGGTGTAGACGAAATGATTCAAGGTTTTGCTGTGGCGATCAAAATGGGTGCAACCAAAGCAGACTTTGATAATACGGTGGCAATTCACCCAACAGGTTCGGAAGAATTTGTGACAATGCGTTAATTGCAGATAAAAAAAGTGCGGTCAAAATCTCTGATGTTTTTGACCGCACTTTTTATTGTGATTTGTTATTAGGCTGCTGCGCGATTGCCTAACGTACCATCATCTTCCATTTCTTTTGCCACGCCGACGACCTCAGCAATTTTGTCTCCTTCTTTGAAGAAAACAAATCCACCATGTTCCATTTTGACCCACGGCTCATCCTTGGTGAGCGGGAAAGTCGTAATGATCGTGACTTTGTCGCCATCTTTCGCATAATCATTAAAATCGATGACGCCATCATCATCAATTCGGTGCGCTTTACCAAAAGGCGCTTTACGTGTTAAGTAATGCAAATTGGTTGAACAGTGGGCAATCATCCATTCTCCGTTTGAAAGAATGAAGTTAAAGGTGCCTTTTTGTGAGAGCTCTTTAGTAATGTCTTGAATAGCTTCAAAAATTTCTATTTCAGATGGTTTACGATGAAAGCGATTTTTCAAATATTCCGCCATATAACAAAATGCCGTTTCTGAATCAGTTGAGCCAATAGGCTGGCAGAAACTTTCAGACATATCCGGTAAGTCTTTTAAATTACCATTGTGAGCAAACACCCAGTTTTGTCCCCAAATTTCACGAATAAAAGGATGGGTGTTTTCAATGGTGACACCGCCTTGCGTTGCTTTGCGAATATGAGCAATCACATTAAGTGATTTAATATTGTATTGTTTTACACAATCTGCAATAGGGGATTGTGATGCAGCGTGGTTATCGCGAAAGATACGCACACCACGCCCTTCAAAAAAAGCGATACCGAAGCCATCTGAATGGCAGTCGGTAAGACCAGCACGACGACGGAAACCTTCAAAAGAAAAGACAATATCCGTCGGTGTATTACAGTTCATTCCGAGTAATTGACACATAAATTCCTACAACTTATTTCTATAATTTTATACCCTTATAATATGTGCCGATTTAACACCATAATGCGTTGAAATTCAAGATGGATAACAAAGGATTTTTAGAAGAAAATGTTACATAAAATAACCTGAGAATCTTTCTGATTTGACGGCTAGGGATGAGCGCTTTATTAAGTCAATAAAAAAGGCGTGTTTATCACGCCTTTTGCTCTATTTTTTTAAGATTATGCTTTAATTTCTGAACGGCTTTTTAAGAAAAAGAGTGCGACTGTTGAGATCAGCATAACGAAGCCAACGCCAACATATAAGCTCTGTTTGTCCCAGCCCATATCTAATAATCGACCCGCAATCGTAGGGGCAAGAATCGCACCAATACGACCGATACCAATCGACCAGCCCACACCGGTGCTACGAATATCGGCATCATAAGTAAGAGGGTTTAAGGTATAAAGCCCGCTGATACAGCCATTCATGAGCGCACCAACTAAAATACCGAATACCATCGCAATCCATAAAATGGATGAAGATAGGATAAAGGTAATAATCGCGGCGGAAGATAATATGGTGAATAAAATCAATACGCCGCGTGCCGTCCAGCGACTAGCCAGTAAGCCATAGATTAAGGCGCCACAAGTACCACCTAATGAAATCATCATCCCTACGCTTACACTTTGCTCTGTCGTCATGCCCGCTTCTTTTAATAAGGCTGGTGTCCATGAGCTAATAAAATAGAAGCTGAACATGATCGCAAAGAAAGCTGTCCAAATTAACAGAGTCGAATGTAAGTATTTTTCACTGAATAATTGGTCAATAGGCAATTTAGTCTTAATTTTTTCCGTTTTTTCTGGAAGTTTCCAATCACCGGCTAAACCTATTCTTTTGGCGATCAAATTTAACCGCACTTCTGCATTTTTAGGTTGTTTGGAGGTGAGGAAGTCAATGGATTCCGGTAACCAAATAAATAAAATAACTAAAAGTAAACCGGTCAAGATAGCGCCCGCTAAAAATACGGAACGCCAACCATATTCACCTTGCAACATTACCGCGAACATACCACCTAATACCGCACCGATACCAAAACCTGCCGCATAGACACTGATCGCAAAGCTACGCCATTTGCGAGAGGAATATTCGCTGGTGATCACGTTTGTGCCTACTAAAATACCGCCGACACCAAGACCGGTGATAACTCGCCAAAAACCAAGCCATTGATATTGTGAGATAAACGCCGAGCCTAACATCCCGATAGCGGAGAGTGATACTGCCATTAATAACAATGGGCGGCGACCAATTTTATCCGCAAGTGGTGCAAGGAAAAGTGAGCCGGCCGTCATCCCAAACAAGCCGGCACTTAATAAATAACCTAACTCAATCCCAGTGAGTCCAAATTCGCCACGAATGGCTGTTGCGGTGAAGGCAAGGGCTAATACATCGAAGCCGTCAAGTAAATTCATGATGGCAGCCATGACCACTATCATCCATTGATAAGCCCCCATCGGGCTTTGTTCTATTTTGGCTCTAAGAGAAAGCGTTTCAGTCATTTTATTTCCTTAAGTTAAGCAAACTGGCGAGAGCTTGCGAGAGATTGAAGTTTGCGTAAAATCATGTTGAGTACCACACCATAAGCGGGAACAAACAAGACAATACCGACAAATAATTTAAATAAGTAATCGACGAATCCAAGGCTAAACCAGTGTTCTGCCATAAATGGATCACTACTTTTATAAAACGCGACACAAAAGAACATAAAGGTATCTGCAAGGGAACCAAATGTCATTGAGCTGCTCGGGGCAATCCACCAAGTTTTTAATTGGCGTAAACGGTTGAATACTAACACATCTAATAATTGACCGAAAACATAAGCACAGAAACTCGCAAATGCAATACGGAAAACAAACATATTGAATTCACTTAATGCACCTAAGCCTTGATATTGTCCATTAGAAAAAACAACAGAAACAATGTAACTCACGATAAGCGCAGGGAGCATCACGATAAAAATGATCCAACGTGCTTCTTTCGCCCCAAATACACGCACCGTTAAATCAGTGGCTAAGAAAATGAATGGGAAAGTGAGTGTGCCCCATGTGCTGTGGAAGGAAAAATCATCAGCAAAGCCAAGTGCGGTCAATTTTAAATTGATTTCAAAGGGAATTTGAACAAAATAGTTACTGGCTGTGATGATGAAGATATGAAATAAGCTTAATAAAATTAAAGCAAAACGTTTTTGTTGATCATTGAAGATCGGAGTATTAATTTTCATTTTAAGACCTTTTTAGTTGGTTAATCGGGGGTAGGGAACCCGACATGAGAAATAAATCCGCCAAATTGGCGAGCCGTGAATAATACTAGAATTTATTGGGATTGCAAGAAAGTGCGGTTAAAAAATTAGGTATTTTATTTAAATTCAATAAAAATGATAAGAATTGTTATTTACACCAAAATTATATTGTACTAGAATTCTCGGACATTATTTATTCCACATATGCCAGGAGAGCATTTCAATGTATAAATCCAATCATTTAAAAACAACATCATTCTTCGCATTAAGTGCGTTAACCATCGCGCTTTTTTCAAACTATTCTTATGCAGAAGAGAAACTTGAGGAAATTAAGGTTACTGCGGAAGATCAGGTAAAACAATCACTTGGCTCTTCTCTTGTGACAGCAAAAGATTTAGAAAAACGCCCAGCGACAAATGATATTTCTGAAGTATTACGTACCATGCCAGGTGTGAATTTGACGGGGAACTCATCCACAGGACAACGCGGAAATAAACGTCAAATTGATATTCGTGGTATGGGACCAGAAAATACATTGATTTTAGTGGATGGTAAACCAGTCACTTCTCGTAATGCAGAACGTTATGGAGTGCGTGGTGAACGTAACTCTCGTGGCGACAGCAACTGGGTGCCGGTTGAAGCGATTGAAAAAATTGAAGTATTACGTGGTCCTTCAGCTGCACGCTATGGTTCAGGTGCAATGGGTGGGGTAGTGAATATCATCACTAAACCTGTTACCAATGATTTACACGGTAGCTTAAGCTATTACACTAACCAACCGGAAGATAGCGACGAAGGCGCAACGAATCGTGTCGGTTTTAATCTAAGCGGAGCGTTAATTAAAGACGTATTGCAATTCCGTTTATATGGTAACTGGAACAAAACACAAGCAGATGAAGTCGGTATTAATGGCGATCCAGCGATTGCTGGTCGTGAAGGGGTTCGTAATAAAGATATTAATGGCCGTTTAGTGTGGAATATCAATGAGAAAAATAAATTAACCTTGGATTCTGGTTTTAGCCGTCAAGGTAATATTTATAACGGTGATACACAAAATAGCTCAGCAGGGCTTTACAATAATAAAAACTATCCTGAAACCAAAACCTTGGCAGGAGGCAAAGCTGAAACCGCTCGTTTATATCGTCAAAACTATGCTTTAACCTATGAAGGTAAATTCGATCATTTCGACAATAAAACCTATATTACTTTTGATAAAACTAAAAATAGCCGTTTACCAGAATATTTAGCGGGTGGTCCAGAGGGCAGTTATTCGAGTACATCAGCTTTTAGCGATTCTATTCTTAAAAATACGCGTTTTAGTTCTGAATTCTATATCCCATTTACCTTGGGTGTGGATCATATGCTGACAGTTGGTTTTGAAGGTGCACATAGCAGTTTAGATGACGACGCTTCTATGACACAGTTACTCGGCGGACGACGAGACAAGAATACAGGGAAGGTGCTTTATGATTTGAAAGAACGCCTACCAACCGGCATCTCAAATGTACGAGGTGGTCATAGCAGTCAAACGGAATGGGCAGTATTTGTTGAAGATAATATTTCAGCAACCCAATCTACCATCCTAACGCCATCTCTGCGTTATGATTACAACAGTTATTCTGGTTCTAACGTAAGTGGTGGATTAAACTTCTTACAGAGTCTCAACGATGATTGGAGAATTAAAGGTGGGATTGCAAGAGCTTATAAAGCACCGAATCTTTATCAAACTAACCCAAATTACCTACTATTTACGTTAGGTCAAGGTTGTCCAACGAATGTACCAAATAATAAAACTTGTTATTTCCAAGGTAATAGTGACATTAAACCAGAAACCAGCTGGAATAAAGAAATCGGAATTGAATATGATAAAGACGGGTTTCTTGCTTCTGTGGCTTACTTCCGTAATGACTATCGTAACAAAATCGTGTCTGATGGTGAATTTATCGGTTTAACTAACTTAGGTAACTATGTGTATAAATGGGGTAATGCAAACCGCGCAGTGATTGAAGGTTTTGAAGGTAATCTGACATTACCATTAATCCAAGATAAATTAAACTGGGTGAATAACTTCACTTATATGCATAAAACCAAAAATAAAGATACAGGTAACCCGCTTTCTATCGTGCCGAAATATACCTTGAATTCAAGCTTAAGTTATAAAATTACCGATAGTTTGGATGCAATGTTAACTTATACGCAATACGGTAAACAAAAATCCCGTAAAAATCCGGAAAACCGTATGGAAAATGGTAACGATAAAAATATTAATCAGCTTGCTGGCTCAGAAGATATTGGTGGTTATGCAGTTTGGGGATTAAGTGCGGGTTATAATTGGAAAGATACAATCAGCATTCGTGTTGGCGTAAGTAACTTATTTGATAAACGCATTTATCGTTCATCAAGCAGTACAAATTACAATGCTCATACTTATAACGAACCTGGTCGTGCGTATTATGCAACAGTAAAATATTCATTTTAATTGAGCATTTAGAACTGATAGAAAAAGTGCGGTCGATTTTGACCGCACTTTTTTATTGATTGAATTTGAAAAATGGTGAATTTCAGGTAATAAAAAACCCTGCATAGGCAGGGTTCTTCACACAGATTCAAATTATTTTGTACCTGGGATTTTGAAACGGCTGTTAAAGCGTTCAACACGACCACCAGTATCAACAACACGTTGTTTACCAGTGTAGAATGGGTGGCAGCTACCGCACACATCAAGGTTGATGTCTTTGCCTAAAGTAGAACGAGTTTTGATCACGTTACCGCAAGAACAAGTTGCAGTGATCTCTTTATATTCTGGATGAATACCTTGTTTCATAGAAAACCTCAAATTGAAGCCACGCCGCTATAAATGCTTTCCACTTACACCGCGTGAGTTAATAATCGCCGATAATCCGGCACCAAATAGACTGCGAATTATACTGAAAAATTCAAATTGATCAAGAGGTGTGCTTTAGTGATAGAATCATCGCAAAATTTTTGCTTATTTTTGACCGCACTTTAGGAAAGTTATGTTAGCCCAATCCTCTGTTGATGCCCCTTTTGCCCATTCTGTTTTACAATGGTATGAAAAGTTTGGGCGTAAAAATTTGCCTTGGCAGCAAAATAAAACCCTTTATGGTGTTTGGCTTTCCGAAGTGATGTTACAACAAACTCAAGTTTCCACAGTTATTCCCTATTTTGAGCGATTTATTAAAACCTTTCCTAATGTGACCGCACTTGCTAATGCATCGCAAGATGAAGTATTGCATTTATGGACGGGACTAGGCTATTACGCACGAGCGAGAAATTTGCATAAAGCCGCTCAAACCATCAGAGATGAATATCAAGGCGAATTTCCTACGCAATTTGAGCAAGTTTGGGCATTAACAGGCGTGGGGCGATCGACGGCTGGTGCAATTTTATCTTCGGTGCAAAATCAACCTTATCCGATTTTAGATGGCAATGTGAAACGCGTTCTGTCTCGTTATTTTGCTGTTGAGGGTTGGCCTGGCGAAAAGAAAGTCGAAAATCAATTATGGGAATTGAGCGAGCAGGTTACACCAACAACGAGAGTTGCTGAATTTAATCAAGCCATGATGGACATCGGTTCGGCGATTTGTACTCGAACAAAACCTAAATGCGATCTTTGTCCTTTAAGTAACGATTGTTTAGCTAATAAACTCGAAAAGTGGACTGAATTTCCTGGAAAGAAACCCCAAAAATCGTTGCCAGAAAAGCGGAGCTATTTTTTGATTTTATCTTATCAAGGAAAAGTCTGGTTGGAACAGCGTGAAAGCAAAGGCTTATGGGGCGGATTGTATTGTTTCCCTCAGTTTGATGATAAACAAACATTATTGAATTATCTGAAAGAGCAAGGGATCACCGAGTATCAAGAATGGGTAACTTTCCGTCATACGTTTAGCCATTTTCATTTAGACATTCATCCTATTTATGTTGAAGTTGATCGAAAATCTGAAGAGAGCGATCGTTCAGATTGGAAAAAATTATCAGAAAAAGGAAAAGAATCTCGATCTGGTCTATTAAGTGCGGTCAAATATTGGTATGATCCAACGTCACCTGAACAGATCGGGTTAGCTCAGCCTGTGAAAAATTTATTAACGCAATTTGTAAGGAATTATTATGGCTAGAACTGTTTTTTGCGAATATTTGAAACAAGATGCGGAAGGATTGGATTTTCAACTGTATCCCGGTGAATTAGGTAAACGTATTTTTAATTCAATTAGTAAACAAGCATGGGGCGAATGGATCAAAAAGCAAACCATGTTAGTGAACGAGAAAAAACTCAATATGATGAATGCCGAACATCGTAAATTATTAGAAGAAGAAATGGTGAATTTCTTATTTGAAGGCAAAGATGTGCATATTGAAGGTTACGTTCCCCCATCTAAATAACAAAAGATTATGAAAAAGTATTTATTATTGGCGCTACTTCCACTTTTATATGCTTGTAGCGACTCGCCAACCCATCGACGTGGCATTAATTACGACGAAGTGTTTTCGAAAGACACACAAGGGTTAGATATTTTAACTGGTCAATTCTCCCATAATATCGATCGTATTTGGGGGGTGAATGAGCTTTTAGTCGCGAGCCGTAAAGACTACGTGAAATACACGGACTCTTTCTATACGCGTAGCCACGTAAGCTTTGACGAAGGTACAATTATTGTTGAAACTCAACAGGATCTTAATCGCTTACACAATGCGATTGTCCATACTTTATTGATGGGTTCCGATGCGAAAGGGATCGACTTATTTGCTTCTGGCGATGTACCGATTAGTACGCGTCCTTTCTTATTAGGTCAGGTTGTGGATAACAATGGTCAGCAAATTGCTAACCAAGTGATTGCAAGTAACTTTGCGACTTATTTAATCCAAAATAAATTACAAACTCGCCGCTTACAAAATGGTAACACTGTGCAATTTGTGGTGATCTCAATGATTGCAAACCACGTTGAAGTGCGTGCACAAAAATATATTCCATTAGTCCGTAAAGCTGCAGAACGCTATGGCATTGATGAAAGCTTGATTTTAGGTATTATGCAAACAGAATCCAGCTTCAACCCATATGCGATCAGTTATGCGAATGCAATCGGCTTAATGCAAGTGGTACCAAGCACTGCAGGTCGCGATGTGTTTGCAATGAAAGGTAAAGGTGGACAACCATCTGCACGTTACCTTTATGATCCTGCAAATAACATTGATGCGGGGGTCTCTTACTTATGGATTCTGCAAAATCAATATTTAGATGGTATTACAAACCCTACCTCTAAACGTTTTGCAATGATTTCAGCCTACAACAGTGGTGCAGGTGCAGTATTACGCGTGTTCGATGAGGATAAAGATGAGGCGATCTATAAGATCAACCAGATGTATCCTGAACAAGTATATCGTATCTTAACGACCGCACACCCATCATCACAAGCAAGAAACTACTTGTTGAAAGTGGATGCGGCGCAGAAGAAATTCCGCGTAAGACGATAATTTCTACGATGAAATACAATGCCCGAAAGAATTTTCGGGCATTATTTTTTGAGAAAGTGCGGTTATTTTTGATTGAGTTTTACAAAATACGTTCTTTTTATAGTCGTTTTGGTTATTAACCACTCAAACACACCAACTTTTTTACTTTTTTTGAATTTAATTGTTGACCGATACCCGAAAAAATAGTTTAATACGCTCCGTTGTCAGGCAGTAGCCAATAACGATAACGCCTCGATAGCTCAGTCGGTAGAGCAGGGGATTGAAAATCCCCGTGTCGGTGGTTCGATTCCGCCTCGAGGCACCATTTCCTCCTTAGTTCAGTCGGTAGAACGGTGGACTGTTAATCCATATGTCGCAGGTTCGAGTCCCGCAGGAGGAGCCAAATTCTAAGAAGCCGCTAAAGCAATTTAGCGGCTTTTTGCTTTTCAGAATTCAGCCATTATTCTGTTGTTTTTCCTCTCTTTAAAATTTGCTCAAATTTCTCACCGCACTTTTTTGATCTAGATAAATATTTATGTAAAAAAGTTACATAAAATTGTTAATAAGATCACATTTTATTATTTTTCACTTTGCAATCAGCCTATAACCTTATCATAATTCTACCATTAATTTAATGAATGAATATTCATTGGATAAAGATTTTATAATTTAACTTTAGAGGGTAATGTATGGACACTACAACTAATAAAAAATGGAATAAATTTGATACAGCTTGGGTATTAAACTTATTTGGTACTGCGGTGGGCGCAGGGGTATTATTTTTACCAATCAATGCAGGGATGGGCGGTTTTTGGCCTTTGGTTGTGATGGCGATTTTAGTCGGACCGATGACATATTTTGCGCATCGTGGCTTGGCTTATTTCGTCTTGTCTTCTTCTAAACCAGGCAGTGATATTACCGAAGTAGTAGAAGAACATTTCGGCCCGACTGCAGGGAAATTAATTACCTTATTATATTTCTTTGCGATCTTCCCAATTTTATTGATTTATGGAAACGGGATCACCAATACGGTTGATTCTTTTATCGTCAACCAATTAGGCATGGCTTCACCAAACCGTGTGATTCTTTCTTTTGTATTAATTGCGATATTGATTTCAGTCATGTTGTTCAGTGAAAAAGTGATGTTGAAAATCACCGAATTACTGGTTTATCCATTGGTGTTGATTCTCTTTGCGTTATCAATTTATCTCATTCCGCAATGGAATGCTTCAATGCTTTATGAACTTCCTACTGCTGGTGGCTTTATCACGACATTATGGTTAACCATCCCAGTATTGGTTTTCTCTTTTAACCATTCTCCGGCAATTTCTTCTTTCACGCTTTCTCAACAACGTGAATATAAAGATTTTAATACAACGGAATATCACATCGGCCGTACAGAAAAAGGCACTTCAACCGTATTACTGTTCTTCGTGATGTTCTTTGTATTTAGCTGTGTATTAACCTTAACACCAGCGGAGTTATTAGAAGCAAAAGCACAAAATATTAGTATCTTGTCGTATCTTGCGAACAAATTTGATAATCCATACATTTCTTATTTCGCACCATTAGTGGCTTTCTTAGCGATTACGAGTTCATTCTTTGGTCATTATTTAGGCGCACGTGAAGGGTTAGAAGGTTTATACCTCAAAATGAAAGGTGAAAGTGTGAATCGTAAAAAATTAAATTACGGTACTGCAGTGTTCTTCTTATTGACTTTATGGGGTGTAGCGATCATTAATCCAAGTATTTTAGGTTTGATCGAATCCCTTGGCGGCCCAATTATTGCGATGATCCTTTTCATTATGCCTATGTATGCAATTCGCAATGTTCCAGCAATGAAACGCTATCAAGGTTGTTTTAGTAATGTATTTGTTACAGTTATGGGATTAATTGCTATCTCCGCGGTCGTATATGGATTATTATAAGCGGCTTTTTAGTTTAGCTTAGGATTTAAAATAATATGATTAGTGTATTTGATATGTTTAAAGTGGGAGTTGGGCCATCCAGCTCCCATACTGTCGGCCCGATGAAAGCAGGCAAGCAGTTTATTGACGATTTAATCGAGCAAGGTAAATTTGATGCTGTTGCAACCTTGCATGTTGATGTGTATGGCTCTCTCTCAATGACAGGGCATGGTCATAATACAGATATTGCGATCATTATGGGATTGGCTGGTTATCTACCGCATGATGTGGATATTGATTTAATCCCAACCTTTATCGAACAGGTTAAACAAACCAAAAAACTGTCGATTGCACAGGGCAAAAAAACGGTTAATTTCGATTGGGATGCCAATATGGTATTCCATAATTCCTTTTTATCATTGCATGAAAACGGTATGACCATTACTGCATTAGATGCTGATCGTAATGTGCTTTACCGTCAAACCTATTACTCTATTGGTGGTGGCTTTATCGTGGATGAGGCGCATTTTGGTCAAGAGGAAGAAAATCCGGTGACTGTGCCGTATCCTTATCAACATGCTGAAGATATTTTGAAACATTGTCAGGAGAGTGGCTTAATGCTCTCAACCGTGATGATGAAAAATGAATTAGCATTGCGTGATAAAAAAGAGGTTGAAGCACATTTACAGAATGTTTGGAAAACCATGAAAGATTGTATTGAACATGGTATTAAAACAGAAGGGGTGTTACCAGGGCCATTAAAAGTTGCCCGTCGTGCGCCATCACTTTATCGTCTCTTGGAGGCGAATAGCGGCCGTTTAGCCCATGACCCAATGTATGTGATCGACTGGGTGAATATGTTTGCCCTTGCGGTAAATGAAGAGAATGCGGCAGGTGGTCGCGTCGTAACAGCACCAACTAATGGTGCGTGTGGTATTGTGCCGGCGGTACTTTCTTATTATGAAAAATTTGTTGCACCTTTAACGCCAGAAGTCATAGAACGCTACTTATTGGCTGCCGGTATGATTGGTTCCCTTTATAAGATGAATGCATCTATTTCGGGGGCAGAGGTCGGTTGCCAAGGTGAAGTGGGTGTGGCATGTTCAATGGCTGCCGCAGGTTTAACTGAAATCTTAGGGGGTACACCAGTACAAGTGTGTATCGCAGCAGAAATTGCGATGGAACATAACTTGGGCTTAACTTGCGACCCGGTTGGTGGACAAGTTCAAGTACCTTGTATTGAACGTAACGCCATTGCTTCAGTGAAAGCGATTAACGCCAGTCGTATGGCATTACGCCGAACCACGAATCCTCGCGTAACCTTGGATAAAGTGATCGAAACCATGTATGAAACAGGTAAAGACATGAATGCCAAATATCGCGAAACATCGAAAGGTGGCTTAGCGGTGAAAGTAGTGTGTTCTTAAGATTTAATTGATAATAAAAGAGTGGTCATTTTTGACCGCTCTTTTTTATTTTCCTTTTACATCAATAATCACCACTTCTGATTGAGATCCTAAGCGCATTGGGATGCCCCAAAAGCCGTAACCAGAAGTGACAAAAACATGTGGATTGCCAATTTTTTCATGACCATAATCCAAACGATACATCATTTTTGTGATTAAACTCGCGGGGAATACTTGCCCTTTATGCGCATGCCCTGAAACTTGAATATCAAGCGGGAGTGACGCATGTTTTTCGATATCTGTTGGACGGTGATCCAATAGAATAATCGGTAAGTCAGTATTCACTTGTTTTAATAAGGTCTCGGTACTTGGTCTATCGTGAGCAAGATTGTCATTTCGTCCAATCAGTACCAATTCATTATTTAATGTTAATGTTTCATCTCTTAATACCGTAATACCAGCTTTGCGAATTTCTCGATCAATTCGATCTTGATCACCGAATAAGTCATGATTGCCTAGTGTGGCATAAACGCCCATTGGGGCCTTGAGTTTCGCTAAATGGGGTTGCATTTTTTCGGCTAAATAAGCATTGACGTTATCATCCATAATATCGCCAGGCAATAAAATGATATCGACCTTTTCCTGCTGCATAATATCAGCCAGTTTATCCAATTCTTTCCCGCCAAATAATTTACCTAAATGGAGATCGCTTGCCATGCCAATTCGCAATGGTTTAATGGGCTTATCTAGCGTGATTTCATAATGAATAACACGGGTAACATAGGCGTTATACACACTTAAGGCCGTGATACCAATAAATAAAACAGGGTAAGCAATGCGTAAAGTGCGGTCGATTTTTGTGATGGATTTAGATTTTCGGAAAAGAAAATGAATACCTCCCACGGCAATGCTTGCAAAGACTGAAAAAAGAAGCAGCGCGAGCACTAAAGCAATAAGTCGAAATGCCGTAAAAAGCTTTAAAAAATGACAAATAACTAAGACATTAGGAAGCAAAAAACTGGTAAAAGTGATAGTTCGTCTTGTCTTTTGAAAGAGTGGTTTGTTCAGCCACCAAATCAGCGTTTTATTAAAAATATAAATCAGCAGTTGTAACAAAATAATAGCTGCCGTAAATATAAAGTAATAACGAGTTTCCATCTGCAATTCCTAAATAAAAGAGCGGTCGTTTTTGACCCAGTTTTGAAGTGTGGAATAATAAATTTCTCTGTTCCCAAAGGCAAATTTTTTCGCTAAAATGCGGCTCGTTTTAGTTAATTCAAGAAGGAAAATCCAATGTTCGGAAAAGGCGGTTTAGGCGGCTTAATGAAACAAGCCCAACAAATGCAAGAAAAAATGCAAAAAATGCAGGAAGAAATTGCCCAATTAGAAGTAACTGGCGAAAGCGGTGCGGGTTTAGTAAAAATCACGATTAATGGTGCGCACAACTGTCGTCGTATTGAGATCGATCCTTCTTTAATGGAAGACGATAAAGAAATGTTGGAAGATTTAATCGCTGCCGCATTCAACGATGCAGTCCGTCGTGCAGAAGAATTACAAAAAGAAAAAATGGCTTCTGTAACCGCAGGCATGCCATTACCTCCAGGAATGAAACTTCCATTTTAATTCATCGGGTGTGTGAGTTTACACGTTCACACACCATCCATTTTCTCCCATCATAAATATTATGCAAAGCAGTCCACTTTTAGAACATCTTATTGAAAATCTTCGTTGCTTGCCGGGTGTCGGCCCGAAATCAGCGCAGCGTATGGCTTATCATCTTTTACAGCGCAATCGTAGCGGTGGGATGAACTTAGCACGTGCATTAACGGAAGCGATGTCTAAAATTGGGCATTGTTCGCAATGTCGTGATTTTACCGAAGAGGAAACGTGCAATATTTGTAACAATCCTCGTCGTCAAAATTCAGGTTTGCTTTGCGTGGTGGAAATGCCTGCGGATATTCAAGCCATTGAGCAAACAGGCCAATTTTCTGGGCGCTATTTTGTCTTAATGGGACATTTATCGCCTTTAGATGGCATTGGTCCGAAAGAGATTGGATTAGATTTATTGCAAAAACGTCTGGTAGAAGAATCCTTCCATGAAGTGATTTTAGCGACCAATCCAACGGTAGAAGGCGATGCGACAGCCAATTATATTGCTGAAATTTGCCATCAACATAATATTAAAGTAAGCCGTATTGCCCATGGGATCCCTGTCGGTGGGGAATTAGAAACCGTGGACGGCACCACCCTAACCCATTCTTTCTTAGGTCGTCGTCAGATCGACTAATCTTATGCGCCTGTTTATTGCCGAGAAACCCAGTCTTGGGCGAGCTATTGCTGATGTATTACCAAAACCTCATCAACGGGGTGATGGTTTTATTAAATGCGGCAATGATGATGTCGTGACTTGGTGCGTGGGGCATTTGCTCGAACAGGCAGAACCGGATGCCTACGATCCGAAATTTAAACAATGGCGTTTAGAACATTTACCCATCATTCCTGAAAAATGGATTCTGTTGCCGCGAAAAGAAGTCAAAAAACAACTTTCCGTGGTGGAAAAACTGATTCATCAAGCCGATGTTTTAGTTAACGCGGGTGACCCGGATAGAGAAGGGCAGTTGCTAGTGGATGAAGTGTTTAGTTATGCCAATTTATCCGCCGAAAAACGTGATGGCATTTTACGTTGTTTGATTAGCGATCTTAACCCAAGTGCGGTCGAAAAAGCGGTACAAAAACTCCAACCTAACCGTAATTTTATCCCATTAGCCACCTCTGCACTGGCGCGTGCGCGTGCCGATTGGCTTTATGGCATTAATATGACCCGTGCTTATACCATTCGCGGTCGCCAAGCGGGTTATGATGGCGTGCTTTCCGTTGGGCGAGTACAGACCCCCGTATTAGGCTTGATTGTTCGCCGTGATTTGGAAATTGAACATTTCCAACCCAAAGATTTCTATGAAGTGTTGGCATGGGTGAAAGACGAAAAAACGTCTGAAAATCCAACCGCATTTTTTTCTGCACTTTGGCAACCAAGTAAAGCTTGTGAAGATTACCAAGATGAAGATGGCCGGGTGCTGTCTTTAGGCTTAGCCGAAAATGTGGTGAAACGCATTACCGATCAACCTGCCGAAGTGACCGAATATGTGGATAAGCGAGAAAAAGAAACCGCCCCTTTGCCTTATTCCTTATCAGCATTGCAGATTGATGCGGCAAAACGGTTTGGCATGTCAGCGCAAAGCGTGTTGGATACCTGTCAACGTTTATATGAAACCCATCGTTTGATTACTTATCCACGTTCTGATTGTCGCTATTTGCCGGAAGAGCATTTTGCTGAACGACATAAAGTGATGAATGCGATTTCACAGCATTGTCAGACTTATCAAACTTTGCCATCGGTGGTAGACACTGAGCAACGTAATCGTTGTTGGAATGATAAAAAAGTGGAAGCGCACCATGCGATTATTCCGACGGCTAACACACGCTCGATAAATCTAAGCATTGATGAACAGCGTATTTATGAATTGATTGCCCGCCAGTATTTATTGCAATTCTGTCCAGATGCGGAATATCGTAAAAGCAAAATTACCTTAAGTATTGCGGGCGGTACTTTTGTGGCACAAGCGCGTAACTTGCAAACTGCAGGGTGGAAAGAGTTGCTTGGCAAAGAAGACGAAGATGAAAATCAAGAGCCGTTATTGCCGATCGTCAAGAAAGGGCAGATCCTGTATTGTGAACGAGGCGAAGTGGTGAGTAAAAAAACGCAACCGCCGAAACCGTTTACTGATGCGACATTGCTTTCGGCAATGACAGGGATTGCGCGCTTTGTGCAAGATAAAGAATTGAAAAAAATTCTGCGTGAAACGGATGGACTTGGCACGGAAGCCACCCGTGCGGGCATTATTGAATTGCTGTTTAAACGAGGCTTTTTGACCAAAAAAGGACGCAATATTCACAGCACAGAAACGGGGCGGATCCTCATTTCTGCTTTACCTGATATTGCTACACAACCTGATATGACAGCACATTGGGAAGCGCAATTAACGGATATCAGTCAAAAACAGGCGAGTTATCAGCAATTTATGTTTACGCTTAATCAAATGTTGCCGGATTTAGTGCGTTTTGTTGATTTCACTGCATTACGTCGTTTAAGTCAGATTTCAAAAGGTTTAAGCACACCAGCAACGAAACGAAAAAGAGCGGTCAAAAAATCGGAAGATTTAAACGCTGAAAATTGATTAAACTTAATACAATTAAGTAAAAAAAATGGGAAAGCGCTTGCGAAAAGCATGAATTTTATATAACATTTGCTCCCAGTTTTCTTGCGGAATCGCAATTTAGAGAAGAAAGAATAATGTACAATATTTTATTATTTATTTATGTATTAGTTTGTATCGCCTTAATCGGCTTTATCCTTGTTCAACAAGGTAAAGGTGCGAACGCGGGTGCGTCATTTGGCGGCGGTGCATCAGGTACCATGTTTGGTTCTGCAGGTGCAGGTAACTTCTTAACCCGTACCAGCGCAATCTTAGCAACTGGCTTTTTTGTGATTGCTTTAGTGTTGGGTAATATCAACTCTCATCGTGGCAACGTACAAAAAGGTTCGTTCGACGATTTATCTCAAACTGCTGAACAAGTTCAACAACAGCAACAACAAGCTGCTCCAGCAGTTGAAAACAAAAATAACGATATTCCGCAATAAGGAATAAAAACAGAATAAACGCTCTGGTGGTGGAATTGGTAGACACGCTATCTTGAGGGGGTAGTGGCCGCAGGCCGTGCGAGTTCAAGTCTCGCCCAGAGCACCAAATATAAACCGACTTAATCAAGTCGGTTTTTTTTCGTCTAAAATTTGCTTGAATAGCTAGTTATTATCCCCTGTTTTGGTTACAATCTGTCGATTTTCTTTTTCTAGAAACCCATTAGGAGAGCACTATGAACTTCCCTCAAATCGCCCAGCAAGTGATTGATAAGCTTGGTGGTAAAGAAAACATCGCCACCGCAGCACATTGTGCAACGCGTTTACGTATTGTGCTAAATGATGAAAGCAAAGTGGACAAAGAAGGTATTGATAACATTGAAGGCGTGAAAGGGCAGTTTGCTGTCGCGGGTCAATATCAAATTATCTTTGGTTCTGGTACGGTGAATAAAGTCCATGCGGAACTCACCAAATTACTTGGTATCGGCGATGTGAGCAAAGCCGATGTGGCAGAAGCAGCGTCAGGCAATCAAAACTTATTGCAACGTTTGGTGAAAGGCTTAGCGGATATTTTCGTGCCAATCATTCCGGCAATCGTAGCAGGCGGTTTGTTAATGGGTATTCACTCCATGCTTACAGCGAAAGGTTTCTTCGTTGATGAGTTGAGTGTGATTGATATGCACCCAGGTCTTGCGGATTTGGTGGATTTTATTAATACCATCGCGAACGCACCGTTTGTGTTCTTACCAGTATTACTTGGTTTCTCTGCGACTCGTAAATTCGGCGGTAACCCATTCTTAGGGGCGGCGCTTGGGATGTTATTAGTTCACCCTGCATTAGCAGACGGTTGGAACTACGCATTAACCCTTGCTCAAGGCAAAATCCAATACTGGAATGTATTCGGTCTTGAAATTGAAAAAGTCGGCTATCAAGGCACCGTTATCCCAACATTAGTTTCTGCTTGGGTATTAGCAACCTTAGAAAAAACCTTCCGTAAGTTTGTGCCTTCTTACTTAGATAACCTCATTACCCCATTATTCTCGCTCTTTATTGCGGGCTTCTTAGCGTTTACCGTAATCGGTCCAATTGGTCGTGAAGCAGGTTCACTAATTGCATCGGGCTTAACTTGGTTATATGACACTTTAGGTTTTGTTGGTGGGGCGATCTTCGGGGCATTCTATGCACCAATCGTTATCACGGGTATGCACCAAACCTTCATTGCGGTTGAAACACAATTATTGGCTGAAATGGCCAATACTGGCGGTACCTTTATTTTCCCAATCGCCGCAATGTCAAACATCGCACAAGGTGCAGCTTGTTTAGGTGTGGCCGTGGCATTAAAAGATCCAAAAGTACGCGGTTTAGCGGTGCCATCTGGTATCTCTGCATTATTAGGGATTACTGAACCGGCGATGTTCGGGGTGAACCTACGTTATCGTCAAGCTTTCTTTGCGGCGATGATTGGTTCAGGCTTAGCGAGTGCCTTTATCGCATTCTTCAATGTAAAAGCCATTGCATTAGGCGCAGCAGGTTTCTTAGGTATTCCATCTATTAAACCAGATAGCCTTGCGATGTATAGCATCGGTATGGTGATTTCATTTGTGGTGGCATTCACGCTTTCAGTCGTTTTTGTGAAACGCGCACAAGCAAAAGCATAATCGAAATAAAAAAGAAAAAGCACGAGTTTAACCTCGTGCTTTTTTGTTTGGAAAAATGCGTCTAAAAATGACCGCACTTTCAGTGAGACTTAGCCTTCTCGACAGTTTAACCAAGCACTTCTCATGCCTTGATTATTCTTGTAATACACGGAATTATTTTCACGTGCGATTAAATCAACATAACTGCCATCAATCGGCTCGTAAGAGCGATAAATCACTTCAAAGCGATTTCCACGTGCATTTAAGGTACGATTTTCCACATGATCAAACGGCACTGCTTTTCCACCATCTAATTGGAAATAAATACCAAAGTTATCTTTCATGCGGCTTTCTCTTGAAAGCGGGAAGTAAGTGGTTAAATAAGAATTCGAACCTGTTTCTGAATTACGGCAAGAATAATAATAACGCTTGTAGTCTTTTGGATTGTTTAATTCTGCTTGGCTAATGTTATTTTTAAGGTATCGTGTTTTAACGGTTTTCTTTGGTTGTTGTGTTGTTGTACAAGCAAACAAACCTACGAATGCCGCCGTCAGTAATGCTAATTTAAATTTATTCATCGATAAAGTTCCGAGAGTAGAGTGAATGACAAAGGGAGTATAATAGCGGAAATTGGAGATTGTGCAAGGGATGATATTGGTTATGTATAGTTAAGAGGTAAAGTTTAAGCAGTCTTTTTGCTCATATCTAATTCAAATTAGATATGAGCAAAAAGACTGCTTAGTTAACATTAGAATAAATTTCATTCTATTTTTACATTATTTTTTAGAAGATTGATTATTTTTCTAGATATTTTATATACTGTAAATAAAGGGAGTAATACAATGACATGAAATATTATAAATTCTAGGTATGCAATGTTTTCAATTAAGTATTCAATAAAAAAATTGCAAAGTTTATTACAGGAAAAATCTGGGTTGTTAACTAAAAACTTTAGAGCATTAGCGGTACTTTTTCCTAGTTCTTCAATAAATTTAATTGTTATATGGTAGTTATTTATGTTTAGCATACGGAGAGAGCCAGCCATAACTAGAATTATTATACTGGAAGCAAAAATTATGCATGGGTTTTCAAACAGAACATGCATAAGTTTTCCTAGGATTGTAATTAATATTATTAATAAAATATAATAAATAATAATTTCATACCCCATAAAACAGCTAAGTATTATTGGTAGTAATAGACCTAAAAAAACATGTATTAATATTTTAATAATTAGGTGGTGGGTTTTATATTTTCCCATAGTATATTTTAAATATAGATGCATCGTAAAATTGCCATTTAGCAATTAAAGGGAGTCTAAATTGTAATAAACTTCACTTTATCGCCACATCCGACTAGTTCATAATCTCTCTCATCCCAACCTTTTCGTTTGGCATAATCTTGAGCTTGTCTTTCGTCAATCTTGCTAAGAGTGACATATCTGCTTAT
Organism: Parahaemophilus parainfluenzae; assembly: GCA_963537955.1. Lineage (GTDB taxonomy): Bacteria > Pseudomonadota > Gammaproteobacteria > Enterobacterales > Pasteurellaceae > Haemophilus_D > Haemophilus_D parainfluenzae_AJ. Next base: position 28,536 of record CAUTFW010000003.1, on the reverse strand, counting down.
TGGGAGGATAAGTTCCAACCGAAGGTTAATTAATATAAATCAACAGAAATGATAGTCTTAGTTTCTGGTTTATAATGTACACCTTCTTGCCACATGGCATCTCTTTGAGCAGTTTTTATATCAACAATTTTAGCTATCGGAGAATCTAAGATAATAACTTCATACTCTCCATATTCATCTGGAATAGGTAGGCATCTAATACTCTCATTTTTAATTTGTATATACCAGTAGGTATCATCATTACTATCATGTACATTCGCAATATAGGGATCTAATGTTGCAGAGAATATCTCCTTTAATTGGAATTCCTGTCCTATAGCTAAAGAAACTTTATTCGGTAAGTTACCTGAGTGAAACAGTATTTCATTTTTAGGTAAATACAATTCTACATTGGCTAATTCTTTAGCCACTTCTGATAAAGGAAAGGAATTTGGATCATCAATGTAGCTTAAAGTTTTTGGGAAACAATCAAGTGTAGGATAATCTTCTAACCAGAGTTTTCTATTACTAGAATTAGACAAAGGGTTATCTAAGTTAGCAATATTCTTTCTAAAAATAAAATATTCAAAATATTCCTTTATAGTTTGAAAGTTATTTAGAGGAAATAGATGCTGGTATATATTAGGAAGTTTTTTCATATTAGTTATCCATTTAATAAAAGGTGGGATAAATCCCACCCTACAAGCGGTTAATTTTCAATAAGTTTTTACTTCATCGCCACACCCAACCACTTCATCATCTCTCTCTCATCCCAGCCTTTACGTTTAGCATAAGCTTGAGCTTGGTCTTCATCAATGCGACCTAAAGTGAAATAGTTGCTTGCGGGGTGAGTGAAGTACCAACCACAGACGGAAGCGGCTGGCCACATGGCGTAGCTTTCAGTGAGCTTCATGCCGATACGTTGTTCGACTTCTAATAAATCCCAAATCAAGGCTTTTTCAGTATGTTCTGGGCAGCTTGGATAACCTGGTGCAGGGCGGATGCCGACATAGTTTTCATTGATTAAACCTTGGTTGTCGAATTCTTCTTGCGTGTAGCCCCAAATGCGGGTGCGGAGCTCAAAGTGCAAGTATTCAGCCATGGCTTCCGCTAAGCGGTCACCCACAGCTTGTAACAAGATAGCGTTGTAGTCATCGCCTGCCGCTTTATAGCCTTCCACTAATTCCATTTCTTCAATACCCGCACAGACGGCGAACATCCCCATCCAGTCTTTTTTGCCGCTTTCGCGATCGGCAATAAAGTCGCTTAAGGCAAAGTTAAACGGGCTTTTGCTGTTTTTGCCACGTTCCGTTTGTTGGCGTAGGCCGTAAGCCGTACCAATTGGTTGAGTATGTTCTTCATCAGAGAAAAGCACCACATCATCGCCCACACGTTCTGCAGGGAATATACCTAAAATACCGCTTGGGTTGAGTTTATGGTTTTGCTCTAATTCATCTAATACCACTTGTGCATCGTTCCACACTTTGCGAGCTTCTTCGCCGCCTTCCGGATAATCAAAGGCATCAGGGTAGCCGCCCATTAAGCCCCAAATGCGGAAGAATGGCGACCAGTCGATAAATTTACGTAATGTGGCAATCGGTACATTTTTGAATTCCACAATGCCCGTTTGGTTTGGTGTTGGCGGCACGTAATCAGCCCATTCACCACTAAAGCCATCAAAGCGGTTTGCACGTGCTTCTTCAATACTAAGCTGTTTACGCAGTGGTTTACGGTTAGAGAAAGATTGTTGGATTTTCTCGTAATCCTTTTTAAATTGTTCCCACAATGCTGCACGGCTTTCAGGGTTCATTAATGTCGCACACACTGTCACCGCACGAGAGGCATTTGAAGTATAAAATACGCCGTGTTCTTTATATTTTGGATAAAGTTTAATTGCAGTATGTTCTTTAGATGTGGTCGCACCGCCGATCATCACAGGCAGATTTAAACCTAAACGAGTCATTTCACCTAAGAAGTATTCCATCTCATCTAAAGAAGGGGTAATCAAACCACTTAACGCGATGATGTCCGCTTTTTCATCAATAGCGGTTTGAATGATTTTGTCCGCCGGCACCATCACGCCCAAGTCAATCACTTCAAAGTTATTACATTGCATTACCACGCTTACGATGTTTTTACCGATGTCGTGCACGTCGCCTTTTACGGTTGCAATCACCACTTTACCGTTGCTTGAACCTTTTTGTTTGGTGGCGTTGATAAATGGCTCTAAATACGCCACAGATTGTTTCATCACGCGTGCAGATTTCACCACTTGTGGCAGGAACATTTTACCGTCACCGAATAAATCGCCGACTACGTCCATGCCCGCCATCAACGGGCCTTCAATCACATCTAATGGGCTTGGTAATGTTTGGCGGGCTTCTTCTGTATCTTCCACAATGTAAGTGGTAATCCCTTTCACCAGCGCGTGTTTTAAACGTTCTTCAACCGGCCAAGTGCGCCATTCAGCCACAGAATCGACCGCACTTTCATCGTTGCCTTGATTGCGATATTTTTCTGCAATATCGAGTAGTTTTTCAGTGGCATCGGGGCTGCGGTTTAATACCGCATCTTCCACGATTTCACGCAATTCAGGATCGAGATCGTCATAAATTGCCAGTTGTCCTGCATTCACAATCCCCATATCCATGCCTTGTTTGATGGCGTGATAGAGGAAGACAGCGTGAATCGCTTCACGCATCACGTTGTTACCACGGAATGAGAAAGACACATTCGACACCCCGCCCGAGATTTTCGCATGTGGTAGCGCACGTTTGATGCGACCAGTGGCATTGATGAAATCCACGCCGTAGTTGTTGTGTTCTTCAATCCCCGTACCAATGGCGAAAATGTTCGGGTCGAAAATAATATCTTCTGGTGGGAAGCCAAGTTGATTGACTAAAATGTTATAGGCACGGGTACAGATTTCTACTTTGCGATCTTCGGTATCGGCTTGTCCCACTTCATCGAATGCCATAACCACTACGGCTGCGCCGTATTTACGCACCAGTTTAGCGTGTTCGACAAAGATTTCTTCGCCTTCTTTCAACGAAATAGAGTTCACAATCGGTTTACCTTGTACCGACTGCAAACCAGCCTCAATCACTTCCCATTTAGATGAGTCGATCATGACTGGCACTTTAGCGGCATCAGGCTCGGTCGCCATAATATTGAGGAAACGGGTCATGCATTTTTTGCCGTCTAATAAGGCTTCGTCCATATTGACGTCGATCACTTGTGCACCGTTTTCTACTTGGTCGATAGCAATTTCAATGGCTTCAGCAAATTTGTCTTCTTTAATTAAACGTTTGAATTTAGCCGAACCTGTCACGTTATTACGTTCGCCCACGTTTACGAATAGGCTTTCATCATCAATATTTAGTGGTTCTAAGCCTGATAAACGCATCGCAGTTTTAATTTCAGGCAATTTACGTGGCGCAATACCTTGCATGGCATCGGCAAAGGCTTTGATATGTTCTGGCGTTGTACCACAACAACCGCCGACAATGTTCACAAAGCCACTTTCAGCCCATTCTTTAAGATGTGCCGCCATCTCTTCCGCGCCTAAATCATAGCCACCAAAAGCATTCGGCAAGCCCGCATTCGGGTGAACAGACACATAGGTTTCGCTGATTTTAGACAGTTGTTCAACATATTGGCGAAGTTCTTTCGGGCCGAGCGCACAGTTCAAACCGAAAGTGAGCGGTTTGGCATGGCGAAGCGAGTTGTAGAATGCTTCTGTGGTTTGCCCTGAAAGCGTACGGCCGGAAGCATCGGTAATCGTGCCGGAAATCATAATCGGCAATTCTACACCTAATTCTTCAAATACTGTTTCAATGGCGAAAATGGCAGCTTTTGCGTTTAACGTGTCGAAAATGGTTTCGATCATGATTAAATCAGCTCCACCTTCAATTAACCCTTTGGTTGCTTCGGCGTAGGCATCCACTAATTCCATAAAGGTCACATTACGAAAACCCGGGTCATTTACATCGGGAGAAATAGAGGCGGTGCGGTTGGTTGGCCCTAACACACCTGCAACAAAGCGAGGTTTTTCTGGTGCGCTGTATTTATCCGCAGCTAAACGGGCTAGTTTTGCCCCAGCAAAATTCAGTTCGTAGGCAATAGACTGTAAATCATAATCCGCTTGCGCAATGGTGGTAGAACTGAAGGTATTGGTTTCAATAATATCGGCGCCTGCGGCTAAATATTTCTCATGAATGGCAGAAATTAACAGGGGTTGGGTTAAAGTGAGCAAGTCATTATTGCCACGTAAATCAACCGCACTTTCTTTAAAACGCTCGCCTCTAAAATCAGCCTCGGTGAGTTTGTATTTTTGGATCATGGTTCCCATCGCACCATCTAAAATGAGGATGCGTTGGTCAAGGGCTTGTTTGAGTTGAGCATTTTTATTCAGCATAATTAAAGTTCCGTAAAGCTAAAGATAGTAGGGAGATGATAGGGGGTAGAAGAATAAGTGTCAAATCCAATACGTCGAATACTTTATCTTTGAAAATAAATAAATTTTTATTACAGTATTGACAACAGATTTTTTTAAAAAGAATATAACCATTTATTTATTGAGGTCCATTATGTGTAGAAAATTTTTAATTTCGTTTTTTTTAATTTTTATTTCTTTAAGTGATGTTATGGCAAGTGATTTTATAGATGTATCAAATGCTGATACAAATGTAAAAATGTTACCTAGCTCAGAAGCTGAACCTGAAATAAAGGATAATGATACTGAAATACAGATTATTGAAAAAAGAAAAATACAAGCATTTAATACTGCCGCTCGTTATATGAAAGCAAAATATTGTCTTTGGGACACTGATTATGAAAAATTATCTAATAAAGAAAAAGCCAAACGAGTAATGTATGTACCTGAAATAGATAATAACGGTTATCATGCTTTTGTTTTCATGGTTAAGGATGTTACATGCGGCACGGGGAATGCAGGGCCAGCATTTGAATTAGTTCATCTTTTGACTTATAGAAGTGATTTATATCCAGCTAAAGTAGAGGATAGCAATCAACATGTAGGGGATATAAATAGATATAAACAAGAGGGAAATAAAATGATTATAGAGCATATGTTACTTGCTGATGATGATGCTCGTACTTTCCCAACACTTAAGTATCGTGAAATATTTACCCTTCCAGATTTGAAACCTGTCAAAAAAGAATTTTTAGGAAAGGTTAAATATTAACGAGATAATTAATTTAAAGAAAAGAAAGGCGGACAAATTGTCCGCCGAATGGTTAGCAATATTTGCTGTCCGAGTAAAAAAACTGATTAACGTAAAAATGCCGGAATATTTTTTTCGTATTCGCTGATGGCATCTTCGTGTTGTAACGTCAAACCGATGTTATCCAAGCCGTTTAATAAACAATGACGGCGGAATTCATCCAGTTCAAAGGTATAAACTTTGTCGCCTACGGTCACTGTCATGGCTTCCAAATCCACATGAATTTGTTTGCCTTCATTTGTCCATACCCATTGGAAGATTTCTTCCACTTCTTCTTCGCTTAAACGAATTGGTAACATGTGGTTATTTAAGCTGTTGTTGTAGAAAATATCCGCAAAACTTGGTGCGATCATCACTTTGAAACCGTAATCAGCTAACGCCCAAGGTGCATGTTCACGAGAAGAACCACAGCCAAGGTTTTTACGTGCTAATAAAATGGTCGCACCTTGATATTGAGGATAATTCAATACGAAATCTGGATTTGGCTTGGTGCCTTCTACATCCAAATAACGCCATTCGTGGAATAAGTGTTTGCCGAAACCTACGCGGGTAATGGCTTGTAAAAATTGTTTTGGAATAATCGCATCCGTGTCCACGTTTGCCGCATCCAATGGCACTACTAGGCCTGAAAGTTGTTTAAATCCTGCCATTTTCTGCTCCTTAGTTTAATGTGACGTCACGAATATCAACGAATTTACCGAACATTCCCGCTGCCGCTGCCATCGCAGGACTTACTAAATGGGTACGCCCATTACGGCCTTGGCGACCTTCAAAGTTACGGTTTGATGTAGAAGCACAGCGTTCCCATTCACCTAAACGGTCATCGTTCATCCCTAAGCACATTGAACAGCCTGGATTACGCCATTCAGCGCCCGCTTCGATAAAGATTTTATCCAAGCCTTCTTTTTCCGCTTGTTCTTTCACTAAACCGGAACCTGGCACGACTAAAATACGTTTTACATTGTCAGCTTTTTTACGGCCTTTCATGACAGCAGCAGCGGCACGTAGATCTTCGATACGAGCATTAGTACAAGAACCGATAAATACTTGATCTACTGGAATTTCTTTTAAATCAGTGTTAGCGTCTAAGCCAATATAATTTAAGGCTTTTTCTGCTGAAGCACGAGTCACGGGATCCGTCATTTCTGCTGGATTTGGCACTGGCTGATCGATACCGATTACTTGGCCTGGGTTTGTTCCCCAAGTTACCTGTGGTGCAATGTCTTTGGCCTCTAATGTGATAACCGTGTCAAATTTCGCATCATCATCGGATTTTAAGGTTTTCCAATAAGCAACTGCATCATCCCAATCTTTACCTTTCGGTGCATGTGGACGACCTTTTAAGTATTCGAAAGTGGTTTCATCTGGTGCGATTAAACCTGCTTTTGCCCCCATTTCAATCGCCATATTACAAACGGTCATACGGCCTTCCATAGAAAGGTCACGAATAGCTTCACCACAGAATTCCACCACATGGCCTGTACCGCCTGCCATGGTGGTTTTACCGATAATGGCAAGAATAATGTCTTTTGCGGTAATGCCTGGCGCCACTTTGCCGCGCACTTCAATTTTCATATTTTTTGCGCGGGCTTGTTTTAAGGTTTGTGTGGCTAATACGTGTTCTACTTCAGATGTACCAATACCAAATGCCAAAGCACCGAACGCACCGTGGGTAGCGGTATGAGAGTCACCACAAACGATAGTCATGCCCGGTAAGGTTAAGCCTTGTTCCGGCCCCATGACATGCACGATACCTTGTTCTTTTGTGGTCATATCGAACAATTGAATACCAGTCGCTTTTGTGTTTTTTGCGAGCTCTAATACTTGAATTTTCGCTTGGCCTTCAAGTTTGTTCACATCTCGTACTTGAGTAGAAATACTGTGATCCATGGTACCGAAAGTTTTGCTCACTTGGCGTACTTGGCGGCCTGCAACACGTAAACCGTCAAAGGCTTGTGGACTGGTCACTTCATGGATTAAATGACGGTTAATATATAAAATCGGCGTTTCGCCTTCAGCTTCGTATACCACGTGGGCATCGAATAATTTTTCGTAAAGAGTTTTTGCCATAATTTTTCTCAATTCGTTAGAGTAGCAAGTGCGGTCAAATTTTAGAGTGTTTTTAAACCGTACTTTAATTGTTTTTTATTAGATTGCGTTAGCGATTAATGTGCCCATTTCTGCAGTTGAAACAGGTGCAGAATCATCCGCTAAATCTCCCGTACGGTGACCACTTGCTAAGACTTTTTGTACGGCATTTTCAATGGCATCCGCTGCTTCATTTAAGTTGAAGCTATAACGCAACATCATCGCCGCAGAAAGAATTTGTGCGATTGGGTTGGCAATGCCTTTGCCTGCGATATCTGGTGCAGAACCGCCAGCAGGCTCATATAAGCCGAAACCTTCTTCGTTTAAGCTAGCAGATGGCAACATCCCCATAGAACCTGTGATCATCGCGGCTTCATCAGAAATAATATCACCGAAAATGTTAGAGCAGAGGAGTACATCGAAAGATTCAGGCGCTTTGATTAACTGCATGGTCGCATTGTCGATATAAATATGATCTAAGGTGACTTCAGGGTAATCTTTCGCCACTTCAGTCACAGTTTCACGCCATAAGATTGAAGCTTGTAATACGTTCGCTTTATCCACAGAAGTCACATGTTTACGACGTTTCATTGCCGCATCAAAAGCCGCACGTGCAATGCGTTCGATTTCATATTTGTAATAAACTTCAGTATCGAATGCTTTGGTTTGTGCACCTTCACCTTCACGGCCTTTAGGCAGACCGAAATAAATCCCGCCCGTTAATTCACGCACAACCACCATATCAAATCCTTTCGCTGCAATATCTGCACGTAATGGACAGAATTTTTCGAGTCCTTTATAAAGGGTTGCAGGACGAAGATTGCAGAATAATTTGAAATGTTTACGCAATGGCAATAATGCACCGCGTTCCGGTTGTTGATCTGGTGGTAAATTTGTCCATTTCGGGCCACCTACAGAGCCAAACAAAATTGCATCCGCATCATCACAACCTTTTAAGGTTTCTGCCGGTAATGGGCAACCACAATTATCAATTGCGGCACCACCCACATAAAACTCGTTAAAGTTAAGTTTGAAACCGAATTTTTCTTGGACTTTGTTCAATACTTTAATGGCTTCAGCCATCACTTCTGGACCAATACCGTCTCCCGGTAGAACAGCGATGTTGTATGATTGCATATTATTTTTCCTATTTCTTTCACACTAAAGTGCGGTTAATTTTCTCCCCTCTTTTGTAAAGAGGGGCTGGGGGAGATTTTAACAATATAAAATTTACTACTGAGGTTGATGTTACTTCTGCCAAATCTCCCTACCCCCTCTTTGCTAAAGAGGGGAACTCAATAGATTAATGATGTTTGTTGCCTTTGATATTAGCTACTTTATGAGAACGATAAATCGCGTTGATCGCGTGAACTAAGGCAAGGGCTGATGATTCAACAATGTCAGTAGCTAAACCAACACCGTGGAATTTACGGCCTTCATGTTCTACCACGATATCCACCTGACCTAACGCTTCGGCACCTTCGCCTTTCGCGGTTAAATTATAGTGAGACATTTTGATTTCTAAGCCAGTTAAGTTCAAGATGGCATTGTAAACCGCATCGACAGGACCGTTCCCCCCAATTGACGACGTGCTTAATTTATTGCCATCCAATTCCACTTGAACAAATGCAGTTGCTGGATATTCTTTAGTGGAGTGTGCAGAAAGTTTATCTAATACTAAACGATCTTCATCACCTTGTTGCATGTCGATAAACGCCAACGCTTCCAAGTCATAATCGAACACTTGGCCTTTTTTGTCTGCCAATTTCAAGAAAGATTCGTACAATTTATCCAAATCGTAATCTTGCTCGGTGTAACCCATATCTGCCATATGACCTTTCACGGCTGCGCGACCAGAACGTGCAGTTAAGTTCAATTTCTCTTTCTTCAAGCCAATAGTTTCTGGTGACATGATTTCGTAGGTATTTTGGTTTTTTAACATACCATCTTGGTGAATACCGGATGAATGTGCGAAAGCATTCGAACCTACAATCGCTTTATTCGGTTGGATTGGCATATTACAAAGTTGGCTCACCATTTGGCTGACACGATGAATTTCTTGTGTGTTGATACGTGTATCCACGCCCATGAATTCTTGACGCACTTTCATTGCCATCACCACTTCTTCAAGTGAAGTGTTACCCGCACGTTCGCCAATGCCATTAATGGTACATTCAATTTGGCGTGCACCATTTTGTACAGCAGTTAAGGAGTTAGCGGTTGCCATACCTAAGTCATTGTGGCAATGTACGGAAATCACAGCTTTATCGATATTTGGTACGCGGTTACGTACTTCAGCAATAATATTGCCGAATTGATTAGGTAAGCAGAAACCAACAGTGTCAGGAATATTTACAGTTGTTGCACCTGCATTAATTGCAGCTTCAACAATACGACAAATATTGTCGATACCGGTACGGCCTGCATCTTCGCAAGAAAATTCTACATCGTCAGTATAGTTACGTGCATGTTTTACTGCTGCTACAGCCATTTCAACCACATCATCAAAGGTACGTTTTAATTTGGCTTCAACGTGTAATGCTGAAACTGCAATAAATGTATGGATACGAAACGCTTCTGCCACTTTTAAGGCTTCAGCTGCAGCATCAATATCTTTAATTACCGCACGGGAAAGTGCCGCAACACGACTATTTTTGATATGGCGTGCAATGGTTTGAACGGATTCAAAATCACCTTGAGAAGAAACCGGGAAACCGACTTCCATCACATCCACGCCTAGACGTTCAAGCGCTAAAGCAATCTGTAATTTCTCTTTAACGGTTAAACTTGCTTTTAATGCTTGTTCGCCATCACGCAAGGTGGTATCAAAAATAATAACGCGATCTGTCATAGTATTTTCCTTCTTTTATCACTCAAAGTGCGGTCATTTTTACCGTGATTTTAAAACGAAAAAACCCGCAATCTTAAAAGTGCGGGTTGATAATAGATTTTTTACATAAAGGTGTTTTTTATCCACAACTTAGCCGCACAAAGAATGTGAGAGCAGGAGGTTGAGAGATAAAGACACAGCTTGGTACATAAAAAGATAATCCTGTAAAAAATTCTGTAAAACGATGTTCATATTACGGATAAAAGTTTTGCTGTCAAATCATTTATCAGTGATTTATATCTAAAATGAATATCTCACCATAATCTTAAAAGTTTATTTCTCTAAATATAAACCATTGTTCGAAATTTATCTCTAAAAATGGCTTTTAAGAAGCCATTTTTGTCCTGTTTTATTCCTTGTTTCTGGTATGCAGATTTTTTCTAAAATTTTTTCGCTTTTTGCGATCTGAATCGCAGAATTAAGACAAAATTTTCATTTTTTGACACCAATCTCGCCATAATTCACTTTTTAAAGGAGAGAATAAATGAGCGATTTTGCGTCGATTTTATTGCGGTTGTCACAAGTACCCAAATTAGGTAGTGTGCGAATTCAACAAATTCTAGCCCATGTAGGTATAGAAGACTTATTAAATTATAATGAAGTTGTATTTCAACAAATGGGCTGGAATACTTTGCAGATTCGTCGTTGGTTTCAGCCTGAAATGAAATTCATTGAGCCCGCTTTGAGCTGGGCAGAAAAAGAAGGCCATCATTTAATTCACTGTTTTTCAGATGAGTATCCTTTTTTACTCAAACAAATTAGTGGCTTTCCGCCTTTATTATTTGTGAAAGGCAATTTGACCGCACTTTCTGCACAGCAAATCGCTATGGTTGGGAGCCGCTATTGTTCGGCTTACGGTGAATATTGGGCAAAATATTTTGCGACAGAGCTTTCTCTCGCAGGATTGACGGTGACGAGTGGGCTTGCATTAGGTATTGATGGATTTAGTCATCAAGCTGTGGTGGATATTCAAGGACAGACCATTGCCGTATTGGGCAGTGGATTAGAGCATATTTATCCTGCTAAACACCGACGATTAGCGGATCAAATTATCGAGAATAACGGCGCGTTAGTTTCTGAATTTATCCCTACGCAAGCACCGATAGCCGAAAATTTTCCTCGTCGCAATCGTATTATTAGTGGACTTTCATTGGGAACATTAGTGATTGAAGCCACGGAGAAAAGCGGTTCATTGATTACGGCACGTTATGCCTTAGAACAAAATCGCGATATTTTTGCGTTGCCAGGGAATATTCAAAGTGAATACAGTCAAGGTTGCCACAAATTGATTAAGCAAGGTGCAATGTTGGTGGAAAATGTTAAAGATATTTTAGATAGCCTCAATCATAGCGTTGTTTTTCAGCCGTCAGTACATACGCCAATCAATCAGTCTATAGCTAAACCGCTCACAGCAAAAATACCAGCTGTGGAGCCAAGTCACCCTGAACTTTATCAACATATCAGTTATACACCAATAAGCCTTGATGATTTATCGATTTCATTGAATTTGCCGGTGGATTTGCTTTTAGTACAGTTATTAGATTTGGAGTTACAAGACTTAATCGTCAATGAGAATGGACTCTATAAGCGGATAGCATAAACGGGGTAGAGTAAGGAGACTATCCTGTGCTAAGATACGGTTCAGTTTTAGAAAGGAGAACCTATGTTAGCCATTATTTCCCCGGCAAAAACCTTAGATTTTGAAAGTGCGGTCAGAAATCTTCCTGTTTCTCAACCGCACTTGACGGATTATAGTGAGCAACTGATTGAAATCTGTCGTCAATTATCTCCCCAAGATCTTTCTTCCTTAATGTCTATCAGCGATAAACTTGCGGGATTAAATGCCGCTCGTTTTGCTGAATGGACAAAATCTCACAACGAAAAAAATTCACGCGCAGCCATTTGGGCATTCAAAGGTGATGTTTACACTGGTTTGGATGCGGATAGCTTATCTGATGAAGATGTGCAATTCGCACAACGCCATTTACGTATGCTTTCCGGCCTATATGGCTTACTTAAGCCCCTTGATTTAATGCAACCTTACCGCTTGGAAATGGGCACGAAGTTAGCGAATCCAAAAGGAAAAGATCTTTATGCTTTTTGGGGGAACATCATTACTAAATCTGTACAACAAGCGCTTGATGAGCAAGGCGATCGTGTTTTGATCAATTTGGCTTCAGACGAGTATTATAAATCAGTGAAAGAGAGCCAATTAGAGGCACAAATTATTAAGCCTATTTTCTTAGATAATAAGAATGGTAAATACAAAGTGGTCAGCTTTTATGCGAAAAAAGCCCGTGGTTTAATGTGTCGTTTTATCATTCAAAATCGTTTGGAACGTGTTGAACAACTGAAAGAGTTTGACCTTGGTGGTTATTGGTTTGATTCAGCATCCTCTACTGAAAAAGAATTTGTATTTAAGCGAGATATCAATGAATAAATTCCTGGTTATGTTGACAGCACTTTTACTTTCAGGTTGTGCGGCAAAAGTGAGTCAGCTTCAAACACCTGAAAAAATTGAGTATAACGGTAAAACCTATAAACTTACTGCAAGCCAAGATTTAGATACGATTGCGCGTTACGTTTATATTGCTGAGCCAGAAACATTGGAAAATTGGAAATCTCAAATTGAAGTATTGCTTGATCGGGATGTAACACGTTCTATTGAGCAACGTGTAGCATTACGTGAAAAAGTGTATCGTAATTTGGGTGTGCAAGATTTCAAAATTCGTGCCAATTCAACGAATCCGAAAAAGCCCGCAACAGAATTAAACGGCTATGTCATTTATGCACCGACAGAACAAAATCCGTCTTGGCAGGTGGATATTGCGAAAGGGAAAAATATTTCCCATTGTGGTTTTGTGCAATACCAATATTCCCAAAAAGTGGAAATGAAAAAGTTTCAGCGCTTAAGCAAAGTAAAAATTGTGAAAAATTTACAAAAGTATCTTGTCGCAAAAGAAAGTAAAACATTACAAAAAGCCGATCTTTCTTGGAAATGTGAAAGTTATTTCAATCACTAAAATGTATAACTAGATCAAATCTCAAGTAAATTTTTCAAATTTTGCTAGAGCAGAAATTATGGATGGTGTAATCTTAGCACCAATTGTTTTTAAGAATTCAAAGTAGGTAAATATGATTAAAAAAATTGCTGTATTAACCAGTGGTGGTGATGCTCCTGGTATGAATGCTGCTATTCGTGGTGTTGTGCGTGCAGCACTTGCAGAAGGGCTTGATGTATTCGGCATTTATGATGGTTATCAAGGCTTATACAACAATAAAATCAAACAGTTAAACCGTTATAATGTATCAGATATTATTAACCGTGGTGGTACATTCTTAGGTTCTGCTCGTTTCCCTGAATTTAAGGATCCAGCGGTACGTGAAAAATGTGCAGAAATTTTACGTTCACATGGTATTGATGCTTTAGTTGTTATCGGTGGTGATGGTTCTTACATGGGGGCGAAATTGCTCACAGAAGAACATGGTTTCCCTTGCGTGGGTATTCCAGGCACGATTGATAATGATGTGGCAGGTACGGATTACACAATCGGTTATGAAACTGCGCTACAAACAGCGGTGGATGCCATCGACCGTTTACGTGACACCTCAAGTTCTCATCAACGTATTTCTATCGTAGAAATCATGGGCCGTCACTGTAGTGACTTAACTATTTCTGCAGGCATCGCAGGTGGTTGTGAATATATCGTGGCATCTGAAATGGAATTTAATCGTGAAGAATTAATTCGCCAAATTGAGCGCAGTATTATTCGTGGAAAACGCCACGCCATCATTGCGATTACTGAGTTAATCACTGACGTGCATTCTCTCGCTCGTGAAATTGAAGCTCGTGTAGGTCATGAAACCCGTGCAACCGTATTAGGCCATATTCAACGTGGTGGTTCGCCTTGTGCCTTTGACCGTATTTTAGCTTCACGTATGGGCGTATATGCGGTAGATATATTGCTACAAGGTAAAGGTGGCTACTGTGTGGGTATTCAAAATGAAAAATTAGTTCACCACGATATTATTGATGCAATCAACAATATGCGTCGTGAATTTAAAGCAGATTGGTTAGAAATGGCTAAACGCTTAGAATAATCTTTGTAAGGTTATTTAAAATAAAAGAAATCGGGCTAAAGCAATCATTGTTTTAGCCCGATTTTTATCTGTTTAGATTAAGCTTTTAAGTTATTTCTCTTACGCTGCAAAATAAAAACACGACAATCATAGGGATTATCCGCATCCGCTTGGCGATATTCTTCAAACTCGATGTTCCATTCAGCCCAATTAATTTCAGGGAAGAAGGTGTCACCGTCAATGTCTGCTTGAATTTGCGTGAGGTACAATTTATCTGCTTTAGGTAAATATTGTTTAAATAACTCTCCGCCGCCGAGCAACATAATTTCATCAAATTCTTTGACAAAATCGACCGCACTTTCAAAACTATTTTTCCAGATGACACCTTCATGTTCGTAAGGCGTGCGTGAAAGGACAATATTAGTCCGTTTCGGTAGTGGGCGACCAATGCTTTCGAAAGTTTTACGGCCCATAATCACCGGTTTTCCCGTAGTGTTTTTACGAAACCAGGCTAAATCAGCAGGCAAGTGCCAAGGCATTTGATTATCTTTTCCGATGACGTTATTTTTTGTTATCGCAACGATCAAACTTAATGTCATATTTTCTATCCTATTTTTCTTTTTTTGCATTATATCATAGCTATTCAGAAAATCTGAATTTGAGATGGTTTTTTTCGTGATTTTTATTAATTTTAGTGCTAATTTAACCGCACTTTTCTATTTTTTCACTGAGGACAAACTATGTCGGCAAATCGCAAAACAATCGTCGTAAAATTTGGTACTAGCACATTAACACATGGTTCCCCAAAATTGAATGCGCCTCACATGGTCGATATTGTTCGCCAGATTGCCCAGCTTCATCAAGCGGGTTTTCGTGTCGTGATTGTGACATCAGGTGCGATTGCAGCAGGACGGCATTATTTAAATCATCCTCAACTTCCGCCAACCATTGCGTCAAAGCAACTTCTAGCTGCAGTAGGGCAGAGTCAGCTGATTCAAGCCTGGGAAAAATTATTTGCGATTTATGATATTCATATTGGACAAATTTTATTAACTCGTGCTGATATTGAAGACCGTGAACGTTTTTTAAATGCGCGCGATACATTACATGCCCTGTTAGACAATCATATTATTCCTGTGATTAACGAGAATGATGCGGTGGCAACAGCTGAGATAAAAGTAGGAGATAATGATAACTTATCTGCATTAGTCGCGATTTTAGTGCAAGCGGAACAACTTTATTTATTAACGGATCAACAAGGTTTGTTCGAAAGCGATCCTCGTAAAAATCCAGATGCGAAATTGATTCCTGTGGTTGAGCAAATTACCGATCATATTCGTTCTATTGCAGGTGGTAGCGGTACAAACCTTGGTACTGGCGGGATGAGTACAAAAATAATTGCGGCAGATGTAGCAACGCGTTCGGGCATTGAAACCATTATTGCGCCAGGTAGCCGACCTGATGTGATTGTGGATTTAGCCTACGATAAACCAATTGGCACCAAATTTATTGCGCATCATTCAGATCGTCTCGAAAGCCGTAAACAGTGGTTATTTGCCGCACCATCAGCGGGTGTGCTGACCATTGATGAGGGTGCTGAAAATGCCATGTTAGTACAGAATAAATCGTTACTACCAGCGGGGATTACGGCTGTAGAAGGACGTTTCTCACGCGGTGAAGTCGTCAAAATTAAAAATACCTCAGGTAAAGTGATTGCACTCGGTATGCCGCGTTATAACAGCGATGCGTTGGAATTAATCAAAGGAAAAAAATCCCAAGAAATTGAACAAATTCTTGGTTATGAGTATGGTGCAGTTGCATTACATCGTGATGACATGATTATGCTATAGCTTAAAATAGAAATCGGATCTCTTATATTTTCTGAACCTTCCTTTTATTTTGTCGGTCTATAAAACCATAAAAAGGGCAATAGCCCGATATTAAGTAGTAAAAGGAGACAACATGAGATTAATAGCGACCGTTTTAGCTGTTGGGCTATTAAGTGCTTGTACGCAGGGCTATTATGTAAAACATCGTAGCCCAATTTCAGTGAGCAAACACGTAAAGCGTTTAAATACGACGGTTTGTCATGATAAAGATGACTGGTATTTAGATGGTTATCGTGTAGGAAAAGATTTCCAAGCGCAAAGCCAATCTCAATTGAATAAACGAATTAACTTTTGTGGCCGACGTGTACCTGAAGAGCTGAGAACCGCATGGTTTAACGGTTTTGATGCAGGCTCAAATGGCGTTCAGATTGATATAGAGGGTTATGATGAGGATGCTCTCTTAACCTATGATTATGACGATGATGATCGTTATAGCGAAGACGACGAAGAATAAAAAAAGTGCGGTTAAAATTAACCGCACTTTTTCTTTTTAAAGGATATCGAGTAATTCAACTTCAAACACTAAGGTTGAGAATGGTGGGATAGATGCGCCCGCACCACGTTCACCGTAAGCCAGTTCGTGTGGAATAGTGAGTTTCCATTTAGAACCAACAGGCATCATTTGTAATGCTTCAACCCAACCACGAATTACGCCATTTACTGGGAATTCAGCTGGTGCACCACGAGCAACAGAACTGTCGAATACGGTACCATCTGGTAATGTACCTGTGTAGTGAACACGTACTTTATCAGTTGCAGATGGTTTGTTTCCGTTACCTTCGGTTAAAATTTCGTATTGTAAACCGCTGTCAGTGACGTTTACGCCTGCTTTTTTCGCGTTTTCTTCTAAGAATTTTTTACCTTCTTCTTCAATCGCTTTAAATTGCGCTTGTTGTGCTTCAGCCGCTTGTTCTTGAAGCGCTTGAACGGAATGCATTAAATCATTAATTTCTAATGCTGGTTGATTACGGTTTAAGGCATCGAAAATGCCTTTTGCTACCGCTTCAACAGAAATATCCATTTGGCTATCTGCTAATTGTTGACCGATTTGTAAACCGATACCGTAGCTGCCTTTTTCAGAAATACTTTCTAATTTTACTTGTTCAAAAATTTGAGCTGTCATGTTTTTTCCTTTGTTGTAAAACTATTTTTTCAATGCCAAGATTTCACCCATGCGAACAGGTTCATCAACACTTAAATGATCGGCAATTTTCACTTGGCCGGCTTGGAATAAGTTAATCACGGTAGAACCAAGTTGGAACCAACCCATTTCTTGACCTTTGCTTAATTTAACCGCACTTTCACCTTCATAAGTCCAGGCTTTCACTTCGTTATAACGTGGCGGATTAATCACGCCAGCCCAAACTGTACCGATACTTGCGGTGATTGTTGCACCTACTAAGATTTGTACCATAGTACCGAATTCAGTATCAAAGACACAAATCACACGTTCATTACGTGCGAAGAGGTTCGGCACATGTTTCGCTAAAAATGGATTGACGGAGAATAAATCACCCGGTACGTAAATCATTTTGCGAAGAGTACCATCACATGGCATATGCACACGGTGATAATCACGTGGTGATAAATAAGTGGTGATGAATTCCCCATTTTTAAAGGTCTCGGTTAAATCTTTATCTTCCGCTAATAAATCATTTAAGCTGAAGAAGTGACCTTTCGCTTGTAATAGGCGGTCATCGTCAATGTGTCCACATTCACTTACACGGCCATCCGCAGGGCAACAAAGTGCGGTTGGATTTTGGTTAATTGGTCGTGCATTTTCTTTTAATGGACGGATAAAGAATTCATTAAAACTAGCGTAATCACTGAATTTTTCTTTTTCAGCAATGCTCATATCAATGTTGTATTTTTTTGCAAACGCTTTAATCACAAAATGTGTCACTGCGCCCCATTTTTGTTTAGCTAACCAACCTGCTGCTTGTGTCATATAGATTTGTGGCATCACATATTGAAATGCAACTTTTAGGCGTTGCCAATAAGAAATTGGGTTCATTGATTTCTCCGATAAGATTAAAAAGTTGGGCGATTATAACAACTTATTTCACTTGCGCAATGTTAGTTGATATTTTTGCGTAAGATCAAAGTAATAAGCCGACATTTGCCGGCTTATTTTTATGTTTATAAAATCATTTTGACTAATTTATCTGCTTGAATCCGCGCAAATTTCTTCAACAGTTTTTGCACCGGTTCAGGATATTGCGTCAATTCTTCTAATTCAGAATAATCTTGCAATACTTTGGTATGTTGGCGGATGTGCGATAATTCTTTTTCCACTTGTGGCAGAAGTTCTTCTTTCGGGTCGTGGATTAATAATCCATTTTCCGCATCTAAACGCCATGCACGAGGATTCAGGTTGTTCCCTGTTAAAAGAATATACTGATTGTCCACCCAAATCCCTTTGAGGTGATAAGTGTTATCACCATCTTTCCATAAACGCACCGTTAAATGGCCATTTTTAATGTAAGCATCAAATTTCTCGCAGAAACGACGAAGATTGCTTTCATATAAATAAGGCAATGCACCTGCCATTTTAAATGGCTGCTCTGGTGGAATATAGAAATCGTTCGCGACTTTATCACCCACGATAATTTCGACACGCTTTCCTTGTTCTAATAAGCGGGCAAGTTTACTTCTTAACGTGCGAGGGAAGTTGAAATAAGGCGTACAAATCACCAGTTTTTCCTGCACTTGTAAGAATAAATCTTCGATAACTTGGTTTAATTCATTGCCCGATGCACCCAAACCAAAAAGTGGTGAAATGGTTAAAACATCGGAAAAACCAACCGCACTTTCCAACTGATATTCCGCATGGGCAGATAAGTTTTTACGGTAAGCTTTTATTGCACTACGAATTTCTTTGGTGCGAGGGCGATTAGCCACATCTAATGGATGTACCGCACTGAAATCCAATAAATAATCATTGATGAAATTCACCATAGAGTCGGCAAGTGCCGCATTGTGAATTTTTTGATAGCGGTCGTAACGGTATTTATCTTGTTGTTGTAAATACACGTTATTGATACTTGCACCGCTGTAAAGTACGGTATCATCAAACACAAAGCCTTTAATATGCAATACACCGAAGACTTCACGGGTATTAATAGGCACACCGAAGAACATATTTGGTTCATCGGGAAGTTGATAGGTTTGGCGTTGTTCACAATACCAATCAGCGTTAGTGGCAGATTTTTCTGCACCGAGTAAATTGCGTTGTCCGCGATGCCAATCTACTAAAATTTTCACATCCAATTCTGGATGATCTTGTTTTACGCGATAAATTTCATTGAGAATTTCTTGTCCCGCTTCATCTTTTTGCCAATAAAGTGCTGTCACGTAAATGCGTTTTTTAGCTTGGCGAATTAATTCTATAATTTGTGCTTTGAATTCAAGCGGACTAAACAGAAACTCAACCTGTTCAGCCTGTAAAGGAAGAAAAGGCAAATTTTTTAAATTTTGTTCTGCTCGTTTAGCTTTATTGATTAACATAATCGATCTCTACACTAAAAATTAATGCTCTAGTTTACAATATTTCCTTTGTGGATTGATAGAAAAAAGGTTTTTTTTCGTTATAATGCTCACAAAATTTCGCATTTTTTGGCGAATTATTATCCAATTTTTCCTTCGAGAAGCAAATTATGAGCAATTCACGCAAACCATCATTCCAAACCAATTCCACCAAATCTTTCCAAGAGCGTAGCCCAAAACGTGCATTTAATGAAAAAGAACGTCGCTTTGATGATCGTCGCAATAATGAAAAACGTGAGGGAAATCGACCGCACTTCGATAAAAAACGGGATGATCGTAAACCTTCTCGTGGTTTCCAACAGCAAGAAGTGAGAGAACCGAAAATAGCTGAACTTTCATTAAATAAAGCCAATGGTGAAAGTGGCTCGGTAAAAGTAATGGTGAAAAGCACTGGCGTGAGTTATAAACCGAAAGAAAAGAAAACCGGCGCATTATCACCACGAGCACCGGAGAAAATTAAAAAGAACCGTGCTGAAGAAATGAAAGTGTATGGTGAAAATGCGTGCTTAGAATTGTTTGCAGAACGCCCAGAGAGCATTGTTCGCGTATGGGCAACGGTGCAAATGGCGCATAGAATTGGCGAGATTTTCAGTTATTTAGCCGCGAATAAAAAAGTGTATCACGTGGTGGACGTCGATGAGCTAAGCTTAGTAAGTGGCACTGAGCATCATGGTGGCATTTGTATGCTAGTGAAGAAGCAACGTACTTTCTCTTTGCAAGGTTATTTAGATGTCCCGCGTCAAGAAGACTGCTTAGTGGTGCTTGATCAAGTTAATAATGCGCAAAACTTAGGTGGCGTTGTGCGTACTTGCGCCTTCTATGGCATTAAAAATGTGGTAACAAATCAAGTTGAACCGCTTTATGCGCCTGCTGCGATGCGTGTAGCTGAAGGCGGGATGGAACATATTCGTATTTTAGAAACAGAAAGCACGGAAATTGCGTTAGAGGCTTTACGTAAGGCGGGTTATCAGATTGTTCATATATCAACCAATAAACAGGGTATTGCGTTGGAGCAACTCAAATTTGCAGCCAAAGTTGCATTAGTATTGAGTGAAGGCAGCACAGATGATATTCGAGAGAAAGAAGATGTGAATGTGCGTCTTTCTTTAAGTAATCCATTAAAAAACGGATTAAATATTGCGGTAAATACAGGAATTTTATTAGCGCATTGGTATGTAAAATAACCTCAAGTGCGGTTATTTTTACACTTATTTTCAAGGCTGGCAGATGTCAGCCTTTTTTCTTTTTTAAAATGTGTGTCACTCAATTTTTCATCTTTCTTTCATAAAGTTTTTGGGGGAAGTTGGACAAAAGATCTATACTATTCCGAGTAGTTATTTAACAGGGAGTTTTTATGCCTGAACGTTCAGCCAATATTAGTACATATGATCCTTTCGGAAGTTTATTAGGTTATGCACCGGGTGGGATTGCGATTTATTCATCAGATTATCATACAGCCGATGAGAAAGAGTATCCGGATGATGCTGCCTTTCGCAGTTATTTAGGAAGAGAGTACATGGGCTACAAATGGCAGTGTGTAGAATTTGCGCGCCGTTATTTATATCTCAATCATGGCATGGTGTTTACTGATGTAGGAATGGCTTACGAGATCTTTTCTCTACGATTTTTACGTCAAGTGGTGAATGATGCCTTATTACCCTTACAAGCCTTTGCAAATGGTTGCAAACGTAAGCCTGAAGCAGGCGCCCTTTTAATTTGGCAAGAGGGGGGCGAATTTAAACATACGGGGCATGTGGCGATTATTACCGAAGTCTTAGAGGATAAAATCCGCATTGCTGAACAAAACGTGATTCACTCTCGCTTACCAAGCGGGCAGCAATGGACGCGTGAATTACCGATGACGGTTTCTGAAAGTGGTTATTTTCTGCATGATACCTTTGATGATACCGAAATTTTAGGTTGGATGATCCAAACGGAAGACACCGAATACAGTCTGCCACAGCCAATGCCTGAAAAAGAGAAACTTGAAATTCATGCAGAACATATTGAAAACAAGGGGCAATTTGAACATAAATGGCTGAATGAGCAAAATGAATTTGAAGCCGCTTATGTGAAAGCAATGGGCGGGCATAAAGTTAGCCATTCTGACCAATATCGTTACTTTACGATGTCTGAAACAGCACAGCATGAGTTGATTCGTGCAACTAATGAATTGCATTTAATGTATTTACATGCCACAGATAAAGTTTTAAAAGACGATAAGCTATTAGAATATTTCAATATTCCAAAATTATTATGGCCTCGCTTACGGTTGTCTTGGCAAAATCGCCGTTATCAAACCATTACGGGGCGTTTAGATTTCTGCATGGATAGTCGTGGATTGAAAGTGTATGAATACAACGCAGATTCAGCCTCTTGCCATGCGGAAGCCGGTGAGTTTATGAATCTATGGGCAATCCAAGGTGGATTGAATATTGGTGAAAATCCTGCTGATGGTTTACGTAATGCATTAGCGGATTGTTGGAAACACAGTGAAGCGACGCCGCTTGTTCATATTATGCAAGATCATGATGATGAAGAAGATTACCACTCATTGTTTATGCGTAACGCACTGGTCCAAGCCGGATTTCAAGCCAAAATTATTCATGGCACAGAGGGATTACATTGGGATAGTCGTGGTCGTTTAATTGATGATGAAGATAATCAGATAAAAACGGTGTGGAAAACATGGGCTTGGGAAACCATGTTAGAGCAACTTCGTGAGGATGCGACAGGCATGGAAGTGGCTCCACCAATTCGTACGGGGTATCCTGAAGATAAAGTGCGGTTAATTGACGTGTTACTTCGTCCGGAAGTCTTAGTTTACGAGCCACTTTGGACAGCCATTCCAAGTAATAAAGCGATCTTACCTGTATTATGGTCATTATTCCCAAATCATCGTTATCTACTCGAAGCGGGATTTGAATTGACACCTGAACTGATTAAAAATGGTTACGCACAAAAACCAATTGCAGGTCGTCGAGGTGATAATGTGAAACTCATTGGTGAGTGTAAATCTGTACTCGATAGCACAGATGGTCGTTTTGATAAGCAGGAAAGTATTTATCAACAGCTTTGGTGTTTACCAAAAGTGGAAGACCAATATGTTCAGGTCTGTACTTTCACTGTTGGTGGGCATTATGGTGGTAGCTGTTTACGCTCAGACCCGAGTTTGGTTATTATGGGAAACAGTGATATGCAACCGTTAAGAGTATTATTAGATAAATCTTTCCTTAAGAAATAAAAATAAAATCGGCACTCAATGGGTGCCGATTTGTTATTGTTAATTTATAAAATTATTTTGCTTCTTTGTTATCAGTTGGTTTTTCATCTGTTTTTAACATATCAGCAGGAATAAAAGTTTGTTGTACTTTTGACATATCTGGAAGATGGTGTGCAATCCCTTTGTGACAGTCGATACAGGTTTTGTTTTGTTCCTGTGCAAGTGCGTGCATTTGTTGTGCCACAGTTTTTTGTTGTGAGTAATCCATATCATTAAAGTTATGGCAGTTACGACACTCTTGTGAGTTATTCGCTTTCATACGCGCCCATTCGCGTTCAGCCATTTCTAAACGATGTTTTTCAAATTTCTCTTTAGTATCAACTTTACCCGTATAGTATGCTAATACTTCAGTAGAAGCCTGCATTTTACGAATCATTTTTGGCACAAATTCATGAGGAACGTGACAGTCAGAACAAATCGCTTTCACACCTGAACGGTTGCTAAAGTGAATTGATGCTTGGTATTCAGGTACAACATCGTTAGTATGACAATCTGAACAGAATTGTTCAGTATTAGTTGCTGACATACCGACATTAAATAGGTTAGTTCCAACAATAGTACCAATGATAGTTAATAAAATCACCCCACCAATTGCCATTTTGCTCGGCGAGCGTAACCAACGACAAACTTTTTGAATGCTTGATTTAATCATGGTTTAGCTCCTTATTTACCTTGCGTTTTACGAATGGTTTCGAATTTATTTTGAATAATTGGATTTACGTTAGTTTGCTGAACGTGGCATTGTAAACAGAAATAACGACGTGGTGAGGTACCTTCTGTTTTTTGACCATCACGTGTTAAGAAATGACTCTCAGGAACACGTGGCGCACCCGTTGTTGGGGCAACATCTGGCGCGTGGCAACCTAAACATTGATTCGCATTTTTAGTTACTTGTAAGCCACGAATGCTGTGTGGAACAAGTGGGGGTTGGTTAGGAAAAGTAACAGGAATATTGCCTACATCTTTATAAGGATTATTAAATGCAGGTGCAAGACTTTCTGCTGTTTTATCGATGCTGTTTGCAACTTGTGGTGCATCAGCAAATGCCAATCCACTACATAAAGCCAGCATGAAAATAAATGATTTTTTCATGAAATCCACTCCATTAAATAATTAAATATTTTTAATTTTTATTTGTTTCTCAAATCGAGATCCAAATGTAAATACATTTTCTGCGCACACGTCAATACAGCGTCCACAAGTAATACAATCTTTTGCCAATATAATTTGGCTATCTTCAGGTCCACCGTGTAAAGGAAGTCTTAAAACTTGCGGTTCTGGGCAAACATTATAACAGTCCATACAACGGTCACAGCGATCGCGATCGATTACATTAATTTTTATTAGGCTTTTAGCTCCAATGACACCATAGATTGCACCAATTGGACAAAGGTGACCACACCAACCATGTTCAGCAACGAGTAAGTCAAATAGGAAAATCACTGCTACTAACCAAAGCGTTGCACCTGTTCCAAAGACGAAGATGCGTCCAAGTGCTGCAACAGGGTTTATCCACTCCCATAAAAGCGTACCCGTTATTGCGCTACCAACTAAAATCACGGCTAAAATCACATAGCGAAGTTGACGTGAAATTTTTAATGATTGTCTAATACCTAATTTTCTACGTAGCCAAGCTGCTGCATCAGTCACGATGTTCATTGGACAGACCCAACTACAAAAGGCTTTGCTCGCAACGATGGCGTAGAATACGACGATAACCAAGGCTCCAATAATCGTTGTGATTTCTGGTAGGTAACCTGTCGCTAAACTTTCAGCGGTAATCAATGGATCTGTCAATGGCACAGTATCCAAAAGCATGCTTGAGCTGTAATTGCCTTTTAGAATCCAAACTTGCCAAATCGGGCCACTTAAGAACATTAAAATAATACTTAATTGACTGATTCGACGTAGAATTAAAAAGCGATAAGCATGCCACCAACCGAGTTTTTGGCGAGCTTCTAAGCCTGCATCTTTAGGCTTATTCGGGGTATATTTTTCAGCCATTATTTAACCCCCTTAATGTTTAAGTCCAGATTTGGGAATTGCTCTGCTTCCGGAACTGTTGTTGGATTTGGTACATAATCCATTGTTGCACGGTTTGGTGTTGCAACTTTTTGGTTCGGTTGAACTTGCATTGGCTGATAAACCGGCTCATGTGAGCCTTCCGGCATACGAGCATCCATTGCTGGACGTAAGCCATCCGGATGTTGCTCCTCAATTAAGGATTTTCCGGCATTTTGTTTTTCTTTCCAGCCTAAGCGATAGTGGCGACCGAGTAGTCCTTTGGCGATATCCATCGGTAAGACTTTAATTGCCGCTTCTTCTAATACACAAGCTTGTTCGCATTTACCGCATCCGGTGCAAGCATCAGAGTGAACAGTTGGAATAAGCTTTGCATGAATCCCTGTACGATCATTGTGGATACGTTCAAGTGTAATCGCTTTATCCACTAATGGACAAACGCGGTAACACACATCACAACGCAACCCTTGCCAGTTAAGACAAGTTTCATGGTCTAGCAATACGGCTAACCCCATTCTCGCATCATTGATGTCTTTAAGTTCCTCACTTAATGCGCCACTTGGGCAAGCATTCATACAAGGAATATCCGGACACATTTCGCAAGGTTTATCCCGAGCGATAAAATAAGGTGTGCCAGCTTCCATTGGTGAAATCAGCGAAGCTAAATGCAACATATCATATGGACACGCTTGGACGCATTGTCCGCAACGGGTACAAGCTGCCAAGAAATCCTTTTCCGGTAAAGCACCAGGTGGACGTAAGGCGATTCCTTCTTTAGCTTTAGCTTGTTGTTGCTGTAAGCCAAGAATAATACCAACCCCACACACTCCGGCAGCCGTTCTTGTCACATTTTTTAAAAACTGACGACGGTTAGGATCAAGTCTCATCTGCGTTTCCTTTTATAAGCGGCCTGATTTTGTAAAAATGTTGCAAAATTTGACCGCTCTTATTTTAAATTCCCTTCTCTTGAAAGAGAGGAGCGACTAGAAACGAAAGGAAAATCCTACGCTTTTTCCACTTTAACCGCACATTTTTTGAAGTCGGTTTCGCCTGAAATTGGATCGGTTGCATCCAATGTTAATTTGTTCGCAAGCTGACCCGCATCAAAGAAGGTGGTATAAATTAAGCCCTGAGGACATTTGTTACGACCACGGGTATCTAAGTAAGTGATCATTTCACCACGACGAGTGATTAACTTCACTTTATCCCCATGACGTAAGCCATATTTTTTCGCATCCGCAGGGTGCATCCAAACTAAGTTGTTCGGGAATGCACGGTGTAATTCAGGTACACGACGAGTCATGGTACCGGTATGCCAGTGTTCAAGTACACGACCAGTACATAACCATAATGGATATTCTTCATCTGGTGATTCTGCAGGGTCTTCATAAGGCACACCTAAGATAATTGCTTTTTTATCCGGATAACCGTAGAACGCAACATCTTCGCCTGCTTTAACGTACGGGTCAAAGCCTTCACGGTAACGCCATAAGGTTTCTTTACCGTCAACAACCGGCCAACGTAAACCACGTACTTGGTGGTAAGTATCAAATGGTGCTAAGTCATGACCATGACCACGTCCGAAGTCAGCGTATTCTTCGAATAAACCTTTTTGTAGGTAGTAACCAAAGTGATCGGCTTCATCATTGATGTATCCCGGAACATCTGTTGGTACTTTAAATTTGTTTACTTCACCATTTTCGTAAAGCACTTCGTATAAGGTTTTGCCACGGTATTCTGGCATTTGAGCTAATAATTCTTCGCCCCATACTTCATCAGTTTTGAAGTATTTAGAGAATTCAACAATTTGCCATAAGTCAGAGCGAGACTCACCTGGACCTTTCACTTGTTGACGCCATAACTGAGTGCGACGTTCTGCATTACCGTAGCCCCCTTCTTTTTCTACCCACATACAAGTTGGAAGAATTAAGTCAGCGGCAACCGCAGAAACGGATGGGTAAGGGTCTGAAACAACGATGAAGTTTTCAGGGTTACGCCAACCAGGGAAAATTTCGTCGTTAATGTTCGGACCACCTTGCATGTTATTGGTACAAAGTTGCCATAAGAAGTTTAATTTACCATCTTTTAATGCACGACTTTGTTGCACAGCTGCGTATCCAGGAACAGTTGGAATGGTACCTTTTGGTAATTTCCATTTTTTCTCAGTGATTTCAACGTGTTTAGGATTGGTTACCACCATGTCCGCTGGTAAACGGTGAACGAAAGTACCAACTTCACGCGCTGTACCACAAGCTGAAGGTTGACCCGTTAATGAGAACGGACCACAACCTGGTTTAGAAATTTTACCGGTTAATAAGTGTACGTTATAGATCATATGGTTAACCCATACAGCACGAGTGTGTTGGTTAGCGCCCATTGTCCAGTAAGATACTAAGTTCTGTTCTGGATCCGCGTACATTTTCGCGAGGGTTTCAAGCTGATCTTTTGGTACACCAGAAATACGGTGTGCTTCGTCTAATGTATAAGGTGCAACGATTTTCTTGAATTCTTCGAAGTCAGAGTCATACATTTTACCTGCAGTTTTACGGTTTTTCGCTGCAACTTCAAGTGGGTGTTCTGGACGTAGACCATAACCGATATCAGTTTCACCACGTTTGAATTTAGTATGTTTATTAACGAAGTCCCAGTTTACTTTATCGTTTTGGATAATGTAGTTTGCAATGTAGTTAAGGATTGCAAGGTCTGCATGTGGATTAAATACGATAGGCACATCAGCTAATTCAAACGAACGGTGTTCGAATGTTGACATAACCACCACTTTCACGTTATCAGAAGAAAGACGACGGTCAGAAATACGAGACCATAAAATTGGGTGCATTTCCGCCATGTTTGAACCCCAAAGCACAAATGCATCGGTTTTCTCGATATCGTTATAGCAACCCATTGGTTCATCCATACCGAATGTACGCATAAACGCAACTGCTGCAGACGCCATACAGTGACGAGCATTAGGATCGATAGTATTTGAACGAAGACCAGCTTTCCAAAGTTTTACTTTTGCATAGCCTTCATAGATGGTGGTTTGACCGGAAGAGAACATCCCTACAGCATTTGGTTCTTTTTTCTTCAGGATGTCTTTGATTTTTTCCGCCATGATAGTGAAAGCTTGATCCCAAGAAACCGGTGTAAAGTCACCTTCTTTATGGAATTTGCCATCTTTCATACGTAATAACGGAGTTTGTACACGGTCAGCACCGTACATGATTTTAGAAAGGAAGTAACCTTTGATACAGTTTAAACCGCGGTTTACTTCTGCATCCGGGTCACCTTGAGTTGCGACAACTCGACCATCTTTGGTTCCTACCAATACGCTACATCCTGTACCACAGAAACGACATGGCGCTTTATCCCATTTGATGCCCATATCTTCTGCCGCATCAACCTGTTTAACAGGGATGGTCATACCGGCAGCCGCTGCCGCTGCAAGCGCAGCATTAGCTTTCATAAAATCTCTACGATTAAGTTCCATAGTTTTCCCCACTCGTTGTTGAA
>CAUTFW010000002.1:0-106043 GCA_963537955.1 Parahaemophilus parainfluenzae | reverse complement strand
AAGCAGAAATTCTCGCAAAATCTCAAGCAAAAGCGACCGCACTTGGCGGCGTGGCGGATATTGAAGAAAGCCTGCTTGAAGAAGTAACTTCGTTGGTGGAGTATCCAAACGTCTTAGCGGCTAAATTTGAAGAACGTTTCTTAGCGGTGCCAGCGGAAGCATTGGTTTACACCATGAAAGGTGACCAAAAATATTTCCCGATTTATGACAAAGACGGCAAATTATTACCGCACTTTATTTTCGTATCGAACATCAACCCAGAAGATCCAACCGCGATTATCGAAGGTAACGAAAAAGTGGTTCGCCCTCGTTTAACCGATGCGGAATTCTTCTTCAAAACCGACTTAAAACAAAAACTGGTTGATCGTTTACCACGTTTAGAAACCGTGTTATTCCAACAACAACTGGGCACATTGAAAGACAAAACTGACCGAATTGAACAACTTGCAGGCGAAATTGCAAAACAAATCGGTGCAGACGAAGCGAAAGCAAAACGTGCGGGGTTACTGTCAAAATGTGACTTAATGACCAACATGGTATTCGAATTTACTGATACGCAAGGCGTAATGGGTATGCACTATGCTCGTCATGATGGTGAAGACGAAGAAGTGGCTGTGGCATTAAACGAACAGTATATGCCTCGCTTTGCCGGCGATGAATTACCAAAATCACTCGTGGCAAGTGCGGTCGCTTTAGCGGATAAATTTGACACCTTAACGGGTATCTTTGGTATCGGACAAGCGCCTAAAGGCAGCGCAGACCCATTTGCATTACGTCGTGCAGCATTAGGGGCACTACGTATTATCGTTGAGAAAAACTTACCACTGGATTTGGAAGATTTAGTGAAAAAATCAGACGCACTTTTCGGTGATAAACTCACGAATCAAAACGTGGTTGCTGATGTGGTGGACTTCATGCTTGGTCGTTTCCGTGCATGGTATCAAGATGAAGGCATTGCAGTGGATGTGATTCAAGCCGTATTGGCGCGTCGTCCAACTCGTCCAGCTGATTTTGATGCGCGCGTGCGGGCGGTATCACACTTCCGTACTTTAGATTCAGCGGAAGCGTTAGCAGCAGCTAATAAACGTGTAAGTAATATCTTAGCCAAAGCAGATGCTGCAATTGGCGAGATCAATTTGACCGCTTGTGTAGAGCCAGCAGAAAAAGCCCTTGCTGAAGCGGTACTTGCATTACGTACTGAAGTTCAACCGCTTATCGCACAAGGTGATTACACAGCGGTGTTAGATAAATTAGCGAACTTACGCGCACCAGTAGACAGCTTCTTTGATAACGTAATGGTAAATGCTGAAGATCCAGTATTACGCCAAAACCGCTTAGCGATTTTAAATACGTTACAAGACTTGTTCTTACAAGTGGCGGACATTTCGGTATTGCAATAATTTAATAAAAACTAGCGCCCCATTCCTGGGGCGTTTTATTATCGCCCTGATAATTTACTTTTGGGGCATTTTCATTGGAGTCAGTATGAGCCCGATTAGAGGTTATGTTCTTTATGATTCAAATGACACCAATATGCTAGGAGAGTTTATTTCTCAAGCAGAACGGTGTGAATATATTCCTGTCACTAAAATTAGAACGGAATCTTTATTGCTTCTGGGGGAACATAATTGTTTTAATCTAAAAAAAGCAGAATCTGTGCTATTTCGCCCTATTACAATAAATGAAATGGCTCGAACACTTTCTCATATTGAATGTTGGCATCATATTGCAGAAAATGATGAAATTGCTAGTAATGATTTTGTAATTATTGCAGAAGCAAATGTTACACTTTCGCCTAATTATTTTAGTGCGCTTTCGGATAAAGTAACCCAATTCTTTCAATATTCACCGAGAGAGTTAATTTTGCTTGAGCATTCTATGACAAATGAATACTGGAATAATCAGGTTTATGACGGTGAAGGAGAGCTTAATGCAATCGTGTTCAATCATAAAAATACTTACCATGATGCATATTGTCAGATGTATCTGATAAAAAAATCTTTAGTACAATCATTATTAGTTCGTCTGCAATCAGAAAAACCATATTGGCTGGCTCATCATTTTGCGGAATTCTGTGATTTACAACAATTAGGGCAAGTTTCCCCGCTTATTGCTAAACCGAAATCTTACTTACAACCCCGCAATATACAGGTAAAAAATATTGATGAGACACTAGATTTTATTTTAGCTAATTCATGTTCAGTTATTCGTTTTGGTGATGGTGAGTTTTGTCTGATGGATGGCAAGTCTATTGCTTATCAACCTTATCATCCTGATTTAGCATTGTCTTTACAGCGTATTGTTAATACTGAAAGTTCGAATAAACGCATTATATGTATACCAGATATTTTTAACTCACTTGCTCATTATAATAATTTTGCTCAAAGCTTTTGGGCGGGGTATTTAAAAGATTATCGTTGGTTATATGAAAAAGTCTGTCAAGCCTCTTGGTATGGCTCAGCCACAATTTCTCGCCCTTATATTGATTGGCAAGATAAGTCTCATTCAGAGCGTTGGTTTAATAAACTTAAAAAACTTTGGGAAGGGCAAGATATCCTTATTGTAGAGGGGGAAACATCACGTTCAGGAGTTGGCAATGATCTTTTTGCAAATGCTAAGTCTATTAAGCGTATTATTGGCCCATCACAAAATGCTTATGACAAAATAGAAGAAATTAAACAGGCGATTATTCAGAATATTGAAGAACGACTTATTTTGTTAATGTTGGGGCCTACAGCTAAAGTGTTGGCATGGGAGCTTTCTGAATTAGGACATCGTGCTATAGATATAGGACATATTGATTCGGAATATGAATGGTTTAAAATGGGGGCTACTGAAAAAGTCAAGTTAAATAATAAACACACTGCAGAATTTAATGAGGATAAAGATATTATCTTTACAGAGGATGAAAATTATTTAGCTCAAATTATCTGTCGTGTTTAACTTAGCTCTCATATTATGTCCATAAATTAAAGGATGGTTAATTTTCCAACGACCATCCTTTTGTATATAGACTTCAAATGATTATTTCTCTATAATCAACCGCACTTTCCCCCCTTAGCTCAGTCGGTTAGAGCAGGCGACTCATAATCGCTTGGTCACTGGTTCAAGTCCGGTAGGGGGGACCATTTATTGAGATCGCATTAGGCGATCTTTTTTTATATTTAAAATATTTGAGGAGTTAACTATGGCTGCGGAAGGAGCAGGGGATCTCATTCGGGTTGTGGCACTATTGGGTGCTGCAGTTGTTGCCGTGCCGCTATTCAAACGTATCGGATTAGGTTCTGTATTAGGTTATTTAGCGGCTGGATTAGTTATTGGACCTTTTGGATTACATATTATTCATGATCCACAAGCGATTATTCATCTTGCTGAATTTGGCGTCGTGATGTTTTTATTCGTGATTGGGCTTGAAATGAAGCCTTCTCATCTTTGGAGTTTGCGTCGTCAGATTTTTGGATTAGGTAGCTCGCAGGTTGTCATTTCTGCGGTACTGATGACCGTTGTCGCGACTCAATTTGGTTTGTCTTGGGAAGTCGCTTTTGTTTGTTCATCGGGGTTTGTTTTAACATCGACTGCAATCGTGATGCAGGTACTCGGTGAACGTAAAGCACTTTCAACAAAACCAGGTCAAAAAATGGTTTCAATTTTATTATTTGAAGATTTGTTGATTGTACCTTTATTAGCGATCATTACATTTTTATCACCTTTTGAACGTGAATCACAAATCATTTGGTGGCAGTCTGCGCTTATTGCGATGGTGGCATTAGGTGCGCTAGTTTTCATTGGGCGTTTTATTCTGAATCCAGTCTTCAAAATTCTCGCTAACTCTAAAGCGCGTGAAGTAATGACTGCTGCTGCACTCTTTGTTGTGTTAGGTTCGGGGTTATTAATGGAAGAAGCCGGGCTTTCGATGGCAATGGGCGCTTTTGTTGCAGGTGTCATGCTATCCGAGTCGTCTTTCCGTCACCAACTTGAAGCCGATATCGAGCCTTTCCGCGGCTTGCTACTTGGTCTTTTCTTCCTTGGTGTGGGAATGTCATTAAATCTCGATGTGGTTATTGAAAACTGGTCATTGATTTTATTGGGTGTAATTTCTCTCATGCTCACAAAAGGTCTCTGTATTTACTTGGTTGCTCGCGTAGCAAAAAGCTCACATAAAACCGCATTGGAACGAGCATTTTTAATGGCTCAAGGTGGGGAGTTTGCATTTGTCTTATTTGCTGCAGCTACATCAGAAGGCGTGATTGATCAAACCGTGAATGCGAATATGACCGCGATTGTTGTGCTTTCGATGGTGTTTACGCCGATTATATTAATTCTTTATGAAAAACTGATGCCAATACCGAAGACGGATGATATTCAGCCAGATGAAATTGATGAACAGCATCCAATCTTAATTCTGGGGATGGGGCGTTTTGGTCAAATTGTGAATGATTTACTGCGGTTAAGTGGTTACGATACTACTGTCGTTGATTTAGATCCTACCATGATTAAAGGCTTTAATGATTATGGAATAAAATCCTATTTTGGTGATGCTTCTCGTCCAGAATTTTTAATTGCAGCAGGATTGGAAAAGGCTGATTTGCTTGTTGTAGCGATCAATAATCCGGCACAAGCAAATCAAATCGTCCATTTTGCTCGAGAAATTAATCCTCGCATAAAAATCATCGCACGAGCATTCGACCGTTTTGATACCTTTGCGCTATATCAAGCAGGAGCTGATGATGTGATTCGTGAAACTTTTGATTCAGCAGTCCGCGCAGGAAAACGAGCGCTTATCAATTTAGGTATGGCTCCTAAAATGGCTAAAGCAGTCAGTCAATATTATTTTGATGCAGATCGCCATGAAGTGGCCTTAATGTCGCAGGTTTATGATCCTGACAAAGGCATATTTAAAAATCCGGCGATGGTTGATATTGCTCGTGAATGTGATCAAAAAATGGCAGAGCATATTCAAGAGATTATTTTAAGTACTGAACCTAAGTATGAAGAATTAGAAGAGTCTGAAGCTTAAAATGCAACAAACCGCACAAAAGTGCGGTTTGTTTTTTGCAGGTTTTAGTGATTGTAACCTTTCAACAATTCAGTCCAATTTTCTTCATTAAATTGAATATTCATTCTGCCGACTTCTTTGACAAAAGAGCGGTGTAATCTTTCCAGGTTGCCTTGTTTCCAAGAATCTCCTGGTTTTTGACCGCACTTATCGAAATCAATGAGCCAACATTTTTGTTCATTCTCGAGCTGTTGAACGAGAATATTATGAGCATTGAGATCCGTATGGCAAATTTGCAAATCATGCAACTGACGAATTAATTTACCAATGGCTTGCCAGATGTCATTCGATAGTTGTTGAATTTGTAAAAGCGCGGTCAGATCTTGGGCATTTTCGATCTTTTCTATCAAGATATCCGCTTGGTAACAAATCCCTAATTTGCCTTTTTTAACACGAGCAGCAATCGGTTTAGGTACGGCAACGCCTGCTTGATGGAGTTGAGTTAAAAGCTGAAATTCAGCCATGCTGCGAGTTTCACTCAATGATTGAAAACGATAGCGATCTTTGTTGAATTTTCCCCATAAACCGCCGCGATAATAGTGACGAAGGGCAGTGTTTACCCCAAACAGATCTTTTGTATTCAGGAAGTAGGTTGTGCCACGTCCTTTGGCTGAACCGGTAATACGTTGTTGTTTTTCCCAAAAAGCCGATTCAAAAAATGAAGCGGACTCTGTTGGTTTTTCCGTGAGATTAAAAAGAAAGAATTGATTATCTTGTTGGAATTCAAGCATTTTAGTTGAACCGAATAATAGAAAATGCCCTCATTCTACTTTAAATACGCTGATTTTCTAGCATTACAAGCTTTTCATCTTATTTTATGTCAAAGTTGTGAAGCAGATCACATAAGTAGTGAGATATCTGTATTTTGTTAATTCGTAAAATTTTCGCAGAATTTTACCGCTTGCAGTGTAATTTTATGTTATAAAATGAATAGAAGTGAAAAGCACTATTTTACATATTTATTTTGTTAGGTTACACTTTTTCCAGAAATTATTTTGATGACTCTCTATTTAATATGAGGAAATTAGCTATGAAAAAACCTCTATTTACGGTTTTAGCACTTTTTTGTATTGGTTCTGCTACGGCGTATATTCGTTCAACAATAGAGAATCAGACTTTTCATCCTAACGGTAATATAAAATCGGAGGTGGTTGAAATTAATGGCGTCAAAACGACTAAATATTATGATGAATCAGGAACACTTATCTCGCAAGGCGAATTAAAAAATGGCGTAGAGCAAGGAATGTGGAAATATTTTGATAAAGATGGTAACGTTATCTTTACTAAGCACTATGTGAAAGGGCATATTGTTGCGGAAGGATTAGGTCCTAAAAAGTAGCAATCTAGATAAATAAAAGGGCGAATTAAATAAATTCGCCCTTTGTTTTCATTAAATTATTTTGGGTTAATAGACGGAAATTAAATGCGCGAGGAATTCAAATGTCCCATTCTCCACTTTTTACTTCACCTCCTAAATCACTTTGTATTTTGCGTTTGTCTGCGGTGGGTGATGTTTGTCATGTACTTGCTGTGGTGCAGCATATTCAACGGTATTGGCCGCAAACCAAATTAACGTGGATTGTGGGTAAAACAGAAATGGGCTTGCTTTCTGGTATTGAAGGCGTGGAACTTGTTCCTTACGATAAAAAGAGCGGTTGGAAAGGCGTGTGGAATTTATGGATGTTTTTGAAAAACAATCAATTTGATGCGCTTTTGAATATGCAGACGGCATTTCGTGCTTCGATTATCTCTCTTGGTATTCAAGCGAAATATAAAATTGGGTTTGGCAAAAAACGTTCTCGAGAAGGGCAGTGGTTGTTTGTAAACCGTCGAGTTCAAGATCCTGAAACGCCTCATGTGCTAGATGGTTTCATGGCTTTTGCGGATTATCTTGGTGTTCCACTGGCAGAAATGCTTTCTTGGCAATTGGCGATCTCTGATGCAGATCGAGAATACGTCAAACAGTTTATTGATCCAACGCGCAAAAATCTGATTATTTCTCCTTGCTCTAGTAAAGCCGAGAAAGATTGGTTGGTGGAGCGTTATGCGGAAGTAGCAAATATTGCTCATCAACATAATGTGAATGTAATTTTTTGTAGCTCGCCGGCAAAACGCGAATTAGAAATGGTGAAAAAAATTATCGCACTTTGTGATTTTCAACCAGTTGATGCTTCAGGAAAAACCAGTTTGAAACAACTTGCTGCATTAATTCATCAAGCAAATTTAGTGATCTCACCTGATTCTGGTCCAGCTCATATTGCGACCACTCAAGGTACGCCGGTTATTGGATTGTATGCTTATCATAATCCTCTGCGTACTGCGCCTTATCATAATCTGGATAATGTGGTGTCAGTATATGAAGAAAATGTGCAAAAAGAACAAGGAAAACCTTCAAGTGAATTGCCTTGGGCGACTAAATTAAAAGGTAAAAATTTAATGGCTGAAATTCAGGTAGAGCAAGTGGTAGCTCAGATGAGAGCGTTGAATTTATTTTAAAGTGCGGTCAATTTTAGAGATAAAAAAGCCCTCAAATGAGGGCTAAAAGAATCATAAAGTTCCTTGCGAATTATTCGCCTTTTTGTGCGTTGTAAGCTTCTAATGCACGAAGAGAGTAGGTGTAAGCTGCACCTGCATTTAATGCGATAGACATCGCTAATGCTGCTGCCACTTCTTCTTCAGTTGCACCTGCTTTCACCGCTTCATCAGCATGTACGCCAATGCAGCTTTCACAACGAGTTGTGACTGCAACTGCTAATGCAATTAATTCACGGGTTTTGGCATCTAATACGTTACCTTCTGCTGCAGCTGCACCTAATGCGCCATAAGCTTGTAACATTTTAGGGTATTTTTTACCTAATGCACCGAATGATTTTTTAACGTGTGCTACATCATTTTTCCAATCTGCAAACATTGTTTTTCTCCTTAAATTTAGTACAAATTTCGAGAGGAATTATAAGCAGATTAGCGTATGATACTTGTCAAATTGTCTTAACTTTTAGACGGAAAATCTCACAATGGATTATTTAGATAAATTAACACAGCTGGCGCAAGTGCGCGGGGAAATTAATATTCACTGCTTGTTTCAAGGGGATTGGCAAGTTGAACATCAGCCAGATGCGGCGGAATATCAAGGTTTATTTCATTTAATCGAGCAAGGTGAGTGCTGGGTAACCTTTGCGGGAAAACAGTTTCATTTGAAGAAAGGCGATCTCTTTTTTCTCCCTCAAAATCGACCGCACTTTTTGGGCAATTCTCAACAAAAAAGAGAGAATAGCCTACAGAAAGCGCAATCAAATGCACTTTTTAATGTTCATCAAATAGGGGCCGGTACGCCCGATCTTAAGATGTTTTGTGGGAGATTTTATTACCAAAAACCGTCATTATTAATTGATTCGTTACCAGATTATTTGCATCTTTCGCTACAAAATACGCCTGTGCAGCCCTTGGTTTCACTTTTTTTACAAGAAGCCGAGAAACCGGAGCAAGGCACAAAATCGGTGATTGATGCATTATCAAACGTATTGTTTATTTATATTTTGCGTCATGCTCAGCAAATAGGTTTGCTCAATCAAGGCTTATTAGCTGCGTTGCAGGATAAAAGGCTGAATCAAGTCCTTGAAAAGATCCTGTTTTCACCTCAATTAGATTGGAATATTGAGCAATTAGCAGCGTTGGCATCCATGTCTCGTGCAACGTTTATGCGGATCTTTCAACAGCAATTAGGGATGCCACCAGGAAAATTTCTCACACAAGTGCGGTTGGAAATGGCGGCTGTTTTATTGAAAAATACGCAAAAGACCATTTTAGCTATTGCTCTTGAAGTGGGTTATCAATCAGAAGCACATTTTAGTAAGGCGTTTAAAGCAATTTATGGGCTTTCACCGAGCCAATTTCGCAAAACCTAGCCCATCGTTTAAAACTTGCGTTATAATGACCGCACTTTAGGCGGCTCTGTCGCCTTTAATTTTTTAAGGTATTGTTATGTTTAATAAAATATTTTCATGGTTTGAAAACCGTTTAAATCCTTATCCGAAAAGCAATCCAACGACGCCTGAAAAAGGCTTGTTCCGTTTTATTTGGTCAAGCATTGACGGCATGAAAGGCTGGATCTTTTTACTTGCGGTATTGACGGTCGGTACCGGTGTGATGGAAGCCTTACTTTTCCAATTTATGGGATTATTGGTGGATTGGCTGGGTGCTTATTCACCAACCACACTTTGGCAAGAAAAAGGGCATTTACTCGCCGGTATGGCAGCCTTGCTTATTTTCAGTATTGTATGGTCATTTGTGGGCGTGAATGTGCGCTTACAAACGCTACAAGGGGTGTTCCCAATGCGTTTGCGTTGGAATTTCCACCGTTTGATGTTAGGCCAAAGCTTAAGTTTCTATCAAGATGAATTTGCAGGCCGTGTATCGGCGAAAGTGATGCAAACCGCCCTTGCAGTGCGTGATACCGTCATGACCATTGCGGATATATTGGTGTATGTTGCCGTATATTTTATTACTTCAGGTTTGGTGCTTGCGGCTTTAGATACCTGGTTTTTAGTGCCGTTTTTCTTATGGATTGTGGCATTTGTGACTATTTTACGTTTGCTTATTCCACGCTTAGCAAAAACAGCACAACGACAGGCTGATGCGCGATCTTTAATGACAGGGCGTATTACGGATGCTTACTCAAATATTGCAACGGTGAAACTATTTTCACATGATGCGAGAGAAGCGAATTATGCAAAACGTTCCATGGAAGAATTTATGGTCACCGTGCATGCACAAATGCGTTTGGCAAGTTCATTAGATACCTTAACTTACGCAACCAATATCTTCTTAACGTTAAGCACTGCAATTTTAGGTGTGGTGTTATGGCAAAACGGTCAAGTCGGTGTGGGGGCTGTGGCGACTGCAACCGCGATGGCGTTACGTGTAAATGGGCTTTCCCGCTGGATTATGTGGGAATCAGCTCGTTTATTTGAAAATATCGGGACGGTGAATGATGGTATGGCGACGTTGACTAAACCGCATACCATTGTTGATAAACCAAATTGTGTTGCATTAGAAGTAAAACAAGGTGAGATCAAATTTAACAATGTTTCGTTTGCCTATGATCCAAATAAACCGTTACTTAACCATTTTAATCTCACTATCAAACCAGGTGAAAAAGTGGGCTTAATTGGTCGTTCTGGTGCAGGTAAATCAACCATTGTGAATTTACTTTTACGTTTCTACGAGGCACAAGAAGGCTCAATTACCATTGATGGTCAAAATATTTTAGATGTAAGCCAAGAAAGCCTTCGTAGTCAGATTGGTCTTGTAACACAAGATACCTCGCTTTTACACCGTTCTGTTCGCGATAACATCATTTATGGTCGCCCAACAGCGACGGACGAAGAAATGATCAATGCGGCTAAACGTGCGGAAGCAGCAGACTTCATCCCTTATCTCAGCGATGCACAGGGTAGAAAAGGCTATGATGCTCATGTTGGTGAGCGCGGGGTGAAACTATCGGGTGGTCAACGTCAACGAATTGCCATTGCGCGTGTCATGTTAAAAGATGCGCCAATTTTACTGTTGGATGAAGCGACCAGTGCGTTAGACTCCGAAGTGGAAGTGGCGATCCAAGAAAGTCTAGATAAGATGATGGAAAATAAAACAGTTATTGCCATCGCTCACCGTTTATCGACCATTGCAGCAATGGATCGTTTAATCGTGTTAGATAAAGGGCAAATTGTTGAGCAAGGTACGCATGCAGAGTTGCTCGAACAAAATGGGCTTTATGCTCGCCTTTGGAAACACCAAAGTGGTGGCTTCTTGAGTGAGCATGCCGAGTAAAACACAGGAAAAAATGACCGCACTTTGTAAAGGTGCAAATCTTGAGAGAGTTGAGATAGCGATTGAACTTTTCTCATAATTAGTGCGAATTTCCTTTGACTATTTTATTGACAACAGGTAATATTCGCACCCTATGCAAAAGGTAAAACTACCCCTAACCGTTGATCCGGTTAAAGACGCTCAACAAAGAATTGATTATGATGGTTACTATACCGCTAGTCAGTTAGTGCGTTTAGCTGAATCTACGGGGAAAGTGCTCAGCGATGCACAGGTAACATTATCGTTTTATATTGATCCACAAAAATTAGTGGTAATGAAAGGGCAAGTACAAGTTGATGTCGAATCAGACTGTCAACGTTGTGGCGAGCCATTCAAACAAACATTGGAATGTCATTTTATGTATAGTCCAGTGGCTAATTGGGATCAGGCTGATGACTTGCCGGAAATTTATGAGCCAATCGAATTTAATGAGTTTGGTGAAATAGATTTACTTGGAGCAGTGGAAGACGAACTTATTTTAGCTCTACCGCTTGTCCCAATGCATTCATCTGAACACTGTGAAGTGTCCGCGCACGAACAGGTTTTTGGCGAATTGCCTGAAGAATTGGCAAAAAAACCGAACCCGTTCGCTGTATTAGCTAATTTAAAGCAAAAGTAAATTAAATTTAGGAGTATAGCCAATGGCTGTTCAACAAAACAAAAAATCTCGTTCACGTCGTGATATGCGTCGTTCACACGATGCATTAACTACTGCTGCAGTATCAGTGGATAAAGCAAGCGGTGAAACTCACTTACGCCACCACGTAACTGCTGACGGTTACTACCGTGGTCGCAAAGTGATCAATAAGTAATTTTACTTATAAGGTATTCACTTGAACCGTCTAACCTTAGCGTTAGATGTGATGGGCGGGGACATTGGTCCCCGTATTACTATCCCCGCATCTCTTTCAGCGTTGGAAGCAGATCCAATGCTCTCTTTAGTGCTGTTTGGCGATAGCCAACAAATTTCCCCTTTACTGGAAAATGCACCTTCTTCTCTTTTAGAACGTATTCAAATTCATCATTGCACTAAGACTATTGATAACAATCAAGGTATTTCTCATGCATTGCGTCATAGCAAAGGCACGTCGATGCGTTTAGCTATTGAAATGGTTCAGAAAGGTGAGGCACAAGGTTGCGTGAGTGCAGGAAATACGGGGGCATTGATGGGATTATCAAAGGTACTCTTACAGCCGTTAGAAGGAATTCAACGCCCTGCGTTGGTATCCTTATTACCGTCGATGACGGGTGATAAAACCGTGATGTTAGATTTAGGCGCAAACGTAGAATGTTCTGCTCAAAATCTTTATGAATTTGCCGTCATGGGCTCGATCTTTGCCGAAAACCGATTGAACTTAGTTTATCCACGCATTGCCTTACTCAATATCGGCGTGGAAGAAATTAAAGGACATCAATCTATTCGTAAAGCTGCGAATTTATTAGAAAAATCGACCGCACTTAATTATACCGGCTTTATTGAAGGTAACTTTTTATTAAATGGCGTGGCTGATGTGGTTGTGAGTGATGGGTTTTCGGGAAATATTGCATTAAAAACCCTTGAGGGGGCCGCTAAGAATCTGTTATCTCTTCTGAAAGGAAAAGAAAAACAGCCTATTTTTAAATCGCTTGCCAAATTTATTCTGCGTTTTTTCTTTAAAGATGCTTATCATCGCTTGAAACGCATTAACCCTGATGAATATAATGGGGCATCTTTACTCGGATTAACGGCTGTTGTGGTGAAAAGCCATGGCAGCGCAAATGTGGATGCATTTGCTCGTGCAATTGCGGATGCAGCTTTACAAGCTCGTTTGCAAATTCCACAAAAAATCTTGGCGGGTTTACAACGTTATTAATTAATAAGTTTTGATATGATGAATAGTAGAATTTTATCCACCGGTAGCTATTTGCCGAGCCATATTCGTACCAATGCGGATTTGGAAAAAATGGTTGATACTTCAGATGAATGGATCGTGACACGTTCAGGCATTCGTGAACGTCGTATTGCTGCAGCAGATGAGACTGTTGCAACAATGGGATGTGAAGCCGCCAAAAAAGCACTTGAAATGGCTAATCTTGATCCTCAAGAAATTGAATTGATCATCGTTGCGACAACCAGTGGTTCTCACGCTTATCCAAGTTCAGCTTGCCAAGTTCAAGGTTTATTAGGTATTGACGACGCGATTTCTTTTGATTTAGCAGCAGCTTGCACCGGTTTCGTTTATGCTTTAGGCGTAGCGGATAAATTTATTCGTTCAGGTAGCGTGAAAAAAGCCCTTGTGATTGGTGCAGATCTTAACTCGCGTAAATTAGATGAGACCGATCGTAGCACTGTCGTGTTATTTGGTGATGGTGCGGGTGCGGTGATTTTAGAAGCATCAGAGCAAGAAGGCATTATTTCAACGCATTTACATGCATCGCCAGATAACAATGCGGCATTACTACTTCCACAAGCTGAACGTGGCGTGGAGAAATCTGGCTATATTGAAATGCAAGGTAATGAAACCTTTAAATTAGCAGTACGTGAGCTTTCTAATGTAGTGGAAGAAACCCTTTCAGCCAATAATCTCCAAAAAACAGATATCGACTGGCTTGTGCCACATCAAGCGAATTTACGTATCATCACGGCGACAGCGAAAAAGTTAGAGATGGATATGTCGCAAGTCGTGGTGACGCTTGATCGTACAGCGAATACCAGTGCGGCAACTGTGCCAACGGCTTTAGATGAAGCGGTGCGTGATGGCCGAATTCAACGCGGTCAATTGCTTCTACTCGAAGCTTTTGGCGGTGGTTGGACTTGGGGGTCAGCATTGGTGCGATTCTAATTAATTTGTTAGAATCCCGACAGAATTTTAAAAGTGCGGTTAAATTTGACCGCACTTTCAACATTTAAACGATGAAGAAATAGGAAGAAAACATGAAAAAATTCGCAATGGTTTTTCCAGGACAAGGTTCTCAAGCTGTTGGCATGTTAGCTGATCTTGCTAACGAATATCCGGTAGTCACTGAGACTTTTAAACAAGCATCTGAAGTGCTTGGCTATGATTTATGGAACTTGGTTCAACAAGGGCCAGCAGAAGAATTAAATAAAACTTGGCAAACTCAGCCGGCATTATTAGCGGCATCCGTTGCGATCTTCCGTGTATGGCAAGAAAAATACCCACAATTACAACCAAGTGTGATGGCTGGTCACAGTTTAGGCGAATATTCAGCATTAGTTTGTGCAGGTGTCATTGATTTTAAAGATGCGATTAAATTAGTGGAATTACGCGGTAAATTAATGCAACAAGCAGTACCAGAAGGTACTGGTGCAATGTATGCGATTATTGGCTTAGATAATGAAGCGATTATCAATGCATGTAAACAAGCCGAGAAAGGTGAAGTGGTATCTGCGGTAAACTTTAACTCACCTGGTCAAGTAGTTATTGCTGGAGCGAAAGAGGCAGTAGAACGTGCAGCTGCATTATGTAAAGAAGCGGGCGCAAAACGTGCTTTACCATTAGCGGTAAGTGTTCCTTCACATTGCGCATTAATGAAACCAGCTGCGGATCAATTAGCTGTAACACTTGAAGGTATTACGCTTAATGCGCCAGCAACACCAGTATTAAACAACGTAGATGTCAAAGCGGAAACTGAAAGTGCAGAAATTCGCACCGCACTTATTCGTCAATTATATAGCCCAGTTCGTTGGACTGAAACCGTTGAGAAAATGGCGCAAGATGGCGTAGAAGTTTTAGTTGAAATCGGCCCAGGTAAAGTATTAAACGGTTTAACAAAACGTATCGTGGCAGAATTACAAGCAACATCAGTAAACGATGTAGCATCATTAGATGCTGTTGAAGCATTATTAGCATAAAAGGGGATTAAAAATGCAAAATAAAATCGCATTAGTAACAGGTGCAACACGTGGTATTGGCCGCGCAATTGCAGAAGAATTAGCATCAAAAGGTGCATTTGTAATTGGTACCGCAACCTCTGAAAAAGGTGCAGATACAATTTCTGCTTACCTTGGCGATAAAGGCAAAGGTTTAGTATTAAATGTGGCAGACAAAGAAAGTATTGATGCCGTATTAGAACAAATTAAAGAGCAATTTGGTGATATTGATATCCTCGTGAATAACGCAGGTATCACACGCGATAACTTATTAATGCGTATGAAAGATGAAGAATGGTTTGATATTATGCAAACTAACTTAACTTCTGTATTCCATCTTTCTAAAGCAATGTTACGCTCAATGATGAAAAAACGTTTCGGTCGTATTATTACTATCGGTTCAGTGGTGGGTTCAATGGGCAACCCTGGTCAATCTAACTATTGTGCAGCAAAAGCGGGTTTGATTGGTTTTTCTAAAGGTTTAGCGAAAGAAGTGGCATCACGTGGTATTACTGTAAACGTTGTGGCTCCAGGTTTCATCGCAACGGATATGACAGAAGTGCTTACTGAAGAACAAAAAGCAGGTATTCTTGGTAATGTACCGGCAGGCCGTTTAGGTGAACCAAAAGATATTGCAAAAGCGGTGGCGTTTTTAGCTTCTGATGATGCAGCTTATATTACCGGTACCACATTACATGTGAATGGCGGCTTATATATGAGCTAACCCTTTAGGGCATATATATCTGGGATTTTGTCTATAAAATATAGCAAAGCAGTTTAGTTAATGATAAAATCCCAATCGCAATGTAACTTTTTCTCTGTATGTGTTTTTACATTGCCTATTTTTTTGTGGTGCGACCACCTAAGAAATAGTTGCAACTTTATCAAAAATGCATACACTAACCGCTCTTAAATGAGTTAAAACAACAATAGGAAAAACAAATGAGTATTGAAGAACGCGTGAAAAAAATCATCGTTGAACAATTAGGTGTTAAAGAAGAAGACGTAAAACCAGAAGCTTCTTTCGTTGAAGATTTAGGTGCGGACTCTTTAGATACAGTTGAATTAGTAATGGCTTTAGAAGAAGAATTCGATATCGAAATTCCTGATGAAGAAGCTGAAAAAATCACAACTGTTCAATCTGCGATTGACTACGTTCAAAACAATCAGTAATTTTT
The DNA here is from genome assembly GCA_963537955.1 of Parahaemophilus parainfluenzae. GTDB lineage: Bacteria > Pseudomonadota > Gammaproteobacteria > Enterobacterales > Pasteurellaceae > Haemophilus_D > Haemophilus_D parainfluenzae_AJ. The sequence continues at coordinate 90,073 of CAUTFW010000002.1, read as the reverse complement.
AAGTTGGGCGATCTTTTAGGTCGCCTAATTTTTTTCTTTAAATTTCTTCTCTAAATTCTTTATTTTCAAATAAAAAAGATATCTCTAAATTTTTAAATTTCTAACCGCACTTTCCTTTTTTAATCTTTCTCAGATTTGCTTTTATTATTTAGTCCCTTTATTTTTTGATTTAAAACAAGATTTACCTTAAAAGTACTTATTATGAGTTAATTTTGATGCTAGTATTCGATCAAAATTTTTTTCTAATTAACCATAAAATGATTCGGAGTATCTTATGGATTTTCTAATGAACCTAGGTGAAGGTAGCCAGTTTGCTATTCAGCTTGTTATTGTTCTTATCTGTTTGTTTTACGGGGCAAAAAAAGGTGGTATCGCACTGGGTATGCTCGGTGGGGTAGGCTTAATTGTTCTTGTTTTTGGCTTTGGTATTGAACCAGGTAAGCCAGCTATCGATGTGATGTTAACTATCCTTGCGGTGGTGGTCACATCGGCAACATTACAAGCCAGTGGTGGTTTAGATGTAATGTTACAAATTGCGGAGAAAATGCTTCGTCGTAACCCGAAATATGTCAGTATTTTGGCACCATTTGTCACCTGTTTCTTAACTATTCTATGTGGTACAGGACACGTGGTTTATACCATGTTACCAATCATCTATGATATCGCGATCAAAAATGATATTCGTCCTGAACGTCCAATGGCGGCAAGTTCAATTGCTTCTCAAATGGGTATCATCGCATCACCTGTTTCTGTGGCAGTAGTAACTTTAACCACATTCTTAGTGAATGCTAAAACCCCATTAGCAGGTTTTGATGGTTATTTGGATTTATTAAAAATTACTGTGCCTTCAACCCTTTGTGGTGTATTAGCTATCGGTATTTTCAGCTGGTTCCGCGGTAAAGATTTAGATAAAGACCCAGAATTCCAAGAGAAATTAAAAGATCCAGAATTCAAAAAATATGTTTATGGTGATAGCACATCATTATTAGATAAAAAATTACCACAATCTAGTTGGAATGCGATGTGGATCTTCTTTGGTGCAATTTTAGTGGTAGCGGTATTAGGTTACTTTAAAGATTTACGCCCAGCTTTCGAAAAATCAGCACCAGCTCAAGTGGTTGAAATTGTTTCTGCCGATAAAGCAGTGAAATCTTTCAATGTTAAAGACGGTAAAATTGTTGCATTAGCAAAAGATGGTACATTAGTACTTGATGTTAAAGACAGCAAAGCAAAAGCTCAAACAGCCTACAATAACGTTGCAATTTATAACGATAAAGGTGAAGTCGCTCAAACAATTACCGCTCAAGATAATAATGTTGTCATCACTGCGGGAGATAAAACTGAAACTATCGATAACGCTGCAATCGTATTAAAAGATACCGCGAAGAAAAAAGTGAATTTAAGCATGGTTCATGTTATTCAAATCTTCATGTTATTAGCGGGTGCATTAATTGTTATCTTTACCAAAACTGATGCAGGTAAAATCAGTAAAAATGAAATTTTCCGTTCAGGTATGATTGCGTTAGTCGCTGTATTCGGGATTTCTTGGATGGCGGAAACCATGTTTACCGTTCACACCCCAATGATGAAAGCGGCACTTGGTGATGTGGTAAAAGCACATCCTTGGACTTACGCCGTAATGTTGTTATTAATTTCTAAATTCGTAAACTCACAAGCTGCAGCATTAGTTGCATTCGTTCCACTTGCTTTAGGTATCGGTGTTGATCCAGCTGTTATCTTAGCCTTTGCTTCGGCTTGTTACGGTTACTACATTTTACCTACTTACCCAAGTGACCTTGCGGCAATCCAATTCGACCGTTCAGGTACAACGCATATTGGTAAGTTTGTAATTAACCACAGCTTTATTTTACCGGGCTTAATCGGTGTAATTACTTCATGTATCTTTGGTTACATTTTCACAAGCTTGTTTGGTTATTTATAATCACTAACAGATAAAAGAAAAGGCTATTCGTTTGAGTAGCCTTTTTTGTTTGTAAAGTACGGTTAAATTTTAGGATATTTTATCTCAATGCTACATTTGACTTTATCATTCATAAAAATCCCTAAAACTGACCGCACTTTTGCGCTTCTTAAAATAAATTCCTGCTAAAGGTTGAAACATAGGGGGATTTATTGCGATAATCCTCATTATTTTTTGGGTGATCTTTCGGGCTGCCATTTTTTCAGGTGGCCAGTTTTTATTAGGAAAGATTAAATTGAACATTATTTAAGTAAGTTAGAAGAATAACAATGGCTGAAAAACGTAATATTTTTTTAGTCGGTCCAATGGGCGCAGGTAAAAGCACCATTGGCCGTCAGCTTGCGCAACAATTGAATATGGATTTTGTCGATTCAGATGCCGTAATTGAGGAACGTGCGGGCGCAGACATTAGCTGGATTTTTGATTTAGAAGGCGAAGAAGGTTTTCGTAAGCGTGAAGAGCGCATTATCAATGAATTAACCCAATTACAAGGCGTTGTGCTTTCCACTGGTGGTGGAGCAGTAATGTCAAAAGAAAATCGTAATTATCTTTCTGCTCGTGGTATTGTGATTTATTTAGAAACCTCAGTAGATAAACAATATCAACGTACGCAACGTGATAAAAAACGTCCTTTATTACAAGGGACAGATGATCCACGCCAAGTGTTGGAAGATTTAGCCAAAGTACGCAATCCGTTATACGAAGAAATTGCTGATATCACCTTACCAACAGATGAGCAAAATGCCAAAGTAATGGTTAATCAAATTGTTGATTTAATTGATAATCTAAACGGCTTAAACGGTTCACTCTAAGGATTTAAAATGTTGTGCGTAAATGTTGAATTAAAAGAACGTCGTTATCCTATTTATATTGGCGAAGGGTTACTTAAAGATGAAACCTGTTATCCGCTGAAAAAAGGGGATAAGGTGATGATCGTGACTAATCCAACTGTCGCACAATATTATCTTGAGCCTGTTACAGAAACGTTAGAAAAAATAGGTTGTCAGGTTGAATCGGTATTATTGCCTGATGGCGAAAAATATAAAACGCTCGAGTCTTTAAACCTCATTTTTACCGCACTTTTAAAGCATAATCATGGGCGAGATACTACGATTATTGCATTAGGTGGAGGCGTGATTGGTGATGTAGCAGGTTTTGCTGCTGCAAGTTATCAGCGTGGTGTGCGTTTCATTCAAATTCCTACTACATTATTGGCTCAAGTGGATTCTTCTGTTGGTGGCAAAACCGCCGTTAATCATGAGTTAGGCAAAAATATGATTGGCGCGTTTTATCAACCTTCTACGGTGATTATTGACACGCTTACACTCAATACCTTGCCAAAACGTGAAGTGAATGCGGGACTTGCGGAAGTCATTAAATATGGGGCGATTTTAGATTATGCCTTTTTCGAATGGCTTGAAGCACATATTGATGAATTAGTCGCGTTAAATCAAGATTCACTGCAGCATTGTATTGCGCGTTGTTGCCAAATCAAAGCCGATGTTGTCGCGCGCGATGAAACTGAAAAAGGCGATCGTGCATTATTAAATCTTGGTCATACTTTTGGCCATGCGATCGAAACACATTTAGGCTACGGAAATTGGTTACACGGTGAAGCCGTTGCAGCCGGAATCATGATGGCTGCGGTGTTATCTGAACAATTAGGCGATCTTTCTTTTGAAGATGTTGCACGTTTGGAAAAACTTTTAGCGCGTGCTAATTTGCCGACCGTCTCGCCTGATACCATGCAGCCAGACGATTATTTACCACATATGATGCGTGATAAAAAAGTGCTGGCAGGTAAGTTGCGTCTTGTGCTGTTAAAAGCACTTGGACAAGCTTACGTGGCAATTGATACTGACAAATCTCTTGTGCTAAACGCGATTGAGCGTTGCACACAACATGACTAACTGTCATTGCTCTCATGTTGCGTCCAAAAAATAACAAAACGAAACCTCGAATTAAACACCGCCCGTTTTTAAAATGGGCGGGCGGTAAATTTCGTTTAACGGACGATCTCAACCGAGTCTTCCCAAAAAGAAAACAGTGTTTGATTGAACCCTTTGTTGGCGCGGGCGCTGTTTTTTTAAATTCCCATTTTGAACGTTATATTTTGGCGGATATTAATCCTGATTTAATTAACTTGTTTAATATCGTCAAAGAAAATGTGGATGCCTATATTGAGGCTTGTAAGCCAATTTTCTTCGCTGAAAATGCGAATACAGCTGAGTATTATTACGCACAGCGAGATGCTTTTAATCAATCAACTGATCCTTTCGAACGCTCCGTGTTGTTCCTTTATTTGAACCGTTTTGGTTTTAATGGATTGTGCCGTTATAACAGTAAAAATGAGTTTAATGTGCCATTTGGCGCTTATAAAACCCATTATTTCCCTGAAGATGAATTGCGCTATTTCGCCCATAAAGCACAAAGCGCGGTCTTTTTATGCGCTGATTTTCAACAGACCTTTGAATTAGCGGATAAACATAGCGTGATCTACTGTGATCCACCTTATGCACCGCTTCCACAAGATACTAATTTTACTGGATATGCGGGGAATGCTTTTGGCCTTGAACATCAAAAGAATTTAGCAGAATGCGCCAAAAAAGCACAAAAAGAAAAGCAAATTTCTGTTGTGATTTCTAACCACGATACGAAATTTACGCGTGAGATTTATAAAGGGGCAAAATTCAAACGCGTTAAAGTACAGCGCTCAATTAGCCAATCTTCAGAAAAACGAGTTAAAGTAAAAGAATTAATCGCCATCTTTAAAGGTTAGCTTAGCAGGTTAATTCAGGATTAATTTTAATCTCAAAGCCTTTTACTTCGGGATAGGTAGGTTGAATTGCCGCGAGTAATTCGCTTTGGCGAAATAAAATCCCTTGGCGAACGACCGCACTTTTGACTTCGATAAAGAGTTTCCCATCCGTAATGGCACCTAAACGAAAAAGCCCTTTGAATTCTTGTGGGAAAAGGCGACTAATGTTTTGGTTCAGTTCATTCAACATTAACCCTTTCTGCATGATTTTGGCAAATTGAGATCCTTCCAGCACATCAATAATATTCATGGCTTTTTGATAACGCTCATGCTTGTTTTCCACAAAAATACCCCAATAATGACTTTACATTGAATTTCCGATACAATACACACAAATTTTGTCAGAGACAATAAGATGATGAAATCAAACAAAGGTAAAACAAATTTCTGGTCGCAGTTGCTGTTAAGCATGATTGCGATTTTTGCTTTACCTGTCGCTCAGGGATTAGAAGCACCGCCTTCATCAAATATGAGTGGCGAAAATTACCAAACATCATCTGAACAACATATGTTGATTGCAGTGCGTGAAATTCGTCAAGCATTGCAGGTTCAACCTCAGCCAACAAATCACAAAACCCATTCCAATCAAAAACACGAAAAAATTCAACCGCACTTTATCGCGGCAGAGTTTCCTGTTTTTGCCCCTATTCGTGCCGGTCCAGCCATCATTTAATTTTCTTTTATCTTTGAACGAACCGATTTTTTAATCGGATGCTCCTTTTTATTTTTTATTTGAAAGAGAAATTATGAGTTTTTTAACAAAAATTTTTGGCAGCCGTAACGAACGTATTTTACGCAGATTAAGAAAACAAGTTGCGAAAATCAACAAAATGGAGCCAGCTTTTGAAGCATTAAGTGATGATGAATTAAGAGCAAAAACAGAAGAATTCCGCAGTCGTTTAGCTAATGGTGAAACTTTACAACAACTTTTACCTGAAGCTTTTGCTACCGTGCGTGAAGCGGGTAAACGTGTACTCGGTATGCGCCATTTCGATGTGCAATTAATCGGTGGTATGGTGCTAACAAACCGTTGTATCGCAGAGATGCGTACGGGTGAAGGTAAAACCTTAACCGCAACCTTGCCTTGTTATTTGATGGCGTTGGAAGGTAAAGGTGTACACGTTGTAACCGTGAATGATTACTTAGCACGTCGTGACGCGGAAACTAACCGCCCATTATTTGAATTCTTAGGTATGACTGTTGGGGTGAATATCCCTGGTTTACCGCCTGAAGCAAAACGTGAAGCTTATGCGGCAGATATTACATATGCCACAAACAGCGAGCTAGGTTTTGATTACCTTCGTGATAACTTAGCGCATTCCAAAGAAGAGCGTTTCCAACGTCATTTAGGCTATGCCTTAGTGGATGAAGTGGACTCTATCTTAATTGATGAAGCACGTACGCCGTTGATTATTTCAGGTCAAGCGGAAGACAGCTCTGAGCTTTATATTGCGGTAAATAAATTAATTCCGAATTTAATTAAGCAAGAAAAAGAAGATACGGAAGAATATACCGGTGAAGGCGACTACACCTTAGATCTTAAAACCAAACAAGCGTATTTGACTGAACGTGGTCAAGAAAAAGTAGAGAATTGGTTAATCGAACAAGGTTTAATGCCTGAAGGTGATTCACTTTATTCTCCTGCACGCATTGTATTGTTACACCATGTTATGGCTGCATTACGTGCAAACACCTTATTTGAGCGCGATGTAGACTATATCGTGAAAGATGGCGAGATCGTGATCGTCGATGAGCATACTGGTCGTACTATGGCGGGGCGTCGTTGGTCTGATGGTTTACACCAAGCAATCGAAGCAAAAGAAGGCGTAGAAATTAAGAGTGAAAACCAAACTGTTGCGTCGATTTCTTACCAAAACTACTTCCGTCTTTATGACAAATTAGCGGGTATGACTGGTACAGCAGATACCGAAGCCTTTGAATTCCAACAAATTTATGGTTTGGAAACTGTCGTCATCCCAACAAACCGTCCAATGATTCGTGATGATCGTACGGACGTCATGTTTGAGAATGAAGAATACAAATTCAATGCGATTATTGAAGATATCAAAGACTGCGTCGCTCGCAATCAACCTGTTCTTGTGGGTACTGTGTCGGTTGAAAAATCTGAAATGCTTTCTCAAGCGTTAGATAAAGCGGGCATCAAACACAATGTGTTGAATGCAAAATTCCACGCACAAGAAGCGGAAATTGTTGCTGAAGCGGGGGCACCAGGTGCAGTGACTATTGCAACCAACATGGCGGGGCGTGGTACCGATATTATCCTCGGTGGTAACTGGAAAGCAAAAGCTGCAAAATTAGAGAACCCAACTCCAGAGCAAATTGAGGCACTTAAAGCTGAGTGGGAGAAAAATCACGAGATCGTGATGCAAGCCGGTGGCTTACACATTATCGGCACAGAACGTCACGAATCACGCCGTATTGATAACCAGTTGCGTGGTCGTTCAGGTCGTCAAGGTGACCCAGGTTCTTCACGTTTCTACCTTTCTTTGGAAGATGGCTTAATGCGTATTTATCTCAATGAAGGTAAATTAAATATGATGCGTAAAGCCTTCACCCAACCAGGTGAAGCGATGGAGTCTAAACTTCTCGCTAAAGTGATTGCATCGGCGCAAGCGAAAGTAGAAGCCTTCCACTTTGATGGTCGTAAAAACTTGCTTGAATATGATGATGTGGCTAATGACCAACGTCATGCAATTTACGAACAACGTAATTACTTGCTCGATAACGATGATATTTCAGAGACGATCAAAGCAATTCGTAGCGATGTATTTAATGATGTGATTGACCAATATATTCCACCACAATCGTTGGAAGAACAATGGGATATTAAAGGCTTAGAAGAGCGTTTAGCGCAAGAGTTTGGTCTTGAGTTACCAATTGAACATTGGTTGGAAGAAAATAACAATCTTCATGAAGAAAACTTGCGTGAGCGTATTATTCAAGAAGCGGAAGATGAATACAAAGCGAAAGAAGCGCTTGCGGGTGAAGAAACCATGCGTCATTTCGAAAAAGGTGTGATGTTACAAACTCTTGATGAGCTTTGGAAAGAGCACTTGGCGGCAATGGATTATTTACGTCAAGGTATTCATTTACGTGGTTATGCGCAAAAAGATCCAAAACAAGAGTACAAAAAAGAATCTTTCCGTATGTTTACTGAAATGTTGGATTCTTTAAAACATCATGTGATTACGACACTTACTCGAGTGAAAGTCCGTACACAGGAAGAGATTGAAGAAGCGGAACGTGCACGTCAAGAAATGGCTGAACGTGAAGCATTAACTCATCAACCTGTAGATGAAAATACAGAGCAAGCTCAAAATGAGGACTATTCTGATCGCCATATTGGGCGTAATGAACCTTGTCCTTGTGGGTCAGGTAAAAAATACAAGCATTGTCACGGCAGTAAAGCCCGATATGCTTAGTTAGGGAAAAGAGCGGTTAAATTTTTGCGTGTTTAAAACACCGCTAAAAATGACCGCTCTTTCTACTTTTGAGATAAGGAAAAACGATGAGTAAGCCTATTATTCAAGTTGCGGCAGGGATTATTCGTAATGAATTTGGGCAGCTATATTTGACCCAGCGTTTAGAAGGGCAAGATTTTGCACAGGCATTAGAATTTCCAGGCGGTAAAGTTGATGCGGGTGAAACCCCTGAAGAAGCCTTAAAAAGAGAATTGGAAGAAGAGATTGGCATTCATATTTTAAATGCTGAACTGTACGAACGTTTTCAATTTGAATATCCAACCAAAATTTTAGATTTTAGTTTTTACTTGGTCACTGAATGGATCGGCGAGCCTTTTGGACGCGAAGGCCAGGAAGGCTTCTGGCTTGAACAAGGGGAGCTTGATGCAGGGCAATTCCCACCAGCCAATTTAAAGCTGATTCAGCGTTTAGTGGCTGAGAGTGCTAAATAACATTTAATCAAATTTATTTATTATGATTCCAAGTATTTTTCTGAGTTTATTTTTTATTGCGACGGTGATTTTTATCGTCAATTCGCACTATCGTTGGACATATTTTTTTGCGATTGCATTATTCGTCTTATTGTTTAGCTTAATGTTTGCGATAACTGGTCAATGGCAACGCGGATTGAATTTTGCGTCCGTACTTTTTGTGGTATTGATGCTATTCCATCGAATGAAAATTCATTACTACAAACAACCTTTACTCATTTCAGATTTTTGGCTTGTGACAGACTGGCGAAATTGGGAAACCCTTTTACATTATAAAGGCGCTATTGTCGGCGTGTTGGGGCTATTAGGTCTGTTGGGTTATGCTATCTTTGGTTGGTCAGATGTTGAAACTGCATCTACTGGATTCCGCGTATTTGCAGCAATACTCGCTGCAACGAGCTTTGGTTTAATGTGGCATTATTCTAAAGATCCGGATGCGACAAAAGTCTGGCTAGATTCATTGCCAGATGATGGTCGAGATGTTTTCTTAAACCTGCCAATGTCTTGCCGTGGCGTATTCTTTAAAGTGCCAGAATTTGAAGGTAATAGCCAAAAATTTAAAGAAAAAATGACCGCACTTTTAAGTGAAAAGGCAGAGAGCAAAACTGAAAGTGCAGAAAAGCCAGACATAGTGGTGTGTTTACAAGAATCAACCTTGAATCCCCATCAATTTGATTTTGATGCAGAAACCATTCCGCCATTTTCAATGTTTAATAAGCAGGAAGATACCGCATTTGTAAGTCCATTGCGTGTACATACGCTGGGTGGCGCAACGTGGAAATCTGAATTTGCTTTCCTTGCAGGGGTGCCTTCAACCGATTTTGGTGCTTTAGCAAGTGGGGTGTTTTATTCGGTTGTGCCACACTTACAGACGGGTTTTATTAAAAATCTTCGTGAGCAAGGCTATTTTTGTGTGGCATTATCGCCTTTCACGAAAGGTAACTACAACGCAAAACCTGCCTATGACCACTTTGGTTTTGACTTGATGTTACAACCACAAGATTTAGGCTATCCGGCATCAATTAGCAAAAATCTTTGGCATATTAGCAGTGAAGAGATGATGTATTACACCAAATTGATTCTGCAGAAACAGCATCCATCATTGGAAAATGTGAAACAGCCTATGTTTGTCTATGTGCTCACGATGAAAGAGCACGGCCCTTACAACACAAATATGCCAAACCATTTTAATTTGGCGAGTAAGCGTTTAGGAGGAAAAGCGATTTCCTGCCTAAATGATTATATTGATCGCATTGCTAGCCTTAATGAGGCGATTGAAGGTTTGAATGATTATTTGAAAGCACGTGAAACACCTTATGTATTCGGTTATTTTGGTGATCATCAGGTCGCTTTTGATAATCAGCTTCCACCGAAAAAAGGTAACTTTGCGAACCCGGATTATGTGACTCAATTTGTAGTTAGAACTAATCGTAAGACTGACTTTGTTCAACAGCAAGATTTCTTAGATTTAGCCTTTGTTGGTGGTGTATTACTTGATGTGGCAGGTTTATCACCGAAAGATGACTTTATGCGAGCGAATATCGCTATGCGTCAGCTAAGCCAAGGTAAGCTCGAAGATGCAGAGGATGTGGATTTAGTGAATAGCTATCGAAATTATCTGTATCAAGATTTAAAAATTGCGCAATAATAAAAAATCTCGGTTAACGCCGAGATTTTTTTATAAACAAATTTTAACCGATAAGTCGGCCAATTTTACCCACACGTCTTGACCATATTCTTGTTTGGTGATGCGCTCAATATCTGCTAATTCTTGCAATATTTCAAAGAGCTTTTGATAGGTAAATCGTTGTATCGCTGCCGTATAAAGAGGACGACGATTCTGCCAAATTTTGAGACGGTCAAAATCCGCTTTGAGAGTCTGTGTTGGCAAACTCGTTTGAAGAGATGGATTACGCAGCTGTGGTTTGGTTAATTCTAACAAGGTGAGTAGTTCACGCTGTAAAGTACGCAATAAAATGACAGGTTGCACATCTTCAGCTTGTAAACCTCGCAAAATTCGCTTTGAGCGATTTGCCTTGCCTGATAATAACGCATCAATCCATTGGAAAGGGGTAAAGACAGAAGATTGCTCTACGACTGATTTAACGCGGTTATACGTGAGTTTGTGATCAGGATAAAGTAAATCTAAAAGCTGTAATGCTTGTTTTAATGCCAGTAGATTATTTTCATAGCTGTAACAAAGCAATTGAACGGCTTCCTCATCAGCTGATAATCCCATGTTTTTTGTACGATGCTTCACCCAACGAGAAAGCTGTTCTGAATTCGGTGTTTGGCAGTTAACAATAACAGCCTGTGGCTCAAGTTGATTTGCCTGAATAAACCACTCTTGTTTTTCGGCTGCTTTAGACAATTTAGGCAAGGTGAGAACAAGCAAGCTATCTTCATTCAATCCACAGATAAATTCTTGAAGGTTTTTCTGCAAAAGTGCGGTCAAATTTTCGGGTAAATTGAGAATGAAAATTTGTTTATTAAAGAAGAGCCCCATAGATTGGCTGGCCTCAATTAATGCAGGCCAGTCAGTATTAGTATCTATGGTGATTTGATTTTTTTCATCAAAACCTTGAAGAAGGGCGGCTTGATGAATGAGATCTTCACTTTCACTGAGCAACAGGGGATCTGTCCCAACCAAAAAATAGACTTTCGCTAAATGGCTGTTCAGGTTAGAGGCCAATTGCTCAGGAAAAATGCGGATCATTATTTTCCTTGAACTTGATGTTGCAAGGCGGCCATTTTATTAATTAATTGGCGAGCCGCTTGTTCGCGCATATCATTCCAAATCACATCGCGCTCAGCTGATTTTGCTAATGCAGCACGCGAGTTATCAAAGAAAGTGCGGTTGATTTTTGCAGAGATTGGGTAGGTTTCTCCGTTTGCCAAACGTACGCTTGCTTCAACATCAAGGGTCAGTACTTTTTCTGCTTCACGGCCTTGTTTAAAGACAGATGCCACTTTATCGCTTGAAGTCTGTTTATTTAAACGTAACACTGGTACACCTTGTGTTGCAGGAACAAGGTTTACGTTGTTGGTAAGCAGTTGCTTACGCATTGCCATAGACATTTCACTGTATGGGTCGCTACTTTCAAGGGCCATTGTTTTTAATTCCGCAGGAACAGCCGCACCATTATCGAAGTGCCAACCACAAGCAGTTAAAAAGGCTGTTGCCCCAACAAAGCAGATCGTTTTGATTGATTTCATCATAAAAATTACCTGTAAAATTCACCGCACTTTATTTTGGTTAAGAGCCATTTATGCAACTCTTTGGAATAAAATACGGTTATTTTATGGATTATTGCGGTTTAACCACCACATTTAACAATTTACCTGGTACATAAATCACTTTTACGATTTGTGTATTGTCACTAAATTTCTTCACATTTTCATCTGCAAATGCAACAGTTTTCACGGTTTCTTCATCCGCATCAGCAGCAACGGTGACTTTACCACGAACTTTACCGTTGACTTGCACCACGATAAGTTTTTCATCTTCGACCATAGCTGCTTCGTCAGCTTTCACCCATTCTGCATGGTCGATATTGCTTTCGTTACCTAAAGCTTTCCATAATTCAAAGCAGATATGTGGTGTGATTGGGTAAAGCATACGTACGACTGCGCTTAATGCTTCTGCCATAACCGCGCGATCTTGTTCGCTTTCTAATGGTGCACGGGTTAATTTGTTCATTAACTCCATCACGGCCGCAATAGCGGTATTGAAGGTTTGACGGCGACCAATGTCATCACTCACTTTAGCGATTGTTTTATGTACATCACGACGAAGTGCTTTTTGGTCAGCTGAAAGTGCGGTCACATCTAAAGCGGTTTTTGCAGGATTTTGACTGTATTCATACACCAAATTCCATACACGACCTAAGAAACGTTTCGCACCTTCTACGCCCGATTCTTGCCATTCAAGCGTCATTTCTGCAGGAGACGCAAACATCATGAAGAGACGCACAGTATCTGCACCGTATTTTTCCACCATCTCTTGTGGGTCGATACCATTATTTTTCGATTTCGACATTTTGGTCATACCGGTATGCACTAATTCACGGCCTTCCGGATCGGTCGCTTTGATGATACGACCTTTTTCATCACGCTCAAGGGTCACTTGCGTTGGGCTCACCCAAATACGCTCGTTGGTCGGACTGGTGTAGTAGAACGCATCGGCTAACACCATGCCTTGACATAATAATTTTTGTGCCGGCTCATCACTCGTTACGAAACCTGCATCACGCAATAATTTGTGGAAGAAACGGAAGTAGAGCAAGTGCATGGTTGCGTGCTCGATACCGCCGATATATTGATCCACCGGTAACCAGTAATTAGCTTCCTCTTTATCCAACATGCCTTCAGCATAGCTTGGTGAGGTGTAACGCGCGTAGTACCAAGACGATTCCATAAAGGTATCAAAGGTATCGGTTTCTTTTAATGCAGGTTCACCGTTGAAGGTGGTTTTTGCCCAGTTTGGATCCGCTTTAATTGGGCTTTTCACACCATCCATGACCACATCTTCCGGCAGAATAATCGGTAAATCTTCGATTGGTGCCGGTACGGTTTCACCGTTTGCTAAGGTGAGCATTGGAATTGGTGCACCCCAATAACGTTGACGAGAAACGCCCCAGTCACGTAAACGATAATTAACTTGGCGTTTACCCACGCCTAATTTTTCTAATTTGTCTGCAATACCGTTGAATGCAGCATCAAAATCTAAACCATCAAACTCAGCAGAGTTCACTAATTTACCGTGTTCAACAAAAGCTTGTTTGGTTAAATCAATTTCTTCATCTGCAAGCGGTGCGATTACCTGTTTAATTGGCAAACTGTATTTTTGAGCAAATTCAAAGTCGCGCTGGTCGTGTGCTGGAACCGCCATTACTGCACCAGTACCGTAATGCATTAATACAAAGTTTGCGACCCAAATTGGTAATTTTTCACCGGTTAATGGATGAATAGCGAATAAGCCGGTTGCCATCCCTTTTTTCTCCATTGTGGCTAGGTCTGCTTCGGCCACTTTGGCATTTTTTGCTTCACGGATGAATTCAGCCAATTGAGGATTTTTTTCTGCCGCTAATTCTGCTAATGGGTGCGCTGCCGCGATACCTAAATAGCTCACACCATAGAAAGTATCTGGACGGGTGGTATAAACTGAAACTTTTTCTGCGGTATCCGCCACATCAAACGTAATTTCCACCCCTTCAGAACGGCCAATCCAGTTACGTTGCATGGTTTTTACCATGTCCGGCCATTGTGGCAGTTGGTCTAATCCACCTAGTAATTGTTCTGCATAGTCAGTGATTTTAATGAACCATTGCGGGATTTCTTTTTGTTCGACCGGAGTATCGCAACGCCAGCAGCAACCTTCGTGCACCTGTTCGTTAGCCAATACGGTTTCATCGTTCGGACACCAGTTTACAGTGGAGGTTTTTTTGTATACTAAGCCTTTTTTGTAAAGCTCGGTGAAGAACCATTGTTCCCATTTATAGTATTCCGGACGGCAAGTCGCAATTTCGCGATCCCAGTCATAACCAAAGCCCAACATTTTGAGCTGGTTTTTCATGTATTCGATGTTTTCGTAAGTCCATTTTGCCGGTGCGGTTTTATTTTTAATCGCAGCACCTTCTGCTGGCAAACCGAATGCATCCCAACCAATTGGCTGTAATACGTTTTTGCCATTCATACGTTGATAACGAGAAACTACATCACCGATGGTGTAGTTACGTACATGACCCATATGTAAACGACCAGATGGGTAAGGGAACATTGAAAGACAGTAATATTTTTCTTTAGACGTATCTTTGATTGCTTTGAAGACTTTATTTTCAGCCCAATATTGTTGAACAGCAGGTTCAATCAAATCAGGACGGTAATGTTGTTGCATAGAAAATCACCTTAAATTTTGACCGCACTTTGCGGCATATTGTGCTTTATAAAATGTGGTATAGGATAGCGTAAAACGGGGGAAATTGGTAGAAAGTGCGGTGATTTTTTTACTGATTTTATAAGAGATTTTGAATTTCAGATGGAATTAATTTAGGCGAAGGAATCCAAACTTGTTTATGTCGGTTTAATTCACCTTTTTCAAGAACTATTGAGCTCTTAGGTACCTTGAATGTTTTACTCAAAAATTTCAGCAAGTGAGCATTTGCTTGACCATCAACAGGTGGTGCGGTGATCGTGATTTTGAGTTCATCATCATGTAATCCCACAATTTGATCTTTACTGGCTTTGGGTTGCAGAATGATTTTAAGACGTAGTCCTTCAGGTGTTTGTTCGATTGCTGGCATAACTAAATTTACTCACCACATTTACAATAAGGGCTGGAAAATCCAGCCCGAAAAAATAATATTATTTTTAACCGCACTTTATGCAGCAATTGCCCATAAAAGGTTAAAGTAATCGTAAAAGAGATTGTTCAAAAATAACAGGATAATGGCAATAACCATCGGTGAAAAATCAATCACGCCCACAGTTGGTAAAATGCGTTTAATTGGTTTCAATAATGGTTCGGTAAGTTGATATAACGCATAGAATGCAGGATTATTGCCACGATTAAACCAACTTAAAATTGCACTGGCGATTAACACATAGAAAATTGCCACACCGATATTTTTAATTAGTCCTAATATGCCCAATAGTAAGAAGAAACTGAGATTTAATCCGCCAAAGAGAATCGATTTTAGTCCGCAAAGCAAGAAGACTAAAAACAGTGCCGCCGTTTCCACTTTTTTCACCACAGGAAAAACTTTACGTAATGGTGCAATAACCGGTTGGGTAAATTTCAGCGTAAATTGAGAAATAGGATTGTAATAATCCACGTTCGCTAAGGGGAGCCATACGCGTAAAATTAACACTAAACAATACAGATCGATAATCGATCCTAAAAATAATGCAGTTTGGGAAATTTCCATTATAACCAACCTTTCCGTTTAAAATAGATATAAGGCGTAAGCGCCGCACCAATCATTAATCCAATAGCCATTGGGTAACCATATTTAAAATGGAGCTCTGGCATAAATTCAAAGTTCATCCCGTAAGTAGATGCCACAAGTGTTGCCGGTAGGAACATAACCGACACCACCGAGAAGAATTTCATGATTTTATTCTGCTCGATATTAATATAACCCATTGCCGCCTGCATTAAAAAGTTTACTTTTTGGAACAATGATTCATTATGCGGTTGCAATGATTCGATATCTCGTAAGATTTCTCGTGCTTGTTCTAACTGATTTGGCGGTAAGCGAGTTTTACGCACCAAGAAACCCAACGCGCGTTGTGTATCCATCAAACATAAACGCACTTTAGAACTGGTATCTTCTTGTTCTGTTAGGGTATTTAAGGCTTCATTGAAAGCTTCATCTTGCGTACCGTTTAAAATCACACGACTTAATTTTTCTAAATCGGCATAAACGTTTTCAATAACATCCGCTAATTGCTCAATTTTGGTCTCAAATAAGTCGAGTAAGACTTCATACGCATTGCATTCCAATAAGCGTTGGCTACGGGAACGCATACGATATAAACGGAATGCCGGTAATTCACGATCACGCAGAGTGAATAAACGGCCATCACGAATAGTAAACGCCACGCTTGCGAGGTCAGCGTAGTTTTCTTCGTCTTCACAATAGAAGAATGAGTGCAAGTGCAAGCCGTCTTCGTCTTCAAAGAAACGTGCGGATGCTTCGATGTCTTCCAATTCGAGGAATGAGGCGAGACTTTGTCCTAAGCCTTCTTGCAACATTTCACGTTCTTCCCCTGTCGGCTCCAGCAAATCTAACCAAATGGCAGAGCTGAGATCGGCTGGTTCGTCATCAATACGAAGCAAGCGGGAATCGTTAATGGCAAAAGCGTTAATCATTGGTCATACTCCTTTTGGGATTATGAAGATCCAACTGTGAACAAAAAAAGATCAAACGAAATTGGCACTAGAGAAAAGTGCGGTCAAATTTTTGTATGTTTTAAAAATGGGTTTCGTTCGATAAAAGATGCCGAAGAAAGGTAAATTGATTACCAGCGAACTCTCGCTGATAAGAGGCGAGAGTCTAAAGCGATATTCGGTATCGACTATGACTGTCCAAAGTGTGTGTCCTTCTCGTTAAAAAATCGGCCGAATGTTACGCTTGAAAGGCGCTTTCGTCAAGTATTATTGAAAAGGACACGGCACTTTTTAATTAATTGGTATATTGATTAATTGCGTTAGTAACTTCTTGATCTTGATAAATATTATTAACAATATCTTTGAAGGTTTCGCCTAACACTTTTTGAATTTCATCATTACTCGCATTAAATGCGCCAGACTGTGAACGGGTTGCATTAAAGGTTTTGTTGTATTGTCCGCGTGGACCTTGTACATAAACAACCGCTTGAATTTTGCTGTTCAAGGTATAACGTAAATTACCTTGATCTACGTGAGTGTTGAATTCTTTTACTTCAACGGTTACACCAGCATTCGCATTATTCGCTTGTCCAATACGGAAACCTTTACTAACTAAATTTTGTTGCATCACCTGTTGGAAAAGTTGAGTGACGCTTGGTGAGGCATTTAATTTAATCAGCTCACCTGATTTAGTATAAGTTGCAATTTCTTGTTGTGGACGAGAATCGCGAGCATTAACTGTTACCACTGCTGATTGGTTAATATTCATTGATGCAGTTGGCGATTGAGGGGTAAAAGTTAAGGTATTAGATTGTGCTTGGCAACCTGCTAAAAATAATGTCGCAGCCGCCAACGTCATTGTTGATAATACTTTGATTTTGTTTGTTACTTTCATAATTTCCTCATTGAATTAGGTTAATTTGTGTTATTCTTACAAACTTAACGCTGAATGTATAGCAAAAAGTTAGGGAGTTTATTTATGTCAAAACAGCAAGAATTATTAGAGAGAATTCAAGCCGAATTTCAACCGCACTTTACCACGGTAGAAAATGAAAGTCATATGCACAGTTCTGGCCGTGGAGCCGATTCTCATTTTAAGTTGGTGATCGTAAGTGATGCTTTTGAAGGTATGCGTAAAGTACAACGCCATCAAAAACTTTACCAACTTTTTGCTGATGATTTAAAAAATGGCATTCACGCATTAGCCCTTCATCTTTATACAAAAAACGAATGGGAAAGCCTGGGTAAAGCATTTCCAAAATCACCAAATTGTCTTGGTGTTGGACAGTAAGTATTCCCTTACGTTCTGTCTATTCTATTTTCATCTCTACAAAAAGGGAGAAGGCGAGTGCTCTTCTCTCTTTTTATTTTAAAATCATTTTGTCCGTATTCTTGATAAACGTTGGTTTAGAAATATTCACAAATATTTCACAAAAAGTAAGGGTATAAAGTGGCATAAAAGCCCAATTTTCGATAGAATGGGGCGCTTTTAATTTTCGAATTTCAATTTCTTGATGTGTAAGTAATTCCTTACTCGTCGAGAAATAAAACAGATTTGAGTTTTTAAATTTATGTGTCAGTTAATAATGCTTTGATATCAAAGTATTTTCTGTCACGCTCAATCGCGAGATTGCTTTTAAGGCATATGCTTTGATTGCAATCGTGTTTTTAACCTTGAAAAGTAGTGCAAACAGTATGATTACAATCAAAAAAGGCTTGGATCTTCCTATTGCAGGAAAGCCAGCACAAGTAATCCATAGCGGTAACGCTGTGAATCAGGTTGCGATTCTTGGTGAAGAGTATGTGGGTATGCGTCCTTCTATGAAGGTTCGCGAAGGCGATGTCGTGAAAAAAGGCCAAGTGCTTTTTGAAGACAAGAAAAACCCTGGAGTGGTTTTTACTGCCCCTGCTAGTGGTACTATCACTGTAATTAATCGTGGCGAAAAACGTGTATTACAATCTGTGGTCATTGATGTGCAAGGTAACGATCAAGTTACTTTCGCTAAATATAACGCAGGTGAGCTCAATACGCTTTCTTCCGAACAAGTCAAACAAAACCTCGTTGAATCCGGTTTGTGGACAGCATTCCGCACCCGTCCGTTCAGCAAAGTGCCTGCCTTAGATGCAGAACCTTCTTCTCTGTTTGTAAATGCGATGGACACGAATCCTTTGGCGGCAAATCCAGAGGTAGTGTTAAAAGAGCATTGGCAAGATTTTATTGACGGTTTAACGGTATTAAGTCGTCTATTCCCAAATAAACCATTAAATCTATGTAAAGCGGGTGATAGCAATATTCCAACCGTGGATTTACCTAACCTAAAAGTACATGATTTTGGCGGTGTTCATCCTGCTGGTTTAGTGGGGACTCATATTCACTTTATCGATCCAGTTGGTGTGAATAAAACTGTATGGCATATCAATTACCAAGATGTGATTGCTGTCGGTAAATTATTCACCACGGGCGAACTTTATGTAGAACGTATTATTTCTCTTGCTGGTCCGCAAGTGAAAGAGCCTCGTTTAGTTCGTACCGTAATCGGTGCTAACCTTTCTCAATTAACGGCAGGTGAATTAAAAGACGGTAATAACCGTGTAATTTCTGGTTCAGTACTTTGTGGTCAAACAGCAAAAGATGCTCACGACTATTTAGGTCGTTATGCATTACAAGTTTCTGTGATTGCAGAAGGTAATGAGAAAGAGTTCTTAGGTTGGATCACACCACAATCGAACAAATATTCGATTACCCGTACCGTATTAGGTCACTTTGGTAAGAAATTATTCAACTTCACTACCGCAGAGAATGGTGGTGAGCGTGCAATGGTACCAATCGGTAGCTATGAGCGCGTAATGCCGTTGGATATTTTACCGACATTATTACTACGTGATTTAATCGTGGGCGATACCGATGGCGCACAAGCGTTAGGTTGTCTTGAATTAGATGAAGAAGACTTAGCATTATGTTCTTTCGTTTGCCCGGGCAAATATGAATACGGTTCAATCTTGCGTCAAGTATTAGATAAGATTGAGAAGGAAGGTTAAAAATGGGTTTAAAAAATCTTTTTGAAAAAATGGAACCCGCGTTTTTGCCAGGTGGTAAATACAGCAAGCTTTATCCGGTCTTTGAATCGATTTATACCTTGCTTTATACACCGGGTACGGTAACGCACAAAAACACACACGTTCGTGATGCGTTAGACTCAAAACGTATGATGATTACGGTTTTCCTTGCGTTGTTCCCAGCGATTTTCTATGGGATGTACAATGTGGGTAACCAAGCGATCCCTGCCTTAAATCAATTAGGCAATTTAGATCAATTAATTGCTAACGATTGGCACTATGCGCTTGCAAGTTCATTAGGTTTAGATTTAACCAATAATGCAACTTGGGGCTCAAAAATGGCGTTAGGGGCGATCTTCTTCTTACCAATTTACTTAGTGGTATTTACCGTTTGTACAATTTGGGAATTATTGTTCTCAGTGGTGCGTGGTCATGAAGTAAATGAAGGGATGTTCGTTTCAACCATTTTATTTGCGTTAATCGTTCCACCAACATTGCCATTATGGCAAGCAGCGCTTGGTATCAGCTTTGGTATCGTGGTAGCGAAAGAAATCTTCGGTGGTGTAGGTCGTAACTTTATGAACCCTGCACTTGCTGGTCGTGCATTCTTATTCTTTGCTTATCCGGCTCAAATTTCCGGTGACTTAGTATGGACTGCAGCAGATGGTTTCTCAGGCGCAACCGCACTTTCACAATGGTCTCAAGGTGGTCAAGCAGCATTACAACACACGGTAACCGGTCAACCTATTACTTGGATGGATGCATTCATTGGTAATATTCCAGGTTCAATGGGTGAGGTTTCAACGCTTGCGCTATTAATTGGTGGTGCAGTGATTGTATTCACTCGAATTGCTTCTTGGCGCATTATGGCTGGAGTCATGATCGGTATGATTGGTACAGCAACCTTATTCAACTTAATCGGTTCTGATTCTAACCAAATGTTCTCAATGCCTTGGCATTGGCACTTTGTATTAGGTGGTTTTGCACTTGGTATGATCTTTATGGCAACCGACCCAGTATCAGCTTCATTTACCAACACGGGTAAATGGTGGTACGGTGCGTTAATTGGCGTGATGGCGGTATTAATTCGTACAGTGAACCCAGCTTATCCAGAAGGGATGATGTTAGCGATTTTATTTGCAAACTTATTTGCACCAATTTTCGACTACATCGTGGTTCAAGCAAATATCAAACGTCGGAGAGCAAGAACAAATGGCTAAATTTAATAAAGATAGCGTTAGCGGTACAGTTACCGTTGTTGTGTTGCTAAGTTTAGTGTGTTCTATCGTGGTTTCTGGTGCTGCAGTAGCATTAAAATCCAAACAAGATGAACAAAAAGCACTCGACGTTCAACGTAACATTTTAACTGTTGCTGGCTTAATGAAAGAAGATAATGCATCAGTAATTAAAGACACTTACAGCAAATTTATTGAACCACGTTTAGTGGATTTGCAAAGTGGTGATTACGTTCAAGCTTCAGCAGAAGAAATTAATAAATTTGAACCTAAAGATGCCGTTAAAGATCCAGCTAAAAGCCAAGCTATCCCAGTTGAGGCTGATAAAGCAGGAATTAAGGTTCGTGCAAACCAAGCGCGTGTTTATCTTGTAAAAGATGAACAAGGCAATGTAACCCAAGTGGTATTACCAATGTATGGCCGTGGTTTATGGTCAACCATGTATGGCTTTGTTTCTGTTGCACCAGATGCAAATACCATCAAAGGTATTACTTACTATGATCAAGGTGAAACAGCCGGTCTTGGGGGCGAAATTGCGAACCCACGTTGGCAAGCACAGTTTGTTGATAAAAAATTATTCGATGAACAAGGTAACCAAAAATTCAAAATCTACAAAGGTAGCTCTGCTGCAGATAAAGAGCACGGTGTAGATGGTTTATCAGGTGCAACTTTAACCAGTAATGGTGTTCAAGGTTCATTTGATTATTGGTTCAGCCAAAATGGCTTTGGTCCATTCTTAGCGAAATTTAAAGCAGGAGAAATCAAATAATGGCTGATGCAAAAGTAAACTTAAAAGGTCTTTTATTCGATCCTATTGTTAAAAATAACCCGATTGCCTTGCAAATTTTGGGTATCTGTTCTGCATTAGCGGTAACGACCCAATTACAAACCGCGATCGTTATGGCGATTGCGGTAAGTTTGGTAACCGGTTTCTCCAGTTTGTTCATTTCATTGATTCGTAACTATATTCCAAATAGTATCCGTATCATTGTGCAACTGGCGATTATCGCATCTTTAGTAATCTTGGTTGACCAAGTACTAAAAGCTTATGCTTATGGTTTATCTAAACAACTTTCTGTATTCGTTGGTCTTATCATTACAAACTGTATCGTAATGGGACGCGCAGAAGCGTTTGCGATGAAATCACCTCCGCTAGAAAGCTTTGTTGATGGTATCGGTAATGGTTTAGGTTATGGTGCGATCTTATTAATTGTCGCCACATTACGTGAATTAATCGGTTCTGGTCGTTTATTTGGTTTCCCTGTATTCCAAACTATTCAAGATGGTGGTTGGTATCAACCGAACGGTTTATTCCTTCTTGCACCAAGTGCGTTCTTTATTATCGGCTTCATCATTTGGGGCTTAAGAACGTGGAAACCTGACCAACAGGAGAAATAATCAATGGAACATTATATTAGCCTATTTGTGAAGGCGATCTTCATTGAAAATATGGCGCTTTCTTTCTTCCTAGGGATGTGTACTTTCCTTGCCGTATCGAAAAAAGTGTCAACAGCATTCGGCTTAGGGGTTGCAGTAACAGTGGTGCTTGGTATTTCTGTGCCGGCGAACCAATTTGTGTTTGAACATGTGTTAAAAGATAGCGCCTTAGTTGAAGGGGTAGATTTATCCTTCTTAAGCTTTATTACGTTTATCGGGATTATCGCAGGTATCGTTCAAATTCTTGAAATGACTTTAGATAAATTCTTCCCAGCACTTTATAACGCATTAGGTATCTTCCTTCCACTTATCGCCGTAAACTGTGCGATCTTTGGTGGTGTCTCTTTTGCGGTACAACGTGAATACACGTTTGCAGAATCTGCAGTTTACGGTGTGGGTGCGGGGCTTGGTTGGATGTTAGCAATCGTTGCGCTTGCAGGCTTAACCGAAAAAATGAAATATGCCGATGTACCGGCAGGCTTAAAAGGATTAGGGATTACCTTTATCACTGCAGGCTTGATGGCGCTTGGCTTTATGTCATTCTCTGGTATTCAGTTATAAGGAGGCATAAATGAGCGAATCTTCAATTTTATTATTAGGTGTTGCGGCATTTACAGTTATCCTTTTAGTGCTCGTTGCGATTATTTTATTCGCTAAATCAAAATTAGTGGATTCTGGTGATATCACCATTACTATTAATGACGATCCTGAAAAAGCGATCACCTTACCTGCTGGTGGCAAATTGCTTGGTGCATTAGCAAGTAAAGGTATCTTCGTTTCTTCTGCTTGTGGTGGCGGTGGCTCTTGTGGTCAATGTGTAGTGAAAGTGAAAAGTGGCGGTGGTGAAATTCTCCCAACTGAACTTTCTCACATTAATAAACGTGAAGCAAAAGAAGGTTATCGTTTAGCTTGCCAAGTGAATGTAAAAGGCAATATGGACGTTGAACTTCCAGAAGAAATTTTCGGCGTGAAAAAATGGGAATGTACTGTTATTTCTAACGATAACAAAGCAACCTTCATCAAAGAGCTTAAATTGGCTATTCCTGAAGGCGAAGAAGTCCCTTTCCGTGCAGGTGGTTATATCCAAATCGAAGCTGATCCTCATACGGTTTACTATAAAGATTTTGATATTCCAGAAGAATACCACGAAGATTGGGATAAATACGATTTATGGCGTTATGTGTCTAAAGTGGATGAGCATATTATCCGTGCTTACTCAATGGCTTCATACCCAGAAGAGAAAGGCATCATTATGCTTAACGTGCGTATTGCAACGCCTCCACCACGTCAACCTGATGCGCCTCCAGGTCAAATGTCTTCTTACATTTGGTCATTAAAACCAGGTGATAAAGTGACAATTTCTGGTCCGTTCGGTGAATTCTTCGCAAAAGAAACCGATAATGAAATGGTCTTCATCGGTGGTGGTGCAGGTATGGCACCAATGCGTTCTCATATCTTTGACCAATTAAAACGTTTACACTCTAAACGTAAAATGTCATTCTGGTATGGTGCACGCTCTAAACGTGAAATGTTCTATGTAGAAGATTTTGATCAGCTTCAAGCCGAAAATCCTAACTTTACATGGCACGTGGCATTATCTGATCCGTTACCAGAAGATAACTGGACAGGTTACACTGGCTTTATTCACAACGTACTTTATGAAAACTACTTGAAAAATCATGAAGCACCAGAAGATTGTGAATACTACATGTGTGGACCTCCGGTGATGAACGCGGCGGTCATCAAAATGTTGAAAGACCTCGGTGTTGAAGATGAAAATATCTTATTAGATGACTTCGGTGGTTGATTTTAGTTAATCAAAACATCATTAAAACTGACCGCACTTTGTGATGAAGTGCGGTCAATATTTAAGATGGATTACAGGCAAGCTGATAGACGCGTCGGTTTGCCTGTAATTCATATATTTAGGAAGGAATAGATGAAAAAAATATTAAGCGGATTGATTGCAATTGCCTTGGCTTGTTCATTAAGTGCTTGTAAAAAAGATCCAGAAATTATTTCACTTAGCGGCAAAACCATGGGAACCACTTACCATATCCGCTATATTGATGACGGTTCAGTTAAAGAAAATGCTGAAAAAACACATGAGCAGATTGAAGTGGTTTTAAAAGATGTGAATCAGAAAATGTCCACTTATATTAAGGATTCTGAATTAAGTCTTTTTAACCAAAATACACAAGTGAACACACCAATTGAAATATCAGCTGATTTTGCCAAAGTATTACAAGAAGCGATTCGTTTAAATCAGGTTACTGAGGGTTCATTGGATGTGACAGTAGGGCCTGTAGTGAATTTATGGGGATTTGGCCCAGAAAAACGTCCAGAACGTAAACCAACCCCAGAGCAACTTGCTGAACGTCAAAGTTGGGTGGGAATTGATAAGATTCACCTTGATATGAGTGGTAAAACCCCAACATTAAGTAAAGCAGTACCACAGGTTTATATTGATTTATCATCTATTGCTAAGGGCTTTGGCGTGGATCAAGTTGCGGATGTATTAGAGCAACATCACGTACAAAACTATATGGTGGAAATTGGCGGGGAAATTCGCGCTAAAGGTAAAAATCCTGAGAATAAAGCATGGCAAATCGCCATTGAAAAACCGAATAATACGGGTGAAAGAGCCGTTCAAGAAGTGATAGGTTTAAATAATATGGCGATGGCCACTTCAGGCGATTACCGTATTTATTTTGAGGAAAATGGCCAACGTTTTGCACATGAAATTGACCCGAAAACTGGCTATCCAATTCAGCATCATTTAGCCTCAATTACCGTGCTCGCACCAAGCTCAATGACTGCTGATGGCTTATCTACAGGCCTATTTGTACTTGGTGAAGATAAAGCATTGGAAGTGGCTGAGAAAGAAAATATTCCGGTTTATTTAATTATGAAAACGGAACAAGGCTTTGAAACAAAAATGTCTTCAGCCTTCCAAAAGTTACTCGCAAATAAGGAATAATCATGCAAACTTTATTTTTTACCCTAATCGCTTTTGTGGCCATTATTGTATTAATGTCTATAGGCTTTATCTTTAAAAAACAAAGCTTAAAGGGCAGCTGTGGCGGACTTTCATCACTCGGTATCGCTAAAGCCTGTGACTGCGATAAACCTTGCGACACTTTACAAGAAAAATTAGATGCTGGCGATGAAAATGCCAAAGCTGAATACGAACAAAAATTTGCGAAGAAAGACGATGATTCGCAATTTTATGAAGTGAAATAAATAGATGAAATTATTAAAATTTGTTTATACATTAATTTTATTGACGGTTTCATCTTTTGCCTTTGCAGGATATTACCCCGCAAAGGTAAATGCAGATCTTAATTTATATGCAGATTCTGAATTTAATAAACCCGTTATTCTTGTAAAAGCAGGAGCATGGTTAAATACAATGCCGATGTTTTCTGCTACCGAGATTCGTTATGGAACAGGCTCAGTTTATATGACTGAACAGGATCAAATAAAATTAGGTGATAAAAAATCATTAGTGCTTGAAAAAGGTATTTTTGATGATGAGGAACCCGATACCTCTAATTCTTATCCTGATGTACTTATCCAAAAAGATACACCTATTTATAGTAAATCGGTATTGAGTAAAACAGCGGCTGAAATTGAAAATATGCCGACTTTATTTACATTAAAAGCAACCGATATTCCTTGCCAAACTTTCAAGGAGATTGTAGGCGAATCGGGTAAAACGTTTTATAAAATTTCTTTTAATGATGAGCCTTCTTATATTTTAAAAGAAGATACATCAATTATTCAGCAATAAAGTAGCTATTATTTATCAACAACCAATGTGCTTCGCCTTAACCGAAGTTACGGGAGACTTATGTTAACTTCAAATACTTATAATCAACATTTCGCACCTTTGAGTGCAGAACAACTTGCCGAAAATGCCACTAAAAAAGTCATTTGTGGTATGTCTGGTGGGGTAGACTCCTCCGTTTCTGCGTTTATTCTTCAACAACAAGGCTACCAAGTGGAAGGCTTGTTTATGAAAAACTGGGAGGAAGATGACGATACCGATTATTGTACAGCCGCAGCGGATCTTGCTGACGCGCAGGCAGTATGCGACAAACTAGGCATTAAACTGCATAAAATTAATTTTGCCGCGGAATATTGGGATAACGTGTTTGAACATTTCTTAACAGAATACAAAGCTGGTCGTACGCCAAACCCCGATATTCTTTGCAATAAAGAAATTAAATTTAAAGCTTTCTTGGAATATGCTGCAGAAGATTTAGGTGCTAATTATATTGCTACCGGCCATTATGTACGTCGTCGCGGGGCAGATGATCAGGCAGAGCTATTACGTGGCTTAGATAGTAACAAAGATCAAAGTTATTTTCTTTACACCTTGAGTAAAAATCAGGTAGGTCAAAGCCTTTTCCCTGTAGGTGAAATTGAAAAGCCGATCGTGCGTGCTATTGCGGAAGATTTAGGTTTAATTACCGCGAAGAAAAAAGATTCTACGGGTATTTGTTTTATCGGTGAGCGTAAGTTTAAAGATTTCTTAGCACGTTATTTGCCGGCTCAACCAGGTGACATCCGAACCGTGGATGGGGATATTATTGGTCGTCATGAAGGCTTGATGTATCACACGCTCGGGCAACGTAAAGGGCTAGGGATCGGTGGTTTAAAAAATGCTGGTGATGAAGCTTGGTATGTAGTAGATAAAGATCTAGAAAATAATGAATTGATTGTGGCGCAAGGACATGATCATCCACGCTTGTTCTCCAAAGGCTTAATTGCCAAGCAGCTACATTGGGTAAATCGTGAACCCGTGCGTGAAGCGTTCCGTTGTACGGTGAAAACTCGCTATCGCCAAACGGACATCGCTTGCTTGGTTGAGCCAATTGATGATGATTGTATCCGCGTGATTTTTGATGAACCTCAGGCTGCGGTCACACCAGGTCAATCAGCCGTGTTTTACCTAAATGAAGTCTGCTTAGGCGGCGGAATTATCGAAGAACGAATTTAATCAATATTCAATAAAGTGCGGTCAGAAATTTAACAGTTTTTCTGAGCGCACTTTTTAGTTATTTTACCTACAGGAGTTTTTTTATGCGACGTATTATATTCGGATGCATCCTGACCTTATTCTCTACGGTTATTTGGGCACAGATAAAAACAGATTTGGCCTTATTAAATTTGAAAGGTCCTGTAAAAAAATGGGAAATGAAATCGATCAATCCCAAGGATTCTTCGATTTTGGAGCATAAAATTACTTTTTTTAATCCGCAGGGATTTAAAATTAAAGAAAAAAACTTAGGGGATGTTTTTCTGACACAAAACTTTGTGTATGACGAAAAAGGACGTTTGATTAAATCTTTTATAGAAGGTGATAATAATGCTATCGAATATCTTTATCGCACAAATTCTGATGGTTCATTGACAGTAATCCATAAGTATAAAGCGAAAGGTATGCCTGATAGGATCATATCTGAAAATACCTATGATAAAAATGGATTGCTCATCATTGAAAAAACGGAAGATGAGTCTTGTGAGGAAGGGTGTGAAAAACTTGAAAATGGCATGAATAAATATAGTCACCATTATGATAAACAGGGCAATCTTGTAGAAATCAGAAATGAGCTTTTTAATAATGAACCGACCAAATATACCAACAAATATGTTGATGGCAAATTAGTTGAGCAAACAGAATACATGTATGGTGGAAAAGTGGTAAGAACGTTTGATGCAAATGGATATCCGATCAAACTTGAAGACTTTCCGCCTTATGGATTTGGTGATGGTAGTGTATCTGCCATAAAGCGTTGGAAAAATACGGTAGATGATCATGGTAATGTGGTGAAGATTGAAGAATTTGATGATGTTAATCAACCAAGTTCAATAATTAAAAACTCATATGAATACTATTAGCTCAAAGTGCGGTCAGAAATTTAAAGGTTTTCTGACTGCACTTTTTCTTTCATGATTTTTCAATTTTAGGCAATTTGAAAAAATATTGATATTTTGATAATATATATTTCGTATCTGGAAACAATCCTCTCAAATCCTACTGAGCGTTTCCTTCAAAATCGCACTTCTCCGTGCTGTCATTTGCGATGGTTCCATCGCACCATTTAGGGCTTAAGGCCTTGTTTTATTTAATCTGATTTTATTTTTATTCACTTAATTTTTAAGGGGAAAGCGTTGTCTTTATCTAAATTTATGGAAAAGCAAACGTCGTTCAATCCTTTAGTGATTGGTGCAACGTTATTTTTTGTGGTGTTACTTGTCGCGATGATTTTAATCGCACCTGAACAAACGCAAACTTTATTAAATGCCGCCAAATCGGGCATTTTTGCTAACTTTAGTTGGTTTTACGTATTAGCATTCTCAGTGTTTTTGGGCTTTTTAGTCATTTTATCAGTCAGTAGCCTAGGTAATATCAAATTAGGCAATGATGAAGAAGAGCCTGAATTTGGTTTTCTCTCTTGGTTGGCGATGTTATTTGCTGCCGGCATGGGGGTAGGGTTGATGTTCTTTGGTGTCGCAGAGCCATTGACGCATTACTTATCTGATATTACCACTGGCAGCGCAGAGCATAAGCAACAAGAAGCCTTGTTACACACCTTATTCCACTGGGGAATTCATGCCTGGGCGGTGTATGGCACGATTGCGTTGGCATTGGCTTACTTTGGATTCCGTTACAAATTACCTTTGGCATTACGTTCTTGTTTCTATCCGTTATTGAAAGAGCGTATTAATGGCAAGTTAGGCGATCTTATCGACATTATGGCGTTACTTGCCACCTTATTTGGTGTTATCACAACATTAGGTTTTGGTGCATCACAATTGGGTGCAGGCTTACATCAATTAGGCTGGATTAGTGAAAATAGCTTCAGCTTGCAAATTGTTGTGATTGCTGTGGTAATGAGTTTAGCCACATTTTCCGCGATTTCTGGTGTAGGGAAAGGGGTGAAAATTTTAAGTGAGCTGAATTTAACATTAGCTTTCTGTTTGTTAATTTTCGTATTAGTGGCGGGGCCAACACTTTATTTGTTATCAGCGTTCAGCGACAACATCGGAACTTATCTCAGCAACTTAGTACAATTAAGCTTCAAAACCTATGTTTATGAACAAGAACATACTAGCTGGTTTAGCGGTTGGACAATTCTGTATTGGGCATGGTGGTGTTCTTGGGCGCCATTTGTAGGTTTATTTATTGCGCGAATCTCGAAAGGGCGTACCATTCGCGAATTTATTTTCGGTGTGTTGGTGATTCCTAGCATGTTCGGCATCTTGTGGTTTACCGTATTTGGTAATACGGCCATTTGGTTGAATGATGGGGAAGCTGCAGGTACGTTAGGACAAATGATCTCCTCGCCTGAAACGTTGCTCTTTAAATTCTTAGATTATTTACCGCTTTCTGGTGTGACCGGTTTAGTGAGTTTGGTGGTGATTTCTTTATTCTTTATCACCTCGGCAGACTCCGGTATTTATGTATTAAATAACATTGCATCACGCGATAAAAGCCTTGTAGCACCTCGTTGGCAGGCCGTAATGTGGGGTGTATTAATGTCAGTCGTCGCGATTGTTTTAATGCAATCGGGTGGTTTGGCAAACCTGCAGGCAATGACTTTGTTGGTAGCATTACCTTTTGCGATGTTGATGTTGCTGATGTGCTTTAGTTTATGGAAAGGCTTGAGTGCGGATAAAAAATATTTTGATACCAAAGTTAATCCAACCAGTATTTTCTGGACGGGGGATAAGTGGAAAGAACGTTTGGAACAAATGATGAACCAAACGCAAGAAAAAGATATTTTACGTTTCCTTAAACATACGGTTTTACCGGCTATGCGTGAATTACGTCAAGAGTTGATTGGCAAATATGACTTAAGCGTACAAATTAACACGTTATTTGATCAAGATGAACCTGCAGTCGAGTTAGTCATTCAGAAAGATTTGATGCGAGACTTTATGTATGGGGTGAAATCTATCGGTCGTGAGGTGTCAGAGCAATTAATTAATGACGATAACTTGCCACATATCCAGCATAGTATGACTTATGAGCCATACACTTACTTCTTTGATGGTCGAGTGGGTTATGATGTGCAATATATGGATCAAGATGAATTAATTGCTGATATGTTGAAACATTATGAACGTTACTTAAGTTTGCTAGACGATGTGGGTCAAGAATTGATGGCACACGAGCAAACAGAACTGGCTGAATAATAAGACTAAAGTGCGGTTGAAAATCCTCTAAATTTTTAACCGCACTTTTTATCTTAAAACAAATATGAAGATACAAAATACTTTCAAAGCAAATGTTATTTGGGGCAGTTTAGGCTTTAGTTTAGCGATTATTGCAGCCCTTTTATTTGATACGCAGCAAACGATATCTTATCTTGCTGCGGCGAAAGCATTTATTTTCTCTCAATTTAGCTGGTTTTATATTTTACTGAGTGCATTTTTTCTATTCTTTTTACTCTTCTTGGCATTAGGACGATATGGCGATATTAAACTCGGGAGTGATGAGGAAGAACCAGAGTTTAAATTAGGCTCTTGGATTGCGTTACTTTTTACCTCTGGAATTGGTATTGGCATTGTTTTTCTCGGTGTTGCTGAACCGCTTTCACATTTTCTTTCACCAATAGGTGAATATGAGAAAGTTAGAACGGCATTATTTTTTAGTATTTTTCATTGGAGCATCAGTGCTTGGGCTATTTATGGATTGATCGCACTTACGATTGCTTACTTCGGATTTCGCTATAAATTGCCGTTTTCTTTACGTTCTTGTTTTTATCCCTTACTGAAAGAAAAGATTAATGGAAGAGTCGGGGATATCATTGATATTCTCGGAATTTGCACTACCTTATTTGGCGTGGTCGCAACCTTAGGTTACAGTGCAATTCGGTTGGCGGCAGCGTTCCATTCCATGCATTTATTGGATAACTCACCGTATTTGGTTCCCCTTATTTTGGTGAGTGTTTTTATCATTGCTATTTTAATTTCACTGCAGGGCATAGCTAAGGGATTCCGCATTCTTAGTGAGCTTAATCTAGGCGTCACATTTCTCTTTATGCTACTGGTTTTGCTATTCGGTCCGACGATATATTTAATTTCTGCGTTTACAGAAAATATTGGTACCTACTTAAGCGGTTTAATTAGAGTCGGTTTCAAGGCTTATGCCTATGATGTAGAACATTTAGACTGGTTTATGGATTGGACGGTTTTTTACTGGGCATGGTGGTTTTCATGGGCGCCTGGGTTTGGAATTTTTATCGCACGGATTTCTCGTGGACGAACTTTACGGGAGTTTATTTTCGGCGTATTGATGGTGCCAAGTTTATTCTTCGTTTTATGGTTCACTGTATTTGGTAATGGGGCCATTTGGGTCAATGAACATCTTGCTAAGGGAGCATTAGGTCAAGCTGTAAATAATGTGGGGTCACTCCTTTTTGATTTTCTGAGTTATTTACCCTATTCCGGCTTAACTAAAACGTTAGCTTTATTTATTATCACACTCTTTTTTATCGTCACCATTAACTTTGGTATTTATACGCTTAATAATATCGCAATTGAAGACAAAAGCCAGGTTTCACCTCGTTGGCAATCTATGTTTTGGGGTGGTTTATTGTCAGCTGTTACATTTGTTCTTTATCTTTTTGGCGGTATTGAAATACTACAATCAACGATGTTGTTTTTCTCTTTACCTTTTGCTCTGTTGATGTCAGTGATGGCATGGAGTTTGTTAAAAGGTTTACGATTTGAACGACAATATTATTCCACAGAGGTTTCAGATTTGTGGACAGGTGCAAACTGGCGTAGTCGTTTAAGACAGCTAGTGATTGAACCTAAGCGAGATGACGCCATTTTCCATTTAAAAACAACGGCACTTTTAGCAATGAGAGAGTTACGCCAGTTATTCATTGGTACCTATGGTTTAAATGTGATATTACAGCAACATTTTGACCGCGATAATAATCAACTGGTTCTTTCTATTGAAAATGGATTAGCAGAAGATTTTTTTTACCAAATTACCTTGTTTGAGAAGCCCGCATCTGAAACAGCACAAGTTCATCATGCATTAATGGTTTCAACCAATATTCAATTGGAAGGTTATCCTTTGAATATCACGAAGGAAGAGGATTTGATCGTGGACATCTTGCAATGTTATGAGCGATACATGAGAGAGCTGGATTTTGTTATTTCATAATTCCTGTCTCATGAGCAAACAGAACTGGCTGAATAATAAGAATAAAGTGCAGTTAAAAATAACATTATTTTTTGACCGCACTTTTAAAATTACCTCTTGAGACAAATGCATAAAAAGAGTATATTCAAGCCCAAATTTTCAATTTAATTCTAACGGAGTTTTTCTATGTTTGGTTTATCCCCAGCACAAATGATTATTTTATTAGTCGTGATTTTATTAGTATTCGGTACAAAAAAATTACGCAATGCGGGCTCTGATCTTGGCGCAGCAGTAAAAGGCTTTAAAAAAGCGATGTCTGACGACGAGCCGAAAAAAGATGCGGAGTTTACTCAAATTAAAGACGGTACAACAACCGCTGAAAAAACTGAAACTGTAAAAGATAAAGAACAGGCATAACTGTGTTTGATATTGGTTTTTCCGAACTTGTTTTATTGATGCTTGTGGGCTTAGTAGTACTAGGCCCTAAGCGTTTACCTGTGGCTATTCGCACGGTAATGGGCTGGGTGAAAACGATCCGTGGGTTGGCAGCTAATGTTCAAAATGAATTAAAACAAGAGCTTAAATTGCAAGAATTGCAAGATAGCATTAAGAAAGCGGAACAACTGAATCTAAAACAGCTTTCCCCAGACTTAAGTAAAACCGTTGAAGAGCTGAAAGAACAGGCTCAAAAAATGCGTGCGGAGCTAGAAGAAAAAGCAGCTGCAGCGGGCACAACGGTAGAAGAGCAAATTAAAGAAATTAAAAGTGCGGCTGAAAATTCGGCTGATTCTGTTGAAAAACTCGTAGTGAA
This sequence comes from Parahaemophilus parainfluenzae, assembly GCA_963537955.1. Taxonomy (GTDB): domain Bacteria; phylum Pseudomonadota; class Gammaproteobacteria; order Enterobacterales; family Pasteurellaceae; genus Haemophilus_D; species Haemophilus_D parainfluenzae_AJ. The sequence goes on along the minus strand of CAUTFW010000002.1, from coordinate 56,699 downwards.
TTCACAAGAAACTACAGAAAAACCAGCTGAAACAGCATCGACAGAGCATGTAGAGAATGAACTTGCTGAAGTTTCAGAACATGAAAAAACAGAAGTGGATTTGACCGCACTTGAAGCCCATGAACAAGCTGAATTAACCGAGCGTTTATCTGATTACTATTCGCCGGATGATGTGGAACTGCAACCAGCACCTAAATCTGAAGCTAAGTCCTAGAGAATAATTATGAGCAATACGACGGACGATTCCCAACCGTTAATTACCCATCTTGTTGAACTCAGAAACCGCTTATTACGTTGTGTAATTTGTATTTTAGTGGTTTTTGTGGCGTTGGTTTATTTTTCTAATGATATTTATCATTTTGTCGCCGCACCTTTAACAGCGGTGATGCCAAAAGGTGCAACGATGATTGCAACCAATATCCAAACGCCTTTCTTTACGCCAATTAAATTAACCGCGATTGTTTCGGTGTTTATTTCTGTACCTTATTTGCTTTATCAAATTTGGGCGTTTGTTGCACCGGCACTGTATCAACATGAAAAACGTTTAATTTATCCGTTATTATTTTCCAGTACAGTTTTATTCTATTGCGGTGTAGCGTTTGCTTATTATGTTGTTTTCCCTTTCGTGTTTAGTTTCTTTACGCAAACTGCACCAGAAGGGGTAGCTATCGCCACAGATATCAGCAGTTACCTTGATTTTGCTTTAGCATTATTCTTGGCATTTGGTGTGTGTTTTGAAGTACCCGTTGCCATTATTTTGCTTTGCTGGACAGGTGTCACAACCACGAAAGCATTGGCGGCAAAACGCCCTTATATTATTGTGGGAGCATTCTTTGTTGGCATGATCTTAACGCCACCAGACGTGTTCTCTCAAACTTTACTTGCTGTACCAATGTGTCTTCTCTTTGAATTAGGCTTGTTAGTTGCACGTTTCTATCAACCGAAAGAGGATGAAGAAGAGGCAACTGATGAAGAAAGTGCGGTAGAAAATCAGGGTGATTTGAATCACAAAGATTAAGAAAATGGGCGTAGGTGATACGCCCTTTTAACATCATAAAAAACAGGAATATTATTATGACTCAACAAATTTTAGGCGGTTTTCCAACCCGTCGTCTTCGTCGTTTACGTAAACATGATTTTAGTCGCCGTTTAGTGGCAGAAAATACTTTAACCGCGAATGATTTAATTTATCCGGTATTTATTATTGAAGGTGAAAATCATCGTGAACCAGTGCCTTCTATGCCTAAAGTTGAGCGTTTAACCATCGATCAATTATTAATTGAAGCAGGCCTTTTAGTAAAATATGGTGTGCCAGTGATCGCATTATTCCCTGTGGTTGAGCAAGATAAAAAATCTTTAATGGCAGATGAAGCGTTTAACCCAAATGGTTTGGTGCAGCGTGCAGTAAAAGCATTGAAAGCTGCGTATCCAGAATTAGGCGTATTAACTGATGTGGCGCTTGATCCTTATACTATCCATGGACAAGATGGCATCATTGATGAAGAAGGTTATGTCTTAAACGATATCACGACAGATATTCTGATCAAACAGGCACTTTCTCATGCTGAAGCAGGTGCAGATATTGTGGCACCGAGTGATATGATGGATGGTCGTATTGGCCGTATTCGTCAGGCATTGGAAGAGAATGGCCATATCAACACGCAAATTATGGCGTACTCAGCGAAATATGCGTCTAATTACTATGGTCCATTCCGTGATGCAGTCGGTTCTGCCGGCAACCTTAAAGGTGGTGACAAGAAAACCTATCAACTTGATCCAGCCAACGGTAATGAAGGCTTGCAAGAAGTGGCTCTTGATTTACAAGAAGGCGCGGATATGGTGATGGTGAAACCAGGTATGCCATATTTAGACATGGTATATCGTGTGAAAGACTATTTCGGCGTGCCAACCTTTGCTTATCAAGTTTCTGGTGAATATGCGATGCATATGGCGGCCATTCAAAATGGTTGGCTGAAAGAAAAAGAATGCATTATGGAATCATTGCTTTGCTTTAAGCGTGCGGGTGCGGATGGTATTTTGACGTATTTTGCGAAGCAAGTCGCTGAATGGCTTTACTTAGAAGGTAAAAATAAATAAGCACTTTTTAACTTGAAGTGCTAATCTAGGTGCTGATTTTAGATCTCATCTAATAAAAACGAGAAAATATCAAATGTTTTCTTGTTTTTTATTTTTTCTTCATTTTTTCTATAAAAAAACTATTGCCTAGTTGATTTTTCTATTGTTATATTGATGACACGCCGCAACAAGACGGTGATAAATAAAATAACGTTACACACATCATATTAACTCACTACTAGAAGGAAAATCCTATGTCAGCAGTAGCATCATTAGACGCATTTCTTGAAAAAGTGGCTCAACGTGACGGCCACCAACCTGAATTTTTACAAGCCGTTCGTGAAGTCTTCACGTCAATCTGGCCTTTCTTGGAAGCAAACCCTAAATACTGTTCAGAAGCTTTATTAGAGCGTTTAGTTGAGCCAGAGCGCGCAATCCAATTCCGTGTGGCATGGACTGATGATAAAGGCCAAGTTCAAGTAAACCGTGCTTTCCGCGTGCAATTCAACAGTGCAATTGGTCCTTTTAAAGGGGGTATGCGTTTTCATCCATCCGTTAACTTATCAATCTTAAAATTCTTAGGTTTTGAACAGATCTTTAAAAATGCCTTAACCACATTGCCAATGGGCGGTGCGAAAGGTGGATCAGATTTTGATCCTAAAGGTAAATCAGATGCTGAAGTGATGCGTTTCTGCCAAGCGTTAATGGCCGAATTATATCGTCATGTAGGCCCGGATACCGATGTGCCGGCAGGTGATATTGGTGTAGGTGGTCGTGAAGTCGGTTATCTTGCAGGCTATATGAAAAAATTATCAAACCAAGCTGCTTGTGTCTTTACTGGTCGTGGTCTTTCATTTGGGGGGAGCTTAATTCGCCCAGAAGCAACGGGGTATGGATTGGTTTATTTTGCCCAAGCAATGCTTGCAGAGAAAGGGGATAGTTTCCAAGGTAAAACGGTTTTAGTTTCCGGTTCGGGGAACGTGGCGCAATATGCGATTGAAAAAGCGATGGCGCTCGGTGCGAAAGTTGTAACCTGTTCTGACTCTGCGGGTTACGTGTATTTACCAGAAGGATTCGATCGTGAAAAATTAGAAGCGTTATTAGAGCTCAAAAATGTAAAACGTGGTCGAGTAGAAGAGTTTGCAAAACAATTTGGTCTTCAATATTTTGCAGGTAAACGCCCTTGGGAAGTGAAAGCAGATATTGCACTTCCTTGCGCAACCCAAAACGAATTAGAGATTTCAGACGCTAAAGCTCTAATTGCAAACGGTGTGAAATTAGTCGCTGAGGGGGCAAACATGCCAACCACTATTGAAGCGACAGAAGCATTCTTAGACGCTGGTGTATTATTTGGCCCAGGTAAAGCGGCTAATGCAGGTGGTGTTGCGACATCAGGTTTAGAAATGGCGCAAAGTTCACAACGTTTATACTGGACAGCTGAAGAGGTGGATAGACAGCTTCACCGTATCATGTTAGATATTCATGCAAACTGTAAAAAATATGGCACAGTCGCGGGTCAAGCAAACATCAACTATGTTGTTGGGGCAAACGTTGCAGGCTTTGTGAAAGTAGCTGATGCAATGTTGGCTCAAGGGGTTTATTAATACAATAAATGAATGAAAAATTGACCGCACTTTGTGATGAAGTGCGGTCATTTTTTATGGTGAATTTCTCAAGTAGAAATAGGCTATTGGCTTGCTTTTTTGCTCAAAAAGTGTAAAATCTTCAGGCTTTTTGTCTATATATACAGAGAAAAAAGTAAGCTATATTCTTAAATCACTTTCGAGTTTGAGAATATTCTTTTAGTAATTAAACATTTAGAGGAAGGTTATGGTAACCATTCGTTTATCTCGTGGCGGAGCTAAAAAACGCCCATTTTATCAAATCGTAGTAGCTGACAGTCGTTCACCACGTGACGGTCGTTTCATTGAGCGTGTAGGTTTCTTCAACCCAATCGCACAAGGTAACGCAGAGCGTCTTCGTGTTGATCTTGAGCGTGTAAACCACTGGGTTGCTCAAGGTGCATCACTTTCAGATCGTGTTGCAACGTTGGTAAAAGAAGCTCAAAAAGCATAATCTCGCTTTTTGATTTAGTTCTTAAACTAAGATAGGTGAAAAATATGGAACAACAACGCATTGAAGTTGTGGGCAAATTAGGCTCAACCTACGGTATCCGTGGGTGGTTACGTATTTATTCATCAACAGAACAAGCTGAAAGCATTTTTGATTATCAACCTTGGTTTTTAAAAATCAAAGGTGAATGGCAGCCAACTGAATTAGAAAACTGGCGTCATCATAATCACGAAATCATCGTTAAATTAAAAGGCGTTGATGATCGTGAAGCTGCACAAACTTTAGCGAATGTTGAAATTGGTGTGGATTTATCTGTTTTCCCTGAACTGGAAGAGGGCGATTATTACTGGCACGATTTAATCGGTTGTTCAGTCGTCAACCTAGAAGGTTATACAATGGGAACCGTAACAGAGATGATGGAAACCGGTTCTAATGATGTGTTAGTGGTTAAAGCTAATACTAAAGATGCTTTTGGAAAACAAGAGCGGTTAATTCCGTTTTTGTATGAACAAGTAGTTAAAAGAGTCGATCTCACCACGAAAACAATTGAAGTGGATTGGGACGCTGGTTTCTAATCTCAAGTATGCACAAACGTAATGTAGTAGGCTTTTTATGTGGATAGGGGTGATTTCATTATTCCCCGAAATGTTTAAAGCGATTACGGAATTTGGGGTTACAGGTAGAGCCGTAAAACATAATCTTCTGCAAGTGGAATGTTGGAATCCAAGAGATTTTACATTCGATAAGCATAAAACCGTGGATGACCGTCCTTATGGTGGTGGCCCAGGAATGCTGATGATGGTGCAACCTTTACGGGATGCGATTCATGCTGCGAGAGCAGCGGCAGGAGAAGGCGCAAAGGTGATTTACCTTTCGCCACAAGGACGTAAACTCGATCAAGGCGGCGTAAGCGAGCTTGCTCAAAATCAGAAATTGATTTTGGTATGTGGACGTTACGAAGGTATTGATGAGCGATTGATTCAAACTGAAATTGATGAAGAATGGTCAATCGGCGATTACGTTCTGACCGGTGGGGAGTTGCCGGCAATGACATTAATTGATGCTGTTGCACGTTTTATTCCCGGTGTATTAGGCAAACAAGCCTCCGCAGAAGAAGATTCTTTTGCAGACGGTTTATTAGATTGCCCGCATTACACCAGACCGGAAGTGTTAGAAGGATTAACTGTACCACCCGTGCTGATGTCGGGACATCACGAAGAAATTCGGAAATGGCGATTAAAACAATCGCTACAAAGAACGTGGCTCCGACGCCCTGAGCTCTTAGAAGGCCTAGCTCTGACTGACGAACAACGTAAACTGTTAAAAGAGGCGCAAGCCGAGCATAACAGTTAGTTTCAGTTACATCTAGGATCAATAAAGGATCAAACAATGTCTAACATTATCAAACAACTTGAACAAGAACAATTAAAACAAAACGTACCTAGCTTCCGCCCAGGTGATACTTTAGAAGTTAAAGTATGGGTAGTTGAAGGTAGCAAACGTCGTTTGCAAGCATTCGAAGGCGTGGTTATTGCAATTCGTAACCGTGGCTTGCACTCAGCATTCACTTTACGTAAAATTTCTAACGGCGTAGGTGTTGAGCGTGTATTCCAAACTCACTCTCCAGCAGTAGATTCTATCGCTGTTAAACGTAAAGGTGCAGTACGTAAAGCTAAACTTTACTACTTACGTGAACGTTCAGGTAAATCAGCTCGTATTAAAGAGCGTTTGGGCGAATAATTCGCAAAATAAAAAAGGCTTGGTTTTCCAAGCCTTTTTTGTTTTTAAGTGCGGTCAGAATTAAGACCGCTTCATAATTTCAAAAAACTCATCGTTAGTTTTCGCCACCATAAGTTTGTCGATGAGGAATTCCATCGCTTCCACTTCACCCATTGGGTTAAGGATTTTGCGAAGAATCCACATTTTTTGTAATTCATCTGGTGTGGTAAGTAAGTCTTCTTTACGCGTACCAGAACGGTTGAAGTCAATCGCTGGGAACACACGTTTTTCTGCAATTTTACGAGAAAGATGTAATTCCATGTTACCGGTACCTTTAAATTCTTCAAAGATAACCTCATCCATTTTTGAGCCGGTATCTACAAGTGCAGTTGCAATAATGGTTAAACTACCGCCTTCTTCTACGTTACGTGCAGCACCAAAGAAACGCTTTGGTCTATGCAATGCATTTGCATCCACACCACCAGAAAGAATTTTACCGGATGCTGGTGTAACGGTATTGTAAGCACGTGCCAAACGCGTGATAGAGTCGAGTAAAATCACTACGTCTTTTTTGTGCTCAACAGAACGTTTTGCTTTCTCGATAACCATTTCAGCTACTTGAACGTGACGAGCAGCTGGTTCATCAAAGGTAGAGGCAATCACTTCACCTTTTACCGAACGTTGCATTTCCGTTACTTCTTCTGGACGCTCATCGATTAAAAGCACAATAAGTTCACATTCCGGATAATTGTGCGTGATACTTTGTGCAATATTTTGTAATAACATGGTTTTACCGGCTTTTGGCGGAGCCACGATAAGACCACGTTGGCCTTTACCAATCGGAGACGCTAAATCCAAAATACGTGCGGTTAAATCTTCGGTTGAGCCATTACCACGTTCCATTCTTAAGCGAGAATTCGCGTGTAATGGGGTTAAGTTTTCGAAAAGGATTTTGCTACGAGAGACTTCAGGTTTGTCATCGTTGACTTGATCGACTTTTAAAAGTGCAAAATAACGTTCGCCTTCTTTTGGTGGACGGATTTTGCCTTCGATTTTATCACCAGTTTGAAGATTGAAACGACGAATTTGACTTGGGGAAACGTAGATGTCATCAGGACCAGCAAGGTAGGAACTGTCTGCGGAGCGTAAGAAACCGAAACCATCGGGTAAAATCTCTAATACGCCACCGCCAAAAATATCTTCACCGCTCTTGGCGTGCTGTTTCAAAATAGCAAAAACAATATCTTGTTTACGTAAACGGGCAAGGTTTTCCAAACCCATTTGTTCTTCGCCAAGTTTCACAAGATCAGAAACAGGCGTATTTTTAAGTTCTGTAAGATGCATAATTAATAATGTTGGAATTAATAAGAGTTGATAATACTGAATTGTTTGAATGGTGGGCAATGCCCTTAAGAATGCTGCGTAAATTACCACTAAAATGCAGTACTGTCTAGTTTTTGTTAGAAAAAACAGGGTAAAATAGTGGACGATGTAGAGATTATTATTGCATATTGATTAATTATGCGTAATAATTGAATAATTAATCATTTTTTATAATCGAGATAAGGATAACTTATGGCTCTCTGGGGTGGTCGTTTTACACAAGCGGCAGACAAACGTTTTAAAGATTTTAATGATAGCCTGCGTTTTGATTATCGCTTGGCAGAGCAAGATATTGAAGGCTCAATTGGTTGGTCTAAAGCTTTAGTGAATGTTGGTGTATTAAGTGCGGAAGAGCAACAACAGCTAGAGGTTGCCTTAAATGAATTATTAATCGAAGTGCGGTCAAATCCACAAGCGATTTTACAAGATGATGCAGAAGATATTCATAGCTGGGTGGAAAGTAAGCTTATTGATAAAGTGGGTAATTTGGGCAAAAAATTACACACGGGTCGTAGCCGTAATGACCAAGTTGCACTTGATATTAAAATGTGGTGCAAACAGCGTGTAGTCGAGTTGCAAGAGTCAGTTCGTAATCTTCAGCGTCACTTGGTACAAACTGCTGAAAATACGCAAGATGCGGTGATGCCGGGTTATACCCATTTGCAACGTGCGCAACCCATCACGTTTGCTCATTGGTGTATGGCTTATGTGGAAATGTTTGAGCGTGATTATTCACGTCTCGCCGATGCTTATAAACGAATGAATAGCTGTCCATTAGGTAGTGGCGCACTTGCAGGAACAGCCTATGCAGTCGATCGTGAGCAATTAGCCGCAGATCTTGGTTTTGCTTTTGCGACGCGTAATAGTTTGGATAGCGTCTCTGATCGTGACCATATTGTGGAATTACTTTCAACGGCGTCTTTAAGTATGGCGCACCTTTCTCGTTTCGCAGAAGATATGATCATTTTTAACAGTGGTGAAGCGAATTTTGTCGAATTGTCAGATCGTGTAACTTCAGGTTCCTCTTTAATGCCACAAAAGAAAAATCCAGATGCTTGTGAATTGATTCGTGGTAAAGCGGGCCGTGTAATGGGCGCATTAACCGGTATGTTGATGACCTTAAAAGGTTTACCGTTAGCGTATAACAAAGATATGCAAGAAGACAAAGAAGGGATCTTTGATGCGTTAGATACCTGGCAAGATTGCGTAGATATGGCGACTTTCGTGTTAGATGAGTTAAAAGTGAATACCGACCGTACACGCGAAGCTGCTTTAAAAGGTTATTCAAATGCAACAGAGCTAGCGGATTACCTTGTGGCAAAAGGCGTGCCATTCCGTGATTCTCATCATATTGTCGGTGAAACCGTGGTTTATGCCATTGAAAAAGGAAAAGCCTTGGAAGACTTAACCATTCCTGAATTCCGTCAATTCAGTGATGTGGTAGGGGATGATGTATATGACATTCTTTCGCTACAATCTTGTTTAGATAAACGTTGTGCGAAAGGTGGGGTTTCACCACTTCGTGTCGCAGAAGCGATTGCAGAAGCAAAAGCGAGATTAGCTTAATTAGCGCAAATAAAAGAGCGGTCAAAAAATATTGTTTTTTTTTTGACCGCTCTTTCGTTTTTATGGCGTAGGTGGATCCATTAATTCAAGGATTTTATCGGTAGGCTCTTTTATATCGAAACTCGATCCCATTAATAATGAAAAAGTCTCGTCATTTCGTTTGCAAGCAGCATGAGAAATTAGCTTACCTTTCTTATTACGCAAATCGATAGTAACTTGACTGATGCTCGTCTTATCTACTGCTCTTTCTTTTATTATCGTCCACAACTGATTATTTTCTGTTGGTGGAAGAAAAAGCGTCGCTTCTGTGGCATAAGCTTGTAAGTAAGCATTATCTATCGTTTGATCAGCCACATTCACATCGTTTTTCATGTAAGTGAATGTTTTAAGATTATTCAGCGCGACCCAAATTTTTTCACCTTTGGTGGTTTCACATTTTACAACATCAATGACGCTCTCACCGAGATTCATGGCATTCTCATTTGCTAATGAAAATGCCGGGATTGCGGCCAAAAATACCCACAGATATTTTTTCATTAAATTAATCTCTGAAGTTATTAAATTGGAATGGTTGGCCTAATTCAGCGCCTTTCACTAATTGAATAACGGCTTGCAAATCGTCACGGGATTTACCGGTTACGCGTACTTGTTCACCTTGAATTTGAGTTTGAACTTTGATTTTTGAATCTTTCACTAATTTAGTGATTTTTTTCGCCATATCAGGTTCAATCCCTTGTTTTAATTTAATTTCTTTGGTGTAAAGTTTACCGTGGTGTTCACTTTCTGTTGGAATATCCAACGAGCTATGCTCAATGCCACGTTTTACAAACGCACCAATTAAGATTTCAATTAACTGCTCTAATTGGAAATCTGATTCAGTTGTCACTTTTACGGTTTCGCTTTTTTCATTTAATTCAATCACCGCTTCCACGCCACGAAAATCATAACGTGTACTTAATACGCGGTTTGCATTTTCAACCGCATTACGCACTTCGTGCATAGTAATTTCAGATACGATGTCAAAAGATGGCATAAATTTTCTCCCAAAATGAATTAAATTCGATCATTTGCACTTAAAAGACATAAAAGTCCGGTTAAGTCAGCAAAGTTTACCACAATTTGCGCTTGTTGTTGCACCTTCGGTTTGGCATGGAATGCCACACCTAATCCTGCAACATTCATCATCGCCAAATCATTGGCTCCATCTCCAATAGCAAGGGTGTTTTTGCGTGGAATACCGTATTCTTCAGCGAGTTTTTGCAAGGTGTTCGCTTTGTATTGTGCATCCACCACGCTACCTTTTACATTGCCGGTAAGCGTGCCATCAATAATTTCAAATTGATTAGACGCCGCAAAATCGAGGTTTAATAAACTTTTTAAGTAATCGGCGAAATAGGTAAATCCACCAGAAGCAATGGCGGTTTTCCAACCATGTTGTTGTAATGTCTTAATGGTTTCAATTAAGCCTGGCATTAAAGGCAATTTTTCACGTACTTGTTGCAAAATGCTTTCTGGCGCGCCTTTAAGCGTACCGACACGACGACGCAAACTTTGTTCAAAATCGAGCTCGCCACGCATTGCGCTTTCAGTAATGGCAGAAACTAATTCACCCGTGCCAGCCAGTTTAGCGATTTCATCAATACACTCAATTTGAATCGCCGTAGAATCCATATCCATCACCAATAAACCTTTTTCTGATAATTTGGCATCAAAATCCAGTTTTGCGATGTCTAATTGCAGGTTGTGAGCGTGGGCAATAAAATCAGTTAGCCATTCGCCTTTTAAAAGGACAACGGTATTTTTTTCAACGTTCCATGCATCAAAACACAGGAAAGATTGACCGCACTTTTGTTGGAATTCGAGTAATTTGGCTAAATTCAGCGTTGTACCATATAAAATAAACGCATGCGATTCATCGGAGTGAGGCAAATCAGACGAAAGTGCGGTAGGGAATTGGGGATATTTTTGGGTAATGCTTGCAAGGTTTTGAATTTGCATAGAAAATCCTGTAAATTGTGAATACTCATCTATTCTAGCCGATCTTGGCGAAAAAATGGAAAAACAACGTGCAATTAATTAAAGAAAAACTTCAAAAATCACTGATGTTTGGACTCATCGTTCTGCTTTGCATTGGTGCTATGGCGGTGATTTTATTTGGTGTGAAACAATTTAAGATTGGTTCACAGCTTTCAAGTGTGAATCAAGTAGCGAATTTATCGCATACTTTGGTTCGTCAGCAAGCCAATTTATTTTCAGTTTTATTAACCAATAATGCGAAATCCGATCAGCTCGTTGAAAATTTAGATAATTTAGTTAAAGAGAATTTTGTGCTTGATGCGACCATTTATGATTATAACGGCAAAGAATTGGCACAAAGTACCAATACAGGTAATCTTCGTGAACAACTTGGCCTAGAACATAAAAATGAAGGTGAATTTTCAACACAACAAATTGTTGAGCCGATTTATTCCGCTTCCAATAATGCCGTTCGTGGCTTTTTGAGGGTAACATTTGATGCCCAATATGCTCAAACGACGCAGAGCAAAATTAATCAAGTCTTCCACCGCTTATATGGTGAAATTGTCGTGGTTTTTTTATTAGGTGCTTTATTCGCCAGTTCCATTCATTATTTTTTAAGTCATTATCGTCGAACATATCTAAAACCGGTAGAAACGAAAACCGTGGTTAATTTACAAGGTAAATCGAGTAGCCAGCGTTTCCATCAACGTCGTCGAAGAATTTGATCAAGGTAAATAAAATTGCAAATATTGGTTAAGCCAATCAGTAAATAGGGTAGAATACTGAGAATTATTTAGATAGGAGAAAAACATGGCAACTCGTAGACAACTCGCCAACGCAATTCGTGCGCTATCAATGGATGCAGTACAAAAAGCGAAATCAGGCCACCCAGGTGCACCGATGGGAATGGCGGATATCGCTGAAGTATTATGGCGCGATTTCTTAAAACACAATCCAAACAATCCTAAATGGGCTGATCGCGACCGTTTTGTGCTTTCTAACGGTCACGGTTCTATGTTGATTTATAGCTTATTACATTTAACAGGCTATGATCTTTCTATCGAAGATTTAAAACAATTCCGTCAATTACATTCTAAAACCCCAGGCCACCCAGAATATGGTTATGCACCAGGTGTTGAAACCACAACTGGTCCGTTAGGCCAAGGTATCACTAATGCAGTAGGGATGGCGATTGCTGAGAAAACCTTAGCAGGCCAATTTAACCGTGAAGGCCATGAAATTGTCGATCACCACACTTATGTGTTCTTAGGTGATGGCTGTTTAATGGAAGGGATTTCTCACGAAGCTTGCTCTTTAGCAGGCACATTAGGTCTTGGTAAATTAATCGCATTCTACGATGACAACAACATTTCGATTGATGGTCATGTAGATGGCTGGTTCAGTGATGATACAGCTGCTCGTTTTGAAGCTTATGGCTGGCAAGTGATCCGCAATGTGGATGGTCATGATGCAGAACAAATTCGTGCCGCAACAATTCTTGCTCAAGCAGAAAAAGAAAAACCAACATTAATTATTTGTAAAACCATCATCGGTTTTGGTTCACCAAATAAATCAGGTTCTCATGATTGCCACGGTGCACCATTAGGTGATGAAGAAATCGCATTAACCCGTAAAGCACTAGGCTGGGAATATGCTCCATTTGAAATTCCGGCTGAGTACTATGCTGAATGGTCTGCAAAAGAAAAAGGCGCTGCAGCAGAAAAATCTTGGGAAGAAAAATTTGCAGCTTATGCAAAAGCATACCCTGAACTTGCAGCAGAATTTACACGTCGTGTAAACGGTGAATTACCAGCAAATTGGGTGGCAGAATCTAAAGCGTTCATTGATAAATTACAAGCTAACCCTGCAAGCATTGCAAGCCGTAAAGCATCACAAAATGCAATCGAAGCTTATGCACATGTATTACCTGAATTCTTAGGTGGCTCTGCAGACTTAGCAAGCTCTAACTTAACGTTATGGAGCGGTTCTAAACCAATTCGTGCACACGAAAACGTAGGTGGTAACTATATCAACTATGGTGTGCGTGAGTTCGGTATGTCAGCGATTATGAATGGTATTGCTTTACACGGCGGTTTCATTCCTTATGGCGCAACCTTCTTAATGTTCTACGAATATGCACACAATGCGGTGCGTATGGCGGCATTAATGAAACAACGCACTTTATTCGTTTATACTCATGACTCGATCGGTTTAGGCGAAGATGGTCCAACTCACCAACCAGTTGAGCAAACCACCTCATTACGTTTAATTCCAAATCTTGAAACATGGCGTCCATGTGACCAGGTGGAATCAGCCATCGCATGGCAACAAGCGGTTGAGCGTCAAGATGGCCCAAGTGCATTGATCTTTACCCGTCAAAACTTAGCACAAATGGACCGCACTTCTGCTCAATTAGATGCAGTTAAACGTGGTGCTTATGTATTAAAAGACTGTGAGGGTACACCTGAGTTAATCTTCATTGCGACAGGTTCTGAAGTCGAATTAGCGGTGAAAGCAGCAGATGTCTTGGCTGCTGAAGGTAAAAAAGTACGTGTCGTCTCTATGCCAAGTACTAACCGTTTCGACAAACAAGATGCAGCGTACCGTGAAAGTGTGTTACCTGCAGCCGTAACCAAACGTGTTGCAATCGAAGCAGGTATTGCAGACTTCTGGTATAAATACGTCGGCTTTGAAGGTCGCGTGGTAGGTATGAATAGCTTCGGCGAATCAGCTCCAGCAGATCAATTATTCAAACTCTTTGGTTTCACCGTGGATAACGTGGTAGCAAAAGCAAAAGAGATTTTATAATTATTAAAATAGAAAGGCAGGCAATGACCTGCCTTTCTTTTTTGATTTGAAAAAAGTGCGGTCAAAAAATAAGAAAATTTTTGACCGCACTTTGTTTTTATCTGCTTTCACCTTGTTATCTAAGCCTTTTTTCGTCAATCCATTGAGTTAGCCTTTCAAGTTTGCTAAAATTCGCGACACTTTTTGCGATAAAAAATAAAACGTAAAAAGTGAGTTCGGAAGAAGGTAGCTGGAGAGTAGGGAATTGCCCCTACGCCGACGAGGTAAAATCTTTCAGGCGCAATTGCAAGATTGCAGGGACTGTTACTGGACGAACCCTTGGAGAGATCCATTGCATTTTATTGATGTAAATGGACGCCGAAGGCGCAAAAGAGCGGTCGATTTTTCGATTGTTTTCCAAACGCTCAGGCAAAAGGACAGGGGCAAAAGACAATCCGTATTATCAATATATTTCTATCGGGATTCTTCTTGTCTCCTTGTCGAGTTTATTTGTATTTTAAACGACGAGGAATCATCAATGTCATTACAGACAATCTTATCGGCTATTAGTAGCTTTATATGGGGACCACCCCTACTTATTCTTTTGTCCGGAACCGGACTTTATCTCACCCTTCGTTTAGGCTTCTTACAAATTCGTTATTTGCCTCGTGCTTTGGGTTATTTATTTGCTCGTGGTGCGAATAAAGGCAAAGGGGACGTGTCTTCTTTTGCCGCACTTTGTACCGCATTAGCGGCAACCATTGGTACAGGGAATATCGTGGGTGTAGCGACCGCCGTGCAAGCGGGTGGACCTGGCGCGATTTTTTGGATGTGGCTAGTTGCATTATTAGGCATGGCAACTAAATATGCAGAATGTTTGCTTGCGGTGAAATATCGTGTACGTGATAAATACGGTTTTATGGCAGGTGGGCCAATGTACTACATCGAACGCGGTCTTGGTATCAAATGGTTAGCAAAATTATTTGCACTATTTGGGGTGTTGGTAGCTTTTTTCGGTATCGGTACTTTCCCTCAAGTGAATGCGATTACGCATGCAATGCAAGACACCTTTAACGTGCCTGTTGTGATTACTGCAACAGTGGTGACGGTATTGGTCGCTATGATTATTCTTGGTGGAGTAAGACGTATTGCGAGAGCATCTGCAGTCATTGTGCCTTTTATGGCGCTGGGTTATGTAACGACTTCAATTATCATCTTAATCGTTAATTACGACAAATTGCCAGCAGCAATTGCATTAATTATTCAGAGTGCGTTTAATCCTCAGGCAGCTTTAGGTGGTGCAGTTGGCTTTACCGTGATGAAAGCCATTCAATCGGGTGTGGCGCGCGGTATTTTCTCAAATGAATCAGGTTTAGGAAGTGCGCCAATCGCAGCCGCAGCAGCACAAACGAAAGAGCCCGTTCGCCAAGGTTTAATTTCGATGACGGGGACATTTTTAGATACTATCATCGTATGTACGATGACAGGCTTAGTGCTTGTTATTACGGGAGCATGGAGTAATCCTGAGCTTTCAGGCGCAAGTGTGACTAACTATGCTTTTGCTCAGGGATTAGGTACATCATTTGGTGCAACGATTGTAACAGTTGGCCTATTATTTTTTGCTTTCACCACAATTTTAGGCTGGTGCTACTACGGTGAACGTTGTTTCCTTTATCTAGTTGGTATCCGTGGTATTAAAGTGTATCGCTTCGTGTTTATTGTTCTGGTTGGGGCAGGCTCATTCCTGACTTTAGATTTAATTTGGATCTTAGCGGATATCGTGAATGGTTTAATGGCCTTTCCAAACTTAGTTGCATTAATTGGTTTACGTAAAGAGATTATTTCAGAAACCAAAGATTACTTCGAACGTTTAAAAGCGACGCAACATGATCAAGATGAATTAGCCTAATAATTCATCTTGTAAAAAGAAAAGGGAAGCAGAGCGCTTCCCTTTGTTGTTTACAGCTTTACATCATAACAAGTTTACACGGAAATGAAATCACATTTTTTCAGAAATTAGATCCCGATCATATTTTTGAACATTTGTTTTTTTATTTACCTAAAAGCACTTGAAAAAGTGGTTCAAGGTCGATATGTTGTTATTAAAGATGAACGGAACCGAAGGGTTCATTTAAGCAAAAGAGGTAAATGCTATGACACTCAATATCACAAGTAAACAAATGGAAATCACCCCTGCAATTCGTGAACATGTGGAGGGAAGACTTGCAAAATTAGAGAAATGGCACACTCAACTGATTAGCCCGCATTTTGTTTTAAGTAAAGTACCAAACGGCTTTTCTGTAGAGGCTTCAATTGGAACTCCATTAGGTAATCTGTTAGCCACTGCAACGGCAGATGATATGTATAAAGCGATCAATGAAGTCGAAGAAAAATTAGAACGTCAATTAAATAAACTTCAACATAAAGGCGAGTCCCGCCGTGCAGATGAGCGTTTGAAAGATTCTTTTGAAAAATAGAGAATAATGGGTAAATAAAAGGGCGAACATGATGTTCGCCCTTTTTTACTAAGGATGTAATCAATTAAAAACGAATCTCAACAGATGCGGCAAAATTACGTCCTGGCGCATAAAAACGCTCTAAACCTTTCCCTTCTTTATCAACAGAATCAGTCGTACTTATTTTGTTAATACCACGTAGGGTATCCCAAGTGTGATATTTGCGATTAAATAAGTTATAAAGCCCTGCTCGTAGTGTGATATTTTTATTCACTTTATAGAAACCATATAGATCAAATAAGACAGCTGAATTATTGAGATAAGGGTAGCTTTTGACTTCTCTCTCAAAATTTGGCGTGTACTGTACTATTTGCGCATCTTTAGCTTTCTTCGCTCCAAGGTAACTAGCTTTCGCATTAATTCCCCAAAGATCATTTGGGTCTTCATACCCAATTCCTAAAATCACTTTAATAGGTTGAATGGAAAGTAAGCTTGCTTCAGTGCCGCTAAGTTTCCCCTTAGCATAACCAAGATTTGCTGTAAATTTCCAACCTTGTGGAATAGCTGAAATAATCTGATCTAAATTAACTTTACTCGTGAATTCTACACCAGTAATACGAGCTCGGTCGATGTTAACTGCTTTCTGAGCGATTGTTGTGTAATAAGCTTGTTGACCATAACTTGCACTATAGGCATTGTAATACGGGTTACGTTTTTTATAAGTTGATTCTTGCTCAGTTAAGAAGTTTTTATAACGAGTATGATAAAACGTTAATCCAAATGAGCCTAACTGGTGGTCAGCTTGAATATAAATAGATTGATTTAGTGCTTGTTCTGCTTTTAAATCAGGGTTTGGTATCCAGTTACCGGCAGGATGTTCGAAAGAGAAATACATTTCTGAAGCAGTTGGAATACGGAAACCAGTAGAAATGTTATAGCCTATTTTCCAAATATCATTAAGCTGAGCATCTAATCCAAATGAGCCACTTAAACTTTGGAAGGTATTTGATGCAGGTTTACTGCTGCAAGCTCTACAAAAAGCTTTTAAATCTTGTGGCACTAATTCATCCCAATCATAACGAATTCCTAATTGACTTGAAAAGATATCATTCCATATCACATTGTCTTGTAATTGAGCAAAGAATGAACGGGTTCTGACAGGGTGTTGAATTGATTCACTATCTTTTGCACTGCTGCCGTCAGTATTTATATTTGGATATTCATGCTCATTACGATTATCAAAATCTTTTTGTGAAATACCGGTTCTTAGCGTAAATTGATGGCTACCAAATCTAGTTTCCCATGGCATGAGCTCGGCTCGCAGAGAGGCTCTCATAAAGCGACTATTCATGCTGGTATCCTGAATTTCGATTAAATCTTTTCCTGAATATGCAGTAAAATCAGCATTATAGCGATATCCACCTTTGTAGTTTTCTGAACCAATATTTGTTTTTTGAAAATCTAATTCAGTTTTTAGGTAACTTAACCATCGACTATTTTCTGGAAAATATTCGTAGGCAATATTGGCATTATAGCGTTTACTTATATCATTGGATTCACGCCAGAGCCCTGCAAGCTGGTAAGATTTTTCATCAACAAAGTTATTTGCTTTTTGTGCATTGAATGATGCACTTACACGTTGTGTCCGAGTAATAAAATAACCGATTTTAGCTAAGTAGCTATGGTTTTTATGATGTGATGGGTCTGGGATGCCGCGAGCGTTACCTACGATATCCTGACCTTTTCCACGGCTTTTCATTTCATATCCATGGCGATAGGAATAGAGTAAGGTTGCATCAAATTTGTCATCTTTATAAGCTACCCCTAAAGTGTGTGTCCATTCGCTATTTTTGCTGGCATAACCATTTTTAAGCAATATACCCCATTTTTTATTTGGCAGAATGATATCATCAGCACCTAAGGTTCGATAGTTAACGGAACCGCCTATCGCACCACTACCTGAATTGAAAGAATCTGCTCCTCGCATAATATCAATACCTTGTACTAATTCTGGATCGATACTTAGACGGGAGCTATTAAAATTACCGTAACGTGCATATAGTGAATTTTCTTCTGATTCGGGTAAATTGACGCCATCAACACTGATACCAACACGATTTCCTTCAACACCACGCATTGCAAAACCTTTGTTACGACGGCCATTATCACTAATGCCAACATCAGTAGCATAACGAACTAAGTCATAGTTATCTGAAATCAGTTCTTCTTGAATTGCTTTACGCGTTTTTTTTATTTGATTTACTTTGACCTCAGAAGCATTGGCATTAACAGTAATTGTATCTAACGTAGTTTGTTCTTCTGCATAAGCGTGCACAGCAAAAGCGACACAAAGTGCACTTAAAGAAAGTGGAAATTTATGAATCATATTTTTACCTGAAATGTTATTTTGATTTAGTAGAATCCGGAGCAAAGTTTACAAAATTTAAATAAATCTTACAATGGTATTGAAAATTATTTTCATTTAATTTAAATTGTATGGAGTCATCATTTAGTCTAAAAAACAAGATAATAAGGATCCTTTTATGAACAAAATTAAACTTTCCATTATTGCACTTTCCTGTGTTATGGCATTAGGTGCTTGTTCTTCTAGCTCAAAAGGTGGCTCAGATAATTCTGAGCAGATTCGTCAAGCCGAGGTTGAACTAAATCAAAGAATCACAGAAGCGAATAAGAGAGCTGAAGCAGCCACAAAAAAAGCAGAAGATTCTTTGAAAAAAGCGGCTGAGTCTGTAAAAAAAGCAGATGAGTCTATAAAAAAAGCAGAAGTAGCAATCAAGGTAGCTCAAAGCAATGACAATCAAACTGAAGAAGAGAAAAAAGCAACTGAAGCCGCTATAAAAGCAGCTGAAGCCGATAGAAAAGCTGCAGAGGAAGCCAAAAAAGCTGCAGAGGAAGCCAAAAAAGCTGCAGAGGAAAGATTAAAGCAATTAGAAAATCTAAAAGCTGATGAAAAAGCACGCATTCCTTTAAGTGATAAGATCTTTGGCGGGATTAGTGGTGAGATGAAAGATGTCATTTCCGGTGGGGTTTTAACTGGAGAAGAAAATGAGGCAAGCCGCCCATTAGCTCGTGATGTGCGAGATCTTACGATAATTGATGAATCAGGTAAATTAGTTGATATTAATATCTTGAGAAGAGCTGGAGATATTGACCCATGGACTTATGAAGAATATGACGATTTATATAATCTTCGAAAAGAAGGGCAAACTATCTTAAGTAATAGTAATTTACAATCAAGTGCATTTGGTACTTATGTTGATAAATTAACAGGTAATCAATATTTTTATGCACAAGGTTTACCAACAGCAGTAACACAAATTCCCACGACAGGATTAGCAGAGTATAAAGGTGGAGCTGTTTATAAAAAAGATGGTAACCAAAATTATAGTGAGATAAGTGAAATGAAAGCTACAGCTGATTTTGCTAATAAAGTCATTGATATTAATATTACGGAAAAAGCTAATGCCGTACCAGGTATGAATTTTGGCGCTAAAATTACGGGTAATAGCTTTGCTGGTGAAGTAAATGGTATTAAGACCCAAGGTGGTTTCTTTGGTGAAAATGCACAAGAAATGACAGGCTTATTTACGAATGAAGCAGATCAGTCTCGTGGTGCATTCGGTGGTATTAAGCAATAATATCTAATAACAAATAATAAAAGGGCAAACATGATGTTCGCCCTTTTTTTTAGATATCTTGAATCACTAATTGTAATGCATGGCGTTGGAATTGTTTTGCTTTACGGTGTTTTAAGCGTCTTAAACGCAGGTTGCGCGAGGCAGAGATATCTCTTGATGCTTTTTTCTTTAAAAAAGTTTTTCTTTTTAACATCTTTTTCTCCTTGTTTTTCTTTGAGTTCAATAAAACGTTGCTTTTTCTGACCGCACTACTCTGTTGTAGTCGCTTGGTTTTCTTGAACGCGATGATAATTCACAATACTATTCATATAACGGCGAATATTTTCGACATATTGATAGGCTTCATAGCCGCGAGCGTAGCCATATTTTAAGTTTGAATAATGGCGCTTTTCCGATAATAGCTGAAGATTATTTTTTACATCTAACCAGTTATCAGGATTGCCGCCTAATTTTTTAGTTAAGCGACGAGCATCTAAAATATGCCCTAACCCCATATTGTATGCCGCTAAAGAATACCAAATTCTATCCTCTTCTGGAATACTGTCAGGCATTTGGTCGAGTAGCCAATGCAAATACTCCGATCCCGCTTTTATACTTTGTTCGGCATCTGTGCGATTATTAATATTCATCCGCACAGCCGTATCTTTGGTAAGCATCATCATTCCGCGTACACCTGTTGGAGAGGTGGCATAAGGGTCCCAATGCGATTCTTGATAGGCTACAGCAGCTAATAATCGCCAGTCTAAATTCCCTTTGTATTTTTCAAAGAGCGGTTGATATTGAGGCAGAATTTTTTCTACAGCCTCTAAATAAGCCTGAGTATCCACATAATCAAAGGCAGTAATATGGCGGAAATATTTTTCCTCAATACGATCAATTAATCCAGTTTCAATGGCATTATTCATAAAATCTAACAAGCCTGCTTGTAGCTCATTATAGGATTTATTAGAAAGATACCAATGCACGGTCATTTCATCGGTTAAGTCAAATGCAATTGCTAAGTTAGGGCGAATTTGTTGTGCTGCTGCCACATCAATACTATTTGCAATTGTATAAGGAATTTTGCCTTCCGCTACTTGAATTAATAATTCCTCTTGGGTTAACTGCTTGTTATTCTGCCATTTAAGTGCAGGAAGTTTTTTCTGTGCAAGGGATAATAATTTTTCTAAGTCTTCCCCCGCAGAAATAATAATTTCTTGCTGGACTTGCGCTAAATCTTTCGGGCGATTTTCACCTTTTTTATACACAAGCTGCCAAGAGGCAGAGGTGTAAGATGGTCCTAACTGAAATTTTTCTGCACGCTGAGGCTGGAACAAAAGATTCGCAGCGGCGATATCAATATTATTGTTCTCCAATTCATTAAAAAGTTGATCGTTATTTTCTAAGGTTTTAATTTGTAAGCGAACCCCTAAATAATCAGCAAAGTTTTTTGCTAATTCGTATTCCAAGCCTGATTCGCCTTCATTCCCAATAAAATAGTAAATGGGATTATTAATGGTGCCGACAATCAGGCTGCCACGATTTTTGATCGCGGTGTAAGGGTTTTGCTCCGATTGCATAATTTTTTGCCAAGGGAAGACCATATCAATTGCCCAAAGTAATAATGCAAAAGCAGCAATAATACGTAAAAATAGACCTTTCAATAGATAAACCTTATAAATTGAGATAAGAGACGATTGTAACGAGAATTAAGACAATAAAAAAGCCCCTTTTACTTCAAGGGGCTGTTAAATAAGGATTAACGTTGGCGATCTCGGCGACCACGTTCATTAAAAGTGCGGTCGTTTTTATCGTTAAATTTACGCTGACGACGTTCACCGTTACGTTCACCACGGAAGCGATCTTGGCCTCGCTCTCCACGGTCATTACGGCGACCATCACGACGGCCTTTTCCGCCAAAATCGTTACCACCACGTCCGCTGTCTGATTGTGTCGCGCCCATAAAGCTCATTTGCATTTGTTTATTTAAAACGCGAGTTTTACCGAATTGTTGAAGCAATTCTTTTGGCATACCTTGTGGTAATTCAACAGTAGAGTAGTCATCATAAAGTTTGATATGGCCAATATAACGGCTGTTAATATCACCTTCATTTGCGATAGCACCTACGATATGACGCACTTCTACACCATCTGCACGACCTACTTCGATACGATATAAATCCATCGGTTGTGGTGTGCCGTAGCCTTTACGTTCACCACGACGTTCAGCTGAACGTGGATTTTCACGACGATCACCGCGATCATGACGGTCACGACGACGTTTATCCATTGGTGGATCCGGTGGAAGAATGAGTTTTTGTTTTCCTTGAAGCAACATCAACATGGCTGCAGCAATATCTTCTTGATCCTGATCTGCCGTGAATAAATCTTCCAATAAGCTACGATACATTTCCAGATCGTGATGTTCCAATTGTTTGGTAATCTTGTCTTGGAATTTTTTACGACGACAGGCTTGCAACACTTCATGATTTGGCAATTCAACTTCATTGATTGGTTTTTTCATCAAGTGTTCGATATTGCGAAGTAAACGGCGTTCACGTGGTTCAACGAATAATAATGCACGACCAGAACGACCAGCACGACCGGTACGGCCAATACGGTGAACATAAGACTCTGCATCAAGCGGGATGTCATAGTTCACTACAAGACTGATTCGTTCAATATCGATACCGCGCGCAGCCACATCGGTTGCAACCACGATATCAAGGCTACCATTACGTAAGCGATCTAAGGTTTGCTCACGTAATTGTTGGGTCATATCACCGTTTAATGCCGCAGCACGGAAACCGTGTTTTTCTAATAATTCAGTCACATCAAGTGTGCCCGTTTTGGTACGGGTAAAAATGATGGCCGCATCAAAATCTTCTACTTCTAAGAAGCGCAATAATGCATCATTTTTACGGAAACCTTGAACATACCAACAATTTTGCTCAATATCAGGCGCATTATCGTTATTTACTTTGATTTTCACTTCTTGTGGATTGTTCATGAAGCGTTTTGTGATGCGACGAATTGGCTCAGGCATGGTGGCTGAGAAAAGGGCTGTTTGGTGCTCTTCTGGTAATTCAGCCATAACGGTTTCTACATCATCAATAAAGCCCATGCGAAGCATTTCATCTGCCTCATCAAGTACGATAGCTTTTAATTCAGATAGATCTAATGTGTTACGACGGATGTGATCCAAAATACGACCTGGTGTACCCACAACAACTTGTGCACCTTGTTTTAATGCACGTAATTGGATGTCATAACGTTGACCACCATAAAGAGTCACGATATTGATGCCTTTGGCATATTTCATGAAATGTTCGCAAGCATCAGCAACTTGAATGGCAAGTTCACGAGTTGGTGCCATCACCAATAATTGTGGATGTTTTGCGGCAGGATTAATTTTAGCCAAAATAGGTAAAGAGAATGCGGCAGTTTTACCACTACCGGTTTGTGCCATACCAAGTACATCTCTGCCTTCTAAAAGAGCAGGAATACAAGCTTGTTGGATTGGCGAAGGTGTTTCAAAACCAAGGTCAGAAACGGCTTTTAGAATGAATTCAGGCAAGCCTAAATCATTAAAAGTGATTTTGTCTGTCATTAAAATGCTCGAATATAAGTAAGGAAAGCTCAATTTCGCTTTCAGGTTTATTTGTTACACAAGAAAGAGGCGAGTCTAAAAAACAGCAGTTTTTGTGATCGCACTTTTTTCTTCTTTTTCGTCTTCTGTTTGAGCCGGTTTCAATTTCATCAGCTCTAACACGGCAAAACGATACTCAACAAAGTTATATACCTGATTCGCAATAGCGAGTTTGAATAAAGCCGCAGCTTCATCAATTTGCCCCAAATTGAGTTTTTGTTTTGCTAGATAAAAGTAGGTTTCGGTTAATATTTCTGCATATTGTTGCGAGTTTTCTGCAAATTTGGTTGCCCGCTCTTGCAAGTCACTCACGGAAATATTACCTAAATAGTATTGAACGATATTTGTTCCCCAGAAGTCCTTAGATAGCCCTTTAGCTCGTTCAACAAGGTTGGCATGGGCTTCTTGTGGTTTTAATTTTTGTTCGTTCAAATAGAGCCAGAGTACGCGATAAGGATCTTTGGTATCGGCTTCATAAAACTTCATAAAATCGTCTTCAGCAAGATTATAGCGTTCGACGTAATAAAAATTTAAACCACGATTAAGGTGGGTATAGTCATAACTTGGATCCAATTCAAATACCGCATTAAAGGTTTCTAATGCACTGTCGTAATCTTCTTCAAGTAATAAGTAAAGCCCTAAATAATTGTAAACGGAAGCCATCTTTGGCTGTAACGCGAGGGCTTGTGTAAAGTCATAACGTGCGAGGCCCCATAAACCGAGGGAATCATATAAAACGCCACGTTCAAAGTGAAGCGTCGCTCGTTCTTCATTACTCATTTTACCAACTAATAAAACTTGCCCGATTCGGGTAATCATCACTTCTTGCTCGAAGTGCGTATTCGGCGTTTGATCCGCGAGTACGACTTTATTTGGTGCGACAAACACGTTTCCCGATTGTACACAACCGGAAATAAATAAAATCACACTTAGGCTAGACAACGAAACTAGAAAACGGAATAACCGAAAATACTGCATTGTTTTATAAGTTAGTTTGATAATCAAAACGGGTGTATAAATTGAATTCACACACCCTGTGAGATTATTCTTGTTCTTCTGAAATGTCTTCTGCTGGTGCAGATTCAGCTTCAGTTTCTTGTTTTGGTGCAAGATCTTTCATGGTTAAGCGGATACGACCTTGACGATCGATTTCAACCACTTTAACCGTCACTTCTTGACCCACTTGAAGATAATCGCTCACTTTTTCTACACGCTCTTCGGCGATTTGAGAAATATGAACTAAACCTTCTTTATTTCCTACGATAGCGACGAATGCACCGAAGTCAGCAAGACGAGTTACTTTACCTTTGTAAATTGCGCCAGCTTCAACTTCAGCAACGATTTCTTCAATACGTGCCATCACATTTTTCGCTGCACTGCTATCTACTGCGGCGATTTTCACTGTACCATCATCATCGATATCGATAGAAGTACCAGTTTCTTCAGTTAATGCACGGATAGTTGCACCACCTTTACCGATAACATCTTTGATTTTCTTCGGATCAATTTTCATGGTGTGAATACGCGGTGCGTAGTCAGAAATATCTGCACGTGGTGCAGGGATTGCTTGTTCCATTACGCCAAGAATGTGCATACGTGCACCTTTTGCTTGGTTTAATGCAATTTGCATAATTTCAGGGGTGATACCTTCAATTTTGATGTCCATTTGAAGTGCGGTGACACCTTCACGTGTACCCGCTACTTTAAAGTCCATATCACCTAAGTGGTCTTCATCACCTAAAATATCTGAAAGAACCACAAATTTCTCTTCTTCTTTCACTAAGCCCATTGCGATACCTGCAACAGCGGCTTTGATTGGAACACCCGCATCCATTAATGCTAAAGACGCACCACATACAGATGCCATAGAAGAAGAACCGTTAGATTCAGTGATTTCAGATACAACACGTACCACATACGGGAATTCTGCAAGGCTTGGCATAACAGCCGCTACACCGCGTTTTGCTAAACGACCGTGACCGATTTCACGACGTTTTGGTGAGCCGATCATACCGGTTTCACCTACAGAGTATGGAGGGAAGTTGTAGTGGAATAAGAAGTGATCTTGACGTTCACCAGTTAATTCATCAATGATTTGGGCATCACGTTCAGTACCTAACGTTGCAACGGCTAATGCTTGTGTTTCACCACGGGTGAAAATTGCAGAACCGTGAGTACGTGGTAGTACACCTGTGCAAATATCTAATGCACGAACGGTATCAACGGTACGACCATCAATACGTGGTTCACCTGCAATGATACGGCCACGAACGATTTGGCTTTCAAGTGCGGTGAAAATATCCACGATTTTACCTTCACTGATTTCTTCATCTTCAGCTGTGATTTGTGCAATCACATCCGCTTTAATCGCATCGATTTGTTCGTAACGTGCTTGTTTTTCAGTAATGCGATATGCATCGCCTAAACGAGCTTCAGCAATCGCTTTTACTTTGTTGATTAAATCTGTGTTTGGTTGTGGAGCAACCCAATCCCAACGTGGTTTGCCCGCTTCTTTTGCAAATTCTTTGATTGCTTCAATCACAACTTGTTGTTGTTGATGACCGAATACTACCGCCGCTAACATTTGTTCTTCAGTTAAAATGTCAGCTTCAGATTCAACCATTAATACGGCTTTGTCAGTACCTGCAACCACTAAGTCTAAACGGCTTTGTTTTTGTTCAGCCATAGTTGGGTTTAATACGAATTGGTTGTCGATGAAACCAACACGTGCTGCACCGATAGGGCCATTGAAAGGTACACCAGATAAGGTTAATGCTGCAGAAGCACCGATCATTGCCACTAAGTCAGGGCTGATTTGTGGGTTGACAGAAACCACAGTTGCCACAACTTGGATTTCGTTGAAGAAACCTTCCGGGAATAATGGACGAATTGGACGGTCGATTAAACGTGCAATTAAAGTTTCGCCTTCAGATGGACGACCTTCACGTTTGAAGAAACCACCAGGGATTTTACCTGCCGCATAAGTACGCTCTTGGTAGTTTACGGTTAATGGGAAGAAGTCTTGACCTTCTTTCACATCTTTTTTAGCAACAACAGTCACGAATACCGTGGTATCGTCCATGCTTGCCATAACCGCAGCAGTTGCTTGACGTGCAATTGCGCCGGTTTCTAGAGTAACGGTATGTTGACCGTATTTAAATTGTTTAACAATTGGATTCACAATGTTTTCCTTCAAAATAATATTTAAAACAAAGCTTTATTTTCCAGATTGCGACTAGCAAAAGAAATCTTTCGAAAAAATGACCGCACTTTGAGCGTTTAAAAATCTCTTTTGATAGCCGCACGCTAATGCAGAAAATAAAGCTTGCTTATTATACAGAGTTTTAAATTTATTGGTAACTTTATTTAATATAAGCAACTTGTTATCATATTCTCATACAAATACATACGTAAGGAGACACTATGATTATCAGTGCATTAAATAACCCAAATTTCAAAGTGGGTTTACCAAAAGTTATCGCGGACATTTGCGATCATCTCAATACCTTAGATCTTGAAGCATTAGAAAATGGCCGTCATGATTTAAGCGAGCAAGTCTATATGAATGTCATGGAATTTGATACGGTTGAAGCGGATAGCAAACAAGCTGAACTTCACCACAAATATCTAGATATTCAATTACTTATTCGTGGTGAAGAGAATGTTGAAGTAAGCGCGACTTATCCAAACCTCAGCTTATACGATGAATATCGTGATGCAGATGACTATCAACTTACCCCACAAATTGAAGATAAAAGCACGGTAACACTTTTACCAAAAATGTTCGCTGTCTTTTTCCCTTATGAGCCACATAAACCAGGTTGCACCGTAAACGGCAAATCAAGTTTTGTGAAAAAACTGGTGGTGAAAGTACCAGTCGAATTGATTTAATTATTTCGATTCATTAAATCAAAAGTGCGGTTAAAACTATTCTGTTTTTAACCGTATTTTTTTAGCTTTACATTTTGATAAGGAAAATTAAATGGCGATTATTGATGAGTTTATTAAAAAAACTGGAGAGTTTTATGAGGAACTTAAAGTACAAGATAGACATCGATACCGTTCTTGGGAACATTGTTATGCTCAGTTTTATGAAACCAGACAAAATCCTGAAAAAGCTAATGTTGATAATTTAAGTTTACATCTGGCGTTCTATTTAGCCAGTTGGGGGATGTATAGAGGTTCGTCCTTTTTATTGCAATATGATTACACTATCCATACTTCTGTAGTAAAAGAAATATTGAAACCTGAATATAACAAATTATTTGGGATAGAGTGTAAAGAGTTAAATAGTGAGCAGACTGTTTTATTACTAAAAAAACTAAATAGTGAAATTGGCGATATTTATAAGCAGTTTCGTTCAAATGCAGGGAAAGAAGACATAAAACAAGATATTTCAACAACTTTAGTTACTAAGGTTTTATTGGGGGCACTAGGTTGTGTGCCGGCTTATGATCGTTTCTTTGTTGATGCCGTAAAAAAGAATGAAGTGACGACAGGGAACTACAATATAGCATCTTTACAGAAACTAATTAAATTTTATGAAGAACATCAAGAAAGACTGGAAGAATTAAGAAGTAAATTTTTAATTGAATATCAATTTAACGAGGATAAGAAAACTCTACTTTATCCACAAATGAAAGTACTTGATATGGGTTTTTGGAAAATTGGTTTTGATTTGTCGAAATAGGCAAAATAGGTTTCCAAATTTAATAGCAAAAGTGCGGTCAGAAATTTATGTATTTTTCTGACCGCACTTTTTTATTATTTAATCACCGTAATTGACCATTTTGCATCATCAATTTGCTCGAAGTTGGTGACTTCATAACCTTCTTCAGCAGCCCAAGCGGGAATGGCTTCAGTGGCTTGTGTGCAGTCGAATTCAATTTCTAGGCCATCGCCTTTATTTAATTTAGCCATAGCTTCTTTGGCTTCAACGAGAGGAAATGGGCAAACAAGGCCGAGTGTTGGTAATTTAACGATCATATAAACTCCTTATGATGCTTTTGCTAATTTTAAACGTTGTGGACGCATAATGGTGAAGTAGGCGGCCACCCAGGTGCCGAGAATCATCAATGGCAATGATACCCAACCTTGCCAAGAGAAAAAGGCGGTTTCGACTAAGCCATTACCGATAGAGCAGCCACCCGCAAGGGTTGCACCGATGCCCATGAGAATACCGCCTAGTCCGCTGCGTAGAATCGTAGTGGCATCCGGTACGCGAACACGAAATTCATTGCTTGCTTTAGCGCCGATGAATGATCCAATAAAAATCCCTAAAACTAAGAATACGCCCCAGTTTATAAATTTACCGTCGCCAGTAACGAGGAATTGCATAATATTGGCGGATGGACCCGTGATCCCAAGTCCAAACTCACGACCCGTAGCGACACTGAGTGGCCAAGCTGCAAGTGCGATTAATCCGATTAATACGGCAGAGAAAAATGGGTGCCAGCGTTTTTCAAATAATAGGTGGGCAAGACCCGTTTTCTTCGGTTTTAATGCCGCGACTTTTACGCTTGGTTTGCTGAGATGTTTGTACACATAAAAAGCCGTCACTAAAGTTAATAATGCGACTAACCACCAAGGTGAAATGCCGAATGTATCATAAATGTTGCGTTGTTCGATATTGATACTACGTAAAGTTTTATTGAATTCCCCTAATGGACCAGTACGCATGATGGCACTTAATAACATATAAGTGAATAGAGCAACCCAACTGCCGACTAAGCCTTCTGCAGCGCGGTACCATGTACCTGTTGCACAACCGCCAGCAAGAACAATACCGATACCAAACACAAAGGCACCGATAATCACCGCTAAAAAGGCAAAATTTTCAGCTGGATCGACATTTAATACACCGATTTCTTTTAAAAGAAAGAAACCAATGGATTGCACGGTAATCGCCAATAGAAGGGCTACAAACATTTTGTTATTTTTGGTGACATACATATCGCGAAATGCGCCAGTAATACAAAAGCGCCCACGCTGCATGACAAATCCGAGTAAAATTCCGCAAAGTAATCCGGTTAAAAGCATAAATATTCCTTTCTTTTAGAACTAAGTAGGGCAGTATTTTCTAAAAAAATAAGAAGATAATGCCAATAACTTTTAGCTAGAAAATATGTTTTTTTGATATAAAAAAAGTGCGGTCAGAAATTTGTGTATTTTTCTGACCGCACTTTATTGTAAGTTATTTCGATGTTAAGGGCAGGGTTTACTCACCATAATTTCAATCACTTGGCGATCGATGTGATGCATACTCTTAGAAGCAATTGAGCATAGATTGTCGATAGTACGATCGAGATCGTGTTCAACAATGCCTTCATTACCCGTCACATGGGTTTCATCCATTGCCATAAGCACCGATTTATAGCCAGATGCTACGCTGGTGGACACTTTCATTGCACAGCTATTGGATGCACCATCGCAGATGATTCCGCTGATATCACCGATCATACTGCAAATCCCCATGCTCACGGTTTTAAATTTGCCCGTAAGCAAATAGGCAATGCCTGCACAGCTCCCCATAGAGGCAGTTGTCACCGCACAAAGGGCAGAAAGTTTGGGTAATTTACTGTGGATATAAATGGCCATTAAGTGTGATAAGAAGAGGGCACGGAGACGTTTTTCTCCACTCACGTTTAAATAATCGGCGACCACAACCACGGGCATAGTCGCAGCAATACCTTGGTTGCCAGAGCCTGAATTACTCATTGCTGGTAATGTAGCTCCCCCCATACGCGCATCGGAGGCTGCAGTGGTTTCGATCATGATTTTGCTGAGCAAATCGTCTGACATTAAGCCACTACCAACTTGTTTGCGTAACGTTCTGCCAATGTGTAAGCCGTAATTTTCACGTAATCCTTCGTTAGACAGCGCTCGGTTTAGAGCGGCAGCTTGTCCGATAAAGCGGATTTTATCGAGCTCAACTTCACAAGAAAATTCAAAGATTTCACGTGCGCTCACCTGCTTGAAAATATCATAAGGGGCGCAATCAGCGCATTCATCTTGTTCTTTCTCAAAAACAACTTCGCCATTTTTTTCAATTAAAATGATATTGGTGTGTTGATCTTGAATCGCTACTTTCACTCGGTCATTATCCGCAAACAACACAGCTTCCGAATATAAAATATGCTCGGTTTGATGAATATCCACATTAACGAGTTTTTTATCAAGCATCGCCTTGGCTTGGGAAACTTGCTCTGGTGTGATGTGTTTTAATACTTCCAACTCACCCTCAGGATCACCGCCTAAAGCACCAATCGCCGCGGCAATAGGTAAGCCCACCATGCCCGTTCCCGGTACTGCAACACCCAATCCATTTTTCATTAAGTTTGGTGACACCTTGGCTTCAATACGCTCTGGTGTTTTGCCTAAATATTTAGCCGCCGTTGCTGCTGAAAGCGCTAAAGAGATAGGCTCAGTACAGCCAAGTGCGGGAACCACATCGCGTTCTACAATTTGAATTAATGGTTTTTCGATTTCGTTGAGTCTTTCTTGATTCATAAAATTCTTTTTAATCTGTTAAATGCTATCTTCTTTCTCTATGACTAATATGCGCGCTTCGCCTTGTGGATGAGCAACATGTTCGGTACCGATACCCGCATAAAAAATATCACCCGTATGAAGCAATACGGCTTTCTCTTGGCCCTCTTCCTTGTAGCGCATTTCCACCTTACCATCCATGACAGCAAAGACTTCTTCACCGTCATTGATATGCCATTTGTAAGGTTTGTCTGTCCAGTGAAGACGCACGGAAATGCCATTCATATTGGTAATATCAAGGGCTCCCCAAGCGCGTTCGGCCGTAAAAAGGTGACTTCTAATAACTTTATTCATGACTAAATTTGTTAGTGAGCCTCATCCCAGTTAGTGCCTTGCCCCACATCTACAATCAATGGCACCACTAAATCAGCAGCACTTTCCATCTGTGTTTTGATGAGCTCGCTATAAAACGCGACTTTTTCTGACCGCACTTCAAACACTAATTCATCGTGCACCTGCATAATCATCGCAATATCGGGATCGTTTTGTAGTTTTTGATCCAATTGAATCATGGCACGTTTGATAATGTCTGCGGCGGTACCTTGCATTGGCGCATTGATCGCGACACGTTCGGCTGCTTTACGGCGCATACCATTAGAAGAGTTAATATCTGGCAGATATAAACGACGGCCGAATAGGGTTTCTACATAGCCTTGTGCTTTGGCTTTTTCGCGAATATCGTGCATAAAAGTTTGTACGCCCGGATAGCGTTTGAAATACAAATCCATATAGCTCTGAGCATCGGCACGGCCAATACCGAGTTGACGCGATAAGCCAAAGGCTGACATACCGTAAATTAAACCGAAGTTAATTGCCTTGGCATTGCGGCGTTGTTCGGACGTTACTTCATCCAGTGCGACACCAAAGATTTCTGCTGCGGTAGAGCGGTGAATATCTTTGCCTTGGGTAAAGGCGTTAATTAAGCCTTGATCCTGTGATAGGTGCGCCATAATGCGCAGCTCGATTTGTGAATAGTCGGCTGCCACAACAGTAAAGCCTTCGCGGGCGATAAAAGCTTGACGAATACGACGGCCTTCTTCATTACGAATCGGAATGTTTTGTAGATTCGGATCACTTGATGAAAGACGACCGGTGGCTGTCACCGCTTGATGGTAGGAAGTATGCACTCGACCCGTTTGTGGATTTACCATTTGCGGCAATTTATCAGTGTAGGTGGATTTTAGTTTGCTGAGACCACGATGTTCTACCAACACTTTCGGTAATTCATGACTAAATGCCAGTTCCTCCAATACTTCCTCGTTGGTGGATGGCGCGCCTTTTGGTGTTTTTTGAATAACCGGCAAACCTAATTTATCAAACAAAATTTCCTGTAATTGTTTGGTAGAGGCTAAATTAAATGGCTGTCCCGCCAAGACATAGGCCTGTTCTTCTAATTCACTTAAACGGTTAGCAATTTCGTTGGATTGTAGGAATAGCGCATCGCTATCAATTAAGACACCACGACGTTCCATACGGGAAAGTACACCTAACAACGGCAATTCCATTTCTTTAAAGAGTTTTTCCAGAGTGGGTTCTTTAGAGAGTTTTTCCCATAGCACTTGTTGCAGCTTCATTGTCACATCAGCATCTTCTGCCGCGTACTCGGCGGCTTTTTCCAACGGAATTTGGTTAAAAGTCAGCTGATTTTTACCTTTGCCTGCAATCTCTTCAAAAGTGATTGTTTGATGCCCTAAATAACGTTTCGCCAGATCGTCCATATTATGACGCCCCGTGCTATTAAGAACGTAGGATTCGAGCATAGTATCGAAAGCCACACCTTGCACATCGATGCCATTACGGGCGAAGATGGTGAGATCGTATTTGAAGTTTTGCCCGACTTTTTGAATAGTAGGATTTTCTAAAATCGGCTTTAACAATGCAAGTGCGGTTGTTTTTTCGAGAGTTTTTGGTGCGCCTAAATAATCTAATTGCAGCGGTAAATAAGCGGCTTCACCGTTTTCTAACGCAAAGGAAATACCCACTAAGTTGGCAGCCATATAATCTAAATTATCGGTTTCTGTATCTAGGGCAAAAAGCTTGGCTTGCTTGAGTTTTTCCACCCAACGATTTAAATCTGCTTCAGTGGGCAAGGTTTCATAACGGCTACGATCAATTTGAATTGGTGGTAATGCTTCCTCGCTATTGTCTTGAGCGAGCGCAGGCGTAGCTTGATAGTGATTAATCTTGGTCAGTTGTTCGTTATTATTGGTGATGGAATCAGCGCCATTCATCACTTCATTGAGCCAACGTTTAAATTCGTAACGGCCGAAATATTCGGTAAGTTGATCGTTATTGCTTGCACCAAGAGTGAGTTGTTCTGGTGTGATATCAAGGGCGACATCGGTTTTAATGGTAGCAAGGCGATAGGATAAATCCGCCATTTCTTTTTCAGCCAATAATTTATCACCTAATTTTTTTGCCCCACGAATTGGCAATTCAGCCACTTTGTCTAAGTTGGCATAAATTTCTGCCATGCTGCCGATACCTTGCAAGAGACCAAGTGCGGTTTTTTCACCGACACCCGCCACGCCTGGAATATTATCGGCACTATCACCCATTAGCGCTAAGTAATCGATGATGAGTTCTGGTGGAATACCGTATTTTTCAATCACGGCCTCGCGATCTAATAGGGTATTATTCATGGTGTTGATCAACATAATGTTGTCATCCACTAGCTGCGCCATGTCTTTATCGCCGGTGCTGATCAAGACTTTTTGATTAGCTTTGGAAGCCGCTACCGCTAAGGTACCAATGACATCGTCCGCCTCCACGCCTTCAATGACTAAAAGAGGAATGCCAAGGGCTCGGATAATATCGTGTAACGGCTGAATTTGTTTACGCAGATCGTCTGGCATCGGTGGACGATGGGATTTATATTGTTCAAACATTTCATCACGGAACGTTTTGCCCTTTGCATCAAAGACTACCGCAATATGGCTCGGTTGCACTTGCGAAATCAGGCTTTTGAGCATATTTAACACACCGTACATGGCACCAGTTGGTTCGCCGGCTGAATTGGTGAGCGGCGGAAAAGCATGAAAAGCACGATATAAATAAGATGAACCGTCCACTAGGACTAATGGATTAGGAGCGATAGTTGGCATAAATATTCCGTTCAAAAATAATGAAAAGTGTCGCATTATAGCGTAAATTGCGAAATGGGGCGAACGGATAAAGTGCGGTCAATTAAACGTAAAAAGTATGACGAAGGCATTTGGCTGTGGCATAATAGGATTACTTGAGCATTCAACATAAGGGAATAACATGTCATTAAAACTGGTTGAAGTTGTTGTATTAGGGCAAGTGCTGCGCTTGAATGTCCCTGCAGAACAAGAAGAGATTTTGCGTCAAGCGGCGCGTAATTTAGATCTTCAAGTGTCTGAAATGAAAGAGCGTACAGGTTTATTACAATTAGACCGAGTGCTTTCTATTGTTGCCTTGAATTTAAGTTTTGAATTAACCCAAGAAAAAAATAAAAATGCCCAGATTGAAAACGTGTTATGTACGCGAATTCAGCAGTTAGATCATTCTTTAGAGAATGCATTAGGTGGGCGTACCATCGTAGATTAAATAAAAAAGAACCGCATGTTGAAAGTGCGGTTCTTTTTTTATGTGTTTTTAATCGGGTGTGTAATAGAGTTTACCAATTTCAATTTTTTGTCGCCCTGTTTCTTCACGCCATTTATTGCTATCTCGTAAAGAATAAACACAGCCACAATATTCCTGTTGATAAAAACGTTCACGCTTACTGATTTCGATCATGCGTTGCGATCCTCCAGCTTTACGCCAGTTGTAATCCCAATAAATCACATCATCATATTTTTCAGCCGCACGGTGCCCACAACCATTAATTTGATCCATGTCTTTCCAGCGAGAAATACCAAGACAGCTGGTAAATACAGGGAAGCCATGTTCATGAGCATATTCAGCCGCTTTTTCAAAACGCATATCAAAACACATGGTGCAGCGAATGCCTCGTTCAGGTTCCCATTCCATGCCTTTTGCGCGATCAAACCATTGTTGGCGATCGTAGTCAGCATCAATAAACGGAATCCCAAATTTTTGGGCAAAGCGGATATTTTCTTCTTTACGAATTAAATATTCTTTTAATGGATGAATATTCGGGTTGTAAAAATAAATCGTAAATTCAATACCCGAGGCCAAAATGGCTTCCATCACTTCACCTGAGCAAGGCGCACAGCAGGAGTGGAGAAGTAACTTATTATGTCCTTCGGGTAATTCGAGTTTTTCACGAATAAAAGGCGCATTGGGATCCTTGCGCACTTTTTGTTTACGCAGTTTTTGAAATTTAGCTTGAGAATCGACCGCACTTTGCAGTTGAATTTGTTCTTCAGTCATATTAATAAGTTCGGTCTACCGATAAATAAGCCAGTGAAATTAAGGCTTTTTTGTATTCGCTTTCAGGTAATAAGGCAATGGCATTAACCGCTTTTTTGGCTTCTTGTTTCGCACGGTCCATCGCATAATCAAGGGATTTATGTTCAGCCATAATCGCAAGCACTTCATCGATCGCATCACGTTTTCCGCCTTGTTCAATGGCTTCGCGAATAAGCGCGGCTTGTTGTGGATTACCGTGACGCATTGCGTGTAATAAAGGAAGAGTTGGCTTACCTTCGGCAAGGTCGTCACCCACATTTTTGCCTAATGCTGCAGCATTTGCGCTGTAATCTAGCACGTCATCTACTAATTGGAATGCGGTACCGAGATAGCGACCATATTCTTGAAATGCGGTTTCAATTGATTTTTCAGCACCTGCAACAATTGCAACAGATTGTGCCGCCACTTCAAATAAACGTGCTGTCTTACTATAAATCACACGCATATAGCTTTCTTCTGTGGTATCCGGATCATTCACATTCATCAATTGTTGAACTTCACCTTCAGCCAACACGTTGGTGGCATCTGCCATAATGCGAAGAATATCTAACGATTGCAACTGCGCCACTAATTGGAATGCACGAGTATAAATGAAGTCTCCCACTAATACGCTAGCAGCATTACCAAAGGCAGAGTTAGCCGTTGCGCGGCCACGACGCATATCCGATTCATCTACCACATCATCATGTAATAAAGATGCAGTGTGAATAAATTCTACAAAGGTTGCACAAGTCGCCACTTTATCGCTTTCGTAGCCTAATGCACGCGCCGCTAAAACTGCAATAAGTGGTCGAATACGTTTTCCGCCACCTTGCACAATATAAAAACCAAGCTGATTAACCATCGGCACATCGGAGTTAATTTGTGCTAAAATGGCTTGGTTGACTTTCTGCATATCCGCATCTGTTAATGCTTGGATTGCATGCATATCCATTAAATCTTGTTTGTTCATCTTCATTTGGTTCGATGGTTGTGTATATAAAAGAAAGTGCGGTGAATTTTACCCGATTTTTCAAGGTTTCTGAAATTAAACTCGAGGAAAAGCGCTTTTTTTTATTTTATTGCAAATAAGTGCTTGCGATCGAGTTGTTTTTTCCGTAGAATTTGCAACCTATTTATATGAATTTTGAAGTGCGGACCGAAAATAGTAACGGAGAAGCACAATTTATAGCGGAGTATTTATGTACGCAGTTTTCCAAAGTGGCGGTAAACAACACCGTGTGAGCGAAGGTCAAGTCGTTCGTTTAGAAAAACTTGAACTTGCAACTGGCGCAACAGTTGAGTTCGACTCAGTGTTGATGGTCGTTAATGGTGAAGATGTTAAAATTGGTGCACCAGTAGTAGCTGGCGCGAAAGTAGTGGCTGAAGTTGTGGCACAAGGTCGTGGCGATAAAGTTAAAATCGTTAAGTTCCGTCGTCGTAAACACAGCCGTAAACAACAAGGTCATCGTCAGTGGTTCACAGAAGTGAAAATCACTGGGATTCAAGCATAATTTCAGAGGAGATCAAGTAGATGGCAACTAAAAAAGCTGGTGGTTCAACTCGTAACGGTCGTGATTCTGAAGCTAAACGCCTTGGTGTTAAACGTTTCGGTGGCGAATCTGTATTAGCAGGTAGCATCATTGTACGTCAACGTGGTACTAAATTCCACGCAGGTAACAACGTAGGTATGGGTCGTGACCACACCTTATTTGCTACCGCTGACGGTAAAGTAAAATTTGAAGTGAAAGGCGAGAAAAGCCGTAAATACGTAAGTATTGTAACTGAATAATTTTACATCTGATTTTTAAACGCCCCGCATTTTTTGTGGGGCGTTTTCTTTTTTACCAGTCATTTACAATTATCAATCACATTTGTTATTCTGGCACTATTGCTTATCTTGATATTTCTTAATTGAAATTTATCTAAATTCCTAACCGCACTTTAGTAAAATAAAGGAAGATATCATGAAACAACAACCGCTTTTAGGTTTTCTCTTCGCATTAATTACAGCGATGGCGTGGGGATCTTTACCTATTGCGTTAAAACAGGTTCTATCAGTGATGACACCACAAACGATCGTCTGGTATCGATTTGCGGTAGCTTCTCTTGCACTATTGATTCTGTTAGGTTACAAGAAAAAATTGCCACAATTTTCGAAAGGTGGTCGTTTCATTTGGCTTGTACTCATCGGTGTAGCAGGATTAGCAGGTAATTTCTTTTTATTTAATAGCTCACTTAATTTTATTGATCCTTCTTCAGCCCAAATTTTTATTCATTTTTCTTCTTTTGGTATGTTAATTTGCGGCATTTTTGTCTTTAAAGAAAAGCTCGGATTACATCAAAAAATTGGTTTAGGTTTGTTATTGGCTGGGTTGGTGCTTTTCTTTAATGATAAGCTTGAGGTGTTTAAAGGAGAGAGTGGTTATTTAACAGGTGTCTTACTCAGCCTGACTGCTTCATTAGTTTGGGTTGCTTATGGTATGGCACAAAAGCTCATGCTCCGTCGTTTTAGTTCGCAACAAATTTTATTAATGATGTATTTCGGCTGTCTTTTAGTCTTTACACCTGTTGCTGAATTTTCACAAGTGAGTAACCTCACCCCGTTTGCATTCGGTTGTTTTGTTTATTGCTGCTTGAATACGTTATTTGGTTATGGCGCCTATGCCGAAGCCCTTAATCGCTGGGAGGTTTCTAAAGTGAGCGTAGTGATTACCTTAGTACCACTCTTTACCATTTTCTTTGCCCATCTTGCCCATTATGTGAGCCCTGAGAATTTTGCCGCGCCAGAATTAAATATGATTAGCTATATTGGGGCGTTTGTTGTAGTATGCGGAGCAATTTTGTCGGCAATCGGACATAAGTTATTACCGCAATCAAAATAAAGTGCGGTTAAATATTGGAGAGTTTTTTATGAAATTTATTGATGAAGCCCTGATTCGTGTGGAAGCGGGGGATGGTGGAAACGGTTGTGTAAGTTTCCGCCGTGAAAAATTTATCCCAAAAGGTGGTCCAGATGGCGGCGATGGTGGTGATGGCGGTGATGTTTATTTGGTTGCAGACGAAAACTTAAATACTTTGATCGATTATCGCTTTACGAAACGTTTTGCTGCAGAGCGTGGTGAAAATGGCCATAGCTCAGATTGTACCGGTCGTCGCGGTAAAGACATTACGTTACGTGTGCCAGTGGGAACGCGTGCAATTGATAATGACACCAAAGAAGTGCTTGGCGATTTAACAAAGCATGGCGCTAAAATGTTAGTAGCGAAAGGTGGTTATCATGGTTTAGGTAATACGCGTTTCAAATCTTCAGTGAACCGAGCACCTCGCCAAAAAACCATGGGTACACCAGGGGAAAAACGCGATTTATTATTAGAATTGATGCTTCTTGCGGATGTCGGGATGCTAGGTTTACCGAATGCGGGTAAATCCACCTTTATTCGTGCCGTTTCAGCCGCAAAACCAAAAGTCGCGGATTATCCATTTACCACTTTAGTGCCAAGTTTAGGCGTAGTGAAAGTGGATGAGAGTCATAGTTTTGTAGTGGCAGATATTCCTGGATTGATTGAAGGTGCATCCGATGGTGCGGGTTTAGGAATTCGTTTCTTGAAACACTTAGAACGTTGTCGAGTGTTAATTCATTTAGTGGATATTAACCCAATTGATGAATCCGATCCTGCGGATAATATTGCGATCATCGAGTCTGAATTATTCCAATATAGCGAAAAATTGGCAGATAAACCGCGTTGGTTAGTCTTCAATAAAATTGATACGATGACTGAAGAAGAGGCGCATGAACGAGCACAAGAGATTACCGAACGTCTTGGTTGGGAAGAAGGCTATCACCTTATTTCTGCCGCAACGGGTAAAAATGTGCCGCCACTTTGTCGTGATATTATGGATTTCATTGAAGCCAATCCACGTGATGCAGAAGTAGAAGAAAATAAACCAGAAGAAGTGAAATTCAAATGGGAAGACTACCATCAAGAACAGCTTGCTGAACATCAATTTGATGATGAAGATGACGACTGGGATGATTGGGACGAAGAAGATGAAGAAGGTGTTGAGTTTATTTATAAACCTTAATGCCTAAATGAAAAAAAGAGCGGAAATTTGACCGCTCTTTTTTTATTGTGGTTAACCTTTCTTTTTCCCACCTTGACGCGCTTTAAAGCGAGGGTTGGTTTTCGAAATGACATAGACGACACCGTGGCGACGAACAATTTTGCAGCCAGGACGGTTTTTTGCACTTTTGAGTGAAGATAATACTTTCATTGAATATTCCTATTTTGATTTAAATGCGCCAAATTTACCGTAACGGCTTGCAAATTCACTTGCACGACCTTCATTCCCAATTTGACGAGTTTTACCAGTATAAAACGGGTGGGAAGCAGATGAAGTATCACACATAAATACAGGGTATTCATTACCATCTTCCCATTTCATGGTGTTGTTAGTTTTAGCGCAAGAACGGATGAGAAAGCCTTGTTTCGCATTGGAATCGTAAAATAAAACGGTACGATAATTTTCAGGGTGAATGCCTTTTTTCATTAGAGCTCCTTATATAACGAAAAGAATTGGGCGAAGATACTAATTCAAAAGAGAATGATTATCAATATAATTTTATTCATAGCCATGAGAATTTTTTTCATATTGAGAAAAAGAAAAATGCCTTTCGGTTGAAAGGCATTTTGTCTGTTTGGAGGGGGAGTTATCCACGGTGCGCGTTTTTCATAATACGCTCTTTCGCCACTTTCCATTCACGCTCTTTAATATCATCACGTTTATCATGTTGTTTTTTACCTTTCGCAAGGCCGATTTTGATCTTTGCCCAAGGGCCTTTCCAATAAAGAGAAAGGGCAACAATGGTAAAACCATCACGGCTTGATTTACCGAAAAGATTATCCAGTTCACGTTTATTCAATAAAAGCTTACGTGTACGCGTCGGATCGCAAACCACGTGAGTAGAAGCCAAGCTTAATGGTTGAATGGTCGCACCAAATAAATAGGCTTCCCCGTTTTTAAAAATGATATAGCTGTCGCTGATATTGGCTTTACCTGCGCGCATTGATTTCACTTCCCAACCTTGTAATTCAAGGCCGGCTTCAATTTCATCTTCAATAAAATATTCGTGTCGAGCTCGTTTATTTAACGCAATGGTATTGGAGCCGACTTTGACTTTCTTCTTGGTCATTATTATCCGTTGTTCATTAATCTTAAATTGGTGTTGATTTTACCGAATCTCGCCGTGGATAGCAAAAAACAAAAGGCTGATTTGACTCAGCCTTTTATTACTAAATGATAGATTATTCTTCTAATTCACCACAGAAACGATAGCCTTCACCATGCACGGTAGCAATGATTTCTGGGGTATTAGGATGATCTTCAAAATGTTTTCGAATGCGACGAATTGTCACATCCACAGTACGATCTTGTGGTTTTAATTCACGTCCTGTCATTTTTAGCAATAATTCTTCACGAGTTTGCAATTTGCCAGGGTTTTCGCAGAAATGCAACATGGCACGGAATTCACTACGAGGCAGTTTAAATTCAACGCCTTCAGGTGTGATTAAATTGTGGCTATTTAAATCCAGCGTCCACCCATTAAAACGATAGTTCTCACGTTGTAAATGGGGTTCTTTGCCATTTAGTGTCATGGTACGATGTAATAAATTTCTCGCACGAATGGTGAGCTCTCTTGGGTTAAATGGCTTAGTGAGATAATCATCTGCCCCAATTTCCAAGCCTAAAATTTTATCGACTTCATTATCTCGCCCAGTAAGGAAAATCAAAGGGATGGGTGTTTTTTCACGTAATTCACGACCCAGTAATAAACCATTTTTACCCGGTAAGTTGATATCTAATACAATGAGATTAACCGTTTCTGAGTTTAACTGACGATACATTTCGGCACCATCTTGTGCTTGTAATACCTCATAGCCCTCAGCTTCAAAAATTCCTTTTAACGTATTACGGGTTACCGCTTCATCTTCCACGATGAGAATTTTGGGGGTAGCCATTCGTTGCTCCTTGTTATTCTTTGTTATGGGCATATTCTATAATTGTAACATTGCTGTAACAACAGAAAAGTGCGGTCATTGTTTAAATTACATTTAATTTTATGATCTAAGTCATAAATTATTAACATTCTTTTGATCTATGCTAGAATTTTAGTAGGAACAATAGTTGGGACTTTATGATGAAGCGAATTCTTCTTTTTTTATTTTTTATTTTTACCGCTCTTTCCACTCAAGCCGGTCTTTTTGATAAGAAACCGGCTTTCTTACCTGTGGATGACGCTTTTCAATTTTCAGCTGCGAAAAGCGAGAATCAAGAAAATGTGATCGTCAATTGGTCGATAGCAGAAGGGTATTATCTCTATCAAGAGAAAATTTCCGTGAAGCTCAACCAAGAGGAAGCCTCATCATTTGATGTGCCGACATTTTCTATTTCACCTGAAGATTATAACGATCCTTATTTTGGCTTAATGAAGATTTTCAAAAAGCCCGTGCAAGCTATTTTTAAAGCAAGCCATCTGCCATTAAAAGCCGAAGATGTGGTTGAAATTGCTTACCAAGGTTGTACATCGGGCTTTTGTTATCCGCCTGAAGTGAAAGAAATTAAAGTCGCGGATTTGCCTATCGCACAGGTTGCTAATACTGAAAAAACATCGGAAAAATCGACCGCACTTTCCGCACAACCTAAAGCAGAGCAAGATCGTTTAGCGGAAAGCTTATTTAATAGCAAATATGCCGTATTTGGCTTTTTCTTATTGGGCTTAGGTTTGGCTTTTACCCCTTGTGTGTTGCCAATGCTACCGTTGCTTTCAGCGATCGTGATTGGTCAAAATCAACGCCCTAATATGTGGCGCGCTTTCGCATTAAGTTTTGTGTATGTGCAGGGGATGGCGCTGACTTACACTTTATTAGGCTTAATTGTCGCTGCAATTGGTTTGCCATTTCAAGTAGCGTTGCAACATCCTTACGTGATGATTGGCTTATCAATCATCTTTGTTTTGTTAGCGTTGTCGATGTTCGGTGTATTTACCTTACAGCTTCCAAGCTCCTTACAAACAAAACTGTCTTTACTTAGCCAACAGCAAAAAGCTGGTGCCTTTGGTGGCGTGTTCTTAATGGGGATGATTGCGGGGCTTGTGGCTTCGCCT
The DNA here is from genome assembly GCA_963537955.1 of Parahaemophilus parainfluenzae. GTDB lineage: Bacteria > Pseudomonadota > Gammaproteobacteria > Enterobacterales > Pasteurellaceae > Haemophilus_D > Haemophilus_D parainfluenzae_AJ. The sequence continues at coordinate 14,243 of CAUTFW010000002.1, read as the reverse complement.
TGTACGTCAGCACCGCTTTCTGGCGCCTTGCTTTACGTGGCGCAGAGTGGTGATTTATTTACTGGTGCGATTACACTTTATCTGCTTGCATTAGGCATGGGTGTACCGCTGATTTTAATCACTTTATTTGGGAATAAAATCCTGCCTAAATCAGGCATGTGGATGGAAACCGTTAAAAAGCTCTTTGGCTTTGTGATGCTCGCATTACCAGTATTCTTAATTTCTCGTATTTTGCCGGATGAATGGACTCCAAGATTATGGGCGATGCTGGGTACCGCATTTTTCATTTGGTTTGCTTTCGAAATGCCAAAAAATGGCACCGGTTGGGTATTCCGAATTCTCTTTTTAGTGGCAGCCATGATTAGTGTTAAACCGCTTCAAACTTGGGTTTGGGGTGAAAGTCAAGCACCAAGTGCGATCGAAAATAAGGCGGTTTCTCATGTTGAATTTAAGAAAGTGAAAAGCGAAGCTGAATTACAACAAGCACTTGCTGAAAATAACAAACCACTTGTGATGCTCGATCTTTATGCGGATTGGTGTGTGGCGTGTAAAGAGTTTGAAAAAGAAACATTTAGTGATCCAAGTGTACAAAAAGCCTTTGGTGACATGCTGCTTCTTCAAGTCGATATGACAAAAAACTCCGAAGAAAACCGCGCTTTAATGACAAAATATAAAGTGTTAGGTTTACCGACAATTTTATTCTTTAACCAAGATGGAAAAGAAATTGAAGGCAGTCGTGTTAATGGATTCATGCCAGCTGTTGAATTTTTACAATGGATTGAGAAAATCAGCAAAGCGTAAGATTATTTCCTAATCGTAAAAAGTCTTTTTCGATTCGAGGTATTGTTTGGCTTTGAGTTAATCATTAATATACGGCCCGTTCTCAAATCACTTTTTATTAGGAAAACTTTATGAAAAACTTAGAAAAATACTCTCCGTATGTTTTAGCTTTATTACGTATCGTCGCCGCGTATATGTTTATCTTACACGGCACAGCGAAATTCTGGGAATTCCCAATTTCGATGACGGGTGGTAACGGCGCAGTGGGCGATCCACTGATGATCGTTGGTGGGGTAATCGAGATTGTCGGTTCAATCCTATTAATTTTAGGTTTATTTGTTCGCCCAGCGGCATTTATCCTTTCAGGTCAAATGGCTTATGCGTATTTCTTTATGCACGCTGCAGGTAAAGGGAATTTATTCTTCCCAATCGCGAATGGTGGTGAACTTGCTTTACTTTACTCTCTCGTGTTCTTCTATTTTGTGTTTGCGGGTGCTGGCGCATTTTCTCTAGACAACCGCAAACGTTAATCAGTTATCTCATTCATTTGTTGCCCGCATTTTGCGGGCTTTTTTGTTTTTAAAATCGCTTAAATAAATCACCGCACTTTAAGTGCGCTTACCAGGAAAATTTTTTCTATATAAACGCAAACGTTTGCGCTATAATTCCCCCCGCTTATTTTTAACCATTTAATGAAAGGAAAATGTAATGACAGATCGTCCAATTCGTCAGGCTTTACTGAGTGTTTCTGATAAAACCGGTATCGTAGAATTTGCTCAAGGCTTAGTACAGCGAGGTGTAAAACTACTTTCCACAGGCGGTACCGCAAAATTGTTGGAGCAGCATGGTTTGCCGGTGACTGAAGTGTCTGATTATACGGGATTCCCTGAAATGATGGACGGTCGTGTGAAAACCTTGCATCCAAAAGTGCATGGCGGGATTCTTGGTCGCCGTGGTACAGATGATGCTATCATGCAGCAACATGGCATTGAAGGCATTGATATGGTCGTTGTGAATTTATATCCATTTGCCGCAACAGTAGCGAAGCCAAATTGTACGTTAGAAGACGCAGTAGAAAATATCGATATTGGTGGACCAACCATGGTGCGTTCTGCAGCGAAAAACCACAAAGATGTAGCGATCGTGGTGAATAATCATGATTTCAACGCTATTCTTGCGGAAATGGATAAACACCATAACAGCCTAACGCTTGAAACTCGTTTTGACCTTGCGATTAAAGCATTTGAACATACCGCTCAATATGATTCTATGATTGCCAACTATTTTGGACAAATGGTGAAACCATATCATGTTGCAGAGGAAGAAGACGCGAATGCGAAGTGCGGTCAATTCCCACGTACTTTAAACCTTAACTTCGTGCGTAAACAAACTATGCGTTACGGCGAAAACTCTCATCAAAATGCAGCTTTCTACGTTGATTTAAATGTGAAAGAGGCGAGCGTAGCCACCGCTCATCAATTACAAGGTAAAGCCTTGTCTTACAATAATATTGCTGACACCGATGCAGCACTTGAATGCGTGAAAGAATTTGATGAGCCGGCTTGCGTGATCGTTAAACATGCCAATCCATGCGGTGTGGCTTTAGGTAAAGATATTTTAGAAGCTTATAACCGTGCTTACCAAACTGATCCAACTTCTGCATTTGGCGGTATTATTGCTTTCAACCGTGAATTAGACGAAAAAACAGCGACTGAAATCGTGGAACGCCAATTTGTTGAAGTGATTATTGCACCGAAAGTATCAGCTGAAGCGCAAGAAGTGGTGAAACGTAAGAAAAATGTTCGTTTACTTGAATGTGGTGAATGGACTTCACGTTCTGAACGTCTAGATTTCAAACGTGTAAACGGCGGTTTATTAGTACAAGATGCGGATTTAGGCATGGTTGGCGTGGATGATTTAAAAGTGGTAAGTAAACGTCAGCCAACTGAACAAGAACTAAAAGACTTATTGTTCTGCTGGAAAGTCGCGAAATTTGTGAAATCCAATGCCATTGTTTATGCCAAAGATAATCAAACTATCGGCATTGGTGCAGGCCAAATGAGCCGTGTATATTCTGCGAAGATTGCGGGTATTAAAGCGCAGGATGAAGGTTTAACCGTAGCTGGTTGTGTGATGGCATCTGATGCATTCTTCCCATTCCGTGACGGTATTGATGCGGCGGCGAAAGTGGGAATTCAATGTGTTATCCATCCAGGTGGTTCAATGCGCGATCAAGAAGTCATCGATGCAGCAGATGAACATAATATGGTGATGGTATTAACTGGAATGAGACATTTCCGTCATTAATCTAAACGCCCCTTTCCCCTTTCAGATTAAAGAGAGGGGATATTTAGCAATAAATTACTTGGAACAGAACAAATGAATATTCTCATCATCGGAAATGGCGGTCGTGAACACGCCTTAGCATGGAAAGCAGCACAATCTCCATTAGCAGATAAAGTTTTTGCCGTACCGGGCAACGCAGGTACCGCATTGGAACACAAAGTAGAAAACGTGAATATTTCTGCGACAGATATCCCTGCCTTAGTGAAATTTGCTCAAGATAAACAAATTGGATTAACCATTGTTGGCCCTGAAGCACCATTAGTGATTGGGGTAGTTGATGCATTTCGGGCTGCTGGATTGAAAATTTTTGGCCCAACTCAAGCGGCTGCACAATTGGAAGGTTCAAAAGCATTTACCAAAGATTTCCTCGCTCGTCATAAAATCCCAACGGCAGAATATCAAAACTTCACCGAAGTAGAACCTGCATTGGCGTACTTGCGTGAGAAAGGTGCGCCAATTGTTGTAAAAGCAGATGGTCTGGCGGCGGGCAAAGGCGTAATCGTTGCAATGACATTGCAAGAAGCGGAAGACGCTGTGCGTGATATGCTTTCTGGCAATGCCTTTGGCGAAGCGGGTAGCCGAGTGGTGATTGAAGAGTTTTTAGATGGCGAAGAAGCCAGCTTTATCATCATGGTGGACGGTAAAAACGTCGAGCCTATGGCAACCAGTCAAGATCATAAACGCGTGGGCGAAAATGATACAGGTTTAAATACTGGTGGCATGGGGGCGTATTCGCCTGCACCAGTGGTGACATCAGAAATTCATGATCACATTATGCGTGAAGTGATTTATCCAACGGTTAATGGCATGGCGGCAGAAGGCAATGTTTACACCGGTTTCTTGTATGCGGGATTAATGATCATGCCAAATGGTCAGCCGAAAGTAATTGAATTTAACTGCCGTTTTGGCGATCCAGAAACACAGCCAATTATGTTGCGTCTTGAATCAGATCTCGTTGAGCTTTGTCTTAAAGCTTGCGAGGGAAAATTGGATGAAGTGAAATCCCAATGGAATCCAAAAGCGTCCTTAGGGATTGTGTTAGCCGCGGAAGGCTATCCAGGCGATTATCGTAAAGGCGATGTGATTAGCGGTTTACCACAAAGTGCGGTCGAAAATGAGAAAGTTTTCTTAGCGGGTGTCGCAGAAAAAGAAGGCAAATTAGTTACGAATGGCGGTCGCGTACTTTGTGTTACTGCATTAGGCGAAAGCGTATTTGAAGCGCAACAAAAAGCCTTAAAACTCGCTGAGCAAATTCAATGGGCTGGGCGTTTTTATCGTCGAGATATTGGCTATCGTGCCGTTGCTCGTGAGCAGCAAAAATAACTACATTTAATGTTAAGGGATCGAATGGATTATAAAAATAAAGAATTATGTCGTCTTCGCACAATCAGTTTTTTTCTGACTTTACATAAAGATAAAACGCAATGGGAAGACGCCCTTTATTCGATAAAACGTGATGTGGATTTGTTATTGCCAGCTGTGCAGAAAGCAGGTTATACCTTGCAATCGATTCGGGTCATTACCAATCCTTTTGGGGAATATTTGGATTTAACCAATTTGCAAACAGCAAAAGCAGATTTGCAGTATTTAACAGAGTTACTGAATAAGTTTAATGAAAGTGGCATTCGTCTTCGATTTGCGATAGGTGCGGCGAGAAATAAAGAGGAAATCGCGTTATTGCCAGAGTTAATCGCAGCTTATGGCGACTTGTGTAATGCTTGTGTTAATGTGCCATTAGATGAAAATGGCGTGTTAGATAATAAACTTATCGAACAATCTGTTTATGCGGTACAACGAATTGCAAATATTACACCACGTGGCGAAGGTAATTTTAACTTTACGGTGAATTTTAATTGCAAGCCATTTATTCCTTATTTCCCTGCCGGTTATCATCTAAGTCATTTACCAAATAGTTTTGTCATTGGGTTAGAAACACCTGATTTATTAGTCGAAGTATTAAAATCTGTACCAAAATCGTCTCATAATCAATTTTATGCGGATTGTTATCAGGCTATGTCGCAAGCGCTGCAATATCATGTAGATCAAGTATTAGAGATGTTAAGTGCGGTCAAATTATCAGGTGAATTTGAATTTGCAGGGATTGATAGTTCGGCGGCACCATCTAAAAATTGTTCATCCATGACAAAAGTTTATGAATTAATGGGATTGCCATATTTTGGTGCGGCTGGTTCAGTAGAAGTTTCTGCTTTACTGACAAAAGTGTTTAAATCAATCCAACACGTGCCATTGGTTGGGTTTTCTGGATTGATGTTGGCGGTGACAGAAGATTTGGGCTTAGCGGAAGGTACACAAAAACACTATTTTGATATCCGTGCTTTACTGACTTATAGTGCAGTATGTGGTATCGGTTTAGACACAGTCCCAGTGGCGGGAGATGTCAAGGCAGAAAGCATTGCCGCTATTATGCGCGATACAGGAACAATGGCATTTCGCTTAAATAAACCGCTAACTGTGCGTTTATTCCCGATTCCAAATAAGGTTGCAGGTGAAATATCAGAATTTGAAAGTGATGATTTATGCAACTGCCGCCTTTTGCGTATTCCAGATTAAACAAAATTTTTCCTACTTTGTAGTGATGAATGTTATCCCTACTGACAATAAAAGGAGTATCTTATGAGAAAGTTAATATTGGGTAGTTTTGTAGCAGTATTATTAACAGGTTGTGCCGGGGCTTCAAATGTTTCACAAAGCTCAACGTTAGATGGCGAATGGATTTGTCATACGATCCCGACGAAAGATAAACAAACTTATGATCGTTTAGATCATTTTGTTTTGAAATCTGATGGAACCGGGCTATTGCGAGGCATTTCTAGCATTGAATTAGATAGAGAGAGCACAATTCGTTATTTAACCAAAGGCAAGGTGAAATGGCAGGCTCAAAATAATGTCTTGAGTTTTGATTTTATCGATCGTTCTATGGTGCCGGCTCATAGTAAAAATGTGGCTAAAGTCATCAAGCAAAATAAAGCCCTACAAAAACAAGAAAAAGAAGAGTTGGCTGCATTTTATAGTAAATCTGCCAATCATACAGATATGCCAATTGAGCTGAAAAAAAATGGCAATCAACTTATTCTCGGTAAGGATTATGCGACCTGCCGACAAGTAACAGAGAATGACAAGGACATTCAGTTATTGGATAAGTGGTTTGTCAAGAAATAGGGTCGATTAAGAAAAACAAATACGATTTCAACCGCACTTTATTTTTAGATGCGGGGATCTGATTAATAAAAGGAGAGTTATGATGAGAAAATTAGTATTAAGTAGTTTTATCGCAGTATTGTTATCGGGATGTGCAACGGCACATCAACAAACGGAACAGGAAAAAGCCTTAGTGGGCGATTGGATTTGCCATGTAAAACCTGCTGCGAAATCCCCTTTACCGGTTGAGCATTTTGATTATGTCACCTATCACGCAGATCAAACTGTGCTTCTACGCGGTATTTCACAGATTGATACAAAAGAAGGCTGGATGCGTTATTTATTGCAAGCTAAAGCTAAATGGCAGGCGAGTGATGGTAAGTTAAGTTATGATTTTACCGATCGTCTATTTAAAACCGCCCATTCACCACAAGTTGCGAAAATTATTGAACAATCTCCTGAATTTAAAGAATTAGATAAGGAATTTGTTTCACCTTGTAATAACTGCGGTAATCATTTGGATATGAAGATTAAAATGAAAAGCCCAACAAGGATGACTAATTTTAATACCTATACGAAAGAAACCAGCCAATGCCGTAAACTGGGTGCAGGCGAGAAAACAAAAGAAGTTAAACTAATTGAGAAATTAGTGAAAGAAAAAGGCTCGATTTAGATAAATGAATGTTTTTCATTGTAATAATGAAAAATATGATCGAAATTTTTGATTAAGTTTTTACTTGGAAACAGGTAAACTATACACAAATAATTCAAACAACGAGGAAAACACAATGTTTAAAAAAAGTATGAACATCGCTGATTACGATCCGGTTCTATGGCAAGCCATTCAGGGCGAAAATCGTCGTCAAGAAGAGCATATCGAGCTTATCGCATCTGAAAACTATGCGAGCCCACGCGTAATGGAAGCGCAAGGTTCACAGTTTACTAACAAGTATGCTGAAGGCTACCCAGGTAAACGTTACTACGGCGGTTGTGAGTACGCAGACATTGTAGAGCAGTTAGCAATTGATCGTGCTAAAGAGTTGTTTGGTGCGGATTATGTAAACGTACAACCACACTCAGGTTCACAAGCCAATGCGGCGGTATATGGTGCATTAATCAATGCTGGCGATACTATTTTAGGGATGGATTTAGCACACGGCGGGCACTTAACTCACGGGGCGAAAGTGAGTTTCTCCGGTAAAATCTATAATTCTGTGCTTTATGGTATTACGGCTGATGGTTTAATCGACTATGAAGATGTCCGTCAAAAAGCATTAGAACACAAACCAAAAATGATTGTGGCGGGTTTCTCTGCTTATTCTCAAGTCGTAGATTGGAAAAAAATGCGTGAAATCGCTGATGAAGTGGGTGCGTATTTATTTGTGGATATGGCGCACGTTGCAGGTTTAATCGCAGCAGGTTTATATCCAAACCCATTACCATACGCACATGTTGTCACAACGACTACCCATAAAACCTTAGGTGGTCCACGTGGAGGTTTAATCCTTTCTTCTTGCGGTGATGAAGAACTTTATAAACGTTTACAATCTTCTGTTTTCCCAGCAAACCAAGGTGGCCCATTGGTTCACATTATTGCAGCGAAAGCCGTATGTTTCAAAGAAGCATTAGAGCCAGCTTATAAAGAATACCAAGCGAATGTGATTAAAAATGCGAAAGCAATGGTAGAAGTGTTTAAACAACGCGGTTATGACGTGGTTTCAAATGGCACAGAAAACCATTTATTCTTAGTGAGCTTCATTAAACAAGGCTTAACCGGTAAAGCAGCGGATGCTGCGTTAGGTAAAGCGAACATCACAGTGAATAAAAACTCTGTACCAAATGATCCACAAAAACCATTTGTGACCTCTGGTATTCGTGTTGGTACACCAGCGGTGACTCGTCGTGGCTTTAACGAACAAGACTGTCGTGAGTTAGCCGGCTGGATGTGTGATGTATTAGATGCATTAGGCAAAGAAAACGAAGAACAAGTGATTGCAGCAACCAAAGAAAAAGTATTGGCAATCTGCAAACATCTTCCAGTTTACGCATAATGCTGATTCAGCTTTTATTTGTGATGTTAGCGGCGGTAAATATCGCCGCTTATTTTTTAATGTGGAAAGACAAAGTCCGCGCGGTTCGTCATGGCTGGCGAATTTCTGAAAATACTTTCTTTCTATTAAGCCTGCTTGGTGGGTTTATTGGTGTTTATTGCGGGATGAAACGCTTTCGTCATAAAACCAAACACTTCAGTTTTAAATTTGTTGTTATTCTCAGTGCCTTTATTTGGTTTATCTTAATGCCTTATTGGTATTTTTTTCTTGAATAACGTTGAGAACTGAATGATTTTCAATAATAAAAAAGCCTAGAGAATCTCTCTAGGCTTTTTAGTATGTAATTAGACTATTTAAAAATAAGGCGTCGATTTCGACTTTTCTTCACTTGTGAAAGTGTAATTAATCCCAACACAATGACATAGACAGCGAAAATAAATACCAACCATTGCACCATCGTGATGCCGAAAAGTGACCATTGGCTTTCGTTACAGCTGCCTGTTGGATTGAACACCGCAGGTAGCCATTTATGGAATGGTAACGTTTCCGGAAAGTTTGGGATAAATTCACATTGTTTCCATGGCGCAGGGTTCATTTGTAAATCAAGGTGACGAATGGAAATCATTAATCCTTTGATTGCACTAAATAAACCCACAATAAGAGCAAGAATGCGGACAATAAGCGAACTAGGGGCTAAGGCGCCGATAAAACCAGCAATAAATAACCCTACCATAGCTAAACGTTCGTAAACACAAAGTACGCAAGGTTGTAAACCCATTCCGTATTGAAAGTAAAGTGCGGTCGATTCTAAGGCTAATGCGGTAAATGCCAAAAAGATCCACGCTGAACGTTTAAGGGATAATTGCTTAAAAAAGTCGAGCATTCTTTCTCCTTATGCTTCATTAAATTGGAAGAATTAAGCCAAGGTTTGCAAGCCAAATCGTCATTCCTGGTAGGATAAATTCGATTGCAAGGAAACCAACTAGCGTTAATACGATAGTGTAAGGCAATGCCATGTAGACCATTCTACCATAAGAAAGTTTAATTAACGGTGCAAGCGATGATGTTAATAAGAACAAGAATGCGGCTTGACCGTTTGGTGTCGCGACAGAAGGTAAGTTTGTACCTGTATTGATTGCTACCGCAAGTAATTCAAATTGGTGTGGTGCAATTGCGCCTGTCGCAAGGGCATGTTTCGCTTCATTGATATAAACTGTTGCTACGAATACGTTATCAGAAATCGCAGACAGTAAACCGTTGAAACCGTAGAATAAGGCTAACTGTGTTTTCTCTTCAGAACTTAATACAAAGTGAATAATTGGCGCAAAGAGTTTTTGATCGATAATCACCGCAACGACAGAGAAAAATACGACTAATAATGCAGTGAAAGGTAAACTTTCTTGGAATGCTTTACCAATAGCGTGTTCATCAGTTACACCCGTAAAGGTTGTTGCAAGGATAATCACACTTAAACCAATCATGCCTACAGCCGCTAAATGGAAGGCTAAACCTAAGATCAACCAAACCGCGATAACCGCTTGGACAGAAAGACGAATCTTATCTTGTTTAGACATTTTTTGTGCGTTTTCACGATCTAAATCCTCTAAGACTTGCCATACTTCTTCCGGTAGTTTTTCACCATAACCGAATAATTTAAATTTTTCGACTAAAATACAAGTGAGTAATCCGCAGATAAATACAGGGACTGTTACAGGAGCCATGCGGAAGAAAAATTCAATAAAATTCCATTTAGCTTGTTCTGCAATGATTAAGTTTTGTGGCTCACCCACCATGGTCATTACACCACCGAGTGCGGTACCGACACCAGCATGCATCATTAAGCTACGTAAGAAAGAGCGGAATTTTTCGAGAGTTTCATGATTTTTGATTTTGTTATCATCGGCAATATCAACAGCATCCTGCAGATTTTTCCCTGATGCCACTTTGTGATAAACCCCATAGAAACCCATGGCAACACTGATGATGACCGCCACAACAGTTAGCGCATCTAAGAAAGCTGAAAGAAATGCTGCACTAAAACAGAATGCTAAAGAGAGAACGATTTTAGAACGGATACGCACTAATAATTTGGTGAAGACATAAAGCAAAAGTTGCTTCATAAAATAAATGCCGGCGACCATGAAGATTAAAAGTAAAACCACTTCAAAGTTTGCCACGATCTCCGCTTTAACGTGTTCGGCATTCGTCATGCCAATGGCAATGGCTTCAAATGCTAATAAACCACCTGGTTGAAGAGGGTAGCATTTTAATGCCATGGCTAGCGTGAAAATAAACTCTGCCACGAGTAGCCAGCCTGCAAAAAATGGACTAACAAAAAAGAATAAAATCGGGTTAATTACCAAGAAGGCAATAATGGTTAATTTATACCAATCTGGACTTGCGCCCAGAAAGTTTTTCATGAATGCTTGTGTGTAAGTCATATCGAACTCCGTTTTTTTATAGTCTTGTCATTGTAATATATACAGCTTTAAAGGATAATAGACCAGTTAAAGATTTATTGAATAAATCACATTTTTTTGATCTTTTTAAGCTTTTTTTATATTTATTTTATATTTATGCAAACAGATAATACCCTTTTACGGGCACAAAGCCCAGCCGCTCTTGCCGAAGAATATATTGTTAGAAGTATTTGGGATAATGTATTTCCCGCAGGCACCAATCTTCCTTCTGAGCGTGATTTGGCTGATAAAATCGGCGTCACACGTACTACATTACGCGAAGTATTGCAGCGTTTGGCTCGTGATGGCTGGCTTACCATTCAACACGGCAAGCCGACAAAAGTCAATAATATTTGGGATACAGCTGGTCCAAGCATTATTGAAACCTTAATTACTTTAGATCGTCAAAGTGCGCCATTAATCATTGAAAATATGCTTTCGTTGCGTAGTCGTATGTCTGAATCTTATATTTATGAAGCCGTAAAAAATTCGCCTAAAGCCTCGGTTGCTTTGTTTAAAGGGTTAGATTCATTAGAAAATACCGCTGAAAGTTACATGGAATTCGATTATGCCTTATTCCGTCAGTTTACAGTAATGGCTAATAAACCTTTCTATCGTTTAATTTTTAATAGTTTACGTGGGGTTTATCATAAAATTGGTTTATTGTTTTTCAGCGAAGAAAAACATCGCCAAGTTACGCATGATTTCTATGTTGAATTGCGCGATATTTGTGAAAGTGGTCAATCCGATTTAGTGGTAGGTTGTATTCGTAAACACAAGCAAGTGACTTCCGCTTATTGGCGAACCATCTTAGAAAGTTTGCCAAAAGATTTAACAACAGAATAATATTAAAAGTGCGGTTGAAAATGACCGCACTTTTTCCTTATATCAAAGACTCAATGTTATGCGTATTCCAAGAATTTATCATCCAGAATCCCTTAAAAATCAATCTACTTGCCAACTTTCAGAAGATGCGGCTAATCACGTAGGACGTGTACTTCGAATGACTGAAGGTGAGCAAATTGAATTATTTGATGGTAGTAATCATATTTATCCGGCCAAAATTATTGAAGCGAGCAAAAAAGCCGTTAAAGTGGAAATTCTAGGCTGTGAATTGAGTGATAAAGAGTCGAATTTATCGATTCACTTAGGGCAGGTTATTTCCCGTGGTGATCGAATGGAATTCACCATTCAGAAATCTGTAGAGTTAGGCGTTAACGTGATTACACCATTGTGGTCAGAACGCTGTGGCGTGAAGCTAGATGGCGAACGCATGGATAAGAAAATTCAACAATGGCAAAAAATTGCTATTGCGGCTTGTGAACAATGTGGCCGTAACGTTGTGCCAGAAATTCGTCCGTTAATGAAATTACAAGATTGGTGTGCAGAAAATGATGGTGCACTGAAATTGAATTTACATCCAAGAGCCCAATATTCTATTAAAACCTTGCCTTCAATTCCAAAAGAAGGGGTTCGTTTACTTATTGGTTCAGAAGGCGGTTTATCACCTCAAGAAATCGCACAAACTGAACAACAAGGATTTACTGAAATTTTATTAGGAAAGCGTGTACTACGCACAGAAACGGCTTCTTTAGCAGCCATTAGTGCGTTACAAATTTGTTTTGGAGATTTGGGATAATGATGGATTTACAAGGGCAATTTTTAATTGCGATGCCACAGTTGGAGGATTATTTCCAAAATACCGTGGTGTACATGTGCGAGCATAATGAGCAAGGTTCGATGGGCTTAGTGATTAATCAACCCACCGATTTAAGCATTGCAGAGCTATATTCAAAAATGAATTTTATGATGAAAAATGACCGCACTTTTAGCAATGAACTTGTACTTGCGGGTGGCCCAGTACACTCTGAGCGTGGTTTTATTTTGCATAAGAAAACTACGAAAGAGTTTGAGCATAGTTATAAAATTACTGATGATATGTATCTCACCACGTCAGCAGATATTGTGGAAACCTTTGGTTCAGCGGATGCGCCTGAGAAATATCTTGTTGCACTCGGTTGTGCCAGTTGGACAGCAGGGCAGCTTGAACAAGAGATTGCAGATAATGCGTGGTTAGTGGCACCGGCTTCAGACACCATTTTATTTGAAACTATTTATGAAGATCGTTATCCTGCCGCGAATCAATTATTAGGGATTCATCCTCATAATTTTGTCTTTTCACAAGTAGGGCATAGTTAATGGGCATCACGGCAATCGCGTTTGATTTTGGCACAAAAAGTATCGGTTGTGCGGTTGGGCAAAGTATTACGGGTACAGCGCAAGCCTTGCCTGCATTTAAAGCGCAAGATGGAATTCCAAACTGGGATGCTATTGAGAAATGCTTAAAAGACTGGAAACCCGATGTCATTGTGGTGGGATTGCCTTTAAATATGGATGGTACCGAGCAAGATTTAACACTTCGTGCGAAAAAATTTGCCAATCGCTTAAATGGTCGTTTCGGTATCAAAGTAGAATTGCAAGATGAGCGTTTAACAACGGTTTCTGCACGCGATGAAATTTTCCAACGTGGCGGTTATCGTGCTCTCAATAAAGGTAAAGTGGATGGGATTTCTGCTTGCTTGATTTTAGAAAGTTGGTTCGAAAACTATTCAGAATAAGCCAAAAATAAACCGCACTTTAAGGTGCGGTTTGTTGCTATAGGGTTATTTTTTTATCCAAATCAGACTCGCCATTCGACCTGTTTTGCCATCTCGACGATAGGAAAAGAAGGTCTCTTTTTCTGTGAATGTGCAATGTTCACCGCCGTAAATTTGGGTAATACCTAATTTGTTGAGGCGTTGTGTGGCGATTTGATAAAGGTTGCCGAGGTATTTTCCTGCTTCATTCGGATCGGGTCGAAAAGCCGTTTCTGCAATCGGGTCAAAAGCCATAAATTGCTCAATCACTTCTTTGCCAACTTGGAATGCATTAGGTCCGATAGCAGGCCCAAACCACGCAATAATCTCTTCGGGGGCAGATTGGAAACATTTCACCGTTTCTTCTAACACCCCATCACAGAGTCCGCGCCAGCCAGCATGGGCAGCAGCCACTTCAGTGCCTTGTTTATTGGTGAATAAAACCGGCAAGCAATCAGCTGTCATCACCACACAGACTTCGTTTGGTTGGTTGGTGTAAACTGCATCAGCTTCAAAATTATTTCCCTCATAAGGTACTGTAATCACACGAGTGCTATGCGTTTGAGTTAAAAACAACGGGAAATGTGGTAGATTAAATTTTTCGACCAATAAAGTGCGGTTGGTTTTGACCGCACTTTTATCATCTTCGACATGATCGCCTAAATTGAAACTATCGAAAGGCGGCAGGCTTACGCCACCTTCTCTTGTGGTTGTAAACGCTTGGATATGTGGTGGAACATTCCAGTTTGGAACAATGGTTTTCATCTTAATAATCCAACTCGTCTTTGTGTTCGAGGTAATCCGCTTTTAAG
>CAUTFW010000001.1:0-116812 GCA_963537955.1 Parahaemophilus parainfluenzae | reverse complement strand
TCGAAAGGCGAGGGATTTTAAATCCCTTGTGTCTACCGATTCCACCACTCGGGCATCGAGTGATTAACTAACTGCGTGGTTATGGAGGCGTGTCCCGGAGTCGAACCGAGCTACATGGATTTGCAATCCAGTGCATAACCGCTTTGCTAACACGCCGTTAGTTTGGAGCGGGAAACGAGGCTCGAACTCGCGACCCCGACCTTGGCAAGGTCGTGCTCTACCAACTGAGCTATTCCCGCATACGCTGTTAGTGCGGTGCATTTTACGGGAATTTGAAATTCTGTCAATCGAAGATCTTAAAAAAAAATTCAAATGTTGAAAAAATCTTCGTTTCGGTTGAAATTACAGCAAAATTTAGCACAAGAATATAATTTTTACAGAGTTTTCAATTTCTACTTTTATCATGAGAGGCTTTATGACAAAATTGGAACGTTTTGCTCGCCATTAAATAAAGAAAAGTGCGGTCAAGTTTTTGCATGTTTTAGAGGTAAATTATGACACAACAATATTCTATCGATACATTATTAGCCCAAGCGGGGAATCGCAGTGATGAGCGCACTGGTGCGGTTTCAACGCCAATTTATCTTTCAACAGCTTATGGTCATCATGGGATTGGTGAAAGTACGGGCTTTGATTATACCCGCACGAAAAACCCAACGCGTAGTGTCTTGGAAGATACCGTAGCAAAGTTAGAAAATGGTGATCGTGGTTTTGCTTTTGCTTCTGGCATGGCGGCAATTCAAGTGCTGATGAATTTATTCAAAGGCCCAGATGAATGGATTGTGTCAAGTGATGTATATGGTGGGACTTATCGTTTATTGGATTTTGCCTATAAAAATAACAACAGTGTGAAACCCGTTTATGTGAATACGGCTTCTTTAGCTGAAATTGAAGCGGCTATTACAGCGAATACTAAAGCAATTTTTATTGAAACCCCATCTAATCCATTAATGGAAGAGTGTGATGTAGCAGAAATTGCGAAATTAGCGAAAAAACACAATTTATTAGTGATTGTGGATAATACCTTCTTAACCCCTGTACTATCTCGTCCATTAGATTTAGGCGCGGATATTGTCATTCATAGCGGTACAAAATATATTGCGGGTCATAATGATAGTTTAGTTGGCTTGATTATTGCAAAAGGACAAGAGCTTTGTGATCGTATCGCCTATATTCAAAATGGTGCAGGTGCAGTACTTTCGCCATTCGATTCTTGGTTAACCGTGCGTGGAATGAAAACCCTTTCATTACGTATGAAACGCCATCAAGATAATGCGAAGGCGATTGCAGAATTTTTACGCGAACAGCCACAAATTGATAGTGTGTTATATCCAAACAAAGGCGGAATGCTATCTTTCCGTTTGAAAGATGAAAATTGGGTAAATACGTTCTTAAAATCGATCAAGTTGATTACCTTTGCGGAAAGCTTAGGCGGTACAGAAAGTTTTATTACCTATCCTGCGACCCAAACCCATATGGATATTCCAGAAGCAGAACGCGTCACTCGTGGTATTACAAACACATTATTGCGTTTTTCTGTTGGCTTAGAAGATGTGGAAGACATCAAAGCCGATTTATTACAGGCATTTGCACAGCTTAAGTAATTAGTTTTTATCAATCGGACTAATCTGTGCAATCCAATATACCTTGTGTTATTATGCACAACATCAATTAACGTTAGGTGTTGATTCGTCAGCACCTTATTAAATAAGGAAACAAAAATGAGCGAAGTATTACATATTAATGATGCAGATTTTGAAACAACCGTTGTGCAATCTGATATCCCAGTATTAGTGGATTTCTGGGCGCCATGGTGTGGCCCTTGCAAAATGATTGCGCCAATTTTAGATGAAATCGCCCCTGAATTCGCAGGTAAAGCAAAAATCGTTAAAATCAACGTAGATGACAACCAGTTAGTTGCAGGTCAATTTGGTGTACGTAGTATCCCAACTTTACTACTTTTCAAAAATGGTCAACTTGTTGCTACACAAGTGGGTGCATTACCGAAAAATCAATTAGCAGCGTTTATTAATCAACACCTATAATTGAGTTATCAAATATAAAGAGCGGTCAAAAATACCGATGTTTTTGACCGCTCTTATTTTTTCTCTCGCCAATAAGTGGCAAAACGAGGCTTTCCAGAATTAGTTAATCCACGATATTTGTAGGTAATCGTGCTACCAATAGGCG
Organism: Parahaemophilus parainfluenzae; assembly: GCA_963537955.1. Lineage (GTDB taxonomy): Bacteria > Pseudomonadota > Gammaproteobacteria > Enterobacterales > Pasteurellaceae > Haemophilus_D > Haemophilus_D parainfluenzae_AJ. The sequence continues at coordinate 114,622 of CAUTFW010000001.1, read as the reverse complement.
GTGGATTTTCGCGCTCACTCAGATTAAATCCTGAACCGATTTTGAATTTTCCACGATGATTTTCACAGGTAAGCGAGCCGAGTATATTCTCAAATTGGCCTTTCCCTTTGTGATGTGCTATCACGGTACATTCTTCATCATAAGTGCTTTTTAACTTTAAAATTTGTGTACTGCGTTTTCTTTCGTAAGGCGCATGAGGATTACGTAACACGATCCCTTCACCTTTTTTCGCTTCCACTTCATGCAAATACTCGAATAAATGTGTTTTATCTCGAATTGGAATTTGCGGGATAATCTTGATATAAGGCGTAGGGTGATCTTTCAAATAATCTTCTAAAGTTTTGAGACGTTCAAAAAGGTTGCCTGATGCATTAGGCACATCAAAAACATAAAGTGTTAATTTTGTCCAATTATCACCTTTAAAGGATTTCGTGATAGAAGCAATTTCTTCAAATTGATTACGTTCACTAAAAAGCTCACCATCAATGGCAAAAGGCGGAAATTGAGCAGTAAAATAGGTCGGTGCGGGCAAGGGCAAGCCTTGACGGCTAAATAATGTTTTGCCGTCCCAATAACCTCGTACCCCATCCAATTTTTCAGACATCACCCAACCTTGAACATCTTGGTTTTCATAAGTGCCTAATAGCATTAAATCACGCTCGTTCGCCCAAGTTATTTGACTGAATAACATACAAAATAATAAATAAACTACTCGCATAACCTCTCCTTTTAAATTGTTTGAGTTTAAAAAGTGCGGTCATTTTTTGAAGTGTTTTTAGCTGAATTTGCGATAGATATCGCAAAATAATGGGACGTAAGCTGAAAAAGGGCGTGATAAAAAAGAGCGCTAGATTATTTGAAATGAACGCTATACAATGCCAACGCTATTTCAAATTTTAATTTTTAAGGAGAATAAAATGTATTTTGATCAAATTAAAGCGGAGCTTGTGGAAGCTCAAGACGTATTAAATAAGTTTGTTTCAGATGATAACAACATCAAACTCATTGAAAAAGCGGCTAAATTGTTAGCGGAAAGCTTTAAAAATGGCGGTAAAGTATTATCTTGCGGTAATGGGGGTTCTCACTGTGATGCCATGCACTTTGCAGAAGAACTAACCGGTCGTTATCGTGAAAATCGTCCTGGTTATCCTGCGATTGCAATTTCAGATGTGAGTCATTTAAGCTGTGTAAGTAATGACTTTGGTTATGAATATGTATTCTCTCGCTTTGTTGAAGCAGTGGGTAAAGAAGGCGATGTTTTATTTGGATTATCGACATCAGGCAATTCTAAAAATATCTTAAATGCGATTGAAGCGGCAAAAGCAAAAGGCATGAAAGTGATTGCGATGACTGGTAAAGATGGCGGTAAAATGGCAGGCTTAGCGGATGTTGAAATTCGTGTGCCACACTTTGGTTATGCAGATCGTATTCAAGAAATCCACATCAAAGTGATTCATATTTTAATGATGCTAGTTGAATTTGAGATGGCGAAAGAGGCTTAATTCGTGATAAGTGCGGTTTAAAATTCAATGATTTAAAGATCCCAAAAACTTTTTTGGGATTTTTTTATAAAAATACTTGCATAATTAATCATTAAAAAGTAATATTTATTCATTCTTAAGAATCAAGAGAGGATAGCAGTAAACTTAGTATGGCGATTAGTGTTAAAAATTTGAATTTCTTTTATGGTTCATCACAGGCATTGTTTGATATCAATCTTGATGCACAAGAAGGCGATACCGTGGTGTTACTTGGACCAAGTGGCGCAGGAAAAAGTACGTTAATCCGTACATTAAATTTATTAGAAGTGCCGACCTCTGGCGAATTGCATATTGCGAATAATCATTTTGATTTGTCTCAAGCGAATAATAATCCGAAAGCCATTCGTCAACTTCGTCAAGATGTGGGCATGGTATTTCAACAATACAATCTTTGGCCGCATTTGACGGTGATTGAAAACTTGATTGAAGCGCCTCAAAAAGTATTAGGCATTAGCGAAGAAGAAGCGAAAAAAGATGCATTAGAACTTTTAAAACGTTTACGTTTGGAAGAGCATGCCGATCGTTTTCCTCTTCACTTATCAGGTGGGCAGCAACAACGTGTAGCCATTGCTCGAGCATTAATGATGAAACCACAAGTGTTGTTGTTTGATGAACCAACAGCAGCACTGGATCCTGAAATTACAGCTCAAGTTGTTGATATCATTAAAGAGCTTCAACAAACAGGCATTACCCAGGTGATTGTGACCCACGAAGTGAACGTGGCACAAAAAGTGGCGACCAAAGTCGTCTATATGGAACACGGTAAGATTATTGAAATGGGCAGTGCAGATTGCTTTGATAATCCAAAAACCGAACAATTTAAACAATATCTTTCACACTCAGAATAAGGAAACACAACATGAAAAAATTACTTTTAAGCGCAATGTTAATGGGCTCAGCTTTTGCTGCAAATGCACAAGACATCACTTTCGCGATGGAGCCGAGCTACCCGCCATTTGAAACAACAAATGAAAAAGGTGAAATTATCGGTTTTGATGTGGATGTAGCGAATGCAATTTGTAAGGAAATCCAAGCGACTTGTCATTTCAAAAGCCAATCTTTTGATGCATTAATTCCAAGCTTGAAAGCAAAACGTTTTGATGCAGCGATTTCTGCAATGGATATTACGGAAGCGCGTGCAAAACAAGTTTCATTTTCTAATGCGTATTATGACAGCACAGCAAGTTATGTCGCTTTAAAAGGCAAAGCAGATTTAGCTTCAGCAAAAACGGTTGGTGTTCAAAATGGAACAACGTTCCAACAATATACTGCAGCAGAAACCAAGCAATATAATGCAAAATCTTATGCAAGCTTACAAGATGCGATCTTAGACTTAAAAAATGGTCGTATTGATATCATCTTTGGTGATACAGCCGTATTGTCTGATATGATTTCTAAAGAGCCTGAAATTCAATTTGTTGGCGAGAAAGTGACTAACAAAAAATATTTCGGTAATGGTTTAGGTATCGCGGTGAATAAATCGAGCAAAGAATTGCTAGAAAGCTTAAATAAAGGTTTAGAAACCGTGAAAGCAAATGGTGAATACCAAAAAATCTATGACAAATGGATGACAAAATAATCTATGTTTTATGATTATCTTACATTAATTGGACATGCAGCCCTAATGACCTTAGGGCTTGCTATTTGCTCGTTAATTGTCGGTTTATTGCTCAGTATTATTTTTACGGCTTTAGAAGCGAATAAATATGTATTTATTGCGAAACCAGCTTCTGTTGTGATCGCTTTATTGCGTGGTTTACCGGAAATTTTAGTGGTTCTACTGATTTATTTTGGTTCAACCCAAGTAGTAGAAATACTGACGGGTGAGTATATTGAATTCAGCGCCTTTGGTTGTGGTGTATTTGCATTGTCTTTGATTTTTGCCTCTTATGCTTCACAAACTTTACGTGGTGCGATCCAAGCTATTCCAAAAGGGCAGTGGGAATCAGGTGCTGCGTTAGGATTAAGCCGTCCTTATACCTTCATCCATTTGATTATGCCACAAGTATGGCGACACGCTTTACCGGGCTTAAGCAATCAATGGCTCGTGTTATTAAAAGATACGGCGTTGGTGTCGTTAATTGGTGTCGATGATTTAATGCGTCAGGCTGGGTATATCAATACTAACACTCATGAGCCTTTCACTTGGTATGGTATTGCTGCGTTAATTTATTTGGTGATTACGTTGATCAGCCAAGCAGGTATTCGCAAATTAGAATTACGTTTCACTCGATTTGAACGGGGAGTCGAATAATGTTTCAAGAGTATTTAGCAGTGATTGCTCAAGGCATTCCGACTAGCCTGTTGCTTACAGTCGTATCTTTGTTTATTGCCTTTTTCTTAGCATTGGGACTAACCTTCTTGCTTTCTATCGGCAATAAATTGGTGAAAAGTGCGGTCAATTTATTCCTTGTTTTATTTACAGGGACCCCGCTTTTAGTGCAATTTTTCTTAATTTATGCAGGCCCTGGCCAATTCCAATGGTTGGTGGACAGCCCATTATGGGGATTATTCTCCAACGCATGGTTCTGTGCAGCATTAGCTTTAGCATTGAATAGTGCCGCTTATTCAACCCAATTATTCCATGGCGCAGTAAAAGCGATTTCTAAAGGTCAATGGGAAAGCTGTGCAGCATTAGGTTTAAGTCGTATGCAGACGTTAAAAATCCTAATTCCTTATGCATTAAAACGTGCACTTCCTTCTTATACCAATGAAATTATCTTGGTATTTAAAGGTACGGCGTTGGCTTCTACCATCACGATCATGGATATCATGGGATACGCACGCCAACTTTACGGTACCGAATATGATGCACTCACTATCTATGGTATCGCAGGTGGAATTTATCTCATCATTACCGGCATTGCCACTTTATTACTTCGTCAGTTAGAAAATAAAGTGTTAGCATTTGAACGTATTGATACCGCAAAAGCATAAAGTGCGGTCAAAAATACCAACAAATCGGGCAGTTTAAAAATTGCCCGATTTTTTATATGATTAAAGAAAATATTCCTATTTATGAGGCAATTATGTCCGAATCATCTTCCCTAAAATTCCACCTCGAACTATTACGTTTAATTCCGAAAAACTATTCCATCAGCTCATTAGAACTGCGAGAGAAATTGCTTGCATTAGGCATTGAGCGTGATTTACGCAGTATTCAGCGTGCACTGAATACGTTATGTGAACAGTTTGAAATTGATTGCAATACCAATGATAAGCCCTATAGCTATCGTTGGAAGCCTGATGCAAAAGGCTTAGATATGCCAATTTTAAACGAACAGCAATCGTTAGTGTTGATGTTGGCAAAACAATATTTAACCGGTATTTTGCCAACCAATATTATGCAGTCGATGGACGGTTTTTTTAAACAGGCAGAATATAATTTAGCTTATGGTAAAAATCAGAAAAAGGAAGCCTCTGAATGGTTGAATAAAGCGGGGATTGCTCCAACTAGCCAGCCATTATTACCTGCAAAGATTGATCCTGAAGTATTCAATAAAGTAAGTATTGCTCTTTATCATAATAAATACATTAACATGAGCTATCGTAAGAATGATGGAAATATACGTGATGCTCAAGTTAAACCCCTTGCATTAGTGCAGCAAGGTCCAAGTACTTATTTGGTGGTTCAATATGAGAGTGGAGCGATTAGACATCTTGCATTACATCGATTTATTTCAGTTAATGTCAGTACGATGCAATTTGAACGCCCGAAATTTAGTCTAAAAACGCATATTGAAAGCCAAAACTTTGGTTTCAGTTCGGGTAAGAAAATTCGCCTAACTTTCCGTATTGATAAAAAAACAGGTGGTTTTTTGACAGAAACACCATTATCAACTGATCAAACTGTAAAAGATTGTGGTTGCGACTATGAAATTTCCGCGACCGTAATTGAGAGCGCTATGCTGGAATGGTGGATTGCGCATTTTGGGGAAGATTACCAAGAAATTGACCGCACTTATTTAGACGACAATGCCTAACGACATAAATTGTCGCTCCATCTTTTATCATTAAGCCATCAACAGAGAGGGCATTAAAATGAAGAAAATTGTTTATATTGATATGGACAATGTGATGGTTGATTTCCCGTCTGGTATTGCAAAATTAGATGAGAAAACCAAGCAAGAGTATGAAGGTCGATATGATGAAGTCGAAGGTATTTTCAGCTTAATGGAACCCATGCCAAACGCGATTTCTGCTGTCCATAAATTGATGAAGAAATACCATATTTACGCACTTTCTACTGCCCCTTGGCATAATCCATCTGCTTGGAGCGATAAAGTAAAATGGATTCAGCGTTATTTCGGCGAAGAAAAAGGCTCGGCATTATACAAACGGTTAATTTTATCTCACCATAAAAACCTAAACCAAGGCGATTATTTAATTGATGATCGCACTAAAAATGGGGCGGATAAATTCGAAGGTAAGCACTTACATTTTGGTACTGAACAATTTGCTAATTGGAACTGCGTACTATCTTATTTGGACTGTGGCCCTTTTACACCAAGTGATATTTTGCAAGATTGCTTGAAAAAGCCAGCTGCCCTCGTACAAGTTGAAAATGAAGATCAAAGCCGAATCATTGGTGCTTTTGCCGATCGCTATAAATGGCAAGTATTTAATTTGGCATGTGTTTATACGGATGAAACAGCAACCGAACAGAAAAAGGTCTATTTAATTATCAGTCCTTATCTCAGTGATGAATTTAAAATGCGTATTGAGGCTATGTGTCCTCATATTCAAGCTGAATATGACGTGTTATTACGCTCAAAATCACAGCTAAAACAATATTTCCAACGCCTTTCAGATAAGCCATTCTTGCATATTGAAAGCTATGCTTATCAACCGCTTTATAAAGCGGGGAATATATTTGGCATGATGGCTAGAGATAGACAGATTGATGAAATTTTAGAACAAAAAGGAGCCTGAAAAATGACAGCAAAAAATAAACCAATTTGCGTGGTATTAACGGGAGCTGGAATTAGTGCCGAAAGTGGTATTCCTACTTTTAGAGCAGAAGATGGCTTGTGGGCAGGGCATAAAGTAGAAGAAGTTTGCACGCCTGAAGCCTTAAAGAAAAACCGTGCAAAAGTATTGGCGTTTTATAATGAACGACGTCGTAATGCTCAAGCTGCAGAGCCTAATGCAGCACACTTGGCTTTAGTTGAATTGGAAGCGTTTTATGAAGTTCATATAATCACTCAAAATGTAGATGATTTACATGAGCGAGCGGGAAGTACTAACGTACTCCATTTACATGGTGAATTGAATAAAGCTCGTAGCAGTTTTAATACCGATTACATTGTTCCATGTTTGGGTGATCAACGATTAGAGGATAAGGATAACCACGGTCATCCAATGCGTCCACATATAGTCTTTTTTGGGGAAAATGTACCCATGTTTCCTAAAGCAGAAAAGTTAGTGAAAAAGGCAGATATTGTGATTGTTATCGGCACTTCATTACAGGTCTATCCAGCTAATGGATTGGTAAATCTCGCTCCATATGGTTCACTTATCTATTTGATCGATCCTAATCCCAATACAGGATTTGTTCGTAAACAAGTTATCGCAATAAAAGAAAAAGCAGGTGAGGGCGTTCCGAAAGTGGTCGCTGAGTTATTGGATAAAATTAAAAAATCATAGAAAATCGACCGCACTTTTTAAATAAATAGCGACTTCGGTCGCTATTTATCATTACTTATCTTGCTTATGTTTAAGCATATGCATAATAAGCCTAATAAGCGTTTCTTTTTGTTTTGGATCAGATTCAGCAACTAATAAAGTGAGTGCTGCAAGCCCCGTATCATTGATAACTGGATGTCCATTATGATCAAACAAACGTCCATTTCTATGTAAGAAATCTACAAATAAAAATGCGCCACTGCGTTTATTACCATCTGAAAAAGGATGATTTTTGACGACAAAATAAAGTAAATGTGCCGCTTTTGCTTCAATGCTTGGATAAGCAGGTTCACCAAATACACTTTGATCTAAATTACCTAGAATCGCAGATAAGCCATTATCTCGTTCACGTCCAAACAGATCACTTGCTTCACCTTTTGCCATCAGCTGTAATTTTAACTCTGCTAGTGCAGAACAGGCCTCAATATAAGTCGGTAACGTACCGCCTTGCTGTGTTTGTGGTTCGGTAAGTAAACCTTCATCATATTGTTGTAGCCATAAAAAGGTATGCGTATAACGGCTGACAATATCCACTAATCCACGACCGCTTTCTAGCGTTAATTCCGATGAATTTGCCGTTTTTTGAATAAGCGCAAGTGCTTGTTCTAATTCGTGAGCATTTTGCTGTAAACGTTTTTGGTTAATAGTATAGCCTTGAGTCAGATATTCTTTTAAACGTGCAGTTGCCCAAATTCTAAATTTAGTACCTAAAATAGAATTAACTCTATAGCCCACAGATATAATTACATCAAGATTATAGTATTCGATTGTTCGATTAATTTGTCTTTTGCCTTCAATTTGAACTGTTGCATTTTTTGCAACAGTTGCTTCTCTATTTAACTCGCCATCAGTATAGATATTGCGTAAATGACGTGAAATAACGGACTTATCTCGCCCAAATAAATCAGCCATCTGCTGTAAACTTAGCCAAACGGTATCATTTTCAAATCTTACTTCCACTTGCGTTGTGCCATCTTGAGCTTGGTAAATTTCAATCGGATTTTGGTTATTCATATTCTTTTTCCTAATAAATTACATGTATATATAAACAGATAAATGTGCATATTGCAATACAGATAATCTTATTTGCAAACAATCTTCTAAAAATAACCGCTTGTAATATTCACTAACGACACAAATTGTCGCTTCCCTTCCTATAATTTTTTCCATAAAAGAGAGATTTTTTACTTTTTACAAGGCTCTTAAGCCCTTTCTATATAAACAACACAGGAGCAAACTTATGGCAATGAAAGTGACTTTTAAACGCGATCCGCTTTTTGAGGATGTAAAAAAATTCGTGCAACAGGAAAAATTTACATCTGGTTCACGGATTCAACGCAAATTTAGTTTAGGCTTTAATCGAGCTGCGAGAATTGTAGAACAACTAGAAGAAGCTGGAATTATTTCACCAATGAAAAATGGACAGAGAAAAGTATTATGAAAAATGATTTAAATTATGCAGTGGAACTTATCCGCAAGGCTGATGGTATTTTAATTACTGCCGGGGCTGGAATGAGCGTGGATTCAGGTTTGCCGGATTTTAGAAGTGTTGGCGGCTTTTGGAATGCCTATCCAATGTTTAAAGGGCGCAATATCAATTTTGAAGATATTGCGACGCCATTAGCTTATGAAACTCATCAAGAGTTAGCTTATTGGTTTTATGGGCATCGTTTGTCGCAATATCGTGCAACAAGTCCACATGAGGGCTACCAAATTTTAAAACGTTGGGCAGAAAACAAACCGCATGGTTATTTTGTTTTTACAAGCAATGTGGATGGGCATTTTCAGAAAGCGGGGTTTGAAGAAGGGCGCATTTATGAAGTTCATGGCACATTAGAGCGTTTGCAGTGTGCGCATAATTGCCGAGATTTAAGTTGGTCAGCAAAAGAATTTCAACCAGTGGTGGATAACGAAAACTTACGCTTATTGAGTGAGCCGCCTCGTTGCCCTTATTGTCAGCGTTTAGCAAGACAAAATGTGCTTATGTTTGACGATTATTTTTACAGCAGTAATTATCAAAATTTAAAACGAAATAAGCTCGATTTATGGTTAAAAGAAGTGCAAAATCTCGTCGTCATCGAACTGGGGGCGGGGAAAGCCATTCCAACTGTGCGTCGCTTTTCTGAACGTACGGCGAAAGCAAAAAAGGGTGGATTTATCCGTATTAACCCACAAGATGCAGGCGTGCCGAAAATGCACTTTTTAAGTCTAGAAATGAAGGCGTTAGATGCGCTAAAAGCGATTGATCGCCTTCTAAATCCTTCTCAACAAGCGGTTGAATAATGGAAAATTTTTGCGAAATTACCTTCTGCCAACAAATTGGTAGCAACAAGCGACACAACCAAGATGCCCTTTTTAATGGCGAGGCGGTGTTTCAATATAAACTCAAAACGGCTGAAAAACGCCTTGAAAACCGACCGCACTTTATTGTGGGCGTGGCAGACGGTATTTCCAATAGTAACCGACCTGAAAAAGCGAGCAAGTTGGCTATGCAGTTATTAAGCCAAATGGAAAGTATAAGTCGTCAAACGATCTACGATTTACAATCCAGTTTATCAGCAGAATTAGCGGAGGATTATTTTGGCGCAGCAACCACTTTTGTGGCGGCTGAAATTGATCAAACAACCCGTAAAGCCAAAATTCTCAGCGTAGGAGATAGTCGTGCTTATTTGATTGATGCACAAGGTAAATGGCAACAAATCACGCAAGATCATTCTATTCTGTCTGAATTATTAACTGATTTTCCCGATAAAAAAGAAGAAGATTTTGCTACGATTTATGGCGGTGTTTCTTCTTGTTTAGTCGCGGATTATTCCGAATTTCAAGATAAAATTTTTTATCAAGAAATTGAAATTCAACAAGGGGAAAGTTTATTACTGTGTTCTGATGGATTAACAGATGGACTTTCTACTGAAGTAAGAGAAAAGATCTGGAAACAATATGATAATGATAAATCAAGACTGACGGTGTGTCGTAAATTAATTGCGAAACAAATAGCTTATGATGATTTATCGGTTATAATCTGTGCATTTTGATTTATATTATAAAAATATTCTAAGGAACCTAAATTATTATGAGTGATGAAAAAGCAAAAATACTTAAGATTGATGATGTATTCAAATTAAATTTGAGTATTCCAGATTATCAAAGACCATACAAATGGACAATAAAACACGTTCAACAATTACTTGATGATTTACTGACGCATTTCCGTGATAGTAAAGTTTATCGAATCGGTACAATTGTTTTATATAAAAATGATGGTAACTCTGAAATAGTTGATGGGCAACAGAGACTTACTACGCTATCACTACTGCTTTACAAATTAGGGAAGAAAGACACTTTATTTTTAAATGAGAAATTTAACCATAGTATTAGTAAATTTAATATTTTGGAAAATTATAATTTTATTAATAACTATAATTTCCCAGAGGGATTTAAGGAATATATTCTTAAAATATGTGAAATGGTTCGTGTTGAGCTTGATGATTTAGATGAGGCTTTCCAATTTTTTGACTCGCAAAATTCAAAAGGGAAACCTTTAGAGTCTTATGATTTGCTTAAAGCGTATCATTTACGAGAAATGAAAGAAAAGCCCAAAGAGATTGTTCATCACTGCGTTGAGCGTTGGGAGAAATCTGCACTTTCTCAAGAAATTAATAACTTAGATAAAATTATCAACTATATTCTTTTTAGATTACGTCGATGGCACAATCAAGAAAGCGGAGAGGTTTTTACATCGGACGAGCTGGAGACATTTAAAGGTGTATCAGAAAGTGCTACCTATCCTTATCTTAGCCCACTGTTTGCAACAAAGGTTGTAGAGAAATTAGCACAACAAAATCCTATGTTTTGTCATCCAAGATTTGTGAAGACAAGTTTTCAAACGATACAAACTCTAATAAATGGTGAGCAATTTTTTGATTATATTCAGTATTATGCTGAAAGCTATGAAAAATTATTTAAAGAAGGAATTGGACTTGTTGATAAAGTGACAAAAATTAACGATAAAGATCTAGGAAAAGGTGTAAATACTTTTCTCAATAATCAAGATTATTGTTATAGAGTAGGGGATAAGTATTTAAAAAATTTATTTGAATGCATTGTGTTATTTTATTTTGATAAGTTTGGTGAAGTACATTTAGATGAATTTATAAATAAAGCATTTTTATGGGTTTATCGAATTCGTTTTGAATATCAGCGTATTACTTTCAAAACTATAGAAGATGAAGCTCACTCAAAAAATGGATTATTTAATCATATAGAGAAATCCTCTACACCAATACAAGTGCTGAGATATACCTCAGCAATACGTGAAGATAAGTTTAATAACATAGACAATAAAATAAAGAAAATTTTTGAGGTGAAAGATGAGTAAGGCTAAAGAATATGTAAAAACATTAACCATATCTGATTTATTTAATGGCGCGAATAAATGTAACTATATTATTCCAATCTACCAACGTAATTATGCTTGGGGTGACGATGAAATTGGTTCATTACTTCAAGATATAAAAAATGCTTGTGAAAAAAATAAAGAACAAGATAAAAATTATTATATTGGAAGCTTAGTTGTTTATCGCCGGGAAAATGGTGATTTTGAAGTAATTGATGGTCAGCAAAGACTAACAACATTTACGTTAATAATGCATCATCTTGGTAAATTAAGTTTTATAAAGGTTCTTTTTGAACATCGAGATGAATCTGAACAAGCATTATCCAATCTTGATTCTGAAAATTTACCAATTAATTTTTCACAAGCATTAAAAACAATTAAGAAAGTTATTGATGAATGGGGAAATAATAAAGATGAAATTGTAAAATTTCTTTTAGAAAATGTTGAAATTATCCGAACTGAAGTACCAGAAGGTACAGATTTAAACCACTATTTTGAAATTATGAATACCCGTGGCGAACAGTTAGAAAAACATGAAGTTTTAAAAGCCCGTTTAATGGATATACTACCTGAAAATGAACAATCATTATTTGCAAAGATTTGGGATGCTTGTTCTGATATGAGTCGTTATGTTGTTATGGGGTTTGATTCTGAATTAAGAGAAGTCATTTTAGGTAATGATTGGAGAAAGGTACGTGGATTTCTTAAGACTATTTTGAATAAGGATTATAAAAAGTATGGAGATTATGAAAGAAATAGTATTGAACAGCTTATTACTAACCAGGTAAAAATAGAAAAAAATGAAGAACAATCAGGGGGTAAATATGATGGCGCATTTACTTCAGTAATTGATTTTCCTAATTTCTTAATGCATGTTTTACGAATTTATTTAGAAAGATTTGATAAGTGTAAATATTCTACCCCAAATAATCCATGCAATGTGTCATTAGATGAAAAGTTACTATTAAAATCATTTGAAGGTAAGTTTGAAGAAAAACCTAAAAAAGTTAGAATATTTATTTATACATTATTGGTTTGTCGTTATTTATTTGATTTATATGTGATTAAATCTAATATAATTCGAACTGATTATGAAAACTGGTCGTTATGGAAAATAGTTAAAGGAAAATCAGGTTATTACTATAAAAATGCATTTGGTAGTTATAAAAATGTGTCTGTCGATAATAGTTTAGATAAAAATGATGATGAAGCACTTAATGATGCAGATCCTACAAAAAAAGCCGTGATGTTACTTTCAATGTTCCATGTTTCTAACCCATCTCGTATTTATAAAAACTGGTTATATGCTGTGTTACGTTGGTTATTTGATAATAGAGATGATATTGAACAAAGTGATTATATTAAATTTTTAGAAAAACTTTGTGATAAATTCTATTTTGGTAATAACTGTCAAGGAAAAGATATTACAGAGATTATATTAGAAAGAGTGGAGTTTGAATTAAATTCAGGAAATAAAAAAGATTGGGATGATGGAGTAAATGTTCCTAACTTTGTATTTAATCGATTAGATTATCAGTTATGGAAATTTTTCCACGAACAAGAACAAGAACAAAAAGTAGAAATTTTGTCAGAAAATGACAAATGGTTAACTATTAAAAATAAAGAGGCTATTTGGAAAAAATTTAGATTTACATTCAGAAGTTCGGTTGAGCATCATTATCCTCAACATCCCTCTGAAGAACATGGATTAGAGAAATTAGATAAAAAAACTTTAGATAATTTTGGTAACTTGTATTTGCTATCTCAAAGTAAAAATTCTCGTTTAAGCAATTTAACACCCAAAGCCAAATGCAGTTATTATGAGAAAAATGAAAATTACGATAGCTTAAAACAAGCCATAATGATGAGTTATGATAAATGGGAAGAAAATGAGATAAAAGAACATGGAAAAGAAATGCTCAAAATTCTAAATCAACCTTTATCCAAAGCAGATTCCTAACGACACCTTTTGTCGCACCCCTCACTAAAATACTCCTTATCAACCCAGTAAGGAGTATTTTTTATGTCCGAATATAAATTAAACCCACCGACAGTGTCTTCTTATACTGAAAATATGATGCTTAAAGTTTTATTTGAGCATAAAGGTTTTTCCGAAGTGTTTCGGGAGAGTAGTTGGCGAAGTGATGAAATTGCCAGTGCGTTTGGGCTGCCTGAAGAATTAGAGAATGATAAAAATTTACGCACGGTTGCTCGTCGGCTTTTAAAAGCGCGGTATAAAACACTCCAAAAATCCACCGCACTTTTACCGGAGTTATGGAAACAGGCGTATGAAAATTTGGCAACGTTGGCAGAATTTTTGCAGCTGAATCCCGTTGAACAGGAACTTCTTCGCTTTGCCATGCATTTACGCAGTGAAGGAGCTATGCGAGATTTGTTTGGCTACTTGCCGAAATTGGATTTGCAAAGAACGGCGGCGATCATGGCGGATTTACTTAAACAGCCGAAAAATCAGATTCTATCTGCCTTAAAGAAAGGCAGTAAACTCGATGCTTATGGCCTGATTGATCGCGATTATCGCCCCGATAGTGTGCATGATTATTTAGATTGGGGCGAAACCTTAGATTTTGATGAATTTGTGACACAACCATTAAACGAAAACGTCCTATTAAAATCTTGTACAGAAGTCGCTCAAGTGCCAAGTTTGCAACTGGATGATTTTGCCCATATTGCCGGCATGAAAGAGATGATGTTGACTTATTTGCAACAAGCACTAAAACATCATCAGAAAGGTGTGAATCTTTTAATTTATGGTGTGCCCGGCACCGGTAAAACCGAATTTGCCGGATTGCTTGCACAAGCATTAGGGATTTCGGCGTATAACATTACCTACATGGATTCTGACGGAGATGTTGTGAAGGCAGAGCAACGCCTGAACTACAGTCGCCTTGCTCAAACGTTATTAAACGGCAAGCAGGCACTTTTAATTTTTGATGAAATTGAAGATGTGTTTAACGGCTCGCTTATGGAGCGTTCTGTTGCACAAAAAAATAAGGCGTGGACAAATCAGTTATTGGAAAACAATAACGTGCCGATGATATGGTTATCCAATTCGGTACACAGCATAGATGCGGCTTTTTTGCGTCGCTTTGATTTTGTGTTTGAAATGCCGGATTTACCGCTGAAAAATAAATCGGCGTTAATTTCGCAGCTGGCAGGCGGTAAATTAACGGCGGAATACGTGCAGCATTTTGCCAAAGTGCGGTCACTTTCACCGGCGATTTTAACGCGCGTGTTCAATGTAGCAAATGCGGTTGATAACGGCAAAAAAGCTTTTTCTGAGGTCTTGCTTACGCTCTTTAATGAAACCTTACAGGCACAAGGCAAAAAGAAAATTGAGCCGTTGGTGGAAAGTAAACTGAGTTATCAGCTTGAGTGGGTTTCCTGCAATGAAAATATTCATAAAATCAGCGAAGGATTAATGCGAACCAAAAAAGGCAGAATTTGTTGTTATGGTCCGCCGGGCACAGGGAAAACCGCTTGGGCAGGTTGGCTTGCCGAGCAGTTAGATATGCCGTTGTTGCTTTGCAAAGGGTCTGATTTGCTCGATCCTTATGTCGGCGGAACAGAACAAAAAATTGCGGAGGCATTTGAATCGGCGAAGCGTGATAATTGTTTGCTAGTGCTGGACGAAGTGGATACCTTCCTGTTTTCACGCGACGGTGCAGAACGTAGTTGGGAACGTTCTCAAGTCAATGAGATGTTGACACAAATTGAGCGTTTTGAAGGTTTAATGGTGGTTTCAACGAATTTGATGAATGTGCTGGATCCGGCAGCATTACGGCGTTTTGATTTAAAATTGAAGTTTGATTATTTAACGCTGCCACAACGCTTAGATTTTGCTAAACAACAAGCGGAAATTTTAGGGTTACCGTTGTTATCGGAAGAGGATTTAGGTCAGATTGAATCGCTTAATCTGCTGACGCCTGGAGATTTTGCTGCAGTGGCTCGTCGTCATCAATTTTCTCCTTTTCAAAAAGTGCAAGATTGGCTGAGCGCATTACAAGGTGAATGTGAAGTGAAACCAGCGTTTTCTGCAACGACAAGGCGGATTGGGTTCTAATTAAAGTGCGGTCAAAATTCTCATTGTTTTTTGACCGCACTTTTTATTCCCCAGTTAGCCAACTTGCCAATAAGATAACGATAGTAAAAATAGCCAACCAAATAAGGTGAAGTTTAGTGCTTTTTCGATTAATTTCGGCATTTTGTTGGCGTCGTTGTTCGAGTTTTTGTTTGTAAATTTCAAGATCTTCTTTTTTAAAAGAGAACCCACAATTTGGACAAAATTGAGCAGATTCGCTGATTTTTTTACGACATTCAGGGCAGCGGGTGAGAGCCATTGATGATCCTTTATTAATTATTTTAATTTATATGCCTATTGTAAGTGAAAAAAACGGAATGATAAACGTGACATGGATCACAAAATTGAAACAATGTAAAAATTAAAATTTTGATTTTGATGATTTTCACTTAGAATACCGCCGACGAAGTCTAGTATATGACTAAATTTCGGTATTCATTTATTCCTGAGGAGTATTTTTTATGTTGTGGTTTTTCTTCTGCGTGGCGTTATTGCTTGCAGGTTATTTCTTTTATAGTCGTGTAATTGAGCGCATTTTTGTGATCAATCCAAATCGTCAAACGCCAGCTTATACAATGAATGATGGCGTTGACTATATGCCAATGTCTAAAACTAAGATTTGGTTAATTCAATTATTAAATATTGCAGGTACAGGTCCGATCTTTGGTCCGATTCTTGGTGCGTTATACGGACCAGTTGCAATGCTTTGGATTGTAGTGGGTTGTATCTTTGCTGGTGCGGTACACGATTATTTCTGCGGAATGTTAAGTGTGCGTAATGGCGGTGCATCTATGCCTAACCTCGCAGGTAAATACTTAGGTCGTCCAGTTAAAGCATTTATTAATATCTTAGCTGTTGTACTTTTATTATTAGTGGGGGTGGTATTCGTTGCAAGTCCAGCTCAATTAATGGGTACCATTACAATGGATGTTTTAGGCGCGTCAGCAGGTAGTATTTCTATTAGCAATGCAGAAGAGATTCACCATGCAGTTGAAGCGGGTGGTATTACTGTTTGGGGCATGGATAAAGCGACAGTTATCAGTGTTTGGACTGCTATCATCTTCATTTACTACATTCTTGCAACATTACTTCCAGTTGATAAAATCATCGGTCGTATCTACCCATTCTTCGGTGCATTATTACTCTTTATGTCTGTAGGTATGGTATATGGTTTAGTGACAGCTGATCTTAACTCTGCTGATCCAATTTCTTTCTATCGCTCAGTAGATGGAATGTCTTTTGAGAAATTCTTCCAAAACTTTGAAACCCGTGCTGATTTACCATTATGGCCACTCTTGTTCTTAACAATCTCTTGTGGTGCATTATCTGGTTTCCACGCAACACAAAGCCCTTTAATGGCACGTTGTACTGAAAACGAAAAAGAAGCTCGCTTCATTTTCTACGGTGCAATGATCGGTGAAGGTGTGATTGCATTAGTATGGTGTGCGGTTGGTTTAAGTTTCTACGATTCATTACCAACTTTATTAGAAGCGATTAAAGCGGGTTCTCCTTCTAAAGTGGTTTATGATTCCTCTATCCACTTCTTAGGGTTTATCGGTGGTATTTTTGCTGTGTTAGGTGTGGTTGTTCTTCCAATTACATCAGGCGATACAGCGTTCCGTGCGGCACGTCTTGTTATTGCAGAATTCTTCCATTTAGAACAAAAAACCTTAGCTAAACGTTTAATTATTGCGGTGCCATTATTCGTGGTTGGTTATATCGTATCAAAAGTGGATTTCTCTATCTTATGGCGTTACTTTACTTGGGCGAACCAAACCACAGCGATGGTTATGTTATGGACTGCAGCGGCGTACTTATATCGCTATAATAAATTCCACTGGGTATGTACAATCCCTGCGGCATTTATCAGTACTGTATGTTTCACTTACCTTGCATACAACAAAATCGGTTTCGGTTTAGACTATCAATTATCTGTTTATATTGGCTTAGGCTTAACAGTACTTTGTTTAGTTTTATTCTTCACACAGCTTAAACCATTAGGTGCTCGTGACGAAGAAGCGTATGTAAATAACTAATTAAATCGAGTTAAAAATTGAAAAACCGTTTGAGGGAAATCTCAAACGGTTTTTTTGTTTATTTTATTACCAAAATTTACCAATCTTTACGTTTTAATCGCTTGCAAGTTAAGGCTACAACCGATAAACTTACGCAAAGTGGTGAAAAGTGGAATTTTGTGGAAAATTCTGCCAAATTTTTCTAAAAATAAACGTTTAAAGGTAGAGAAATGTTTCGTGGTGCAGCAGCGGTAAATTTAGATGCGAAGGGTCGTGTAGCGATTCCTACGCGTTATCGTGCTGAAATCATGGAAAAGAACCAAGGTCAAATGGTTTGTACCGTTGATATTCGTCAGCCTTGTTTATTACTTTATCCTTTAGATGAATGGGAAAAAATCGAACAAAAACTACTTTCACTTTCCAACTTTGACCCAAATCAACGCCGCTTACAACGTGTAATGCTTGGTTATGCCACAGAATGTGAAATGGATGCGCAAGGTCGTATCTTATTAAGTGGTCCATTACGTCAACACGCAAAATTAGAAAAAGGCTTAATGTTGGTCGGGCAGTTGAACAAATTTGAAATTTGGAGCGATACTGAATGGTACGCACAAATTGATGAGGATATCGAAATTGGCTCAAGTGCTGAATTCGGTGCTTCTGAAGAACTAAAAATGCTGTCATTATAGAACAGCAGCACTAGCAGGATAAGCGGTGCTCGCACCGCTCTATCTTTTCTTTATCGATTTTGATTTAACGTTTACTTTTTATTTATGACTACGCAAAATTCCTTTTCTGCACCTGAACATATCACGGTTTTGCTTCACGAAGCGGTGAATGGTTTGGCATTGAAAGAAAACGGAATTTATATTGATGGTACCTTTGGTCGTGGTGGTCATTCTCGTCTTATTCTCTCTCAACTTTCTGAACATGGTCGTTTGATTGCCGTTGATCGTGATCCTCGTGCGATTGCTGAAGCGGAAAAAATTCAAGACCCTCGTTTTCATATTGAACATAATAGCTTTTCACACATTCCAGATATCTGTCAAAAACTCGATTTAGTTGGTAAAATTGACGGTATTTTGCTGGATTTAGGCGTATCATCTCCACAGCTTGATGAAGCCGAGCGTGGGTTCAGTTTTATGAAAGATGGCCCCTTAGATATGCGCATGGATACCACACAAGGTTTATCAGCGGCAGAGTGGCTAAAACAGGTATCTGTTGATGATTTAACTTGGGTGTTAAAAACCTTTGGTGAAGAGCGTTTTGCAAAACGAATTGCGACTGCTATCGTCGAATTTAATAAAAGTGCGGTTAAAAATGGCACAGAATGTTTAAGTCGTACTTCTCAGCTCGCTGAATTAATTGCTCAAGCCGTACCGTTTAAAGATAAACATAAGCATCCAGCGACGCGTAGTTTCCAAGCCATTCGAATTTATATTAATGCAGAATTAGATGAATTAGAAAGTGTATTAAATTCTGCATTAGATATGTTGGCACCAGAAGGGCGTTTATCGATTATCAGTTTCCATTCACTTGAAGACAGAATGGTAAAACATTTCATGCGTAAACAAAGTAAAGGTGAGGATATCCCGAGAGGTTTACCATTACGTGAAGATCAAATCCAACGTAATCAAAAATTAAAAATCATTGGTAAGGCAATTCAGCCAAGTGAGGCAGAAATTTCAGCGAATCCACGTTCAAGAAGCGCGGTGTTACGTATTGCGGAAAGGGTGAAATAAGATGTTAGAAAATAGCGAACGTTATCCTTTACAACATATTCTCGTTGAAGATATTTTTTCTTCTAATAAATTAATTGTCGTCCTACTTTTATTAATTTTAGCTTCTGCAATGGGCACAATTTGGATGACCCATCAAACACGAGGCTTGATTTCTGAAAACGGGCAGTTGGTATTACAACACCAAGCCCTTGAAAACGAATATCGCAATTTGCAATTACAAGAAGCAACCGAAAGTGATAATACAAGAGTTGAATCCATTGCAATCGATACATTAAAAATGCAACGTGTTCAAAGTGAACAAGAAGTAGTTATTTTTGAATAGGGATTTTGAATAAAATGGTTAGATTTAATTCCTCTAAGAAACCAGGAAAGCCAAAGAAAACAATTAGAAAATTGGCTCAACCTGCGTCAGTAAAACCAAATAAACCGAAGATGGTGTTTGAGAAATGCTTCCTTCGTGGTCGTTATCTTATTGCGACAAGTTTTATTTTCTTAGGATTAGGCGCATTAGTGGCTCGTGCTGCTTATGTGCAATCAGTTAATTCTGAAACCCTTTCTGGTGAAGCGGACAAACGTTCATTACGTAAAGATGACGTCCTTTCTGTTCGTGGTTCAATTTTAGATCGTAACGGCCAATTGTTATCGGTGAGTGTACCGATGAGTGCAATTGTGGCTGAACCTCGTTTAATGTTAAAAGAAAATGCATTAGATGATAAAGAACGTATTAAAGCTCTCGCAAATGAATTAAATATGACGCCAGCCGAGTTGGTGAAAAAAATTGAGAAAAATGCCAAATCAGGTTTCTTGTATTTAGCGCGCCAAGTAGAAGCGAGCAAGGCAAATTATATCCGTGATCTCAAAATTAAAGGTATTTCATTAGAAACTGAACCACGTCGTTTTTATCCTCGTGTAGAAGAGGCGGCACAATTAATCGGCTTTACCAACATTGATGGTAAAGGGATTGAAGGGGTTGAGGCAAGCTTTAACTCAATGCTAGTGGGTAAAGACGGTGCGCGTGTTGTTCGTAAAGATAAACGTGGTAATGTGGTTGAACATATTGCCGATGAGAAAAAATACGATGCACAAGATGTTACCTTAAGTATTGATGAAAAATTACAATCCATGGTGTATCGTGAAATCAAAAAAGCAGTAACTGAGAATAAAGCTGAATCTGGTACTGCAGTATTGGTAGATGTGCGTACGGGTGAAGTGTTAGCAATGGCAACCGCGCCTTCTTACAACCCAAATAACTTGGCTAATGTGAAAGATGAATTAAAACGTAACCGTGCGATTACGGATACCTTTGAGCCAGGTTCGACAGTAAAACCTTTCGTTGTTTTGACCGCACTTCAACGTGGCGCAGCGAGACGTGATGAAGTGATTAATACAGGTTCATTTACCGTAAATGGTAAAGAAATTGTGGACGTGGCACCTCGCCCACAACAAACCTTAGATGAAATTTTGATTAACTCTAGTAACCGTGGTGTGACTCGTCTTGCGTTTCGTATGCCACCTTCAGCATTAATGGAAACTTACCAAAATGCTGGTTTAGGCAAAGATACAGAGTTAGGCTTAATTGGTGAGCAACGTGGTGTATTAAATGCAAACCGTAAACGTTGGGCGGATATCGAACGTGCAACTGTGGCTTATGGTTATGGTTTCACTTCAACACCATTACAAATTGCGCGTGCCTATGCTACTTTAGGTAGCTTCGGGATTTATCGTCCACTTTCTATCACTAAAGTTGATCCGCCGGTTATTGGTCAACGTGTTTTCTCTGAAAAAATCACGAAAGACGTCGTGGGTATGTTAGAGAAAGTGGCAATCAAAAATAAACGTGCGATGGTTGAAGGGTATCGTGTAGGCGCGAAAACCGGTACAGCGCGTAAAATTGAAAATGGTCACTATGTTCATAAATATGTGGCATTTACAGCGGGTATTGCACCAATTAGCGATCCACGTTATGCACTCGTTATTTTGATCAACGATCCGAAAGCAGGACAGTACTATGGTGGTGCGATATCTGCGCCAGTATTCTCGAGCATTATGGGTTATACCTTGCGTGCTAACGGTATAGCACCAGATGCAGAACCGACAGAAAAAACAGCAAGACGTACTGTTCGCTTAAGCGATAAAAAATTTGAAAAAATGAATTAAGAAAAGGCAAAATAATGAAAAAATTGACCGCACTTTTTGATCTTCCAGTGCTTTCAGACATGAATGTGAAGGCGATGGCGTTAGACAGCCGCAAAGTGACCCAAGGTGATTTGTTTGTGGCAGTAAAAGGGCATCGTTTTGATGCGAGTCAATTTGTTCCTCAAGCCATCTCTTCTGGCGCAAGTGCGGTCGTTTTAGAAACAGATTTTGAAAATGAGCATCTGAGCATCCAATGGCAAAATAGCGTGCCAGTGATTCACTACTATCATTTATCTGCTCATCTTTCGGCATTGGCAGGTCAATTTTATGAACATCCTTCCGAAAAATTGACTTTAGTTGGTGTCACAGGAACAAACGGTAAAACCACCGTTTCTCAATTATTAGCGCAATGGGCTACGCTATTAGGTCATAAAGCCGCTGTTATGGGCACCATTGGCAATGGTTTATTAGGTCAAGTCAAAGAAGCAAAAAATACCACAGGTTCAGCCGTTGAAGTTCAAGAAAATCTCGCTGATTTTGTAAAAAAAGGCGCAGATTTTGCCTCTATCGAAGTATCTTCACATGGGTTGGTTCAACATCGCGTTGAAGCACTCAAATTTAAAGTTGCTATTTTTACCAATTTAAGTCGTGATCATTTGGATTATCACGAAACAATGGAAAAGTATGCCGAAGCTAAAAAACGCTTTTTCATTGATTTAGCGCCCGAATTACAAATTCTTAATGCTGACGATCCAATTGGAGCCGCATGGTTAAGTGAATTACCAAATGGTATCGCAGTCAGCTGTCACCCAGATTTCCATCCAACATCTAAACAATGGCTTTATGCTACGCAAATTCGTTTTACTCATGAAGGTGCAGTCATTGATGTTGCATCAAGTTGGGGTAATGGCACATTACATAGCCCATTAATTGGCGCTTTTAACGTGAGTAATCTGTTGTTAGCCACGGCTGTTTTATTGGCTTTAGGTTATTCTTTCGATGATCTTATCCGTACGGTTTCACAGTTAAAGGGAGTAAATGGAAGAATGGAATTGATTAAAAAAGCAGGTAAACCAACGGTTATCGTTGATTATGCTCATACTCCAGATGCATTAGAAAAGGCATTAAATGCTGCGCGTGAACATTGCAAAGACAAACTTTGGTGTATCTTTGGTTGTGGCGGAGATCGTGATGCAGGCAAGCGCCCGCTGATGGCGAAAGCTGCTGAACAGTTTGCAGATTTAGTGATCGTAACCCAAGATAATCCACGCACAGAAGATCCAAATAAAATTGAAGCAGATATTCTCACTGGCTTTAGCCGAATGGAAGATGTTGGAGTGATTCCGGATCGCGAAGAAGCCATCAAATTTACCATTGAGAATGCGGTTGAAAACGATGTGATTGTGATTGCTGGTAAAGGTCATGAAAACTATCAAATCATTGGTGATAAAACACTTCATTTCTCTGATCAAGAAGTGGCTGAAGCCTATTTAACGAAAAAATAAAAAAGAATGATTAAACTAACTACCCAACAGCTTGCTCAAATTTTAAATGCTCATCTTATTGGAGATGAGCAGACCGCTGTTGAAAATATCAATACGGATACGCGTAAATCGGTATCTAACTCACTTTTCTTTGCCTTAAAAGGTGAGCATTTTGATGCACATCAATACTTAGATAAAGCCGTTGAGCAAGGTGCGACTGCCTTAGTTGTGCAACAAGCCAACACTCAAATTATAACGCCACAATTGGTTGTTGAAGATACGCGCTTAGCTCTTGGTCAATTAGCAAAATGGTTACGTGAAAAAATTAATCCTCGTACCGTGGCGATGACTGGTTCATCGGGTAAAACTACGGTGAAAGAGATGACCGCATCCATTCTGCAACAAACCGCAGGCAATCCTGAGGCTGTGTTATTCACAAATGGTAATTTTAACAACGATATTGGCGTACCATTAACGTTATTACGCTTAACCGAACAACATAAATTTGCCGTTATTGAATTGGGTGCAAATCATCAAGGCGAAATTGATTACACTACGCATCTTGCACAGCCTGAAGCCGCATTAGTGAATAATGTAGCAGCAGCACATTTAGAAGGTTTTGGTTCCATTGAAGGTGTCGCACGTGCGAAAGGGGAAATCTATCGTGGTTTAACCCCAAATGGTGTAGCCATTATTAACAGTGAACATAATTATATTGAATTGTGGCAAAAAGAAATTGGTTTGCATGCTATTCAATATTTTAATGGTGGCGATTACAAAGCTGAAAATGTAAAACATTCACCTAATGGCTCGATGTTTACGTTAGTTTCGCCAAAAGGTAGTATTGAAATTAATTTGCCTTATTTAGGTGAGCATAATGTAAAAAATGCTTTGGCAGCGACCGCACTTGCTATGAATGTGGGCGCGAGTCTTGCTGATGTAAAAGCAGGTCTTGAACATCGCTCTCAAGTAAAAGGAAGATTATTCCCGATTCAAGTGAATGACAATCTACTTTTATTAGATGATACCTACAATGCGAATGTTGATTCTTTACAAGCGGCAATTGATGTTTTAAAAGGTTACGATGCTTTCCGTATTCTACTTGTGGGCGATATGAAAGAATTAGGCGAGGATAGTCTAAAATGTCATCAACAAGTGGGCGAGCACACAAAACAAGCTAAATTAGATTTAGTGCTTTCTTACGGAACGGAAAGTGCGGTCATTTCTAAGGCTGTTTTTGGAAAACATTTTACAGATAAAGCTGAATTGACAGCTTATACGTTAGATATTATTAAACAGAAATTACAAGAAAACCAAAAAGTCGTCGTATTAGCGAAAGGATCGCGCTCAATGAAAATGGAAGAGACGATTTATTCATTAAAGGATAGCTTATGTTAGTTTGGCTTGCTGAATATTTAGTTCGCTATGAAACGGCATTCAATGCCATTTCCTATATTACTGTACGTGCGATTTTGGCATTATTGACCGCACTTTTCATTTCTTTATGGATTGGTCCGAAAGTGATCAAACGCCTTCAAATTTTAAAATTTGGTCAAGAAGTGCGTAATGACGGTCCTGAAAGTCACTTTGCGAAAAAAGGTACGCCAACTATGGGCGGTGTGATGATTTTATTCTCCATCGGTGTGAGTACATTATTATGGGCTAACTTAACAAATCCTTACGTCTGGATTTGCTTATTTGTGTTGTTTGGCTACGGTGCAATTGGCTTTGTAGATGATTTCCGTAAAATCACTCGTAAAAATACCGACGGTTTAATTGCGCGTTGGAAATATTTCTGGATGTCAGTTGTGGCATTAGTGGCGATTATTTGGTTGTACTGGTTAGGCCATGATACTGATGCAACCCGTTTAGTGATTCCATTCTTCAAAGATATCATGCCGCAATTGGGCCTATTCTATATTGTGTTGTCTTACTTTGTGATTGTGGGCACAGGCAATGCGGTAAACTTAACCGACGGTTTAGATGGTCTTGCAATTATGCCAACAGCGTTAGTCGCAGGTGCATTTGCTTTGATTGCATGGGCGACCGGTAACGTTAATTTTGCAGAATACTTACATATTCCTTATATCAAATATAGTTCTGAAGTGGTGGTGTTCTGTACCGCAATCGTAGGCGCGGGCTTAGGTTTCTTATGGTTTAACACTTATCCAGCTCAGGTCTTTATGGGGGATGTAGGTTCTCTAGCACTTGGTGGAGCACTCGGTGTTGTTGCCATCCTTGTTCGTCAAGAATTCTTATTAGTGATTATGGGTGGTGTATTTGTTGTTGAAGCCTTGTCTGTGATTTTGCAAGTGGGTTCTTACAAATTAAGAAAACAACGTATTTTTAGAATGGCACCAATTCATCACCACTTTGAATTAAAAGGTTGGCCAGAACCAAGAGTGATTATTCGGTTTTGGATTATCTCCTTAATGTTGGTGTTGATGGGGCTTGTAACGCTCAAACTAAGATAATTTTTGTAGGGTGCACTTGTTGCACCCTGCGTGATCCCAGAATACGAGAGAAGAAAAACAACATGACAACTCTATATCAAAATAAAACTATCACCATCATAGGCCTCGGAAAAACAGGCCTTTCTTGCGTTGAATATCTTCAATCTCAACAAGCGAATATTCGTGTAATTGATACTCGCGAACATCCTGCAGGTGCGGATCAATTACCTAAAAATGTTCCTTTACACACAGGTAGTCTAAATCAACAATGGTTACTTGAAAGCGATATTATTGTTATTAGCCCAGGACTCGCGGTAAAAACACCTGAAATTCAGACCGCACTTTCAGCAGGTGTAGAAGTGATTGGAGATATTGAATTATTCTGCCGAGCTGCCACCAAGCCAATTATTGGGATTACCGGTTCTAATGGTAAAAGCACCGTGACA
The DNA here is from genome assembly GCA_963537955.1 of Parahaemophilus parainfluenzae. Lineage (GTDB taxonomy): Bacteria > Pseudomonadota > Gammaproteobacteria > Enterobacterales > Pasteurellaceae > Haemophilus_D > Haemophilus_D parainfluenzae_AJ. The sequence continues at coordinate 88,625 of CAUTFW010000001.1, read as the reverse complement.
ACATTAGTCTATGAAATGGCAAAAGCAGCGGGAATAAAAGTGGGAATGGGGGGAAACATTGGCATTCCTGCGTTGTCATTATTAAATGAAGATTGTGATCTTTATGTATTAGAACTTTCCAGTTTCCAACTTGAAACCACTTATAGTTTGAAAGCGACTGCAGCGACAGTGCTTAATGTGACTGAAGATCACATGGATCGCTATGTGGATTTAGAAGATTATCGCCAAGCAAAATTACGCATTTACCACAATGCAGAAACAGCGGTAGTGAACTTAGAAGACAAACTCACGTTTGGCGAAGGTGAAAATCAAGCTAAGAAGGTTGTGTCTTTTGCTGAAAATCAAGCAGATTACTGGCTAAAAACCGAAAACGGTAAACAGTACTTAATGGCGAAAGAGGAAGTCATTTTACCTTGTGATGAAGCGACCTTAGTTGGCCGTCATAATTACATGAATATTTTAGCCGCTACAGCATTAGCGCAAGCAGTAGGTATAAATTTAGAAGCAATTCGTACCGCACTTCGTCAATTTAAAGGCTTAGATCATCGTTTCCAATTAGCCCATCAAGCGAATGGTGTTCGTTGGATTAATGATTCTAAAGCCACTAATGTAGGTAGCACCGTTGCAGCATTAGCAGGTTTATATGTTGAGGGAACGTTACACCTTTTATTAGGTGGTGATGGCAAAGGTGCAGATTTTTCTGAACTCGCTGATTTAATCAACCAACCTCATATTTCAACCTATTGCTTTGGTCGTGATGGCAAACAACTCGCGGCACTTTCAAGCCAAAGCCATTTGTTTGAAACTATGGAACAAGCCATTTCATTTTTACGTCCGCATTTAAAATCAGGCGATATGGTGTTATTATCTCCTGCTTGCGCAAGTTTGGATCAGTTTGCCTCTTTTGAAAAACGTGGCGAAGAGTTTACTCGTTTAGCAAAATTAGCTTAAAGAATTAGGGTAGTAATGGAATTTATCAATAAAATTAAACAAAATTATGAACAATGGGCGAGAGTGACACCGCAAGGATTACTTTACGATCGCGCGTTGTTTTGGCTTTTTGTCGTGCTATTGCTGATTGGTTTAGTAGCGGTAACTTCTGCTTCAATGCCTTACAGTGCACGCGTATTTAATGATACATTCTATTTTGCTAAACGTGATGCCATTTATGTCTTACTTTCTTTAGCGACTTGTTATTTAACTCTCCAAATTTCTTCTTCTCAATGGGAAAAGTGGCACGCCAAAATTTTCTTATTAGCCATTGTTTTATTAATACTGGTTCTCGGTATCGGTACTTCTGTTAATGGTGCAAAACGTTGGATTTCTTTAGGGATTTTAAATTTCCAACCTGCGGAATTTGCGAAGTTAGCTTTAACCTGTTTCCTAGCGAGCTATTTTACGCGTCGTTATGATGAAGTGCGTGGTAAAAAATTTAGTGCAGCTAAGCCTTTCATTGTGATGGGCGTATTAGGTGTATTCTTACTCGCTCAACCTGACTTAGGGAGTACAGTGGTACTATTTGTGATCACTTTCGGTATGCTTTTTATTGTTGGTGCGAATTTTTGGCAATTTATTTTGCTAATTGGTACAGGCATACTCCTCTTTGTATGGCTGGTTCTCTCTGCCTCTTATCGTTTAAAACGTTTTACCGGTTTCTTAGAACCGTTTAAAGATCCTTACGGAACAGGGTTCCAGCTGACTAACTCTTTGATGGCGTTTGGTCGTGGTGAAATTAGTGGGGAAGGACTCGGTAACTCCATTCAAAAACTCGATTATCTTCCTGAAGCACATACTGACTTTATCATGGCGATTATTGGTGAAGAGTTCGGTTTTATTGGTATTTTGGTTGTTGTCATTCTTTTAGGTTTATTGATTTTCCGTGCGATGAAAATAGGACGTGAATCACTCATGTTAGAACAACGTTTCCGTGGCTTTTTTGCTTTAGGTATTAGTTTCTGGATTTTCTTCCAAGGCTTTGTCAATCTAGGCATGGCCTTAGGGATGTTACCAACAAAAGGTTTAACTTTCCCATTAGTGAGTTATGGTGGTTCAAGTATCATTATTATGTCGGCAACCGTAGGGATTTTATTGCGTATTGACCATGAAAATAGATTACAACGAGGTGGTCAAGCGCGTTTGAGAGATGATTAGGAATATTTATGAGTAAAAAATTATTAGTTATGGCGGGGGGTACTGGTGGACATGTTTTCCCCGCTATCGCGGTTGCTCAAACCTTACAAAAAGAAGGTTGGGAAATTTGCTGGTTAGGCACAAAAGATCGAATGGAAGCACAACTTGTACCAAAACATGGTATTCCAATTCGTTTTATTCAAATTTCAGGGTTGCGTGGTAAAGGCATTAAAGCATTACTTGGCGCGCCTTTTGCTATTTTAAGAGCGGTACTACAAGCTCGTAAAATTATTCAAGAATATCAACCTAATGCGGTATTAGGTATGGGCGGTTATGTATCAGGCCCCGGTGGTATTGCTGCAAAACTTTGTGGCGTGCCGGTTATTTTACATGAACAGAATGCCGTAGCGGGCTTAACCAATGAATGGTTAGCTAAAATTGCGACACGTGTATTACAAGCTTTTCCAACAGCATTCAAAGATGCAGAGGTTGTAGGAAACCCGGTTCGCCAAGATTTATTTGAAATGCCATCACCACAATCGCGTTTTTCAGAAAGAAGTGGAAAACTGAGAGTGCTTGTCGTGGGGGGAAGCCAAGGGGCTCGAGTGCTCAATCAAACGATTCCACAAGTGGTTGCGCGTTTGGCAGATAAATTAGAAGTGCGTCATCAAGTGGGTAAAGGTTCAGTTGAAAGTGTGACCGCACTTTATGGTGAACACGCTGGTTCGGTCAAAATTACAGAATTTATTGATGATATGGCAGAAGCTTACGCGTGGGCGGATGTGGTGATTTGTCGCTCTGGTGCTTTAACTGTATGTGAATTGGCTGCAGTAGGTGCGCCAGCGATTTTCGTGCCATTCCAGCATAAAGATCAACAGCAATATTTAAATGCAAAATATCTTGCCGATGTCGGTGCAGCAAAAATCATTCAACAAAATGAATTAAATGCGGATGTGTTAGTTGATTTCTTAGAAAAAATAGATCGTGAAACCTTGCTAGCGATGGCAATTAAGGCAAAAGAAATGTCGGCACCATTAGCGGCTAAACGTGTAGCTGATGTCATCGTAGAGAATGCGAAATAAGAACAGAGAAGTTAAGGGGAGTAAATAAACCCTTAATCTAAAAGTGCGGTTAAAAATAAAGGTGAAATAATATGAAACATATTTCGGACGAAATTAGAAAGATTATCCCTGAGATGCGTCGGGTTCAACAAATTCATTTCATTGGTATCGGTGGTGCCGGTATGAGTGGAATTGCCGAAATTTTATTAAATGAAGGTTATGATATCTCTGGTTCGGATATTGCAGATGGTGTCGTGACTCAACGTCTTGCTCAAGCTGGCGCAAAAATTTTCATCGGTCACCAATCTGAAAATGTGCAAGGGGCGAGTGTGGTTGTGGTATCAAGCGCGATCCATGAAGATAACCCTGAATTAATCGCCGCAAAACAAAATCGTATTCCCGTGATTCAGCGAGCACAAATGTTAGCGGAAATTATGCGTTTCCGTCATGGTATTGCGGTAGCAGGTACCCATGGTAAAACCACTACTACAGCTATGATTTCGATGATTTATACTCAAGCGAAACTGGATCCAACTTTTGTTAATGGTGGTTTAGTTAAATCAGCCGGTAAAAATGCGCATTTAGGTGCAAGCCGTTATTTAATTGCTGAAGCAGATGAAAGTGATGCCTCTTTCTTACACTTACAGCCAATGGTTTCTGTGGTGACCAATATTGAACCGGATCATATGGATACCTATGAAGGTGACTTTGAGAAAATGAAAGCCACCTATGTAAAATTCTTGCATAACTTACCGTTCTATGGCTTAGCGGTGATGTGTGCCGATGATGCTGTGCTAATGGAACTTGTTCCTCAAGTTGGTCGCCAAGTATTAACCTATGGCTTCAGTGAACATGCTGATTATCGTATCGAAGATTATGAACAAACGGGTTTCCAAGGCCATTACACCGTAGTTTGCCCAAGTGGTGAACGCATCAATGTATTATTGAATGTGCCAGGTAAACACAATGCGTTAAATGCGACGGCAGCACTTGCTGTAGCAAAAGAAGAAGGTATTGGCAATGAAGCAATTTTAGAAGCGCTTGCTGATTTCCAAGGTGCGGGCAGACGTTTTGACCAATTAGGCGAGTTTATCCGTCCAAATGGTAAAGTACGCTTAGTGGATGATTATGGCCATCACCCTACAGAAGTTGATGTAACAATCAAAGCCGCCCGTGAAGGCTGGGGAGATAAACGTATTGTCATGATTTTCCAACCTCACCGTTATTCACGTACTCGCGATTTATTTGATGAATTCGTGCAAGTATTATCCCAAGTGGATGCATTGATTATGTTAGACGTGTATGCCGCAGGCGAAACACCAATTGTTGGTGCGGATAGTAAAGCACTTTGTCGTTCTATTCGTAATCTAGGAAAAGTCGATCCAATTTTAGTTTCTGATACGGAACAACTTGGCGATGTATTAGATCAAATTATTCAAGATGGTGATTTAATTCTTGCCCAAGGTGCTGGAAGTGTAAGCAAAATTTCTCGTGGTTTAGCAGAACGTTGGAAAGCGTAAATAAACCTAAAAAAATAACCGCACTTTTGATAAAGAATAAAAAGAAAACAGGATAAAAAAATGAATTTAAAACAAGAAAAAATTGCTGTGTTGTTAGGCGGCACATCAGCTGAACGTGAAGTTTCTCTTAATTCTGGCGCGGCCGTGTTAAACGCATTAGTGAGCCAAGGTTATAATGCACATGGTATCGATCCTAAAGAATATAATGTCGCGAATTTAAAGGCTGATGGTTTTGATCGTGTCTTTAACATTTTACATGGTCGTGGTGGTGAAGATGGAACCATGCAAGGTTTATTAGAACAAATCGGTTTGCCTTACACTGGTTGTGGCGTGATGGCTTCAGCGTTAACCATGGATAAAATGCGCACTAAAATGTTATGGAAAGCCTTTGGTTTACCTGTCGCTGATATGGAGATCGTGACCAAAGAAAACGCTCACGAACTAAACCCACAAGCTGTGGTCGAAAAATTAGGTTTACCTTTGATGGTTAAGCCATCTCTTGAGGGGTCAAGTGTCGGTTTAACGAAAGTAAAAGCAGTTGAAGAATTAAAAAGTGCGGTCGATTATGCACTTAAATTTGATAACACCATTTTGATTGAAGAATGGTTGGCTGGCGATGAATTAACTGTGCCTGTTTTAGGTGGCGAAGTGTTACCTGCTGTTCGCATTGTGCCAGAAGGTGAGTTTTATGATTACGATGCGAAATATATTTCAGATAACACTCAATATTTTTGTCCTGCCGGCCTTTCAGCTGAACGTGAGCAAGAATTATCGAAATTAGTTAAACGTGCTTATGACGTTGTGGGTTGTCGTGGCTGGAGCCGCATTGATGTGATGACCGATGCACAAGGTGATTTCCGTTTAGTAGAAGTAAACACGAACCCTGGCATGACAAGTCACAGTTTATTCCCTAAATCTGCATCAACAGTCGGTATTTTATTTGAACAACTCGTCGTGAAAATTTTGGAGTTGAGTGCGTAATGAATGTAATTAAGCGCAAAAATACACCGCCAACGCAATTTGGTCGCACATCTAACGGAGAAAGTAAATTTCGTTTTATGTTGCAGATTAAACTTGCTTTGCTGTTACTTTGTGCGGGGCTAGGGTATTTCGTTTATTCAAACTGGCAAAATTGGCTTGAAAGCTTAGACGGTGATAGAAAAATCACTGCCTATGCATTAGTGGGCCAAAATGAATTTACCACTTATCCGGATGTGCAAGACGTATTGCTCAAAATGGGTTCACTTAAGGGCTTCTGGGGACAAGACGTTAAGCAAATTCAAGAGCAGCTTGAAACGATTCCTTGGGTAAAAGGTGCGGTGGTTCGTAAAATTTGGCCAAATCGTTTAAGTATTTGGCTATCAGAATATCAGCCAGTTGCAATTTGGAATAAAACAGAGTTCGTCACAAAAGAGGGAACTGTTTTTCAATTACCGATGGATAAGTTAAAAGAAAAAGCTTTACCTTATTTAGGTGGCCCAGATTATCAAAGCTTGAAAGTATTAGAAGCTTGGAATCAAATTTTCGCTGATTTTAAAGCCAAAAATTTAGTGGTTAAAGGTGTTCGAATTGATGATCGCGGTGCATGGCAAGTTACGCTAGATAATGATATAGTATTGAAACTTGGGCGCGGAGATTGGAAACCAAAATTAGATCGATTTGTAACGATTTATCCACAAATTGAAGTGCCTGAAGGTAAACGAATTGATTATGTAGATTTGCGCTATGCATCTGCATCAGCAGCGGTTGGATTGACAGAGAAATAAAAATAATTCATTAGGTGTAATAAGAAAATGGGAAAAGAGTTGGAACCGAAAGTCATTGTAGGTCTTGAAGTTGGTACATCAAAAGTTGTTGCTGTTGTTGGGGAAGTGCTTCCTGATGGCGTCGTAAATGTACTTGGCGTGGGTAGTTGTCCATCTAAAGGGATTGATCGTGGCAGTATTACTGATTTAGATGCCGTTGTTAACTCTATCCAACGTGCTATTGAAGCGGCTGAATCAATGGCTGATTGCCAAATTATGAGTGTGACTCTTGCAATTACGGGTGAACATATTCAAAGCCTGAATGAGAGCGGTTTTGTTGCTATTTCTGATAATGAAGTGACTCAAGATGAAATTGATGATGCTTTACATACAGCGAGCTCAGTAAAATTACCCGAAGGCCTTTCTTTATTACACATTATTCCTCAAGAATACGCGGTAGATAAACAAGTTAATATTAAAAATCCATTAGGTTTGCAAGGCGTCCGTTTAAAAGCAAATGTACATCTAATTGCTTGTCACCAAGACTGGCAAAATAACTTGAAAAAAGCAGTTGAACGTTGCGGATTACAAGTTGATAAAGTCGTGTTCTCCGGCTTTGCAGCAACACATTCTGTTTTAACTGAAGATGAAAAAGATCTTGGTGTTTGCTTAGTTGATTTCGGTGCAGGCACCATGAATATGATGGTTTACACCAATGGCTCATTGCGTTTCAGCAAGGTTATTCCTTACGCAGGCAATATTGTCACGAATGATATTGCTCATGCATGTACCGTTTCTCGTGCAGAGGCAGAGCGCATTAAAGTGAATTATGCGAGTGCATTGTATCCGGCACGTTTACATGGTGACAAGAAAATTGAAGTGGCAAGTATTGGTGGGCGAGCACCACGCGCTTTAACAAAAAGTGATTTATCTTTAATCACTTCAGCAAGATATATTGAACTATTAGGCGTTGTTAAGGACGAATTAGATAAGCTCAAAGCAGATTTAGAAACCAAACATATTAAATTTGAATTAATTGCGGGTGTTGTTATCACCGGTGGTGGAGCACAGATTGAAGACTTAAAAGATTGTGCATCAAGTGTATTTGGTTGTCAGGTGCGTATTGCTAGTCCATTAAATATTACGGGTTTAACAGATTATGTAAATCGCCCACAATATTCAACTGTAGTGGGATTATTACAATACCATCATCAAAATAGTGATAATGATCCTGTGGATAGTAACTATGGTGATGAAGCATTAGGAAAAAAATTCTGGAAAGGCCTTAAAAATATTTTCAATAAAGTGAAATCAGAATTTTGATCATTTTGGCTTTTTCATTTACAATAGAAAAAATTTAACTTTTATTAATGTGCTAGCAGAGTATTAGCAGTAACGGAGAACAGCAAATGTTATACCCAGAGTATGGTGATTTTGAAGAGCAAACAGGTGCACTGATTAAGGTTGTCGGTGTCGGTGGAGGCGGCGGTAACGCAGTTAACCACATGGTTGCTAACATGGTGCAACAAGAATTCAATGGTAATTTCTTGGGCGAAAGTGCAATTGATAGCGAAGAACACGGTAAAATCGTGTTCTATGCGGTGAATACCGATGCGCAAGCATTACGCAAAAGCCAAGTTCAACAAACTGTACAAATCGGTGGTGCAACAACGAAAGGTCTTGGAGCTGGGGCTAACCCAAATGTAGGTCGTAAAGCGGCTGAAGATGACCAAGAAGAAATCCGTAAAATGCTTGAAGGTGCAGACATGGTCTTTATCGCAGCCGGTATGGGCGGTGGTACAGGTACTGGTGCCGCACCAATCGTCGCTAAAGTTGCGAAAGAGTTAGGTATTCTAACTGTTGCTGTTGTTACTAAGCCATTTAGCTTTGAAGGCAAAAAACGTATGCAATTTGCTGAATTAGGGATTAAAGATCTTTCACAATACGTGGATTCAATGATCATTATTCCTAACCAACAAATCCAAAAAGTTCTCCCGAAAAATGCAACGTTAATTGATGCTTTTGCTGCTGCAAATGACGTATTACGTAACTCTGTTATGGGCATCTCCGATATGATTACGTCTCCAGGTTTAATCAACGTGGACTTTGCTGACGTAAGAACCGTTATGTCGGAAATGGGCCAAGCAATGATTGGTTTCGGTTCAGCTCAAAGTGAACCAGGTGCAGGTCGTGCAGAAGAAGCGGCGCGTCTTGCGATTAAAAATGATTTATTAGAGAAAGTCGATCTTTCTAATGCTAAAGGTATTCTTGTTAATATTACCTCAGGTATGGATCTCGGCTTTGACGAATTTAACGTGGTGGGTGACACAGTAGGTAGCTTTGCATCAGAAGACGCGACTATCGTTGTCGGTACCAGTTTAGTCCCTGAAATGAGCAATGAAATTCGTGTCACGATCGTTGCAACAGGTTTGGGGGATGTTGTTGCGGCTGAGCCGGTAGTTATTGCTCGTCCTCAAGCAGCAGTACAACAAGCGCCAGTTCAACAACCTGTAGCACAAGAAACGATTCAGCCACAACCGCCAGTTGGTTTACATGGTTTAGATGCATTAAGACATAATCCACAGCCAGAACCAGCACAGGAACAAAATCCGCAATACGGTAACTTAAATAAACCGCTTGATCCAAGCCGTTTAGAACAGTTAAGAAATAATCCTAATTTCTTTAATCCGGCATCATTTGGTCGTGATGAGAAATAAGAGTAGAAGTAATCTTGTTGTGAAGCAATAAGGTAAAAGAGATGATTAAACAAAGAACATTAAAACAAAGCATTAAAGTCACAGGTGTAGGCTTACATAGCGGCAAAAAAGTAACCTTAACGTTGCGCCCAGCTATGCCGAATACTGGCGTGATTTACTGCCGTACTGATCTTAATCCGCCGGTGACTTTCCCTGCGAATGCAGATTCAGTGCGTGATACAATGCTTTGTACTGCACTTGTGAATGAGCAAGGTGTGCGTGTTTCAACTGTAGAACACTTAAACGCGGCATTAGCTGGTTTAGGTATTGATAACATCATTATCGAAGTTGATGCACCTGAAATTCCAATCATGGACGGTAGTGCAAGCCCATTCATTTACTTGCTCTTAGACGCAGGTATTGAAGAACAAAATGCACCGAAAAAATTTATTCGTATTAAGAAAAATGTACGAGTAGAAGACGGTGATAAATGGGCAGAATTTAAACCTTACAATGGTTTCCGTTTAGATTTCACAATCGACTTTAATCATCCGGCGATTAGCAAAAATGTACGTAATTATGTGATGGATTTCTCTGCACAAGCATTCGTACATCAAATTAGTCGTGCAAGAACCTTCGGTTTCATGAAAGATATTGAGTATCTTCAATCTCAAGGTCTTGCATTAGGTGGTAGCTTAGATAATGCTATCGTATTAGATGATTACCGTATCTTAAATGAAGATGGATTACGCTTCAGAGATGAATTAGTTCGTCACAAGATGCTTGATGCGATTGGCGATCTGTATATGTGTGGCTATAACATCATCGGTGATTTCAAAGCTTATAAATCGGGTCACGGTTTAAATAATAAGTTACTCCGTGCTGTACTTGCCGATCAGGAAGCGTGGGAATTTGTTACCTTTGAAGATAAGAAACAAGTTCCACAAGGTTATGTTGCACCCGCGCAGGTACTCATCTAACAATGTTTTGTTGAAAAGCTATACTTCTTTTGGGAGTATAGCTTTTTTATTTCCCATCTTGCTCTGTTATTTTTGTTTTATGCGAAGGTAAAGAGCGGTCAAAAATAGAGGTATTTTTATATGAAAAAATTATTTACCGTGCTTCCTCTTGTGCTAGCAACTTCTGCTGCAATGGCATATGAACAGGGCAAAACCTATCAATTTACCATATTGCACACTAATGATACGCACGGACATTTTTGGCCGAATGCAAAAGGTGAATATGGCTTTCCTGCTCACAAAACAATTGTTAATCGCGTAAAAGCTGAAGTCGAGCAAAAAGGAGGCTCACTCATTTTATTAAATGCTGGTGATTTTAACACTGGTGTACCTGAGTCAGATATGCAAACAGCAGAACCTGACATTAAAGCAATGAACGCAATGGGCTATGAGGCAACTGTATTAGGTAACCACGAGTTTGATAATCCACTACAAATTCTTGATATGCAAGAAAAATGGGCAAACTTCCCATTCTTATCTGCAAACGTGATTAATACGAAAACCGGTAAAACCTTAGTTAAGCCTTATACCATTTTAAATAAACAAGATCTTAAAATTGCAGTGGTCGGTTTAACCACAGAAGATACTGCAAAATTAGGTAACCCAGAATACCTTCACAATGTGAAGTTTGAAGATCCAACAAAAGTAGCAAGAGCTACATTAAAAGAGCTAAATGAAAAAGTTAAGCCAGATGTAAAAATTGCTTTAACACATATGGGCTATTACTATGATGCGAAACATGGTTCAAATGCGCCGGGGGATGTGAGCCTTGCACGTAATTTAGATAAAGGCTCATTCGATATGATTATCGGTGGCCATAGCCATGATCCGATTTGCGTGGATGAAAAAGGCGTATGGATTAAAGATTATCAACCAACTCAGCCATGTAAACCCGATTTCCAAAATGGTACTTGGATTATGCAAGCATTTGAATGGGGTAAATATGTTGGTCGTGCAGACTTTGAGTTCAAAAATGGCGAATTAAAATTAGTGAATTATCAATTAATTCCAGTGAACTTGAAGAAAAAAGTGAAAAAAGAAGACGGCAAAACAGAATATGTAAACTATGCCGAAGAGATTCCACAAGATCCAGAAATGGAAAAACTTTTAAAAACTTACCAAGATAAAGGTGATGCGTTATTAAGCCAAAAAGTGGGTAAACTAAAAGGTAAGTTAGAAGGCGATCGTACTATCATCCGTTTTGAACAAACTAACCTTGGTCACTTAATTGCAGAAGCACAACGCCAAAAAGCGAAAGCTGATATTGGTATCATGAACTCAGGTGGTATTCGTGATTCAATCCAAGAAGGCGATGTAACCTATAAAGATATTTTAAAAATTCATCCATTTGGTAATATTGTGAGCTATTTCGAATTAACCGGTAAAGAATTACTGGATTATTTAAATGTAGTGGCATTGAAAGAAGTGGATTCTGGTGCCTACGCACAATACTCAGGTATCAGCATGACAGTAAATCGTGCAGAGAAGAAAGTTGAAAATGTGAAAATTCAAGGCAAACCATTGGATTTAAATAAAACTTACCGTATCTCTTTACCAAGCTATAATGCAGCAGGTGGAGATGGTTATCCAGTTATGACAAAAAATCCAACTTTCGTCAACACAGGTTTTATTGATGCGGATGTTTTAAAAGAATTTTTTGAGAAAAATTCACCTATTAATGCTGAGAAATACATCCCTCATAATGAAGTAACCTTTAAATAAGGAATGAAATGGCATTAGATTTATCAGAAATTCGTCAGCAAATTACGCAAATTGATCGCAGCTTGTTAAAGTTGCTTTCAGAGCGTCACCGCCTGGCATATGATGTAGTAAGAAGCAAAGAAGTGACGCAAAAAGCGTTACGTGATTTAGAGCGAGAGCAACAACTCTTACAAGAGCTTGTGCAGTTTGCTGAAAGTCAAAATTATCAGCTTGAACCACAATATATTACCTCAGTCTTCCAAAAGATCATTGAAGATTCTGTGCTCACACAGCAAGTGTATTTGCAGAAAAAGCTCAATGAGCAACGAGAAGAAACGTTACATATTGCTTTCTTAGGCAAGCGTGGTTCTTACTCTAATTTGGCTGCGCGTAATTATGCGGCTCGTTATAATCAGCAGTTTGCAGAAATCAGCTGTGATTCCTTTGCTCAAATTTTTGAAAAGGTTGAAAGTGGAGAAGCTGATTATGGTGTACTGCCTTTAGAAAACACCACGTCAGGTGCAATTAATGAAGTTTATGATCTGCTTCAACATACCACCTTATTTTTGGTAGGCGAGTTGGCTTATCCTATCAAGCACTGTGTTTTAGTGAATGAGCAAGATGATTTAAGTAAAATTGATACGCTTTATAGCCATCCTCAGGTGATCCAGCAGTGTAGTCAATTTATTCAAAGTCTTGAGCGTGTGCATATTGAGTACTGCGAAAGTAGCTCTCATGCAATGCAGCTCGTGGCAAGCTTGAATAAACCTAACATTGCAGCATTAGGTAATGAAGATGGCGGCAAGCTTTACGGCTTACATGTGTTAAGACATAATATTGCGAATCAAGAAAACAACATTACTCGTTTTATTGTGGTAGCCAAACAAGCTCGTGAAGTTTCACCGCAAATACACACGAAAACCTTATTGTTGATGACAACATCGCAACAAGCGGGTTCCCTAGTGGATGCTTTACTTGTGTTTAAAAAGCACGGTATTAATATGACCAAGCTTGAATCTCGTCCAATTTATGGCAAACCTTGGGAAGAAATGTTCTATTTGGAGATTGAAGGAAACATTCATCATCCAGATACCCAAATTGCCTTGGAGGAGCTTAAGCAATTCAGTAATTATCTGAAAGTGCTTGGTTGTTATCCAAGTGAAATTGTGAAGCCTGCGAAGGTATAACGAAAATAAAAAAAGAGCGGTCGATTTAAAACAACGTTAAAATCGACCGCTCTTTTTATTGTGAATTCTTAAGCTTTTTTCAAGAATTCGGATTTCAACATGATTTTTCCACAATCGACGTTGTGATCTCCGTTAACTAAACGGATATTTTTGAATTTAGTGCCTTTCTTCAACACTTCAGATGAGCCTTTTAATTTTAAATCTTTAATTAAAAGCACATCATCACCATCGGCTAATAAATTACCGTTGCTATCTTTAACAATCAGTTGATCGTCATCGGCTTCAACTGTTTCATTACCATTCCACTCATTACCACAATCAGGGCAAACAAAATTTACAGAATCATGATAAACATATTCGCCTTTACATTTTGGGCAAGCTGGCATTTGATCCATTTCTTTTTCCTTCTTTATCTGATTTAAGCAAAGTATAATGCGCACGGAGTATAACAAAAAAGTGACTATTCGCCAAAAAATGGGCAATTTCACGAAATTTATGAGGTATTTATGAAAAAAATTATGCTTTTGAGTGCAGTGATGGGAAGTTTAATTTCAGTCAATGTATTCGCCCACAATATTCAACCTAATCAGCTTTTAGCTAACGTAACGGTTTCGGATAAAGGTGAAATCACTTTAAATGGAAATGATGTGTCTTATAAATCATGGAGCTCAACGGCATTGCCAGGCAAAGTTCGAGTGATTCAACATATTGCAGGCAGAAGTGCAGCAAAAGAGAAAAATCAAGCGATGATTGAAGCCATCAAAGCCTCTCATTTTAACCAAGCTAAATATCAAACCACGACTATTATTAATGCAGATGATGCCGTCGTGGGCACAGGCATGTTTGTGAAAAGTAGTGCAGAAAAAGGTAAAAAAGAAAATGCCCACAGCCAAGTGATTTTAGATGATAAAAGTGCGGTTAAAAATGCGTGGGGATTACGTGAAAAAGACAGCGTGATTATTTTGCTTGATAAAACCGGCAAGGTGCAATTTGTGAAAGAAGGTAAATTGACGGATGATGAAGTCAAAGAAGTGATTTCACGTGCAACAGCATTAATGGCGAAGTAATAGAGTAATAAGCGGAAGTTCTCTTCCGCTTTTTTATCCTTTGAAATCCTTCATTAATTTTCTCAATGTGCCACAATTTCGTTGAAATTTACGGCAATGTGTACAGATGGCAAGATGCAAATTGAGCCCAATTTTTTCTTTAGTCATTAATGAGCGTTCTTGCGCATCTGAAATGAGTCGAGTCGCTTGGCGACATTTCATAAAATCACTCCTTAAAGTTTATGAGATAAGCAGTTTTGAAGTTGTAAGCGAGCACGATAGAGTGTCGTGTGCAAGTTACTTATGCTTAGTTGATTTTCTTGGCAAATTTCTTCGGAAGATAATTCCAAAAACTCTCTCATCATAAAAATCTTGGCTTGTTTGGCTGGCAGGCAAGTTAAGCAAGTTTCAAAAATCAGCCAGAATTCTTCAGAATAGACCGCACTTTCGCTCAGTTCGAGATCGAGTGGAGAATGTTCAGCTTTCCAGTGGCCCCCTTCATCAAAGAAATGATTAGTTTGTTCTTCATCTTCAATTTCGATTTCTAGCACTAATTTGCCTTTCTGGCGAAGAAAATCAATGATTTTATTTTTTAAGATAGCAAAGACCCAGGTCTTAAATGCCGCTTGTCGTTTAAATTGCTCAAGATGGTTAAATGCACTTAAAAAACTCTCTTGCACCAAATCTTCAGCTAATACAGAATCGCCCACCTGTAATGTGGCAAATTTCAGCATTTGCTCTCTAATTTGAGCCAAGTCTTTATTGGAAATTCCAGTTTTCATATTTTTTCCTTGAAAAAAGTGTAAGAAATAGATTTCTCATTCGTCTAATGATAATGAAAGGGGAAACCTTTCCATCCAATGCTAATTATTCACAAATTAAGGAAGATTCAAAATGAAAAATATTACTTCAAAAACAACCTTTACTGCTATTGCTGCACTTTTCTTCGCAACCAGTCTTTATGCGACCGATATGAAATCTAATGAAATGTCGATGGCAAAAGATTCCATGCCGATGACAAAAGATTCCATGCCGATGACAAAAGACGCTATGCCAATGCAAAATGACAAAATGGCATCTGATGGGATGATGAAATCTCATGATATGAAATCTCACGACATGAAAATGGATAATATGAAATCAGAAGGAATGAAATCTGATGATATGAAAACAAAAGAAATGAAAGCAAAAGAAATGAAGAAAAAAGCAAAAACAATGGAAAAACCGAAAATGTAATGCTTTCTTCTTAAAAGAAAAACTGCGGTCAATTTGACCGCAGTTTTTGTATCAAAGTGAGATTATTGTTTACGCCACGTCGTGCCGTTAGGGCCGTCTTCTAACACAATTCCCATTGCAGTGAGTTCATTACGAGCCGCATCTGCAGCAGCCCAATCTTTAGCAGCACGCGCTTCGTTGCGTTGTTTGATGAGCGCTTCAATTTTTGCGACTTCATCATCGTCAGAGCCCGCTTGTAAGAATTTTTCTGGATCTTGTTGAAGTAAACCTAAGATACCCGCTAATTCACGTAAACGCGCAGCAAGGCCATTGGCTTTTTCTGCATCTTCAGTTTTCAATTTATTGATTTCACGCGCCATTTCAAATAAGACAGAAAGGGCATTCGGCGTATTGAAATCATCGTCCATTGCTTCGCGGAAGGCTTCCACAAAATTTTCACCGCCTGAAGCGACCGCACTTTGATCGGTGCCACGTAAAGCCGTGTACAAACGTTCTAATGCACCTTGTGCTAAGTTCAGGTTTTCTTCACTATAATTGAGTTGGCTGCGATAGTGTGCCGTTAATAAGAAATAACGCACCGCTTCTGCATTGTAGTGGTTTAATACATCACGAATAGTGAAGAAGTTGCCGAGGGATTTCGACATTTTTTCTTTATCAACCATAATCATGCCAGAATGGATCCAATAATTCACATATTGACCACCGTGAGCACAGCAAGATTGTGCAATTTCATTTTCGTGATGCGGGAACATTAGGTCAGAACCGCCACCGTGAATATCAAAATGTTCGCCAAGTTGTTTGCAGTTCATTGCCGAACATTCAATGTGCCAACCTGGACGACCTGCACCCCATGGGGACGGCCAGCTTGGTTCGTTTTCTTTTGACATTTTCCAAAGCACGAAATCCATTGGATTTTTCTTGATTTCATTAATTTCAATACGTGCGCCCGCTTGTAATTGGTCGAGATCTTGGCGTGATAATTTGCCGTATTCCTTAAAGCTTTCCACATCAAACATCACATCGCCATTGTCTGCAACATAAGCATGACCACGCGCAATCAGTTTTTCCACAATCTCAATAATTTCAGGAATATGATGCGTTGCACGAGGCTCAAAATCAGGACGTAGTACGTTTAACGCATCAAAATCTTTATACATTTCTTGCACCATACGATCTACAAGTTGATCGCAGGTTTCTTTGTTTTCTAATGCACGTTTAATGATTTTATCGTCCACATCCGTGATATTACGCACATAAGTCAAATCGTAATCTAAAGAGCGTAAGTAGCGAGCAATCACATCAAAACATACAAAGGTACGGCCGTGGCCAATATGGCATAAATCGTAAACGGTCACGCCGCACACATACATACCCACTTTTCCTTCATGGATAGGTTTGAACACTTCTTTTTCTCGAGTGAGGGTATTAAAGATCTTTAACATATTTTTTCTCTTAAAACAGGTTGGAAAACGACCGCACTTTTTCTGCTCATGGTGGCACTTTCTCGCCATTTGTGAAATAATGAACGCCTTAATTTTCAAGAGGAAAACAACATGGTTACATTACACACAAATTTTGGCGATATTAAAATTAAACTTGATTTTGATAAAGCGCCAATCACTGCAGAAAACTTTTTAAATTATTGTAAAAACGGCTTCTATAATAACACAATTTTCCATCGTGTTATTGATGGATTTATGATTCAAGGCGGTGGTATGGAAAGCGGAATGCGTGAAAAAGCAACAAACGCACCGATCCAAAATGAAGCAAACAATCGTTTAAGCAATAAACGTGGCACAATCGCCATGGCGCGTACCTCTGATCCACATTCTGCAACGGCACAATTCTTCATTAACGTGGCAGATAATGACTTCTTAAACTACCGTTCAAAAGAGATGTTTGGCCGTGAAGTGGTACAAGAATGGGGCTATGCCGTATTCGGTGAAGTGGTTGAAGGGATGGATGTGGTTGATAAAATTAAGAAAGTAAAAACCGGTAATAAAGGTTTCCACCAAGACGTTCCGACAGAAGATGTGGTGATTACATCCGTTTCTGTTGAATAATTAATTTGGTGTGTAGATGCGCAATCTACACACTTTTTTTCTTAAGTGAAATAACGCAATGCCTTTCTTCGATACTCATACCCACCTTGATTATCTTCATCATGACACTGGTGAGCCATTAGCTCAGCTTGTGGAGAACGCTAAGCAAGCTGATGTGCAGAAAATCTTGATTGTGGCGGTAAAAGAGTCGGATTTTAAAACAATCCAAAATATGACCGCACTTTTCCCAGAGCATCTTTATTGTGGACTTGGGTTACACCCTCTTTATATCAAAGAACATCAAGAGCATGATTTAGAAACGTTGGACGCAGCGTTATCTGTACGTGATCAAAATTGTACAGCTGTAGCAGAAATAGGCTTAGAATGTGCGATTCCAGATTTATTGACGGATGAATTATGGCAAAAGCAACAGCACTTTTTAGAAAGTCAGCTTTATTTAGCGAAGAAATACAATCTGTCGGTTAATTTGCATAGCCGCAAATCCCATGAGCAATTATTTCGCTTTTTAAAACAAGCCAATTTGCCAAAATGTGGTGTGGTGCATGGTTTTTCAGGAAGTTATGATCAAGCAAAACGATTTGTGGATTTAGGCTATAAAATTGGCGTAGGCGGTACCATTACTTATGAACGCGCGAATAAAACACGCCAGGCGATTGCGAAGTTACCATTAGAAGCGTTGGTGTTAGAAACGGATACACCAGATATGCCGGTGTTTGGCTTTCAAGGGCAACCTAATCGACCAGAACGGATTGTTCATACCTTTGAGGCGTTATGCCGTTTAAGAAGTGAAAATGCTGAAGTAATTAAAGAAACGGCTTGGCAGAATAGCTTAACCTTATTCGGTTAAACCTTAAAACGATAAATCACTTGATTGGCTGAACCACGCCAAACCAAGCTTGGGTCAGCCTGTTCTTGTATAAATTTTCCATCAATGAGCACGTCAATATAAGGCAACATTTGACGTTGATAATCATCAAGTTCATCCAGTTTATAACCCGTCCACACCCAAATGTCCTTATCTGGACATTCTTTTTTGACACGTTGTACAAAAGGAAGTAAGGCTTCAACATTACGAGGATGCATCGGATCTCCACCGGAAAGTGTGAGCCCTTGACGTTTAATGCGCGTATCTTTTAAATCATTGATGATTTGTTGTTCCATCGCTTCATCAAATAATACGCCATTATCAAAAGACCAGCTCTTTTGGTTGTAGCAACCACGGCAACCATGCGTACAACCGCTAACGAAAAGGGTACAACGTGTGCCTTCGCCATTTACAACATCGGTAGGGTAGTATTGGAGATAGTTCATGGTTTTACCTTAAAAGTGCGGTTGATTTTCTCGTCAAATTCACCGAATTGATAAATTAACCTTTGCAATACAGGGCCAATTCTTGCATAATAGCCCACCTAATCGCATTGCGATATCAATGGAAATCTTCTCGGTCTCTCGCAACGGTGTCCGGTTTACTCGGTCAGGTTCGGAAGAAAGCAGCCAAAGTCGGAATTTCTGTGTGCCGAGAATAAGCTGGGAAGATTTCCACCCAACTTATCCTTCCTTATTTTACACACGTTCCACTAGTTGTTTGAAGAACCCTTTTTCTAATTGCAATAATTCTGCGTAAGTGCCTTTTTCAATTAGCTTCGCTTCATCAATCACACAAAGCTCATCAAATTGCTCAATCGCCGTTAAGCGGTGAGTCACCATAATTAAGGTTTTATTTTCAGCATGAGCAAGAATCAAACGTAAAATTTGGCGCTCAGTTTCGCGATCTAAACCTTCTGTTGGCTCATCTAATAATAAAATTGGCGCATCATTAAGCAAAATACGCGCTAAGCCCAAACGACGTTGTTCTCCACCTGATAGTGGACGGCCACCATCACCGAGCCAAATATCTAAGCCTTGTTCTTGTTCCAACAATTTGCCTAAACCAACTTGATTTAACACCTCGATCATTTTTTCATCTGAAATATTGACCGCACTTGCGAATTGCAGATTTTGACGAAGTGTATCGCTAAATACATGAACACGTTGTGTTAAAAAGCAGAATTGGCTGCGTAATGTGTCTTCTGCATAATCAGAAATTGGTTTACCAGCAAGGCTTAATTCTCCTTGATTAGCATCATAATTACGCACTAAAAGCTGTAATAACGTGGATTTTCCGCTACCTGTTTTACCTAAAATCGCGACTTTTTGGCCTTTTTGAATGGTTAAATTTAGGTTTTCTAAAGCACGATTTTGACGTTCAGGATAGGTAAAAGAAAGATCTTTTGCTTCAATTAATGTAGTCGCGTTTTGATCGAATTCCGCTTTGCCATTAAAAGCTACTAATGGTTGTTGTTCGATAATATCTGTTACACGTTCAGCTGACGCAATTACTTGCCCGATATGTAAGAACGCCGAACCTAATGGCATTAAGATTTCAAATGATGCAAGGGCGGCAAAAGTGAAAAGCGCAATAAACGCCATACGATATTCATCGTTGCCAAATTCCGCTTGTGAGCTAAACCACAACATTGCGGCAATAATTAAACCATTTAAAAAGAGTGAAAGGGCGGTTGAAAATCCGCTTAAATTGGCTTCTTTTTGTTGGTCTGCTTGCCAATTTGCTTCAGTTTTTGCCATGTTATCTTTCAATTTATCTTCGGCATTAAAGAGCAATAATTCCGCTTGCGCTTGGATAAATTCTAAGAATTGTGTGCGGTAAAGTGCACGTGAATGCACGAGTTTATCACCGAATTTTTTACCCAGTTGGTAGAAAACGGTTGGAATAACCAATACCAATAAAAGCAGACTCACACCTAGACCTAAGGCTAAAGGTACATTGACGAAACTTAGGCCAATGCACATAGCTAGAATCACAAAAATAGCCGTAATAAATGGCGCAATTAAGCGAAGATAAAGGCTATCGAGGGTATCCACATCTGACACTAAGCGGTTTAGCAAATCGCTGTTACGGTAGCGATTTAACACACCAGGGCTTAATGGAATAATTTTCTCAAAAACTTGTACCCGTAATTTAGCCAAAATTCGGAAAGTCGCATCGTGTGTCACCAACTTTTCAAAATAACGGAAAAGGGTACGGCCAATGGCAAGCCCACGCACAGAAGCAGAAGGATAGAAGAAATTAAATAACGTGCCAAGACCCGCAATTGCTGTTGCAGCTAAAAACCAACCCGATGTGGTCAGCAAGCCTATGCTAGATGCAAGGCCGGTAATCATTAAAACCAAGCCTAAAAATAAAGACAACTTGGCGAATTTAAATAAACGTAAAAAGGGAAGTAAAGCACGCATTATTGAATATCCTCTTTTCGTTGAGCCAATAATTCGGCAAAGAAGCCTTGATCTTTTAATTGGTTGAAATGCCCTTGTTGAACAATTTCACCTTCTTGCATCACTAAAATGTTATCGCATTGTTTTAGATCTTCAATACGGTGTGTGATCATTAGGGTAGTTTGGTTATGGCTCATTTCTGCAAGAGCAGCAAGTACCAGATTTTCAGACTGAGCATCGAGGCTAGCCGTTGGCTCATCAAGTAATAATAAATTGCCTTTGTGTAGTAAAGCGCGTGCGATAGCTAAGCGTTGAGCTTGGCCTACGGATACACCCATCCCACCATCTTTAATTTCGCTATCCAAGCCTAATTTGTCGGTAAACTCTTTCGCTTGCGCAGAAATCAAGGCTTGCTCAATTTGCTCATCAGTTGCTTGAATATCACCTAAAAGTAGATTTTCTTTGATGCTACCTTGTAGCAGTAATGGGTTTTGCCCTACCCACGCAATTTGTTTTCGCCAGTCGCTTAAACGGCTTTGATTAAGTTCAACACCGTTAATTTTTAAGCTGCCTTCATAAGGTAAGAAACCCAGTAATACATTGATTAAAGAGGTTTTTCCTGCGCCACTTTGACCGACAAGGGCAATATGGCTTTCTTTCGGAATATGGAATGAAAGAGGCTTCGTTAATGGTTGACCTTGTGGAGAAAGCGCCACTAAATTTTTAGCCTGAATTTCGACCGCACTTTGTGCTGGAATTTGTTCATTGCCTTGATGTGCAATTAAATAATCTGTTTCTAAGAAATCGACAATGGCATCAGCAGCACCAATACCTGCTGCACGATCGTGATAGTAAGTACCGAGATCTCGCAATGGTTGATAAAACTCTGGCGCAAGAATTAAGCAGAAAAAGCCAGTAAATAAGGTCAGCGTGGTGCCATAAGTGCCAAATTCCACTTGTCCTAAATAGCTAAAACCAAAGTACACCGCCATTAAAGCAATGGAAATGGAGGTGAAAAACTCTAATACAGCAGAAGAGAGAAACGCCATTTTAAGTACAGCCATGGTCGTTTCACGGAAGTCTTCCGTTGTGCTTTCAATATGTTGTGTTTGTTCTGAAGTGCGGTTGAAAAGACGCAAGGTTTCTAAACCGCGTAAGCGATCCAAAAATTGAGCACTTAAGCGAGAAAGGGTAGCCATATTTTTTTGGCTGCTATCTGCTGCGGCAATCCCTACCAGAATCATAAAAATTGGTACAAGCGGTGCAGTGATCATCAAAATCAGTCCAGCCGCCCAGTTGAGCGGGAATACAGCAATTAAAATCACCATTGGTACAATGGCTGACAAACTTTGTTGTGGTAAGAAACGCGCATAGAAGTTATGCAGATTCTCCACTTGTTCAAGCATGATACTTGCCCAGCTTCCGGCTGGTTTGTTATTGATGGTTGCGGGACCAACTTGATGGATTTTATCTAAGATTTTTTGGCGCATATGATTGCGTAGTAATCGACCTGCTTTAAAGCCAATTTTTTCGCGTAGCCATAAAATGACCGCACGTAAAGCAAAAGTAATGATTAATGCAATAAAATAGGGAACCAGTTCAGCGCGATCGACATTTTGCATAATGAGCTTGTCGAGCAATGTCGCAAGAAAATAGGTTTGAGCCACAAGAATTAAGGAGGAAAGTGTGGCAAGGGCAATATTGGTGCGCATTAATTTTTTAACAGGTTGTTGCTGCGCACGAAGCCATTTTTGTAAATATTTTTGGCGAAGTTTGTCCATTGTTTTTATTTATCCTAGGATAGGATGAGTTGGGTGGATGATTAAAAAAATCTACCTTTGAAAAATAATAGGTGCGTGAAACCTTGTTTTACGCACCTTACATGAGAATTTAGCGCACTTATTCTTGTGCATCTAAATAACGTTCAGCATCTAATGCCGCCATACAGCCTGTTCCTGCTGAAGTAATGGCTTGGCGATAGTTATGATCCATCACATCACCTGCCGCAAATACGCCTTCTACAGAGGTTGCTGTCGCGTTACCTTCAAGACCGGATTTAACAACGATATAACCGTTATTAAGTTCAAGCTGACCTTGGAAAATTTCAGTGTTTGGCGCATGACCGATAGCAATAAATAAGCCGTCTAATTTTACGTCTTCTTTTTCGCCGGTTTTCACGTTTTCTAAACGTACACCGGTTACTCCCATGTTATCGCCTAACACTTCATTCAAAGTGCGGTCAGTATGAAGCACGATTTTGCCTTCTTCGACTTTTTTGTATAAGCGATCGATTAGGATTTTTTCCGCACGAAAACTATCGCGACGATGGATTAAATGTACTTCAGACGCAATATTAGCCAAGTAAAGTGCTTCTTCAACGGCGGTATTTCCACCACCGACAACAGCAACTGGTTTATTGCGATAGAAGAAACCATCACAGGTTGCACAAGCTGAAACGCCACGGCCTTTATAAGCGGTTTCAGATTCTAATCCGATATAACGTGCTGATGCCCCTGTTGCGATGATTAATGCATCACATGTGAAGGTTTGCATATCGCCATAAAGTTTGAACGGGCGAGAAGATAAATCGACTTTATTAATATGATCAAACACGATTTCTGTTTCAAATTTTTCAGCGTGTTGCAACATACGTTGCATTAAACCTGGACCCGTGGTCATTTCAAAATCACCAGGCCAGTTTTCAATTTCATCCGTAGTAGTAAGTTGGCCACCTTGTTGAAGACCGGTCACTAAAACAGGTTTTAAGTTTGCACGAGCAGCATAAATGGCTGCGGTATAACCTGCAGGGCCTGAACCTAAAATTAATAATTTGCTGTGTTTAACGTCTGACATAAAGAATCCTTTGTTTATAAAATAAAGCATGAGGCTTTCGGAATTCGTTCATTATAAAGCTTTCATACATAAAAAAATAGTTGATCGTATTAGTAAAGCAATGAATACAGCAATCGGCGATATTTATTGGTGATAGGATCCGCATTGCCAATGGCTGATAAAATAGATAAAAACTGTTGTTTCACTTCACCATTTTCTGCAGAAAGATCTTGCTTAAGAATGCTAAATAATAAATCTAATGCTTCTTCGTTTCGATTAGCTTGATGGAGCTGAACTGCCAATTTCAACGCAATTTCAGGCGTTGGATTTTTCGCATAATCCGCTTGTAATTGCTGAATTTCTGGCGTATCAGCGGATTTAATTAAAAGCTCAATCTGTGCCTGTAATCCATGCCAACGGCTATCGCGATCCTGAATCGGAATTTGCGCTAAAATATCTGCCGCAGGCTCTGTTTTTTTCATGGCGATATAGGTTTCCGCATAAAGTAATGCCACATCGCTATTTTTCTTATCTGAAAGCTCCCACGCCTCTTTCAGTAATGGAAGGGCGGAGTTGTAATCTTCCACTTGTAAAAAATCTAAGGCTTTTTGGAATTTTAAATCTTCTTCTTTTGGCAAAATTGCACTCAAACGTTGCAATAAACTGGCTTCATCTAATGCACCAGGGAACGCATCTATTGCTTGAGCCTCTTTGAAAAGATAGGTCGTAGGCAATGCTTGAATACGAAATTGAGCAGCAATCATTTGCTCTGTTTCACAATTCACTAAGCCGAGGATAAATTGTCCTTGGTATTGTTCTGCAACACGTTGTAAGACTTTTGCAAAATCTGCCGATTCTTGATGGCTTGGTGCATAAAAGTTAATGACAAGCGGGGTTTCCACCGAACGTTGCAACGTTTCAGTAAGATTTTGTTCGTTGAGCTCAACGAAGAAAGGTAAATCTGCCATTTTTATTCCTTCATAAATGGAAAATGATGCATGATTTTAACAAAGTGCGGTCCGTTTTAGAAATGTTTTACAGGAAAAGAAAAGGGCAGTGTTAATCTGCCCTTATTCGCTATCTATTTTAATTCTTTTGTTTCTTCCACTTTATCTTCTGGAAGGACAAGGTTAAGAATTAAGGCAAGTAATGAGCCTACGGTAATGCCTGAACCGAGCACTTCTTTGAAGAAGTGCGGTAATTTATCAAGCAATTCTGGACGAGTCGTCACCGCTAAGCCACAGCCAATGGAAATGGCAATAATTAAACCATTACGTTTGCTACGCGCCACTTTATCTAACATTTGGATACCCGCGGCGATAATCATCGCGAACATCATTAAGCCTGCACCACCTAATACTGGTAATGGAATTGATACAATTAATGCACCGAATACAGGGAATAAACCGGCTAAAGCGAGAAGCACACCGGTTAGCGCAACCACGTGACGGCTTGCCACGCCAGTTAGAGAAATGACACCAATGTTTTGTGAGAATGATGAGAATGGCGTGGTGGACATAATGGCGGCTAAGGCTGATCCTAAACCATCGGCTAAAACCCCGCCTCGTAAATGTCTGCCAGTAATTTCGGTTTTGGTGGCATTACCTAGTGCTAAGAAGTTACCGCTTGATTCAACGATTGTCACTAAATAGGCAATGGACATGCCGATAATACCTGAAATTGGGAAAGCTAAGCCAAAGTGCAGTGGTTGCGGAATCGCGAAAGTTTGTGCTTGTTTTACACCTTCAAAGCTTACCCATCCCATGGCTAAACACACAAGATAGCCTGTCATCATCCCAATAACGATCGCGGCTGCAGAGAAAATGCCTTTACCCCATTGCACGAGAGCTACCACGATCACTAAGACAAAGCTCGCCATCATTAAATTTTCTGGCGTCGCATAATTCGCATCACCACGTTGACCACCTGCAAACCAGTCAACGGCAACTGGAATCAGGCTTAAGCCGATCATCATAACGACAGTTCCCGTCACAAGTGGTGGGAATAATTTACGAATATACGGCATGAAAAAGCTGCCGATAATCATCACTAAGGAACCAATGAGAGAAGAACCTAATATACCAGCGATGCCATATTCACTGAAACCAATGGCAAGTGCAGCAGCAACGAAAGTAAAACTGGTCCCCATCACACTTGGTAAACGAATACCAATAGGCCCCAAGCCTTTACATTGGATAACGGTTACTACACCAGAAATTAAAAGTGCTGCATTAACTAATGTAATGGTATCTTCAGTCGGTAATTTTAAGACGTTACCAATGACCAATGGTACGGCAATAATTCCCCCGAGTGCGGCAAGTAAATGCTGTGCGGCAAGGAGTAAACTCAATCCGAAAGGTGGTTTGTCTTCCACTGTATAAAGCAGGTTGTTATTCATTTGGTTTCCCTAAGTAAAAAAATTGTGCGAATTATACGTTAATTTTCATTTACCGCAAACGTTTGCGTAAAGAAAATAAAAAAGTGCGGTTAAAAATCATCTTGTTTTTAACCGCACTTATTAGGTTTTAAAGGTTACATCCAGAAGATATAAGCAATTGTCCCGATAATTAGCATACAGGTTAAATCAATAAATTTACCCACGCGGATCATTTCGGATTGTTTAACAAAACCAGTCGAGTACACAATCGCATTCGGTGGTGTACCAACCGGCATCATAAAGGCACAGGATGCCCCTAGACCGATAATCATTGCAAAACCAAGTGGTGGCATATTCAGTGCATTTGCAATAGAAATAAAGATTGGAACCAGTAAAGCAGCACTTGCTGTGTTTGAGGTAAACTCAGTTAAACAGACAATAAAGGCTGCAACAATTAATGCCATCACATAGTAGTGACCGCCTTCAATAATGAAGACAATACCATCTGCCATGATTTTACTTGCACCAGACTGAGTCAATACAGAGCTTAAGGTTAAACCGCCACCGAAGAGGAACAGCACGCCCCATTCTGTATTTTCTTGTACTTGTTTCCAACTTGCGATCCCCGTTACACAAATGACAATCGCTGCGGAGAGTGCAACCATACTGTCAAAACTACCAATTGGTTTTGGTAAGCCTAATAATTGCGAAATAATAGGGTTAAGGTATCCACCAAAAATCCAAAGAATCGCTACGGTGATAAAAATGACCAAGGTTAAAACACGTTGTTTAGTCATATGAATTTTTTCAAATTCAGCAGCAAAATGAAGGCCTAATTTTGGTTTAAATACAATATATAACCAACCAATAATAAGCGGGAATAAAATTAACATCACTGGCGTGCCATACATTAACCAGTCAGCAAAATCTAAATGGAGCTGTGAAGCGGCAATGGCATTAGGCGGGCTTCCCACAAGCGTTCCCATTCCACCGATGGTCGCACTATAAGCGATCCCTAAAAGTACGAAGACATAAGTATTATGTTCTTCTTTTTGATCTAATTGACTGAGAATGGTCATTGAAAGCGGAATCATCATCGCTGCAGTCGCTGTATTACTCATCCACATAGATAAAAATGCGGTTGCTAAGAAAAGGTAAAGCACCGCAACAAAGAGACGACCTTTTGCTAATTGCATGATTTTATTAGAAATCATTTTGTCGATCTTTTGCACATTTAATGCGGTAGCAATCGCAAAACCACCAAAGAATAAGAAAATGGTAGGATCAGCAAAGGCAACAAGCGCCTCACGACTATTTACCAATCCGAGTAATACCGACAAAATAGGAACAAATAGCGCCGTGATAGTCACGTTTACCGCTTCTGTTAACCATAAAATAGCCACGAATGCCAATAATGCTAAGCCTTTATTGGCAGCAGGCTCAAAAGGAAGAATGTTTAATAAAACAAAAAAGAGAATCACATCAGCAAGGAATACCACTGCATTTTTATTCCAAGCTTTAGATTGCGAGTCCGTAATGGGAGTTTGTTGCATATATTTTTTCCTATATATTTTTTTCTATATATTTTAAGAAGTTGGCGATTCTAGCATAAGTGTGTTTAATCAGAAAATAGGGAGGTACTAAAAATTGATTAGTATTAAAGCAAAGAGCGGTCAAAATCAGATATTTTTGACCGCTCTTTATTCGTGGAATATTTGTTTAACGGGATAAAATCGCTTTCACTTGTTTTTGTAATGTTGGTACTATTTCTTGTTCAAACCACGGATTCTTCTTGAGCCAAATTTGGTTGCGTGGAGAAGGGTGAACAAGCGGAAGAAAGTGAGGAAGAAAATCACGAAAATGGTGAACCGTCTCAGTGACATTAAGGTTATTTTCTGGCAAATAGTATTTTTGTGCATATTGTCCAATAAGAATCGTCAGCTCAATATTAGGCAAATTAGCGAGAATTAGCGGATGCCATTTTTCTGCGAAGCCTTTGCGCGGTGGTAAATCACCGGATTTGCCTTTTCCAGGGTAATAAAAGTCCATCGGGATGACAGCAAACAAACCAGAATGATAGAAGGTATCGCGATCCACACCGAGCCATTCACGTAGGCGATCACCGCTTTTATCATTCCAATATAAACGACTTTCTTGGGCTTTAATTCCGGGAGCTTGTCCGACAATGTTAATGCGAGCTGTCGTTGGTGCAGCAAAAAGCGGTTCAATGCCTTGTAACGTAAAAGATTGATTGTCGGGGTCTTGCATAATGGATTGTGTGATTTGACTAAGTGTTGGCATGATTCTTCCTTATTTATTGAAATAAAAATAGCTCATTTCTGATGAGCTATTTTATCATAATAACGAAACGACCATTATAGATGTTTTACACGGCGTTTTACTTCTTCCTGTTTACCCGCATTGAATGGGCGAGCATCAGGACTGCCGAGATAACCGCAAACTCGTCGGGTTACAGAGACTTTTGCACTGTCATGGTTGCCACATTTCGGACAAACAAAGCCTTTACTTGTGCAATTAAATTCTCCTGTGAAGCCACATTCGTAACATTCATCTATTGGCGTATTAGTGCCATAATAAGGCACGCGATCGTAGCTATAATCCCACACATCTTCGAGTGCTTTTAGGTTATGTTGAATATTTGGATATTCGCCATAACAAATGAAGCCCCCGCTTGCTAATTCAGGATAAGGCATTTCAAAGTCTAATTTATCGTATGGATTCACTTTTTTCTCTACATCTAAGTGATAGCTATTAGTGTAGTAGCCTTTATCGGTAACGCCTTCAATCACACCAAATTGTTTGGTATCTAAACGACAGAAGCGATCGCACAAGTTTTCACTTGGTGTGGAATAAAGGCTAAATGCATAGCCGGTTTCTTTCTGCCATTGTTTGACTGCTTCACTTAAACGACGCACAATTGCGATGCCTTTTTCGCGTAGTTGTTCATCGTCAAAAATATGTCCTTTTTTATACAGTGCATTGATGGTTTCGTGAATGCCAATATAGCCTAAAGAAATTGATGCTCGGCCATTTTTGAAAATATCGGCAACGTTATCATCAGCTTTTAATCGAACGCCGCAAGCACCTTCCATATAAAGAATTGGCGCGACACGGGCTTTGGTATTTTCTAAGCGAGCAATACGTGTAAGCAAGGCTTTCTTGGCTAGGGCTAAGCGTTCATCTAAAGTGCGGTAGAATTTTTCTTCGTTTCCTTGTGCTTCAAGAGCAATACGAGGTAGATTCAAACTCACCACACCTAAATTATTGCGACCATCATGCACTTCATGACCGTTTTCTTCATAAGCACCCAAGAAGCTACGACAACCCATTGGAGCTTTGAATGAGCCAGTGACTTTGATTACTTGATCATAGTTTAAAATATCTGGATACATGCGTTTTGATGCGCATTCTAATGCCAGTTTTTTAATATCATAGTTTGGATCTTGTTCGTTTTGGTTCACACCTTTTTTAATGGTAAAGACCAGTTTAGGGAAGACTGGCGTTTTGTGATTTTTACCCAAGCCACGAATACGGTTTTTCAAGATTGATTGCTGAATTAAACGTTCTTGCCAACTTGTGCCTAAGCCAAAACCAAAGGTAACAAACGGCGTTTGGCCATTGGACGTATGGAGCGTGTTAACTTCATATTCAAGGGATTGAAACGCATCAAAACATTCTTTTTCAATTAGCGCTTTTGCATAACCTTCCGCATCTGGAATTTGCCATTGTGCAGCATTTTTCAAATGTTTTTCAAAACTGAGTTGAACATAAGGCGCAAGCACTTCATCAATACGATTAATGGTTGTACCGCCATAAATATGGCTGGCTACTTGAGCAATAATTTGTGCGGTAACTGCTGTTGCTGTGCCGATAGATTTAGGCGGTTCAATTTCGGCATTACCCATTTTAAAACCATGTGAAAGCATGCCTTTTAGATCAACGAGCATGCAGTTAAACATTGGGAAAAATGGCGCGTAGTCTAAGTCGTGATAATGGATTTCGCCTTTTTCGTGAGCTTCCACGACATCTCTTGGCAGAATGTGACGTTTAGCATAATGTTTGGCCACAATACCTGCCAGTAAATCCCGCTGGGTCGGGATCACTTTCGCATCTTTATTCGCATTTTCGTTAAGCAATTCGACGTTGCTTTGTTCAATCAGCCCTTCAATTTCTTTGGTTAATTGGCTGCGTTTTTCACGAGCAAGATCACGATCGTGACGATATTCAATATAAGCACGTGCAATTTGTGGATACTTGCTTGTCATTAAGTGATCTTCAACGATTTTTTGAATCTGGTTGATATCAATTTCATGCTGATAGTGACTAAAAATCTCGGTATTAATTCGCTGGCTCAGATCATGGATATAAATTTCATCAACAATATTGACCGCACTTGCCGCTTTTCTGATTGCATTAGTAATACGTTGTAGGTCAAACCCAATTCGTGAACCATCACGCTTAATCACGAAGAAAGCATTCATTTTATGACTCCTATATAGGCTAACTTTAAAAAAAAACGAAAGCACTATATATAGTTTTATTTAATAGATCAACACACAATATGTAGTGTTGTTTTATGTGTTTTGATGCTTGAAATTGTGGAGGAACCTTGCTAAATCTGGAAATCAAGAGAGTTTTTATTGAGAATTATTCTCAAATTATTTTTTAATAAATTTGATCTATGTCAAGATTTTTGGCAATAAAAAAACGGACGAAAAATCGTCCGCTCTTTAAGTCATAGAAAAGAAATTAAGCTGCAACCATTACCATGGCTGGGCGAATCACTCGACCATTTAAGGTATAACCTTTTTGTAAAACGGTGGTGATTTGATTAGTTGTAAAGCCTTCTGCTGGTTGCATAGAGATAGCTTGGTGAAGATCCGGATTAAAGGTATCGCCTACTGCACCAACAGGCTCGACACCAAAGCGAGAAACCGTTGAGAGTAACTCTTTTAAAGTCAGCTCGACACCATCGAATAGGGCTTTGATGTTTTCATCTTCCTTATTGGCTGGTGTGGCAAGCGCACGCTCTAAGTTATCAATGGTATTTAAAATGTCTTTTGAGAATTTTTCGAGCGCAAATTTATGTGCTTTTTCGATGTCTTGTTCGCTACGACGACGCATATTATCAATTTCTGCACGCGTACGGAGCAATAAATCTTGCTCTTTTTTAGAGGTTTCTTCTACTTGTGCTTTTAATTGTTCTTCAAGTTCTTGTACACGGGCAATCGCTTCTTCTAACGGATCTTCCGTTGCGGTGGTTTCCTGCTGAACTTCTTCAACAAGTTCTTCATTTTCATTTAAGTTTTGTGCTTGTTCTGACATCTTTTTCTCCATTTATCAAAAATTAGTGCTATTTTAGCAAAACTGAATTGCTATGTAATATAATGGCTAAAATTTTAAATTCAAGTGCGGTCAGAAATCGGTGAGTTTGCACTTGGGAGCAATCATAGTTATGGATGAATTAGTCAAATCATTTAAAACCATCGCCTTGATGGGAAAACCACGTCGCGACATTAATTTGCAAATGCATAAAAACTTGTATCAATGGCTGAAAGAGCGAGGATATCAAGTTTTAGTCGAAAAAGAGGTGGGTGAAAAATTCGGTTTACCGGAAGAGGTGTTAGCAACGGTTGAAGAAATTGGAGAGCAAGCTCAACTCGTGATTGTAATCGGTGGTGATGGCAATATGCTAGGGCGTGCTCGCATTTTGGCTAAATATAATATTCCAATGATTGGTATTAACCGAGGCAACTTAGGCTTTTTGACCGATATTGACCCGAAAAATGCTTATGCACAGCTCGAAGCGTGTTTAGAACATGGTGAGTTTTTTGTGGAAGAGCGTTTTTTATTGGAAGCTAAAATTGAACGAAACGGCGAAATTATCTCCAGTAGCAATGCCGTAAATGAGGCGGTGATTCATCCGGCTAAAATTGCGCACATGATTGATTTCCATGTTTACATCAATGATAAATTCGCGTTTTCTCAGCGTTCAGATGGTTTAATTGTTTCCACTCCCACAGGTTCAACCGCTTATTCGCTTTCCGCAGGCGGCCCAATTTTAACGCCAAATTTAAATGCGATTGCCCTTGTGCCGATGTTCCCACACACACTTTCTTCTCGCCCATTAGTGATTGATGGAGACAGTAAAATTTCAATTCGCTTTGCAGAACATAACACTTCACAGTTGGAATTAGGCTGTGATAGTCAAATTGCGCTAGATTTTTCTCCTGATGATATCGTTCATATTGAAAAAAGTCCGCACAAGCTACGTTTATTACATCTTAAAAATTATAATTATTACAATGTATTAAGTACCAAATTAGGTTGGCTTAAAAATTTCTAATCCCAAAAGTTAAAAATCCCTTTACTGTATATTGTAACAGTTGTAATATATGGATATACAGTTAAGGAGATTTTTTTTATGTTAACCCAACTTACCATCAATAATTTTGCGATTGTTCGTCAATTAGAGATTGAATTGGCGAAAGGAATGTCTGTGATCACGGGGGAAACCGGTGCAGGGAAATCCATTGCTATTGATGCGTTGGGATTATGCTTGGGGCAGCGTATTGAAACGTCTATGGTTCGAGAAGGGCAGGAAAGAGCCGAAATCTGCGCCACATTTTTTATTGAACCAACCAATCCCGCTTATCAATGGTTGCAAGAGCAAGAATTGCAAGATCCTGATAATCCCTCCGATTGTATTCTACGCCGCGTTATTAATGCAGATGGGCGTTCTAAAGCCTTTATCAATAGCACGCCCGTGTCGGCTTCCCAATTAAAAGAAATTGGACAATATCTTATTCATATTAATGGGCAGCACGCTTCGCAGTTATTATTGAAAAATGACTATCAGCTTCAGTTGGTGGATACATTTGCGCATCACCATGATTTGCTCGTTCAAATGCGAGAAGATTATCGCGCGTGGAAAAATCTCCAAACGCAAGTTAAAACCTTCCAACAAAAAGTCGCTGAAAATGAAGCGAAGAAACAACTTTTACAATATCAGGTAGAGGAGTTGGATGAGTTTGCCCTTCGTCCAAATGAATATTTGGAATTGGAAGAGGAGCAACGTCGTCTATCAAATAGCAAACAGCTGACACAGTTATCACAATCAGCCTTACAGCTCCTCAGTGAAAATGAGACGGTGAGCATCGATTCGATGCTTTATCGTGCAACACAGTACATTGATGAATTAAGCGAATTAGATCCTCGCTATGCTTCTGTTCAAACAATGTTGAATGATGCACTTATTCAAGTGCAAGAGGCGACAAGTGAAGTGCAGCATCTTGCTTCTCACATTGAGCAAGATCCGATGTTATTACAAGAGATTGAGCAACGTTTAGGGCAAGCTTTACAACTTGCACGTAAGCACAATGTGAAACCAGAAGAGTTGGTGGAGTGGCATCAAAAATTAAAAGCAGAATTGACCGCACTTTTAGATTTTTCAGAAAGTGAAGAACGCTTGATTTTAGAAGAAAAAGCCTCCTTTGAGAAAATGCAACATACGGCAAAACACTTACATGAAAGTCGTTGCCAAGCTGCAGATAAATTAGCACAGCAGGTTACACATTCTATCAAAGGGCTTGCAATGGAGAATGCCGAATTTTTCATTGAAGTGAATTCAGATTTAACTAAAGTGACGGCAAATGGAGCTGATAATATCGTCTTTACTTTACGCAGTAATTTAGGACAACAAGCGCAACCATTAGCAAAAGTAGCATCTGGTGGTGAGCTTTCTCGTATTTCATTAGCCATTCAAGTCTTAACGTCCGATCAATCAGCGATTCCAACGCTGATCTTTGATGAAGTGGATGTTGGCATTAGCGGTAAAACCGCGAGCGTAGTGGGTAAATTGTTGCGCCAATTAGGCGATAAATGCCAAGTGCTTTGTGTGACCCATTTACCACAAGTGGCATGTCATGGACACCATCAATTTAATGTTGAGAAATTTACCGTTGATGATAAAACTGAAACCAAAATGACCGCACTTTCTCAAGAAGAACGCGTTCCTGCTCTTGCAAGATTACTCGGTGGCAGTGAAATTACTGAGCTTGCCTTGGCGAATGCGCAAGAAATGTTGGATTTAGTGAAGTAGATGAATTTTGCCTGAAAGCTTATTTTCTTGTCACATTTCAAAAATACTTGATAGGAATGCTTGCTTATTAGACAAAAAAGCGTATTATAGCCGTCTATACGTCAATACATCCAAAAGAAGAGAACTTATGTCTAGCTATTTATTTACTTCTGAATCCGTTTCAGAAGGACATCCAGATAAAATTGCCGATCAAATTTCTGATGCGGTACTTGATGAAATTTTAAAACAAGATCCTAAAGCACGTGTGGCTTGCGAAACCTATGTAAAAACAGGGATGGCGTTAGTCGGTGGTGAAATTACTACATCAGCATGGGTTGATATTGAAAACCTTACTCGCCAAGTGATTTGTGATATCGGTTACAAACACTCAGAGATGGGGTTTGATGGCAATTCTTGTGCGGTATTAAATGCGATTGGTAAACAATCATCTGATATTAACCAAGGTGTGGATCGTGAGAATCCATTAGACCAAGGAGCGGGTGACCAAGGGATTATGTTTGGTTATGCGACAAATGAAACAGAAGTCTTGATGCCTGCAGCGATTACTTACGCGCATCGTTTAATGGAAAAACAAGCAGAAGTGCGTAAAAGTGGAAAATTAGCATGGCTACGCCCTGATGCGAAAAGCCAAGTGACTTTAAAATATGAAGATAACAAAATCGTGGGTGTGGATGCTGTCGTTCTTTCTACACAACATAGTGAAGAAGTGTCACAAAAAGAAATTTATGAAGGCGTGATGGAAGAAATCATCAAGCCAATTTTGCCAAGTGAATGGTTATCTCAACAAACAAAATATTTTATTAACCCAACCGGTCGTTTTGTGATTGGTGGCCCAATGGGTGACTGTGGCTTAACGGGTCGTAAAATCATTGTCGATACATACGGCGGTGCAGCTCGTCATGGTGGTGGTGCATTCTCTGGTAAAGATCCATCAAAAGTCGACCGTTCAGCGGCTTATGCTGCACGTTATGTAGCAAAAAATATCGTTGCAGCAGGTCTTGCAGATCGTTGTGAAATTCAACTTTCTTATGCAATTGGTGTAGCAGAGCCAACTTCTATCATGGTAGAAACCTTTGGTACAGGAAAAGTATCAAACGAAGTATTAGTTAAGTTAGTACGTGAATTCTTTGATTTACGTCCTTATGGTTTAATTAAAATGTTGAATTTAATTCAACCAATCTATCGCCAAACTGCAGCGTATGGACACTTCGGGCGTGAACAGTTCCCATGGGAAAAAGTGGATCGTGCTGAAGAATTACGTGCAGCAGCAGGTCTAAAATAAGTAAATTAAATGTATATGATAAAAACCGCTAATTTAGCGGTTTTTGTTTACTTAGTATGATGATGTCATCTCAAACTCAGTTTCGGCATTTAAAAATGCATGTGCAACGCAAGCTTGCAGAAACATTACAACTTGCTGAAAATTACTTTCAACGGAAATTTCCAGTCCCGACAATCAGTTATGACTTACGAGGTGTAAAGGCAGGCGTTGCATACTTGCAGAGAAATGAGATTAAATTTAACCGCACTTTGCTACTCGAGAACTCAGATGAATTTATTCATCAGGTTGTTCCCCATGAATTAGCCCATCTTATTGTGTATCAAGTATTTGGTCGAGTGAAACCGCATGGACAGGAATGGCAAGCGGTGATGACACAGTTATTTAATCTTCCAGCTGATACTTGCCATCAATTCGATGTGGAAAGTGTACAGAGTAAAATGTTTGCTTATCAATGCGAATGTCAGACCCATTATTTAACGATTCGTCGGCATAATCGCATTCAACGAGATAAAATTGCCTATTTATGTCGAAAATGTCAGGGAAAATTGGTTTTTCATAGTGAAAATTCATAAGCAGTGTGGTATATTTCTAGTGTTTTCAATCAAATAACAGGGGTTATCCAATGAAAAAATCATTATTAGCTATCGTTGTCGGTGCATTAGCGGTTGCTTCAACTGCAAATGCAGGTTTATATGCAGAAGGTGATCTTGGTCTTTCAAGAACTAAATTAAGCAATGGTGGTTCAAGCAAAACTAAAATTGAGCCTCGTGTTGCAGTAGGTTACAAATTAGGTAATGTGCGTGTAGCAGGTGATTATACTCATCACGGTAACTTCCAAGGAACTAAAGTTCAAGGTTTAGGTGCGACAGTATTCTATGACTTCGATACCAACTCTCAAATTGAACCTTATGTTGGTGCTCGTCTTGCGGCAAACCGTTTCAAATTTGAAGACCGCGCAGAACAACGTTATAAAAGCTCTTCTGAAACCAAAGTGGGTTATGGTGTAGTTGCGGGTGCTAAATATAAATTAGCAGACAAAGTGTATGCAAACGGTGGTTTAGAATATAACCGTTTAGGTAGTTTTGACGATACTAAAGTGAATAACTATGGCGCTAAAGTGGGCGTAGGTTACGAATTCTAATTTCCCTTTTGAAAAGTGCGGTTGATTTTCACCGCACTTTTTCTTTTGGATATATAAGTTGTATAGGTTAATCTATTTGTGATTAATTCATGTAGCAGTTAAAATCCTCGTTCTAAATGAAATCGAGGATTTTTTATTTTTAGAGGTGAGAATATGATTATCGTTTATGGCATTAAAAACTGCGATACGGTAAAAAAAGCATTGAAGTGGCTAACTGAACATAATATTGAACATAAATTGCATGATTACCGTGTAGATGGATTAGATACTCAATTCTTACAACAAGCAGAAGCACAATTTGGTTGGGAAAATTTAGTTAATAAACGCAGCACAACGTGGCGTAATCTTGATGAAAATGTGAAAAATACACTCTCGAAATCTACCGCATTTTCCGTATTAGCCGAAAATCCAACGTTAATCAAACGTCCGATTATTTTGCAAGATGATAAGGCATTGATTGGCTTCAACGAAAAAGAATATAGCGCAGCATTTGCTTAAAAGAACATATTTCTTAGGAGTTTTTATGAAAGAAAAAGTGATTTCTTTGGCACAAGACCTCATCCGTCGCCCCTCTATTAGCCCAAATGATGAGGGCTGTCAGCAATTAATCGCTGAGCGTTTAGAAAAACTCGGCTTTCAAATTGAATGGATGCCTTTCAACGATACGTTAAATTTATGGGCAAAACATGGTGTTGGTGAGCCAGTCATTGCCTTTGCTGGGCATACCGATGTGGTGCCGACGGGAGATGAAGCCCAATGGACTTATCCGCCATTTTTTGCCGAAATTGTAGATGATATGCTTTATGGTCGTGGTGCGGCAGATATGAAAGGCTCATTGGCGGCAATGATTGTGGCGGCAGAAGAATATGTGAAAGCTAATTCGAATCATAAAGGAACGATTGCTTTGTTGATTACTTCTGACGAAGAGGCTGCCGCGAAAGATGGCACGGTTCGTGTTGTCGAAACCTTAATGGCACGCGGTGAGAAAATCACTTATTGCATGGTAGGAGAGCCGTCTAGTTCGAAAACATTAGGCGATGTAGTCAAAAATGGTCGTCGGGGTTCGATTACAGGTAACCTCTACATTCAAGGTATTCAAGGTCATGTGGCTTATCCCCATTTAGCGGAAAACCCAATTCATAAAGCTGCGCCTTTCTTGCAGGAATTAACCATATATCAATGGGATAACGGCAACGAATTTTTCCCACCAACCAGTTTGCAAATTGCAAATATTCATGCAGGCACAGGGAGCAATAATGTCATCCCTGGTGAACTTTATGTGCAATTCAATTTACGTTATTGTACGGAAGTCACTGACGAAATTATTAAGCAGAAAGTGGCAGAAATGCTCGAAAAACATGGTTTGAAATACCGTATTGATTGGAATTTATCGGGTAAACCATTTTTGACGAAACCAGGTAAATTATTAGATGCGTTAACGACGGCAATTGAGCAAACAACTGGTATTACACCACAAGCAGAAACAGGTGGCGGTACCTCTGACGGACGTTTTATTGCATTGATGGGCGCTGAAGTGGTGGAATTTGGGCCGCTTAATGCGACGATTCATAAAGTAAATGAATGTG
The DNA here is from genome assembly GCA_963537955.1 of Parahaemophilus parainfluenzae. GTDB lineage: Bacteria > Pseudomonadota > Gammaproteobacteria > Enterobacterales > Pasteurellaceae > Haemophilus_D > Haemophilus_D parainfluenzae_AJ. Next base: position 50,608 of record CAUTFW010000001.1, on the reverse strand, counting down.
TCAGTGTAGATGATCTAGCTAAGTGCGGTCAAATTTATCATCAAATGTTAGTGAATTTATTGGACAAGTAAGATGAAATTAACGCCTGACATGTTAACCGGCAAATCTCGTGAACATTTGCTCAATTTGCCTACACCTCATTCTCCGAATCATTTTTTGCAAGCAGAGGCAATGAAAGCGTTTCAAGGATTGCAGCAAAGTGCGGCTAAAAATGGCTTTAATTTGCAACCCGCGAGTAGCTTTCGTGATTTTGAACGTCAACAACTCATTTGGAACGGTAAATTTAGCGGTGAACGCAAGGTTCATGATGATGCGGGAAATCCATTAAATTTAGCGTCATTAGATGATTGGCAAAAAGCACAGGCCATTTTACGTTGGTCAGCGCTTCCTGGGGGAAGTCGTCATCATTGGGGAACAGAAATCGATATTTTTGATCCTGATCTTTTGCCTCAAGGTCAATCATTACAACTTGAACCTTGGGAATATGAACGCGGTGGCTATTTCTTTGAATTAAGTGAATTTCTCACTGAAAATCTACCGCACTTTGATTTTGCTTTGCCATTTATAAGCCAACCAGAAGGTAAAAAAGTGGGCCGAGAGCCTTGGCATATTAGCTATTTACCTTTAGCTGAACAGGCCTCACAATTATTTACGCCAGATGTGCTATTGCAAGTTTGGCAGAATGAAAAGGTGGCGGGAAAAGAAACGTTAATTACGCATTTACCAGAGATTTTTGAGCAATATGTGGTTTAACAAAAAACGCAGCAAGTTGCTGCGTTTTTTTATGGTTTGATTAATTCTTTTTATTCTTTTCCAAGGATTTATGTTGAATTTTCACATTCTTGCCTTTGGCTTGGAAATATTCACCAATTTGTTGAGCGATGTAAACAGAACGATGTTTACCTCCTGTACAGCCGATAGCAATGGTGAGATAGCTTCGGTTATTTTGCTCTAACATCGGTAACCATGTTTCGATGTAATTACGCGTTTGGTAGATAAAATTATTCACTTCATCATGCGCAAGTAAAAATTGTGCAACTGGTTCATCAAGCCCTGTCATTGGACGAAGTTCTGGATTCCAGTGCGGGTTAGGTAGAAAACGCACGTCAAAGACATAATCGGCATCAAGTGGAATACCGTATTTGAAGCCAAACGATTCAACCACGATTTTAAGTTCTTTATCCGTATTACCACGTAAAACTTCTCTTAAACGTTCAGATAACGCATGAGTCGAAAGTGGCGCAGTATCAATAATAAAATTGGCATGTTGAATTAAAGGCTCAAGTTGCTGATATTCTAAATCAATCGCTGACTCAAGTGGGAGATCTTGCGCTGAAAGGGGATGAAGACGGCGTGAATCGCTGTAACGACGAATAAGTGTACTACGATCGCTGTCCAGAAAGATGATTTTGACAGAATAAGAGGCTTGAATATCTGTCAGAATCTTGTCTAAATCAGCACTGGAATGGGGAAGATTTCGAATATCAAGGCTGATCGCAACAGTCGATTGAGTGTTAGCGAGAATCTGCGTAAGTTGAGGAAGTAAATTGAGAGGAAGATTATCTACGCAATAATAGCCCATATCTTCCAAGGCCCTTAATGCGACAGATTTCCCCGCACCGGAGCGACCGCTGATAATAATAATTTCCATCTGCGTGATTCCTTATGGTTGGTAGGTTAGGTTATACCTCTTGAGGTTCAATATTATCTAAACTTGTGTCATCCTCAGATTCCTCTGAATGATCGGCACATTCAAAAATTTGCCAAATTTCATCTGCACTTTGTGCTGAACGAAGTTGTTTTATTAAGTTTTTATCAGTTAATTTTTCATTGAGCTCTGCGAGAACAGGAATATATTCTTGGCAGAGATTTTCAGGTACAAGCACAGCAAAAACGATATCCACGGGTTTATTATCTGCAGCATCATAATCAACAGGACCATCTAATTGCATAAATACTGTTAGGATATTATCTGATGCTGTAGCAGGTAACTTGGCTTTAGGCATGGCGACACCATTGCCTAATCCTGAATTACCTAATTTTTCCCGTTCAAACAAACATTCAAAACATGCTTGTTCACCATTTTCGCAGTGAAGTTTTTCCACAACGAAAGCGGCAATAGATTCAAATAATCGTTTCTTGCTAGAAAAAGCAACCCCCTGACGAATATCATCAGGGGAGAGCAATGTCGTAAATTTCATAGGTTATAGTTTAAATTGTTCGCCTAAATAGACACGTTTGACGTGCTCATCATTCATGACTTCTTCCGGTGTGCCGGTCGCGATAATTTTTCCTTCGCCAACTATGTAAGCGCGTTCACAGACATCAAGGGTTTCGCGTACGTTATGGTCGGTAATTAACACGCCTAAGCCACGATTACGGAGATCCGTGATAATTTTCTTAATATCCGTCACCGAAATAGGGTCAACACCGGCAAACGGTTCATCTAGTAAAATGAATTTAGGATTTGCCGCTAAGGCGCGTGCAATTTCCACACGACGACGTTCACCACCAGAAAGCGATTGTCCCAGGCTATCACGAATATGGCCAATATTGAACTCATCAATTAACTCATCCGCTCTCTCTCGGCGTTGTTCTGCAGTGAGATCTTTGCGAATTTCTAATACCGCCATAAGATTTTCATATACCGTTAAACGACGGAAAATAGAGGCTTCTTGTGGTAAATAGCCAATTCCTCGACGAGCACGTTCATGCATAGGTAACACGCTAATATCATCGCCATCAATGGTGATTTTTCCCTGATCGTGACGCACTAAACCGACGACCATGTAGAAAGTAGTGGTTTTACCTGCACCATTTGGACCAAGTAGGCCAACAATTTCATTGGAGTTTACGGTTAAACTCACATCAGAAACCACTTTTCGGCTCTTATAGCTTTTTGCGAGAAATTCAGCTTGTAATACAGACATCGGTTATTTTTTACCTTTTTGTTGTAATTGGGTCGGAATTAAGACAGTTTGCACGCGTGATTTTCCATTACCATTGGCTTTTAACTGTTGTTTTTTCACATCATAAGTGATGAGTTCACCGTTAATTTTACTATCTAATTGTTTTAATTCAGCATTACCGGTCAATGTTAAGAATTCAGTGCCTAAATCGTAGTGAACTTTATTCGCTCTACCGTCAACAGGTTTACCATCATCAAGTTGCTGGTGGAAGGTAACAGGGCTACCAAATGCTTCAACAGTTTCTTTTTTACCTGAATTTTCTGGTGGGCGAGTAATGACCACTTTATTGGCTTTAATCAAGATGGAACCTTGCGTAATCACAACGTTATCCGTAAAGGTTACGACGCTGTTTTCCATATCTAAAGATTGATTATCTGAGACAATGTTAATCGGTTTATTGGTATCATCTTTTAACGCAAAAGCAGACAAAGAAGTCATCATTAACGCTGTTAAAAGCAGAATTTTATTGTTTGTTGATTTCATAATATGTTTTTACCTGTTCCTTTAGAGTTGCAACTTGCTGACGTAAATTTCCGACGAGCTTCAATCCGCTAGAGTTAAAGTTTAATCCGTTAATTTTTACTTGTGTATCGGAAGTAATGTCTTGTGTTTTTAAATTAATTACTGCGGCTTCAGTCTCAACACGTTGTAGGCGAGATAAAGGATCAAGGCTCTCGGCAACCACGCCACCTTCAAGATAGAGCATTTGATCTTTCGTTAATTTTGCCTTTTTCGCGCTAAGTTTCCAATTTTGTTTTTCTAATTGAATTTTATCGGTTTTCGCTTCTTTATCTTTATTGTCCAAAGAGACATCAAAAAGATAGACTAACGGCGAAATAAAATCCGTATGGCCGTCTTGGGTGTAATATTCCACTTTGTCGGAAATCGCGAGATATTGTTTTTTACCTTCAGGTGAGAATACAGTGGTTTCCATTTTATTACCGACGTATTCCGGGCTATCAGGCTTTTTAATGAGGCTTTGTAAATCGCTATGATCTTGATTAAGCGAATAATACCAACCTAATAAAGCGAGGGCGATGACACCTAAAATAATATTCCAACGAATATTCATAAATAATGTTTTTTCCTTATAAAAAGGGTAGCTAATCATAGCACTTTTTTGACACAAAGTGCGGTTAAAAATAGCGGTATTTTAGTCTTCTAAAATAAGTGTTTTTAAGATCTGATAAATCTCTCTATAAGCTTTTGACGGCTTATTTTGTTCCTTCTCTTTCTGTGCTGCACGAATCAAATTACGTAAGTGTTGGCGATCTGCAGAAGGATGTTCATTTAACAAATCAGTCAGAGCCGCATCACCTTTCGCAACCAATTCATCACGTAAGATTTCCAACTTATGCAGCATCGCTTGTTGTTGATTATGTTTGTTTTCAATTTTTTCTAAAGCTTCACGAATAGGCTCTGCATCAATTGAGCGTAAGAGCTTACCAATATATTGTAATTGGCGACGACGCGCCTCTTTTTGCAGGCGTTGCGCTAATTCAATGGCATCTTTTAAGCTATCGTCTAGTGGAACCTTAGTCAGATTTGCTTTGGTTAAGTTCACCAATTTCTCGCCGAGCTGTTTTAAATCCTCAGCGTCGCGTTTGATTTCACTTTTACTTACCCAAATAATCTCTTCTTGGTCTTCATCTTCCCAATCAAAGGCTTCTTTTTTCTTACGTTTTGCCATTCTGTTACCTTATGAAAAATTTGGTGCATTTTAGCATAAACTTTCAAAATAAGATAAAATGGCGCAAATTTTTAATAGGATTATCACCATGAAAACAGCAGAAAATTTAACCGCACTTTTAAAATCTCAAGAGCAAACATTGCGTGATGCAGTCAGTTTTGCAATTGAAACCGCCCAGAAAGCGGGCGCCACCGCTGAAGTTGGCGTGACAAAAGTGAGTGGTTTATCGGTTTCCACCCGTCTGCAAGAGATTGAAAATGTTGAATTTACTAACGATGGGGCATTAGGTATTTCCGTTTATTTAGGCCAACAAAAAGGCAATGCCTCTACTTCAGATTTAAGTGAAGAAGCGATTAAAAACACCGTTGAAGCCGCACTTGCCATTGCAAAATATACCTCACCAGACGATTGCACAGGGCTCGCCGATAAAGAATTAATGGCTTTTGAAGCACCGGATTTAGCACTTTATCATAGCGCAAATGTTGATGTTGAACAGGCTACCAAATTAGCTTTAGAGGCTGAAAAATCAGCGTTGGAATACGATGAAAAAATTGTGAATAGCAATGGTGCAAGCTTTAATTCACATACCGGCGTGCGTGTTTATGGCAATACACACGGCATGCTACAAAGTTACTTATCTAGCCGTTATTCTTTATCTTGTTCGGTGATTGGTGGAGAGCTAGATCAACTGGAAAATGACTACGAATACACGGTTTCACGTGAGTTTGATGCGCTTTCTTCAGCGGATTGGGTAGGGCAGAATTGTGCGAAAAAAGTGATTGCGCGTTTAAATCCACAAAAATTAACGACACGTGAAGTGCCTGTGATTTTCTTAAATGATGTAGCAACAGGATTAATCTCCCATTTAACAGGTGCGATTAGTGGCGGCAGCTTATATCGCAAATCCAGTTTCTTGCTCGATCATCTTGGAAAACAGGTATTGCCAGATTGGTTCCAAATTAGTGAGCGTCCTCATTTGTTAAGACGTTTAGCCTCTACGCCTTTTGATAGCGAAGGGGTTCGCACACAGAATCTTGAGATTATTCAAGATGGCGTGTTGCAAACCTATTTGCTCACCAGTTACAGCGGTAGAAAAATGGGCATGCAAAGTACTGGTCATGCAGGTGGTATTCACAACTGGCTCGTGAAACCAAATTTAACGGGGGGATTGACCGCACTTTTACGTCAGATGGGCACTGGTTTATTGGTTACCGATGTCATGGGACAAGGTGTCAATATTGTGACGGGGGATTATTCTCGTGGCGCAGCCGGTTTCTGGGTGGAAAATGGCGAGATCCAATATCCGGTTGCCGAAATTACCATTGCCGGTCAATTACAAGATATGTTGAAAAATATTGTGGCAGTAGCAGATGATGTTGAACATCGATCCAATATCCAAACTGGTTCAATCCTACTCGACAAGATGAAAATCTCAGGGAATTAATAAATTTATAAAAATGATAATAATTCTTATTGACAGATATTTTCTTTCTGCTACTATACACACATCTGTTTCGTAGCGATTGCAGGTTGCTTCAACAGGTAGAGTAGAAAGTAAATTCGTTAGGGTTAAAAAGGCTGAAGGTTTAAACTTCAGCCTTTTTTATTGTAGAATACGCAAACGATTAAATTAAAAAGGAAAGACCATGAAAAAACACCACGTCGATATTATGATTTCAGAAGCGGATGTCCGTAGTCGCATAGCTGAACTTGGCGCGGAAATTACGCATTTTTATCAACAAAAAGCCATTGATAAACTGATTGTTGTCGGTCTTTTACGTGGTTCATTTATGTTCATGGCCGATCTGGTGCGTGAATTTAAATTACCGGTAGAAGTGGAGTTTATGACCACTTCAAGCTATGGTAGCGGAATGACAAGTAATCACGATGTGAAAATTACGAAAGATCTTGAAGGCGATATTCGTAATGAACACGTGCTAATTGTTGAGGACATTATTGATACGGGTTACACCCTTGAAAAAGTGCGTGGTATTTTAAATTTACGCGATCCTGCAAGCTTAGCGATTTGTACCTTGTTAGATAAACCTTCTCGCCGAGAAGTGGAAGTACCTGTTGAATGGATTGGTTTTTCTATTCCGGATGAATTTGTTGTCGGCTATGGTATTGATTATGCTCAACGTTATCGTAATCTAGGCTATATTGGTAAAGTAGTCATAGACGAATAATTTATTTTTCAATAAAAAGAGCAGTCAAAATTCACAGTGATTTTTGACCGCTCTTTGTTTATTAAGATTAGCGTTTAGCTTTTTTGATAAACTTCATCAAGCGTTTACGTTTACGTAATTGGTTTGGTGTGAGTTTATTTTTTCTACCCGCGAATGGGTTTGAACCTTCTTGGAATAGCAAGCGAATTGGCGAACCAATAATTTTCAAACTCTTACGATAATAATTAGATAAATAACGTTTGTATGAATCCGGTAATTTATCCATTTGGTTACCATGCACCACGATGATTGGTGGATTATAGCCGCCTGGGTGAGCATATTTTAATTTAATACGACGACCGCCAATCATTGGTGGTTGATGCTCATCCGTTGCCATTTGTAAAATGCGGGTGAGAAGAGACGTCGTCATTTTTTGCGTCGCGCAAGTATAAGCTTCTTTAATCGAATCAAAAAGGTTACCCACGCCACTGCCGTGTAAAGCAGAAATAAAATGCACACGAGCAAAATCAATGAAATCAAGACGGCGATCTAATTCGGATTTGACGCGATCTTTCACATCTTGATCTAAGCCATCCCATTTATTTACGACGATCACCAGTGAGCGACCCGCATTTAAGATAAAGCCAAGTAGAGAGAGATCTTGATCTGAAATGTTTTCACGCGCATCAATGGTGAGTAATACCACGTTTGCATCTTGAATCGCCTGTAATGTTTTGATGACAGAGAATTTCTCAACGGCTAAATGCACTTTACCACGTTTACGCACACCTGCTGTATCAATCAAGGTGTATTGCTGACCATCACGTTCCATTGGAATGTAGATACTGTCACGCGTTGTGCCTGGCATGTCGTAAACGACCACGCGCTCTTCACCTAAAATACGATTGGTTAATGTGGATTTACCGACGTTTGGACGGCCTACAATCGCAATTTTGATATTTTTATCTTGTTCTTCTTCAAGCTCTTCGTCTAATGCTTCATCAATTAATGAGGTATCTTCCTCTGAATCGAAGTCAAATTCGTGATCCCATTCATCTTTTTCTTCTTCATCAGAAGTGCGGTCATTTTCTGCTTCATTTTCTTGTAATTTTTCCGCTAAAGGGGCAAGTACTTGCTCCATTAATTGAGTCACGCCACGGCCTTGTGATGCAGCAATTTGTTCAATTTCACCTAATCCTAATTGATAAAATTCCGCACAGTGTGAATCTGCATCAATACCATCAGTTTTATTTGCCACAACAACGGTTGTTTTATTGGTGCGTTGACGTAAGTAATTGGCAATGCCAATGTCTGCAGCCGTTAAACCTGCACGTGCATCCACTAAGAAAAGCACGACATCGGCTTCTTCAATGGCTAATAAGGATTGTTCTGCCATTTTTTCTTCAACGCCTTCTTCTGTGCCATCAATACCGCCGGTATCGATCACAATGAAATCATAGCCAGAAATATTGGCATGACCGTATTTACGATCTCGGGTTAAACCAGGGAAGTCTGCTACAAGTGCATCGCGAGTACGAGTTAAACGATTGAATAGGGTGGATTTGCCTACGTTTGGGCGACCCACTAAGGCAACGACAGGAGTTGTCATAAAAAATATCTCTGTAAAATGTAAATTTGGTTAATTATAGCGAATGTTGGCTGGCAGGTAAAATTCGGGCATAAAAAAAGCACCTTCAGGTGCTTCATTATCTCGGCTTAATTGGCGGAATGGACGGGACTCGAACCCGCGACCCCCTGCGTGACAGGCAGGTATTCTAACCAGCTGAACTACCACTCCGTGAGTATATTAAGACAAGTTTTAAATTGGCGGAATGGACGGGACTCGAACCCGCGACCCCCTGCGTGACAGGCAGGTATTCTAACCAGCTGAACTACCACTCCGCTAAGTGCTGGGTATAATAATGATGAACGTTAAAACCGTCAATCTTTTTTTTCTTTTTTATGTTTATCTGATTAATAGATAACCGATTAATGTGAGGTTTCCTCCCCCGTACGAATAGACCAAAAACATTTGCCATCGCTTTTTTTATTGACCAATTTAATGAAATCTAAATGGGCTTGGAGTTCATCATCGGTGGGTTGTAACACTTTTAAATTTTGCGAAAAATTGACCGCACTTTGAAGATCTTGAACATTGGCTGTCGTTTGGATAATCGAACTATCTGCATGCTCTTCATCAAATAAGCTGGTTTGACCGCCTGTCATGGACAAATAAACGTCGGCTAAAATCTCCGCATCCAGTAAGGCCCCGTGGAGCGTGCGTTTGCTGTTATCAATGCCTAAACGATCACACAACGCATCTAAGCTATTCCGTTTTCCAGGATACATTTGGCGTGCCATTTGCAACGTATCGGTGACCAGGCAAATATCGTTCATTTTGATATCTAACCCGAGTTTACGGAATTCATAGTCCATAAAGCCCACATCGAAGGGCGCGTTGTGAATCAGCAGTTCAGCACCGCGAATGTATTCAATAAAATCTTGTGCAATTGTTTTGAAATCTGGTTTATCTGCCAGCATTTCATCCGTAATACCGTGAACTTTAATGGCATCGGGATCAACCAAACGATCTGGCTTAATATAAATATGGAAATTATTGCCCGTATATTTTCGATTGATCATTTCCACCGCGCCAATTTCAATAATGCAATGTCCTTCGTAATGTGCACCAATTTGGTTCATACCGGTGGTTTCAGTATCCAGTACAATTTGGCGATCCGGATTTATCATTGTTCTACCTATCTGTTTCCTTTAAAATACTGCCTATTTTACACAAGCTCGAATTAGTTATGCAAAAACAGATTGAAATTTTTACGGATGGATCTTGCCTAGGCAATCCGGGAGCCGGTGGCATAGGGATTGTCCTGCGCTATAAACAGCATGAAAAACATATTTCAAAAGGGTATTTCAAAACTACCAATAATCGCATGGAATTACGAGCAGTGATTGAGGCTTTAAATAGCTTAAAAGAGCCTTGCCATGTGACGCTTTATAGCGATAGCCAATATATGAAAAATGGCATCACACAATGGATTTACAATTGGAAGAAAAACAATTGGAAAGCGAGCACGGGCAAAGCGGTAAAAAATCAGGATTTATGGATTGCGTTAGATCAGGCGATTCAACCCCATAACATTGATTGGCAGTGGGTAAAAGGCCATTCTGGCCACCGTGAAAATGAAATTTGTGATGAATTAGCCAAACAAGGTGCAGAAAATCCAACTTTCGAAGATATTGGTTACGAAGGCTAGTCTGCACCTGGTTTTAAAGTGCGGCTATTCTTGATAACGAATTAAACCTTCCTGCTGTGTGGTGGCAATTAGTGTGCCATCTGCAGCAAAAATTTGTCCTCTCGCTAAACCACGTCCGCCAAAAGCATTGTTACTTTCAATGGCATGTAAGTGCCAATTATTTAAATTAAAAGGGCGGTGGAACCAAATGCTGTGGTCGATTGTGGCCACCTTCATCCCTTTCTGTAAAAAGCCTTTCCCATGTGGGTGAAGTGCGGTCAAAATACAGTGAAAATCAGAAAAATAGGCCAAGAGACATTGTTGTGTCTGCAAATCTAATGGCGCTTCTCCATTGGTTTTAAACCAAGCATATTGTTCAGGTGGCAGTTCACGACCATCAAATGGATTATTCAAATATCGGCTATGAATCTGAAATGGTCGCTCTTGAGCAAATTTTTCACTCAAGCTTTCAGGCAAAGTCTGCGCCACTTTTAACATGATTTCGTGCTCATCAATACATTGTTCTGGCCCCGGCACTTGCGGCATGACTGATTGATGGTCAAAGCCTTCTTCGGGTACTTGAAATGACGCGGTGACATGACAAATCACATTTTTATGTTGAATGGCTTTTACGCGTAATGCAGAGAAGTTACGCCCTTCACGTAAAGTTTCCACGTCATAAATAATCGGGTATTGACTGTCGCCAGGCGCTAAAAAGTAAGCATGGCAAGAATGGAGTACTCGCTCAGGTGGTGCAACTTGCATCGCGGCAGAAAGCGATTGTGCTACGACTTGGCCACCAAACACTTGGCGAAAACCTAAGTCCTCACTCGCACCGCGAAAGATAAGATCATCAATTTTTTCTAGTTTTAACAATTCGATGAGTTGATTTAATTTATCCGACATTGTTTTTTCCTTTTATAAATACAAAAAGACCGCATAATTATGCGGTCTGAAGTGTTTTTATACGTTAAAGCGGAAGTGCATGACATCACCATCTTGGACGATATAGTCTTTACCTTCTAATCGCCATTTACCTGCTTCTTTTGCTCCGTTTTCACCTTTGAATTGGATGAAGTCATCGTAAGCAATCACTTCTGCACGGATGAAGCCTTTTTCAAAGTCGGTGTGGATGACAGCCGCTGCTTTAGGGGCGGTTGCACCCACAGAAACCGTCCATGCGCGCACTTCTTTCACGCCCGCAGTGAAGTAGGTTTGAAGATTTAATAAAGCATAACCTGCACGAATTACACGGTTTAAGCCAGGTTCTTCAATGCCAAGATCTTGTAAGAATTCGATTTTTTCGTCGTCATCAAGTTCAGCAATTTCAGCTTCAATCGCCGCACATACAGGCACTACAACAGAGCCTTCTTTTTCTGCAAACTCACGTACTTTGTCTAAATACGGGTTATTTTCAAAACCGTCTTCATTCACGTTTGCAATGTACATGGTTGGTTTTAATGTGAGGAAGTTATAGCTTTTAATTGCTAATAACTCATCTTTATCTAAAGGAACAGAACGAATCATGCCTGCTTCAGAAAGTACAGGAAGGATTTTTTCCATCACAGATAGCTCAAATTTTGCATCTTTATCGCCACCTTTAGCACGTTTTTGTAAACGTTGGATTGCACGTTCGCAGCTGTCTAAGTCAGCAAGGGCTAATTCGGTATTGATGGTTTCGATATCACTTAATGGATCGATTTTACCCGCAACGTGTACGATGTCATCATTTTCAAAACAACGAACAACATGACCAATGGCATCAGTTTCACGGATATTAGCTAGGAATTTATTCCCTAAGCCTTCACCTTTACTTGCACCCGCAACCAAACCTGCGATATCCACAAACTCCATAGTGGTGGGTAACACACGTTCAGGTTTAACAATTTCCGCTAATGCATCTAAACGCGGATCCGGCATTGGTACCACGCCAGTATTTGGTTCGATGGTACAGAACGGATAGTTTGCCGCTTCGATACCGGCTTTGGTTAATGCATTAAAAAGGGTAGATTTGCCAACGTTTGGCAAACCAACAATACCACATTTAAATCCCATGATGTTTTCCTTATTGTGAGCATAAGTGCGGTTAAAATTTATAGTGTTTTTTCACCGCACTTTTGAGTTAAATTTTAAAACTGTTTAAGCGATTGGTGGCTTTCACCATGCCTTCTTTGAAAAGCAATTCAATGCAATCGGTGGCTTCGTCTAACGCTTTATCGAGTGCTTCTCTTTCTGCAGGTGCAGGTTTGTTAAGCACAAAACCTGAAACTAAATCACGGTGTCCAGGATGACCAATGCCAATGCGTAAACGATAGAAATTGTTGCTGTTACCAAGCTGAGCCACGATATCTTTTAAACCATTGTGTCCGCCATGTCCGCCACCTTGTTTTAATTTTACGGTGCCCGGCGGTAAGTCTAATTCATCGTGTAGCACTAAAATTTCTTCTGGTTTGATGCGATAAAAATTAGCAAGTGCCCCCACGGCTTTTCCGCTTAAATTCATAAACGTCGTTGGCACTAAAAAACGGACTTCTTTGCCATTAATCAGTGTTTTTCCTACATAACCGAAGAATTTATTTTCTGCATTAAGCGAAACATTAAAGCGACGAGCCAAACGCTCAATCAGCCATTCACCTGCATTGTGGCGGGTTTCCGCATATTTATCGCCAGGGTTTCCCAGCCCCACGATGAGTTTAATTTCAGACATAGTTTTCTGCTTGAATAAAAATAGTGGCGTATTGTAGCGAAAAAGGGCTAATTTCTCAATCTATAAGGCTAAGACTAAAACGCCTGAGAGAATTAATAGACTTCCCATAACTAATTTTATACTTAAAGGTTCACCTAGTAATACTACGCCTAAAATAATGGCAATCACGACACTGAGTTTATCTATAGGGGCAACCCAAGAGGCGGGCGCCATTTGCAACGCACGATAATAACAAAGCCAAGAGAGACCCGTAGCAACACCTGAAAGAATTAAAAAGGTGAGTGGTTTTGCTGCAATATGTTGTGGTAGCTGCCATTCATTGCGGGCGCTAATGATGCCCGCTGTAACGAGTAACACCACAATTGTGCGGATAAAGGTCGCGAGATTGCTGTTAATGCCTTCAACCCCTAATTTTCCTAAAATAGCGGTAAGCCCAGCGAAAAAGGCTGAACCAATGGCAAAAAATACCCAATTCATGATGAACTCCTGATTTTATCGTTAATATTGACCGCACTTTTCCGCTATAATAACGGAAAACTCATCAAGACAGAATAAGACATGAACCAAATTAATATTGAAATCGCTTATGCTTTGCCGGATCGTTATTATTTAAAATCCTTCAAAGTGGATGAAGGCACGATGATCCAAACGGCTATTTTACAATCAGGCATTTTACAACAGTTTACAGAGATTGATTTGCGCGAGAATAAAGTCGGGATTTATTCACGTCCTGCAAAATTAACGGATCAATTAAAAGATGGTGATCGTATTGAAATTTATCGTCCATTGTTAGCGGATCCTAAAGAAATTCGTCGTAAACGTGCAGCAGAGCAAGCCAAAGCCGCACAAGAAAAAGCCCAACAAGAAAAACAGGAAAAGGAGTAAAAAATGACCGCACTTTCCAACCAATATTGTCTGCCAGATGGCATTACCCCTGAAATTTTCCTGCGTGATTATTGGCAGAAAAAACCATTGATTATTCGTAATGGTTTACCTGAAATTGTTGGCCAATTCGAGCCTGACGATATTATCGAATTAGCACAAGGCGAAGATGTGACTGCACGTTTAGTGAAAACCTTTTCAGATGATAATTGGAAAGTGTTTTTCAGTCCGTTATCTGAAGAAGATTTTGCGGATGTACCGGAGAAATGGTCAGTGCTCGTCCAAAACTTAGAGCAATGGAGTACAGAACTCGGTCAGCTTTGGAATAAGTTTGGCTTTATTCCACAATGGCAACGTGACGATATTATGGTGTCCTATGCACCTAAAGGCGGTTCCGTTGGTAAGCATTATGACGAATATGATGTGTTCTTGGTACAAGGCTATGGTCATCGCCGTTGGCAACTAGGTAAATGGTGCGATTCTTCCACGGAATTCAAACCGAATCAGCCGATTCGTATTTTCGATGATATGGGCGAATTGGTGATTGATGAAGTGATGAATCCTGGCGATATTCTTTATATTCCGGCTCGTATGTCACATTATGGTGTAGCAGAAGATGATTGTTTGACCTTTTCTTTTGGCTTGCGTTACCCGAATTTAGCGGACATTCTCGATAACGTGAATAAAGCGTTTTGTCATCAAGATCCTGAATTGAATTTAAGCGAATTCCAATTACCGTTACGCTTAACGCAATCAGAGCAGAGCACGGGCAAGTTGGCAGATGAAAATATCCAGGCAATGAAAAAACAATTCTTAGCGAAATTGGCAGAGTCAGAAGCCTTTGATGCCTTATTCAAACAAGCAGTAGCAGGTACAGTGAGTTCACGTCGTTATGAAATGTTGGTATCCGATGAAATGTCCGATCCTGACGAAGTGCGGTCAATTTTAGAAGAGGAACAAGGTGTATTAATGCAGGACAATAACTGCAAATTACTTTACACCGAAAATCCGCTCCGCATTTATGCTAATGGCGAATGGTTAGATGAAGTGAATGTTATTGAAGCGGAAGTGTTGAAACGTCTTTCCGATGGTGAAGCGCTAGATTGGGCATTCTTAAATAATTTAGTGAATGATACAGAAGATCCTGAAAGTACAATGGAATTATTGCTCGATTCGATTTGTAACTGGTTAGATGACGGTTGGGTGTTGATTGAATAATGTCTGAAAACATTTACTCCGTTTCCCAATTAAACAGCGCAGCCCGGCAAATGCTGGAAGGAAATTTTTCACAGATTTGGCTCACCGGTGAAATTTCCAATTTCACCCAACCGGTGTCGGGACATTGGTATTTGACCTTAAAAGATGAGAATGCCCAAGTGCGTGGCGCGATGTTCCGCATGAAAAATTTGCGGGTGGGATTTCGTCCGCAAAATGGTATGCAGGTCTTGGTGCGGGCAAATGTCAGTTTATATGAGCCTCGTGGTGATTATCAGCTGATTATTGAATCCATGCACCCTGCTGGCGAAGGATTATTGCAACAGCAATTTGAAGCACTAAAAATGAAATTGGCGGCTGAAGGGTTGTTTGCACAAAACTTAAAGAAAAGCTTACCGGACTTTGCTAAAGCAGTAGGTATTGTGACCTCTTCGACTGGTGCCGCGTTGCAAGATATTCTGCATATTTTGGCTCGCCGAGATCCAAGTTTAAAAGTGGTGATTTACCCAACGGCAGTGCAAGGAAAAGAAGCAACGGCTGAAATCGTCCAAATGATTGAACTCGCTAATGCGCGTCAAGAAGTGGATGTATTGATCATCGGTCGAGGTGGTGGTTCCTTAGAAGATCTTTGGTGCTTTAATGAAGAAGAAGTGGCACGTGCGATTTTCCGTTCTAATTTACCGATTATCAGTGCAGTCGGTCACGAAACGGATGTCACCATTGCCGATTTTGTGGCTGATTTACGTGCGCCGACACCGTCTGCGGCGGCGGAGTTAGTGAGTCGCAATCAGCAGGAATTACTTCAACAGTTAGCCTATAAACAACAGCGCTTAGAGATGGCGTTAGATCGTATTTTTAGTCATCAACAACAACGTTTACAACAGTTACGTTTACGCCTGCAAAATCAACATCCGCAAAATCAATTATTGATGCAGAAAGCCAGAACGGCGCAATTACATCATCGTTTGGTTTTGGCGATGCAACGTCAAATGGATAAAACGCAGCAAAAATTGACCGCACTTTCAGCGCGCTTAAAACAAAATCCGTTGCCTTATCGATTGCAAAAACAATCGCAGTATTTAGCCCAGTTACAAGTGCGGTTAAATTTAGGGGCGAATCGTCAAGTCACGGAACGTCAAAATAAATTAGCAACATTGTGTGGTAAGTTAGATGGATTAAGCCCATTAAAAGTATTGGCACGAGGATATTCCATTGCAGAGGATGACAAAGGACATGCCATTGTGAGTGTGAAGCAAGTCAAAACAGGCGACACCATTAAAACGAAAGTGGCCGATGGGGTAATTACCAGCCGCGTTTGTTAATTCAATAGATTCTTAATGTAAACCTATGATGAATAAGAAATCATCATAGGTTTTCTTTTTTTGTGACCAGCTTCAAAGTTTCAACAAAAAAACAGCGGGTTCAGTTTTTTTTATTTTTTTATGGGAGTATTATGCGACCTCGATACTAGGAGAGTAATGATGTCAGAAATTCAACAGTTTAGTCAGCATGATATAGAAGTTCTTAATGAAGAAACTGTTTATAAAGGTTTTTTTACACTTAAGAAAGTACAGTTTAAACATAAGCTTTTTGCCGGTGGCGAAAGTGGCGTTGTGACACGTGAATTATTAGTCAAAGGTGCCGCTTCTGCAGTGATTGCTTACGATCCGGAAGAAGATGCAGTGGTTTTAGTTGAGCAAGTACGTATTGGTGCATATCAACCTGAATCAGCTCGTTCCCCTTGGTTATTAGAATTGATCGCCGGCATGGTAGAAGAGGGTGAACAACCTGAAGAAGTCGCTTTGCGTGAGAGTGAAGAGGAAGCAGGCGTATCCGTTCAAGATCTCACACATTGTTTAAGCGTGTGGGATAGCCCAGGTGGTGTCGTCGAACGTATTCATTTGTTTGTCGGTCGAGTAGAGAGCTCGCAAGCCAAGGGACTTCATGGTTTAGCTGAAGAGAATGAAGACATCCGTGTTCATGTGGTGAAACGTGAGCAAGCTTATCAATGGATGTGTGATGGCAAAATTGATAATGGCATTGCAGTAATGGGCTTGCAATGGCTTCAATTAAATTACGCCCAATTGCAGCAACGCTGGCAATAGGAGTCCCATGAACAATAGATTTGAATACGAATCCGCGAGTGAAGTTGTTAAATTATTACAAATTACCGATCCTCATTTATTTAAGGATACAAGCAAAGATTTATTAGGCATCAATACACACGAAAGCTTTTCTCAGGTGTTAAAAGAAATTCAGTCTGAGTCTTTTGACTATGATGTCGTGCTTGCAACGGGGGATTTGGTACAAGATAGTAGCGACGAAGGCTATTTACGATTTGTTGAAATGGTTAAACCGTTAAATAAATGGGTATTTTGGCTTCCGGGTAACCATGATTTCCAACCCAAAATGGTCGAACATTTAAGCCAACCGCCGATTAACGCGTCAAAACATTTACTTCTAGGTAAACATTGGCAAGTGATTTTGTTAGATAGCCAAGTATCCGGTGTGCCTCATGGTGAATTAAGTGCTTACCAATTAGATTGGTTAAAAACAAAATTAGCGGAAAATCCAGCGCGTCATAGCTTAGTCGTATTGCATCATCATTTATTACCAACGAATTCAGCATGGCTTGATCAGCATAACTTGCGTAATGCGCATAGCTTCTCAGCCCTTCTTGCTCAATTCAACAATGTAAAAGGGATTTTATACGGTCATATTCATCAAGAGGTCGATGGCTATTGGCAAGGTTATCAAACCATGGCAACACCAGCGACTTGTATTCAATTTAAGCCGGACAGCAACCATTTTGCTTTAGATACCTTACAACCAGGCTGGCGTGAAATTGAGCTACATCCAGATGGGCGAATTGAAACGAGAGTGAAACGAATCAAACAAAAAACATTCCTACCGAATATGGAGGAAGAAGGATACTAAACAAAGTGCGGTTAAAATTCAGGTGATTTTAACCGCACTTTTTCTATACCGAAATGGGTAAAAGTCCATTTTACACTAGCCAGCATTCCCACAAATCTGTACAATAGCCGACCGATTTTATCTTTTTACTAATCTTTATTTTTTAAGCAATATGACGCAAAAATTACATATTAAAACATGGGGCTGTCAGATGAATGAGTACGATTCATCAAAAATGGCCGATCTTCTCTTAAATACACATGGTTTAGAATTAACTGATATTCCAGAAGAAGCAGATGTGTTACTTCTTAACACCTGTTCTATTCGTGAAAAAGCACAAGAGAAAGTGTTCCATCAGTTAGGTCGTTGGAAAGAATTAAAAAAACAAAATCCAAACTTAGTGATTGGTGTGGGTGGTTGTGTGGCTTCACAAGAAGGTGAGCATATTCGTCATCGTGCGCCTTATGTAGATATCGTATTTGGTCCGCAAACTTTACATCGTTTGCCAGAAATGATTAACCAAATCCGTGGCGGTAAAAGTTCGGTGGTGGATGTCAGTTTCCCTGAAATTGAGAAATTTGACCGTTTGCCGGAACCTCGTGCAGAAGGCCCAACCGCGTTTGTGTCTATTATGGAAGGCTGTAATAAATATTGTACTTACTGCGTGGTGCCTTATACCCGTGGTGAAGAAGTGAGCCGTCCTGTTGATGATGTATTATTTGAAATTGCGCAGTTGGCAGAGCAGGGTGTACGTGAAATTAATTTATTAGGCCAAAACGTAAACGCATATCGCGGCCCGACATTTGATGGTGGTATTTGTACATTTGCAGAATTATTACGTTTAGTGGCATCTATTGACGGTATCGACCGTTTACGTTTTACTACCAGCCACCCCATCGAATTTACAGATGATATTATTGATGTGTATCGTGATACGCCTGAGTTGGTAGACTTCGTACACTTACCAGTACAAGCTGGTTCAGACCGTATTTTAACCATGATGAAACGTGGTCATACCGCGTTAGAATATAAATCAATCATTCGTAAATTACGTGCAGTGCGTCCAAATATTCAAATCAGCTCAGATTTCATTGTGGGCTTCCCAGGTGAAACCAAGGAAGAGTTTGAACAAACGATGAACCTGATCGCGCAAGTGAATTTTGATATGAGCTTCAGCTTTATCTATTCCGCGCGCCCAGGCACACCTGCAGCTGATATGCCAGATGATGTCACTGAAGAAGAGAAAAAACAACGTCTCTATCTTTTACAAGAGCGTATCAACCAACAAGCGGCACAATATAGCCGCCGTATGCTTGGCACTGAGCAACGCGTGTTGGTGGAGGGCCCGTCTAAGAAAGATATTATGGAATTAACAGGACGTACTGAAAACAATCGTATTGTGAATTTCCAAGGCTCACCAGATATGATTGGTAAGTTTGTCGATATCAAGATTACGGATGTTTATACTAACTCCCTACGTGGTGAAGTCGTGCGTACAGAAGATCAAATGGGATTACGTATTGCACAATCTCCACAAGAAGTGATGAATCGTACTCGTAAAGAAGATGAATTAGGCGTAGGACGTTATCACGGCTAATTATTTAAAATGAATATGGATAAGTAACCGTACGAAAGTGCGGTTATTTTTTTATGTGTTTTTTAGAAAAGAGAGTAGGAAAGTCTTTATACTAAATTTTAGGCATAAAAAAACACCCGTTAAGGTGCTGATTTAAAGTGGTGGGTCGTGAAGGATTCGAACCTTCGACCAACGGATTAAAAGTCCGCTGCTCTACCGACTGAGCTAACGACCCACTGGTATCATTTTGAAATGGTGCCCGAAGCCAGACTTGAACTGGCACGCCTCGAAAGGCGAGGGATTTTAAATCCCATAACAAGCCTTTTAAAAACAACAATTTAATTTAATTTCAAAGCGTTGTAAGAGTAAATAAGAGCATATAAAGGTAAATATAAAATAATGTCGCCAGTTAATCGCCACTAAAAAATAGGAAAAGTACAAGGGATTCTTTAAAAATGAATCCCTTTACTGCGCGGGATTGAAAAGAGGATTGAATTTGACCGCACTTTCTAAATGCGATGGGGCGAAGTGTGCATAACGCATTGTCATTTCAATGGTTGAGTGTCCTAGAATTTCTTTCAACACTAAAATATTCCCGCCGTTCATCATAAAATGACTGGCGAAAGTGTGACGTAACACGTGGGTAAGTTGCCCTTTTGGCAATTCAATTTCGGCACGTAAAACGGCATTTTCAAAGGATTCGTAAGCATCATTAAATAATCTGCCACGCTTTTTCGGCAACATCTCAAACAATTCTTTGCTGATAGGCACGGTCCGATTTTTCTTTGATTTAGTATTCACGAATGTGATTTTATACGGCATTACTTGTGATTGAGTGAGCGTTTCAGCTTCACTCCAACGTGCACCAGTTGCTAGGCAAATTCGGACAATTAGGCCCAAATCAGGATTTCGAGAGTTATCGCACTCAACTAATAAACGGTAAATATCCCGCTCATATAAAAACGCTAATTCTGTTTCTCGTTCTTTAAATAAGCGCACACCGTCAAGGGGATTTTCAGCCGTCCACTTGCGCAATGATTTCAGTTCGTTAAACACTGCTCGTAAGTAGGCGTGTTCACGGTTTACTGTGGCTTCTTTCGGGGGATTGTTTTTATTTACCGAAAATTCCCCATCAAGGCGGCGTTTGCGGTAGTCGGCAAAGATTTCGGCGTTAAATTCATTGGCAGGCGGATCGCCCAAGTTCGTGCACAAGTTTTTTAGTTTGGATAAACGCGCCTCACCGTCTGACAACGTTTTACCGTGCACATCAAACCATTCCTGCACATAAAAACTTAATGCGGGCAAATCACTTGATTCTAAAACTTGTACAGAATCAAGCGCACTTGTCGTTTGTTCTTTGGCTTGGTTATAAAAACGGAGCGCATCCCCTTTTGTTAAAAACCACTTGCGCGTGCGCTTGCCGTTTACATAAACTTCCGCAAGCCATTTGTCGTTTTTTGTGTCTTTACGAACTGCCATTTAATTCTTGATATTTATCATTAATTTTATTTATAAGCTCATCCATTAATTCTATATACTTCTGAGAATAACTTTTTAGATTAGAGAAATAATCTAAACTATGAGATGGTTCAACGATATAAGCATTTTCTTCAATAAAAATCAATTTATTTCTAATAAATATTATTTCACCAATAATAGAATAAAAATAATCGATTTTTTCATATCTAATAAAATGCTCTATAAAAAATTTATACTTATACAATAATCCTTCACTATTTGATCTCAAAAATTCATTTAAAAATATATTTATTTCAGTTCTAATTATTACTTGACCACTTTCTATTTTATTTTTTATTAAATCTTCACATTCATCGTTTATTTTATTGATATAAACTCTTGATTCTTCAAAACTACCACCTAAGTCTTTATATAAATCATCAATTTTACTTACAATTACATTATTGTTTTGTATTCTTGCTTGATGAGCAGCTTTTTTAGCATAACTGGCAGCCTTCCATGTACCAATCAATATTCCAATCGTACATGAAGCAGAAATCCAATCCGTAATCTTGGCATCCCTAAATACACTAAACGAAAAAATAAACACAACACAAGCAACCGCAAACACAATCACAAATGGATAAACAACTAACCACAATAAAAAATCTATTACTGGATATTTAGAATTTTGACTTAAAAACTTCTTTATCATCTATTATTTAATCCATTATCAATTAGATAATTATTTCTATTTTATGCCCTAGGTTGCTTTAATGTTATTTTTTATGATTAATAGGTGTAACTATCTTCTACAAATCTTTTGAGAGCGCGAAACAGATCCATCATTACAAATAAACTTGCCACCGGAACAATGCGAAACGCCGCCTTTGCTACCGGAACAAGGTTGGCGGCCACGTGCATCAGCCATGTTTGCAACCATAAAGAAAGCACTGGCAATTAAAACTGTTGAAATTAATTTTTTCATTACATTTTCTCCATTTTAAGAATCACCTTCCCAACTACATCAATATCACTCAATTCACATTCAAAACTGAACTTGCCACCGTCTACACGGATTTTCCCTGCAGGTAGTACGGTGATATAACGGATAAGATGGGAGTTTTCGACGATGACGAAGTATTCGCCATCCACTAAATTGCCGTAATCGCTAGTCGCAAAGTAGGTGTGATTGTCTTCATCTATACAAAACACTTTGTCATAACTTTCACGGCCGTCTAAATTCGGTAGATATGGCAAAAGAAAGGGTTTATTTTCTATTATGAAAGATTTTCCATTTTCTAGGCGAATAGCATTAAAATATTTCAAGTCATCTGATTTATCAAAAATCGGCTCTTCTCCAAAGGCGACATAGTTCAACCTAGCCCCCGTTTCAGAGACGCAACGAATCACCAATTCAGCAGGGAAAAAACCACGTTTAGCCCAAGTGCCAAAGGTACTGTGAGGCATTCCGAGATGCTCTGCCAATAATCTTCTATTTGCAAAACCATATGCTTCCATTATGCGAGATATTACGTCCTTGCCACCAATAAATTCTTTCATTTTAGTAAATTGACCTAAAAATTTATATTGACAGGGTCAAATGACCCAGAGTATATTTAAAGGGTCAAATGACCCAATAACCTTATATATCCTTATTTAAACATCAAGGAGTTTAGACAATGACCAGTCATAATGCAATATGTGTGAATGTACAGGTGTCAGCGCCTTACGTGACCATGAAGAAATATTCCGAGCTTACTGGACTATCTTTAAGCAAAGTGAAAGCACTTAGAGCAGAAGGGAAATTACCCGTACTTGAAAAAGACTCTCCACGTGGCTCAGTCCTGATTAACATGATTTCGTTAGTTAAAGAGGCGGCTGCGCGCTCATAAAAAAACCGCACTAAAAAAAGTGCGGTTAGTTTCCAAAAGATTTTAGTTATAAGGGGAAGACAATGACTAAAACATCAACATTTAAATTCTTTGTTCAAGAAAAAGTCGAAAAAGGCGAAATCACCATTGAACAAACCAAAGAAATTTCGGCTGTAATTAAACAATCTAGTTCCGTTTCGCCAAGCGCTCAACAAAAGGAACAAGCACATCAAGCAATTCGGGCGATATTTGAGAC
This sequence comes from Parahaemophilus parainfluenzae, assembly GCA_963537955.1. GTDB lineage: Bacteria > Pseudomonadota > Gammaproteobacteria > Enterobacterales > Pasteurellaceae > Haemophilus_D > Haemophilus_D parainfluenzae_AJ. The sequence goes on along the minus strand of CAUTFW010000001.1, from coordinate 27,649 downwards.
GTTGAATCAATCAGCATGTGAAGCTCGTTCTCCACATCATCAAGCAAATCAGGGTGGCGAGAAAGTCCACGCAACAAGCAACCCATCACGCGTTCTTGAAGTGCCAGTTGTAAATGCTGCTGATGAATCTGTGCTTGCATATCTTCAATTGTTTTTTCAATCAGATCGTTCGCCATGTGAAATCCTTAAATTAAGTAACCGTTTATTTATTTTAGGGCAAGCATACAACAAAACAGATAAATAAAAAAGCTAGGGGGCGGCAATGTATGTATCTGAAAACGAAAGTGCGGTAGAAAAATGGCACCAAGAAAATGGCATCCCCATGTCGAAAGCAAGAAGTGGCGAAGAAACCTTGCATGAAATGGGCTTGAGTAAGTATCCCACTGAACGCGCTTTTAATCATCTTTCCGATGAGCAAAAAGGCATGTTAAAAGCGTTAGCAGATATTGAATCTTTTGAAGATTACATCTCGCCCGATCTGACTGGCGATAAGTTATGGCATTACAACGAAAAAGGGATTGATAAATTAACCAAAGCCTTTCACGCCATGTCAGCACTTCGCACGCCTTTTCCGCGCGCTTTAACCCGTCGTGATTTTTACAATATCGACCCACACACAAGGGGGCAATAATGGAAAACAAACCAAGCACTGAAAACTGCTTGAAAGCGGCTAAAAAGTGGCGAAACAAATATTGGATTTATCGCACAAAATGGGAGTTGTTTAAAAGACAACAAAACGAAGTTGCCGCCAGTGCCATCTATCACAAGATGGTGATCGCATTAGATAACGTAGGGTATTTAACCAAGAAAGCTGAAGAGTTGGCTCATTAAGGAGATTTTATTATGCAAGAACATTTTATCGAATTATCAAATCGCTACAGCATTAAATTAAGCGAAACAGAGAAGTACATTATTTACAAAATTGAACTACAAGAAAATGGCACTTATGAACGAGTAGGCGGGAAAGTTTGTAAAGACTTATTCGAGGTGGTTGATACGCTCATTCTTTGTGAATTGATGGGTGATGATATAAATGCGCTATCTGATGTCGCTAAAAAATTAGAAGAAATCTACGCCGAAGTAAAACGCATCACCGAAATTCAAGCTACTTATGCGCAGGCATAAACACTTTTTTATCTATTATCATTAGTTCTATTCATCTAAATTTTATTTAGATGAATTTAAATCATAAAAAGTTAAAAGTGAATACGAAAATGTGGGAACAGCAACGCGACAACACCGTCACCGCCAAAAATGCACACATGGCGGCGGTTGCCTGTGAACGCCATCAAGCGGCAGAGAATGGGCATAAATTTGACCGCACTTTTCTGCCTTTTGACGAAAGCTGTTACACACCACTGCAGTTGGAGTTGTTTGCTACTAATCCAGCTGATTTTGAGTTCATCGAAAATAAACTTAAAAGCTTACCACGCCAACGTCAGCGAGAATATTTCCGTAAACTTTACATTAAAGCCTATCGTTCTGTAAAAGATGATGGATCGATTGCATTTTCCCTCGGCAATAAACAACGCCGCCACGCCAATGATTATTTACGCGATGTCTTAGATGTGCGCTTACAAAAAGTCTTTTCACAGTACAACGTGAACGTCGATTTTTTGCAAGCGTTCATCAATACACCGCAATGGTTGCTATCCGTTAAGGATGAAATGCAACAAGCCGTGCAGTTCTCCACTGTGCCAACACGTGAAGAACTCGCAAAACACTATAATAATCTGCATTACAGTGGTTTCCATTTTAAGCTTTACAATACTCAACAAAAACAACAGCAATTGCCTTTTTATCTAATCACCGAAAGTAAGCTGAAAGCGATGGCGTATCAAATTTCTACGGCATTTACTCAATTTCAATTTGATTGTACTCATTTTTTAAAAAATGGCATTGAAAACGACAACGAGAGCGACATTCAAGGCTATTTCTATCAGCTCTATAAATGGTGTGGTGAAATCGCCCTTTCTGCCGGTTTCAAAATTCCTCACTGGGAAAAAATCGAAAATGACAAACGCATCAAAGCCGAACACATTGACAGCACTTTAATTCGCCTTACGTGCGAAAAATGGTGGTTTAAGCAAATGCGTACTACACAACGCAGAATGGTTGAACACATTGCCATTGCGTGCGGTGAAGTGCGTGCGAATGCCGCCAGTTATATTTCAAATCAAAGTTTCCAGGAATGGCAACTCCAGCAACGCAAGAATCACGATTACTTGCGCGCCATGATTATTGAAAACATCGACAACCCAGAAGAACAGGTCGAACTTTTCGATATGTTCTTAAAATCATCATCTAACCCCGCATTACGTCGTAATGAAATGATGGTGCGCTTGCGTGGCTTAGAAGAGTGGGCAGAAGAAAACAACAATGAAGCCTTGTTTTTGACGCTCACTGCGCCATCATCATTCCACGCAGGAAACGGCAATAAAAAATGGTCGGGTGTCAATCCGCGCGACACACAAAACTATCTGAATAAAGTGTGGCAACAGTTCCGTGCGTTATTGTCGAAACGTAATATTAAATTTTACGGTATGCGAGTGGCAGAGCCGCACAAAGACGGCACACCACACTGGCATGCGTTAGCTTATGTGCCAGCAGAACATAAAGATGAGGTTGTCCGCCTATTTAAACAAAAAGCCCTAGAGTTAGACGGCGATGAAAAAGGCGCAGTAGAACATCGCTGTAAAGTAGAAGAATGCGATAAAACAAAAGGCAGCGCAACGGCTTACATTGCGAAATACATTGCGAAAAATATCGACGGTTTCGCCCTTGCTGGCGAAGTCTCAGATGAAGACCCGACACTAAGCCTACACGACAACGCATTGCGCGTTCGTGCATGGGCGAGCCGTTGGAACATTCGTCAGTTCCAATTCTACGGGGGCGCATCAATTTCTGTTTGGCGTGAATTGCGCCGATTAATCAGCGGTCAAGCCGATGATGAAATTATCAATAAAGCCCAAGCAGCCGCAGGCATCGCAAATGACTATGCGGCATATATGGATATTCAAGGCGGGGCACTTGCTAAACGTACTGATCAACCCATCAAGCTCGATTATGAAACTAAACCTGCTAATAAATATGGCGAACAACGCAAAGCCATTATTGGTTTAGCGAATAGATTCAGTCTAAAACAAGTCATTTCACGCACCAAAAAATGGCAAATTAAAAAACGCCCACAAGATTTTGCCCAACGCGCAGAATCTATGGTTGAGCGTAGCTCAACCGCTAACAATAGCGCACGCAGTGCGCCTTGGACTTGTGTCAGTAACTGTAACCGCTCAATTCTTGAGCAAAAGATCAAATTACTGACACAATCGATCTGCGCACCACTTAGCGCACAAAAATTAGACTATTTATTCAAGTACAAACGGCTAATTATAGATAAATATACAGCCATAGAACTCACCGAAAACGATGTGCAGTTAGTGAAACGGAATCAAAACATGATGACGTCGTTTTCCCCTGTGCCAAGAAACCTTCAAAAGCTCAAAGATTTTCATAAAAACCAACGCATTCAATAGGAGAAAACCAAATGAATAAAAGAAAACAGAAACAAATCAACCGAATCTTAGCGGCAAAACGGGCGGAAAAGTGCGGTCAAATTAATGCGGAATTGCAAGAAACTATCGAATATTTAGAGGAACGCGTTCACCTATTAAGAGCGCAGCTATCTATTCACGGAGAAAACGCAATTAATTTAAAAGCCTATGTTTTAGAACAAGTGATTAATATCAAGCGCCAAATCGTAATCGAACGATGCGGCGAAATATTCTTAGGGCTTGCCAGTGGAATGATTGGTGGGATTATTGGGATGTTTATGTGGGTGTTGTGTGTTTTGTAGGGGGGAGAATGAGACCAATATTAGATGCTTGTTGCGGATCTAGAATGTTTTATTTCAATAAGAATAATCCGCATGTTTTATTTGCCGATAATCGCAAGTTAAAAACTACATTTAAAGATAAGGGTAAAGATAGATATCTTGAAATTAACCCAGATGTTATACACGATTTTACGGATATGCCATATCCAGATAAATCTTTCAAATGTGTGATTTTTGACCCACCTCATTTAATTAAAGGCGGAGATAACTCGTGGCTTATAAAAAAATATGGAAAACTGAATAAAGATTGGAAAACACAATTAAAAAAAGGATTTGATGAATGTATTCGAGTTCTAGATGATTACGGCACACTCGTATTTAAATGGAACGAAACACAAGTAACAGTTAGGGAGATTATTGAAATTATTGGGTGTAATCCTGTTATTGGGCATAAATCAGGTAAATCAGCTAAAACACATTGGTTACTGTTTGTAAAAGGCACTAATTAATAGGATGATAAAATGAATAAATCCAACACCAAAAAATCAGATAAAGACTTATGGGCCACACCGTGGTGGGTTTTCCATTATGCAGAACAATATTTCAACATCAAATTTGATCTAGATGCTTGCGCAATGGAACATAACACCAAAGTGAAAAACTTTATCAGCCCAGAACAAGACACGCTAACAGCAGATTGGCAAGGACGTTATTGTTGGATGAATCCGCCTTATAGTAACCCGTTGCCGTTTGTGTTGCGCGCTATCCAGCAAAGCGTGTTACATAACAAAACGGTGGTAATGTTGCTTAATGTGGACGGATCAACAAAATGGTTCGATATGTGTGTGCGTAATGCAAAAGAAATCGTCTATATCACCAATTCACGCATTCCTTTCATCAACAACGAAACAGGCGAGGAAACAGACCAAAACAACAAACCGCAAATGCTGGTGCTATTTGAGCCAAAAGCACCTTACGGCAGTTTGAAATCGTCTTATGTGTCGTTGCATGAAATGAAAGAAAAAGGGATGTTGCAATAATTTTTTAAAAAGTGGTTATTATACCTATAAAATAGTTGTTTTATTTTTTTAAAGTAGGTATAATAACCACTATCAAAAGACAAGAGGGAGAAATAGTGGATAGTAAAACAGCAATAAAAATGATAGAAGAGGACGGTTGGTATTTAGATAGAGTTAAAGGTAGTCATCATCAATACAAACATCCTACAAAAAAGGGAACGGTCACGATTCCCCACCCAAGGAAAGACTTGGGGCATTTAGAAAAAAGCATTAAAAAACAAGCGGGGCTGTAAAGCCCCCCTTATAAGAATAGGAGAAAAAATGTTATACCCAATTTGTATCGAAAAAGTAAGTGATGGTTATGTGGTATCTGTGCCAGATGTGCCAGGCTGTTTTTCTGCTGGGGATACCTTATCAGAAGCAATGTTAAACGCAAAAGAAGCAATCTCTTTTCATATTGAAGGGATGTTAGAAGATGGTGAAGATTTGCCTAAATCTAACCCAATAGAACAATATATTAATCAGCCCGAATATAAAGATTTTATTGTCACTGTTGTTGATGTTGATTTATCTCATTTAATGGGTAAGGCGGAAAAAATTAATATTACGGTTCCAGCGTTATTACTGCACCGCATTGATCAGTTTATTGCCACTCATCCAGAATATAAGAATAGAAGTAACTTTTTGTCTCAACTAGCAACAAATAGATTACTTTCTGCATAATAAAAGCCGCTATTTCTAGCGGCTTTTTTCATCATCTAATATTTTTCTTAAATTGGCTTTTTCATCATCTGAAAGTTTACTTAAAACTAATTCAAGTAATTTATCTTTCGTTAATTTACTACTTCGTGTGGTGTGTCCGAATTCCATATTCATTACGAAGCGATGTCCACACTGGGGATTTTTACAAGCGCAATAATAACGTGTAAATTCACTGTGTATGCGTTCAGATCTTTCAATGACTGATTTTGCATTGCAAACAGTGCAGTAAATATCTGTTGTTCTTGCCATTTTCCCCAAAATCCACAAAATTAACATATGACTATAATTATATATAACACTGTTATTTTGTATAGTCTTTGAGCGTAAATTTATTTGCTAAAATTTTGCTCTCGGAACTTGATTTTTAGTAAATGTTTAATTTCAGGGTCGCTATTGATCGTTTCTGCTATGATCTCCTGCAGTGGCATAACCTCGTCATAATGATAAACCTCACGATATTTCAAGGGGTCACCTAATCCTGCCGTATTTGTTGGGATAATGCCGCTTAAACCTGCAGGAAAACGATGTGCTGTTAAAACGTCTTGCGCAGATATGTTTTTAATATTAGCAAATTCATCTTTTGTCCCAGTGTCGCCAATAGGTATCACTTTTAACCCGTCAGGATGACCGCCCGCAATATTCACAAACATGGAACGAAAGTTTCCAACTCCCTTAGATTCACTGATCTTTCTTGCGATCTCTTCTTCCATTTCTTCGGTTAAGTCGGGATCCGTGGAGTACAAAATAAAGCCCATATGAGCCCCGTTGCTGAAATAGCGACGGCGAAATACAGTAGCATCAGAGTTTAATAGTGCAGATTGGATACCGCCTACATAATCTGGCGATCCATAGACTTGTTGCATGGGATCGTAAAGTTTTATAAAAATAATATCTCTAGCATCATAGCGATAGATTTCTTGTGCTGTATCATAAAGCGATTTTTTCATTAAATAAGAATAGCCGCCATCTTTACGCACGCGTAAATAAAGGCTAGATAACGGCACAAGACGCACCACTTGCCCAAACCCATTACGCACTTTTAAAAGCCCTACATCTCCAAATTGAATTAAGTTTAGGCAAAGTGCGCGCATATCCATACGAGATAACGCTTTGCCGCCTTCGTAGAGTGCGCTTACCATATTGGCTCGACTATGCAAAATTCCGCCGTGTTGTGCGTTTTGGTGTGGTAGTTTTGCCAGTGCGTGACGATTCACTGGGGGCAAATAGCAGTTGTAATTTTCGTCAAAGCCAATACCGACATAATCTAACGCGGGTGAGGCGGTTATCTCACTTAATGAAAAAGTGCGGTCATTAATAGGCGCAATCACAATGCCTTTTTTACTGTCTTTTTTTACATTAGTTTCCACTTAATACACTCCATCCGCGACGTTTGCGCGGTTTATCATTTAAAGATTTTTTGTTAATGGCATTACAAATTGCGAAAAACACATCGGCGTGCTGTGTTTTCACGGTGCGTTCGGCCGTGAACGTCATTGTATTACCGCTTTTTGTTGATTGGTGCTTAATCATTAAAAAGCTAGGCACAATATCAAGTTCTTTTTCGCTCCACTCAATTTGCCCATGCTCAACCAAATCATGTACTTTCAGCACCATACCTGTTTTGCTTTCGGGGTTGTAAATAATCGCCGTGGCGGCACGGCGTGCAAATTCTTTCACCAGTTCATAAACCCCATACCCCACGCCAGTCGCATCAATGCCGATGTAAGTCATATTGTATTTTTCATAAAGTGCACGAATTTGGTTCGCTTGATACACATAAGATAGCCCATGCCATTGATGCCGTTCGAGTAAGCGATATTTTTCACCGGGTAACGCAGGCGGGGCAATAATTACAAAACTAGCACCATCACCACTGTGTGCTGGGTCGAATCCGCCCCAGACTTCGCGATCACCAAAAGGGCGATCCGCTTTCGGGTTAAAGTCTTTCCATGTCGAAATATCTACACCACATTTTAAAAGTTGGTGAACAGTAAAAATCGAATCTGCATCATCAATCCAAACGCACATATAAAGCTGGTTGAACGCGTATTTGCTATAGCGCTGCTTCAGTTTTTCAATATTAAATAACATATCAGCACCGCCTTTTAGCGCATCTTCAATCGTCACGACATAACGCCACTGACCATCGGGGCAAAGTCGCCCACCGTCACGCAATTCTGCAAAGGTCGGGAATGGAATATTTTTGCGTTTTGGATCACCATCGCGCCAGTTGTCACCACTCCAGAATGAATAGGATTCGTGGAATTTTGAAGAAGGCGTGCTGAAATAGGTTTCTCGCCATTTTGCATGCGTTGCCATGGCTGATGCCACATCATTGAATCGCTGAAAGTCACGAATCCATGCGTATTCGTCACCGTACACATGGCCACTATTACCCTGTGACGTGTTTTTGTTGGTTGATAAAAAATGCAGTTCCGCCCCGTTGCTTAAAATAATGGGGTTGCCGGTCAGCTCAACGCCGAAATATTCACGCGCCATCTTCACAATGTAGTTTTTAAAAATTTCTGCTTGTCGCTTACTAGCTGATAAGAAAATTTGATTGTCACCACTGAAAATCGCATCTTCCAACGCCTCAAAACTAAAATAATAGGTTGCTCCAATTTGGCGCGATTTCAGAATATTGCGCACATCGTGGTGCTTGTTGGCGCGGATGTGTTTTTGATAATAAAACAGCGAATCAATAAACGGCTGGCACATTTCGGGCGTAACGTGGGAAATATCATTCTTCACCCGCTTTTTCTTCTTGCGTTCGTCACCGTCACCGCTGTTGGCAAAGGCGCGTTCACCGCTAGAAACATCATCAGAATTGACCGCACTTTTTGCCGTCACTTTAGCTACCGTTGTGGCACGTTGCTTTTTATACTGAATATCTTTATCGATTAGGGCTTCTAGTTCTTTTATTTCCTGATCGCTTTTATTTTCACGTTCTGTCAGCGTGATAATGCGTAGCGCGATCAATTCTTCAATTCCGCTTTCGCTGATTAAATTGCGCCAATTGTATTTTTCCGCCCAATAGTAAATCGGGCGTGTGCTATTTAAACCTAATTCTTCAGCGATCTCTTTCGGCGTGTATTTTTTTAAATATAAAAACTTTGCCGCATAAATCACTTCATCATCGTAGCGTTTTGTTTTTCTTTTTCTTAGCTTAGATTCCGTCATCTTTTATCTTGCTGTTGTTGTGTTGGGCGTATTGTGGCAACAAAAACAGCAAAATTTTAATGGCAAAAATTGGATGTGTTCGGATACGCGCAGTTATTGATCTTTATCCGAATATATCCGAATTTCGCCCCGTGATTTTACAAAAAAGATCGGCAAAAATGGCGGCACTTACGCAAACAAAGCGAAACATAGGCATTTTGAAATGAACAAATCTAAACTCAAAACTGATTTTATTTGTATCGCCACATCGGGCTACACCGTGGACGGTCGCCAAATCACCGCCCAAGAATTGCACGAAATGGCAGAAACCTACGAGCCGGAACACTACACCGCGAATTTATGGCCGGAACATCGCCGTTGGTTCAATATGGGGCAAGTGATCGAACTGAAAGCAGAAGAAAATGAAAAAGGCGAAACACAACTTTTTGCCATCATCGCGCCAAACCAAGAATTAATTGAATACAACAGAGCGGGTCAGTATTTATTCACCAGCATTGAAATTACCCCGAATTTCCGTAATAGCGGAAAAGCCTATTTATCGGGCTTAGGCGTGACAGATTCGCCGGCATCTGTTGGTACTACAGAATTAAAATTTTTTAACGCTGAACAAAAGGGCAGTGTTTTTGGCGAATTAGTCAAAGTCGATTTTTCTGTAAAAGAAGATATCGAAGAAGATAAAGCATTCCGCGCTGTTGCGAATGTTTTTAAAAAACTATTTTCATCTTCCACTCAAACGGAAGAACAACCAACTCCCAATAACAACAATAATAAAGAGGACGATGCAATGAACGATAAACAGTTCAAGCAATTAATTGATGCGATGAATGGTTTAGGCACAAAAATTGACAGCCATTTTTCAGCTAAAGTGGAAACCAAGCCAGAGCCACAACCAACAGAAAAGAAAGATGAACAACCGCAAGGCGTAACTGCGGAACAGTTCAATCAACTTTTAACAACGGTTCAGGCGTTGGATAAAAAATTCAACGAATTAAGCCAAGAGCAAACCATTGTGCCAAATGGCGTGCCAACCGTTGAAAACGAAAATGTTTATAGCTTAAACGGCTACAACATCGACTTATCAAAAGGATTCTAAACAATGAATAAACAAGCGTATTACGCCCTAGCGGCAGCATTAGCTAAACACTTTAATCAACCCATTGATTCAATTCTGCGTGGCGAAAGTTTTGCACTTAAAGCACCTGAAGCAGCACAGTTAGGCGAAAATATTCAACAGCGTTCCGATTTCTTGAAACAAATTAATATGATTCAAGTAGCTCACACGAAGGGTCAAAAATTATTTGGTGCAACAGAAAAAGGTGTGACTGGTCGTAAACAAACTGGCCGTAATCTGGCTAATCTTAATCATACTCAAAATGGTTTTGAATTAGCGGAAACGGACAGTGGCGTTATTGTGCCATGGGCATTATTTGATTCGTTCGCTATTTTTAAAGATCGCCTTGTTGAGCTTTATAGTGAGTATTTCCAAAACCAAGTTGCATTAGATATCTTGCAAATTGGCTGGAACGGTCAAAGCGTAGCAGATAATACAACTGAAACAGATTTGTCTGATGTGAATAAAGGCTGGCTGAAACTTTTACAAGAACAACGTGCGGCCAACTTCATGACCGAATCTACAAAATCATCAGGAAAAATTACTATTTTTGGTGATAATGCTGATTATGCGAATCTTGATGATTTAGCCTTCGACTTAAAACAAGGCTTAGATTTCCGTCATCAAAATCGTAATGACTTAGTCTTCCTTGTTGGTGCCGATTTAGTTAGCAAGGAAACGAAACTCATCCAGAAAAAACACGGTTTAACCCCTACCGAAAAAGCCGCATTAGGTTCACATAACTTAATGGGTTCATTTGGCGGCATGAATGCCATTACCCCACCGAATTTCCCGGCACGCGCTGCAGCTGTGACAACGCTTAAAAACTTAAGTGTGTACACTGAAGCTGAAAGTGTACGTCGTTCTTTACGTAACGATGAAGATAAAAAAGGTGTGGTGACATCTTATTATCGTCAAGAAGGCTATGTTGTGGAAGATTTAGGTTTAATGACCGCTATCGACCACACCAAAGTGAAATTAAATGGTGAAGAATAGGAATTAACACCAAATGGGAATGCGAGATTTTCAACGTCAAATGCAGGCATTAGCAGACATTAATCAAGTATCAGAGAGCAATACACAACAAAGTGCGGTTGCGACTCACGGTAATGATTATGCCGTGCTTGAAATCGCCTTACAAAATGATGTGAACGCAGTACGCGCATTCCCAACACGTGCCGAAAAATTAGATTACAAGCGCAATCGATTTTTGCCAAAGTGGTTGCCGTTTGTGAGTGCATATTTAGATAAAGGGGCAATTTATCAGAATGATTACTTGGTTTATTGCATTGTGTATTTGTTTGACATTGCTGATTTTGACCGAGCCTTGTCATTGGCTGAAAAAGCAATTGAGCAAAATCAATCTATGCCGCAAGGGTGGCAAACCACATTGCCAAACTTTGTCGCAGACCAAATTTACAACTGGACCGATAAAACCGCCGCAGCTGGTCAATCCGTGGAGCCATATTTTTCACAAACTTTTAAAAACGTGGCGACCCAGTGGAAATTGCACGAAATTGTCACAGCGAAGTGGCTAAAATTAGCGGCGGCACTGCTTTTACGCAGTCCTCAAGGCAAAGTACAAGCAAGCGGCATTGATGATGCTGAAACCCTTGTACTGGCTATTCAGTTATGTAACCGCGCTTTCCAACTCAATCAGAAAGCGGGTGTAAAAAATATGATTGAGCGTTGTGTCATGCGTTTAAACGCATTGGCAAAATCGGGCGATTACGACCAGAACAGTCTTCCCCAAGTGGCGGGCTTGAGTTTGGAAAAACAGCAAATTGATTTTGATCTTGTTATTGAAAAACTCACCGCCCGCCCACTCCAAAACAGCGAGGAAGGCAATGTTTAACGGCAGAACACAAGATTACGATGACACTACGATCACAAATAGCGGATTCTGGTGTGACATCACTATTGATGAATTTCAAAAACAACGGGCAATTCCATTACAGATCCCCGTTGAAATGGTGAAGGCGGCACTAATTGCTGCTATGCAAGGGATTAACATTGATTTAGCGGAAGTGGAAGAAAACTACCGCAAAAGCAAAATCAATTCTGTGCAAGAAATTTCGGCGCAACGTATTGACGGCGAAAATTACGCAGAAAGCCTTTACAAGAAGGCAGTATTCGCCAGAGCAAAAGCGGAGTTGTTACCAGAATTTAACACCCTATCAGGGCGTGAAATTCACCAAAACCGCGAATACGTGGCCGAGCAAAAAAGCCTCTTAGCAGAGGCAACCCACGCTATTCGCACATTAAAAGGTAAAAAACGGGGTTCGGTGTGGCTACTGTAAAGAAAATGCTGTATCAGCAACTCACTGATTTTTTGCTCACAAAATTGCCGAAACGTTATCACGGGAATTTTTACAGCTGGATTGAAGACGGAAAATTGTTGAACGAAGGGCGACAAGTGACCGAAAACGGCATTGAAGTGTGTCACCTTTCTTACAACGGTGTCTTTCACTTTGAGGCGTTGCCATTTAATGAAATTTCACCGGCTTATTTAATGGCTTTTATCCAAGTGTGGGTAAACGAAAACGATCAAATGCGCGATGTATTGGACGAGGGCGAAATTCCCTTTGATTTAGATATTATCGACGATAACACGGCAGATTTAATCTTCACCATTGCTTTCCGTGAGCCACTCACGGCAATGGAAGATAAAAACGGTGCATTAAAAATTGATGGGGTGAATTACCGATTGGATGAAGTCGAAGTTTTCACCGCCGAAGAAATTGACGTTGTCGTAAGGGTTGAACATGAAAATCCGAATGGGGATTGATAAAGAAGATTTAAAGAAGTTTCTGAAAGATCTTGAAATTCTCCGTTTACCCGATAAGAAAAAACGTGAAATTTTAATCCGCTCTTTGCAAATGATTAAACGCCAAGCGGTAAAAAGCGCGGCGAATCAACGAAGCCCAATGGGCGGAAGTTGGAAAAAGCGTAAAAACGGCACGGCAAAAATGCTACGCCGAATTGCAAAGTTAGCCAACAGCAAAGCCGAAAAAGCGCAAGGCGCATTGTTTTATAAGCAAAAACGAACGGGCGAAATTGCGCAAGAACACCAAGAAGGGATTTCGCACTTATTCAAAAAAACGGAGTTCACCGGCAAAAATAAAGGTGGTATCGGTTCAGATCCTTGCACCTTGCGCCAAGCAAAGAAATTAAAAGATTTAGGTTATACCGTGGCGAACGGTAAAACAAAAAATGGCAAGGCGAAACGCCGAAAGCCGACATTAAGCGAAATCCGCAGCACCTTATCACGTGCGAAAGCCAGTTTGATTATTCGTAAACTGGAAGAAAAGAACGGTATGAATCCGAGTAGACATTTAACGCAATGGATAATTCCAACGGAAAAACGCCCATTTTTGGATACACGTGAAGAAGAAAACGCCAAGATTATTTTGGCGGAAATTCAAAAATATACTCAAAAACAACAATAAGAGGACAATAACGAATGTTCCCATCTGTACAAATTAACGCTCTTAATCAGTTAAGTGGCGAAACTAAGGAAATCGAACGCCACGCCTTGTTTGTCGGCGTAGGCACCGTTAATCCAGGAAAGTTATTGGCATTAACGCCTGATTCTGATTTTGACAAAGTATTTGGCGAAACCGATACAGACTTAAAAAAACAAGTGCGTGCGGCAATGCTTAATGCGGGGCAAAACTGGTTTGCGCATGTGTATATTGCACAAGAAGACGGCTATGACTTTGTCGAATGTGTGAAAAAAGCCAATCAAACCGCCTCTTTTGAATATTGTGTCAATACCAGATATTTAGGCGTAGATAAAGCAAGTATTGGGAAATTGCAAGAATGCTACGTAGAACTACTTGCTAAATTTGGTCGTCGTACTTTCTTCATTCAGGCTGTACAAGGTATTAATCATGATCAATCTGATGGCGAAACATGGGATCAATATGTGCAGAAACTTACCACTTTGCAACAAACCATTGTCGCCGATCACGTTTGCCTTGTGCCTTTATTATTCGGCAATGAGGCGGGCGTATTGGCAGGCCGTTTGGCAAATCGTGCCGTGACGGTGGCAGATAGCCCAGCACGGGTACAAACAGGTGCGTTAGTGAGTCTAGGCAGTGCCGAAAAACCGTTAGACAAAGACGGTAACGAACTTACTCTTGCGCATTTAAAATCACTTGAAACTGCACGTTATTCTGTGCCGATGTGGTATCCAGACTATGATGGCTACTACTGGGCAGATGGTCGCACGTTAGACGTAGAAGGCGGCGATTATCAAGTGATCGAAAACGTCCGAGTAGTGGATAAAGTCGCGCGTAAAGTACGTTTATTGGCTATCGCAAAAATTGCTGACCGCTCTTTTAACTCCACAACCTCAAGTACCGCGTATCACCAAGGCTATTTTGCCAAACCGATGCGCGACATGAGCAAATCCGCAACCATCAACGGCAAGGATTTTCCAGGCGAATGTATGCCACCTAAAGATGATGCCATCACGATTGTGTGGCAAAGCAAAACCAAGGTGACGATTTATATCAAAGTTCGCCCTTACGATTGCCCGAAAGATATTACGGCAAACATTTTCTTAGATTTGGAAACGTTAGGAGATTAATAAATGGAACGAATCAGCGGAATGAGTTTTGATTTCTACATGATGGGCTTTCCGATCCACGTAGAATCAGTGAATCTATCCATTAGTGATAATAGTGCTGTGGCTTTAACCCGTGGTATTCCTGATGGTTGGGTAAGCGGTGATGTAGCTGCAGAAGGTGAAATTGAGCTTGATTCAAAAAACTTTCAAAAATTATCACAAGCTGCAGCAAGTGCAGGCAGTTATCGTAGCTTGCCGGAAGTAGATTTTACCTTCTTCGCGATGCGAGGCGGTGTGCGCGACAAAGTGGAAACCTACGGTAACAAAATTATTTTAACTGACGTGCTAAACATCGACCCCAAAGGCGGTGCGAAAAGCACAAAAAAATTGAAATATTTTGTCACAAGCCCGGATTTCGTGCGCATTAATGGTGTGCCGTATTTATCCGACGAAGATACACGCGATCTTATCGGTTAACCGAATTTAGGTGCTGGCCGTTCTGACGTACAACAATTATAAAAAAGCAAGTGCGGTCAGTTTCCTAAATGCTTTAAGGTGATTTTTATTATGAATAACAGAATGGATAGTACTCAGCCTTTTGTTGCATCTATCGTTGCTTTTGTATCAGGACTTACATTGAATGAGTGGGCGGCAATATTCGGTATTTTATTTGGTGCGGCATCAGTATGGATTGCCTACCGAAAATACAAAGAAGACGTGCAAGCACGTAAAGATGAATTAGCCTACAAAATGTTGGCGGCGAAAATTGAGGCGAAAAAATTAGGAATTAGTGATGAGTAAAAAATTTGGTGCAATGATTTTATGTTCTGCGGCGGCTGTTGCGACTGCTTTTTTTGCTCAACAAAAAGATTTGCCAGCAGAATTACAAAACAAAGTCAGCCCACAAGCAGTTTACATGATTGTGAATCTAGAAGGCTGTGTGCGCAATCCATATAAATGCCCTGCCGATGTGTGGACGAATGGCGTAGGCAATACCCACAACGTAGATAAAAGTAAAGTTTTGACCATTGACGAAGTGGCCGCCGATTTACGTCGCAACATTAAAGAGGCAGAAAATTGTATCAACGCCGATTTTAACGGCAGAGAAATGAATCAAGGGCAATATGATGCCATGGTGTCTTTAGCCTTTAATTTAGGCTGTGGCAATATCAAGCGCTATTACAGTAAAAAACACAGCATGACATTGCCTACAACGATTTATCGTGCAGCAAAAGCGCAAGACTGGACATTAATGTGCAATCACATTTCTGATTTCAATAAATCGGGCGGTCGAGTATTAAAAGGCTTACAAATGCGCCGCACAAAAGAAAAGGCAATTTGTCTGGGGGAATAATGAATTTTAAATTCTTGGTAATCGGTGCGTTTTTGATCGTTTTTGTGGGCTGTATTGGCTCAACTCTGCACTACAAAAAACAAGCAGAATCGACCGCACTTTTGTTAAAACAAAGCGAACAAACCATTGAACAAAACAAAGCGATGTTGCAACGGTATGAAACGCAAAATGCGGAATTGACCGAGCAACTCAATCAAGCTAACAAAAAAGCCGAACAACGCCGGCAACAACTAAAGGACGTGCTAAACAATGCAGAAAATAAAATTTGGACTTATGGCCGCGTGCCTGATGATGTTGCTGGCGTGCTCAACCAAAGAGCCACAAGTAAATAATTTACAGCTAATTTGCCCACAAACAACCGAATGTAGACCGTTAAGCGTAAATATTAAAACTAATGGCGATTTAGCTGACGGGCTGAATCAGGCATTAGATCGTATTGAAACCTGTACCACGGCTTACACGGCGATGGACAAGTGTATTAAAGATTTTAATAACCAAAACAGAAACCAAAAGGGAAACTAAAAATGGAAAAAACAAACGCACAAACTTTGTTAGATAAACTTACTGGCAATCTTAAAGATTCGGTCAAAGTCGATGTTGAAGGGGTTGAGTTCACTTTTCTCCGAGACAACAGCGCATATGATCAAATGATGAATGACATTACGACTGACAATAAGGTGACCCCAATCAAAGATTATCTACTTGCGATTGTAGCGCGTGAGCAAAAAGAAGATTTATTAGCAATAATTAATGTACCGGGTCTTGCAGGTTTACTTGCGGGAAAAGTGAATGAGGTATTAGTACCTAAAATTAATATTACGGTAAAAAACTAGCCTCGCGTGTGGATAGCATAGAGCGCAATGGCTTATCGCAAGCTATTGCGCTACGCATGCACTATTTACCACACGCAGATAACAGCGACTACAACTTAGCGCGCGCAATATGGCTAAATAAACAGTATTTCGAACAACAGGCAAATGCCGTGGCAAGCGGTATCGCCAAGGTATTTTAGG
This sequence comes from Parahaemophilus parainfluenzae, assembly GCA_963537955.1. Lineage (GTDB taxonomy): Bacteria > Pseudomonadota > Gammaproteobacteria > Enterobacterales > Pasteurellaceae > Haemophilus_D > Haemophilus_D parainfluenzae_AJ. The sequence goes on along the minus strand of CAUTFW010000001.1, from coordinate 10,805 downwards.
GTTAAACAATGGCAATTCAGGGGCTTGAGTACATCATCAGCTTAAATGATCAGCTTTCCGCGCCACTTAAAGGCGTGATGAAGACCATTGATGATTTAGGCAAGCGTGGTGAAGATGCAATGCGCCGTATCGGTTTAGGTACGGCAGGCATTATTGCTACTGGGGCAGCGATGAAAAACGCCCTAGATCCCGCCATTGATTTCAACCGTGCACTTAATGAAATTAAAGCTACTGGGCGCGAACAAGCTGGATTAGACAAAATCACCGATTTTGCCCTTGATTTTTCCGCAACCTATGGCGGTGCGGCGACTGATGTGGTGAGTTCTACGAATGAAATTGCGCGTGCCATTGACGGTTTAACCGATAGCGAACTTGTCGCCTTTTCTAAAAGCTCAAACATTCTTGCCAAAGCCACTGGTTCAGACGTAAAAGCCATGGGTTCTTATATTTCCCAGTTATACGGTATTTTTGGTGACGAGGCGGCAAAAATTGGTAAAGAAAAGTGGGTTGAGCAAATTTCAGCACAAGCCACCGTTACCGCAAATAAATTCAAATCATCGGGCGAATCCTTAATGCAGGCTTACACCAATTTGGGTTCGTCTGCGAAAGACCACGGCATTAAAACTGCTGAACAATTTGCCGTTATTGGTAACTTGCAAAATGTATTTGAAGGCGGGTTAGCCGGTACAAAATACGCTGCCTTTTTAAGTGGCGCAGTAAAAGCACAATCAAAACTTGGGTTATCTTTCCTCGATTCTCAAGGAAAAATGTTGCCGATGATTGATATTTTGGAAAAAATCAAAGGCAAATATGGCGAGTTGAATTCAGAAAATCTTTACGAACTACAAAAAGCCTTTGGTACTAAAGAGGCGGCACAAGTGATTAATAATCTTTTACCGAAGATTGATACACTTAAAGCAGATATTGCTGAAATCGACAAAATGAAAACACTTGATGATGCTATGGCAATATCAAAAACGGTAACGGACTCATGGATGCGATTTACTGCCATTTTCCAAAATATCAAAATCGCCATTGGCACACAGATCCTTGCAAAACTTGAGCCTGTGATGAATCGTATTGCTGACATGGGGCAAGAGTTCACAAATTGGTTAAGGTCCTATAAGAATATTGCGCGTTGGATTGGCTATGCCGTGGGGGCATTAATTGGATTCACTGGTTTAACAGCCGCACTTACCTTGATGAGTGGTATTGTTTCGGCAATTGGTGTGGCATTTTCTTTCTTAGTCAGCCCAGTTATGTTAGTTGTAGGTGCTGTGATTGGGTTAGGTATTGTAATTTATAAATTCCATTCTCAATTTATGGCATTTATAGCTGGCTTTATCGAAGGATTCAAAATGGCTAGCGTATCTTTTGCGCCGTTGTTTTCTGCTTTTGGGATTGTATGGAGTGCATTGCAACGCATCGGCTCAACCATCGGGCGAATTATTGGCTTATTCGGTAGTGCATCCGATTCGGCATATAGTTTCCAACAATTCGGCGTAGATATGGGCTATGCGTTAGGTGCCGTATTTAATATTGTGCTTAATGCCGTGGAATTAGTCGCACGTTCATTCGGGTTTATGGCAGATGTATTTGCGATTTCTATCGGTGCCATGATTGATGGTTGGAATGCGATAACCGCACTTTGGGACAGTAACAAACCAATTGAAAGTTTTTCTAATATTGCTACTGCTTTAGGCAATATCTTTTCAAATGCGTTTAAAGGTATCGTCAATGCATTCACTTCGGTTATCAATTTTATCATTGAAAAAGCCAATTCATTGCCAGGCATTAATATCCCGCTGATCCCCAAATGGGAAGATGGCGCTTTACCAATGCAAAGCAGTGCGACAGCCGTGGGGGCATCTATCGGTACGCAAGCATTGCAAATGCAAAATCAGCTTGGCGCATTAAATACCACCTCGCCAAAATTTGAATTGAGCGAGCAAACACAACCGCAATTCACCAAAATGCCAAGCGGTTCGGTCAGCAAAGCCATTACACAAAACCAACAAACCACGAAAACGATTAATTACGGCGGTGTCACCATCAACAGCAACGATGGAAACAAAGTATGGCAAGAAATGCGCAATCGCGAACAGTTGGCCGCGGGGTGATAAATGGAAAAACTTTACCTTGATTTATTAATTACCGGTGAAGACATCACGCTAGATAGCGGCAATCAACCACTAATTTGTGATAACCGAATTTCAATCGCACAAGATATTAAACACGCCATTTTAGAAAGTGGATTGGCGACACAACTTATCGCAGAGCGTTCGCGCATTTTACGTCGCGATATTATTTTGCAAATGGTGTTATTGGTTGAAGAAGATGTGCGATTAATCCCCGGTACGGTATCAATTATTGAAGAAAAATTAGGGCAATTATTTATTACCGCTGAAACTTATGAATTTGGGCGACTGGATGAATTGGAGTTACGTTTAAATGAGTGAAAATTTTAAACAAATGTTAGCTGAAAGCGGATTGCCAACGGAAGAAACGCAAATCCGACAAGAATTTGAACGCTTAACCGCAGAAGAAGGATTGATTACTAACACAAGCCGAATGAGTCCATTCTGGCGATTAATCACTGCCATTGCTGTTAAGCCTGTGAAGTGGCTGACAGATCATTTAATTGCTGAAATTCTGCCGAATTTATTTGTAAAAACTGCAAAAGATAGTTGGTTACAAATCCAAGCGTGGGCAGTGGGCTTAGATTTTAAAGCCGCAACAAAAGCAGAAGGTGTTGTACATTTCACAAAAGAAAGCGATGTGACTGATCTTACCATTAAAGCAGGCACAGTGATTAAAACGGAACGTATTAATGATGTGATTTTCCGTTTGATTGTGACAAAAGATACCCTTATTCCTAAAGGTGTGTTGCGTGCGCCTGTGCCAGTAATCGCAGAGCAGGCTGGCGCAAATTTTAATTTGGCTGCAGGTTATTATCGCATCTTGCCAGAATCTATTGCGGGAATAAGAGCGGTAGAAAATTTAGAAGATTGGCTAACATCGCCAGGTGCTGACAGAGAAACTAACGATGAATTACGTGAACGTTACCGCACGCAGTTTTCGAGCGTAGGGCAATACCATATTGACAGTGTTTACAAAGGCATGATTGCGAAAGTTGCAGCCTTATCTGTGGATAGGATTTATTTTAAACACGATGCGCCACGTGGTCCAGGTACAGCAAACGCTTATTTGTTGTTAGACACAGGCGTAACCAGTCAGCCCTTTATTGATAAAGTCAATCGCCATGTGCGTGATGAGGGCTTTCACGGCCACGGTGATGATTTGATTTGCTACGCTATGCCAGAAACTAAACATAATTTAACGTGCGCCATTTACTTTCAGCCGTCCATTTTTGTCGGCGACGTGCGTAAACAAGAAATTGTACAACAAGTGGAAAATATGATCCGCTGCGCATTCCGCGAAAATAATAATTATGGTGTAACAAGAACTTACCCTTTTAGTCGTTTTAGCTGGTCAAAATTGGGCGAAGAAATCCATGACAACATCAGCGAAATTGCATCTATCGTATGGGGGCAAAGCGATATTCAAAGCGATTTATCTATTCCGCGCATTCAGCAATTATCAGTCACAGTCCAAAAGTAAGGGGAGAAAATGAAAATAAAATTGCCCTTTTGGATGGATAAAGGCGAATTAAGCAAAATCGCCGTGCTATTCGGAAAATGGTGGGATTATGTTTTAAGTGCGGTCAAATTTCCCTTCAATATTTTAGATGAAGAACACTGCAGTGAACGCATTTTAAATTTAATCGCCTATCAACGAGACGTAGAACGATTTGAGGGCGAGCCGTTAGAACTCTTCCGTAAGCGCGTGAAATATGCCTTTTTAAATGCGAAAGATGCGGGCAGTAAAGCGGGCTTTATCCGAATTTTTGAACGCTTAGGCATTGGCTACGTAGAAATTGAAGAACGTTTTGACAGAGAAAATTGGGATGTGATTAAAATTCGAATCAGTGATTCCCAGTTAGCGAAGAAAACAGAATTACTCAATTTAATCATTCGAAAATATGGACGCACTTGTCGGCGTTATACCTTTGAAGTGATCACTAAAGAAACTGTGAGTATTTATCACGGCGAATTTAACCATGATCACCAAAGTTTTTATGTGAAAGTAAACTGATAATAACAACAATAAGAGGTTTATTTATGGCTAGTTTAATTACGCCACAATTTGAACGCTACGTCGCAGAACAAACCGTTGCACGTGGCACGGTGCAGTTTGATGAATTTATATTCGCCAATATTCCAGGGTTAAATGAGAATAATCTTGCACAATATCTCACCATGCCGACATCGGCACAAATTGTACACCGACAAGCGGTATCACAAAGTGGTGTAATCAATGAAAATTCCGTTGTGTATTCAGTGACGATTGGCACAGAAGTGGGCGATTTTGATTTCAATTTCATCGGCTTGATCAATAAATCAAAAAATATGCTTGCTGTTGCTGTGCAAACTGCGCCAGTAAAGAAAATTCGTAATAAAAATGCTGTACAAGGTAACAGTATTACACGAAATATCCTTTTAGAATTTACAGGTGCAAAAGCATTAACTGGGATTAATGTTAATGCTAATACATGGCAAATTGATTTTACGGTGCGTTTACACGGGCTTGATGAGAAAATCCGTTTAACCAATCGTGATTTATATGGTAGAGCGGTATTCTTCAATGATGGTTTCTTGGTTAAACGTAAAACAGGTAATCAATTTACTATTCAACCAGGTGTAGCTTATGTTGAAGGGGTGCGTATGGATTTAACCGCACTTTATAACCTCAACGCAAACAATCTACCGTGCTCAGTTTATGCTGATGTCGTTCATCATTGTACTGTCACTGGCGAATATCAAACCGAAATTAAGTATCTTACGCAATCAAAAGCCGATTATGTGGACACCGCAAACCGCCAACACTATGTGCAAATTTTGGCGGATATTGACAGCCAAGGCAATGTGACAGATCGCCGTTTACTATCGCCGTTTTTAGGTATAAATCCGCTTACATTAGATGACGAAACCGAAAACACTAAAGATAAACAGGGCCATACGCACAAGTTACCTATCGCAAGTTTAGTTAAAAAGGGGATTGTAAAATTATTTTCAGGCTATGATTCAGATGCCGAAGATATGGCTGCAACCCCGAAAGCAATTAAAGGCTTAAAAGCATTAATTGATGCAATTACGCGTAATTTGGGTAATTACATCCCAAACAGCAAAAAATCCTCTGCAGTAGATAACAATAGCGCAGATACCGTCGCAACGAGTGCGGCGGTTAAAAAGACTTATGACCTCGCAAATAGCAAACAATCCCCAGCCACAACCTTAGCGGGCTATGGTATCAGAGATTTTGAAGTTAAAACTTTTCTTGGTGATGTCAACACAATACAAACTGATGGTATCTATGCGGTTGGGGAAGCAAGTAACTCGCAGAATCTCCCTGTTAGTAATGCTTGCCACATCCAAGTTATTAGCGGTGGTGATAGGAATTGGTGTCGTCAAATCGCCTATAGCGCTTATAGTACAGACGTGTACGAGCGACACAAAACTAGTTATCAAACAGATAATTGGTCATCCTGGGTCAGGGTAGATAGTTTAGACAAAATCCCAAATAACAAAAAATCCTCTGAAGTAGATAGCGAAAGCGAAGATAACGTAGCAACATCAAAAGCGGTTAAAACTGCTTATGACAAAGGCGTGGATGCCAATAGTAATGCGAATGGTCGAGTATCTAAATCAGGCGATGCGATGAGTGGCTCATTAACTATAGCCAGAGCATCAAAATTTTACAAAGTAGGCTCTTATAATTGGGGTAAATTTATTGATTTATCTGGTGATGCCGCGATAGGTAACGATAAATGTGTCATAGGGTTTAACAATAATGGCGCATTACATTTAGGCGGCAAACCAAATGCAGCCGAATTTAATGCCTCCATAGACGAATCTATGTTATGGGTTAGAGGAGATGTCAAAACAAAAACAGGCAAATCGCTTAACAAATCTGTATCTATAGATGATTTTACGACAATTAAAGCTGAAACTGGTTGGACTAAGTTACCTACAGGGTTAATCATACAATGGGGGCAATTTTTGCCATCTAATCTAATTAACAACGAAACTGGAAGCATGACATTCCCGCAACGTTATCCTAACTCCGTGTTTTGCGTGATTTGCGGTAGTGTGGGAGGCTCCTCTGGCAACGGAACAGAGGGATTTGCGGTTATATCTCAAGATAATAGCAAATTTAACTGGAAATCATACTGGGAAGGGAGACATAAAAGCGAATTCCCAGAAAAAATACAATGGATTGCAATTGGTTACTAATAGAGGCAAATCATGGCTACATATTTTAATTCTGATGATATGGCATTTTATTCATCCGAACTTTATAGCGAAATTCCATCAAAAGCGGTGCCACTTAGCGATGAGCAATATATCGCATTACTTAATGGACAATCTCAAGGCAAACAAATCATCGCAGACAAAACAGGCAACCCTGTATTAATTGACCCACAACCCAGCGCAGCACATGTGTTAAATCTTGATACGCTGACTTGGGAAATTTCATCAGAAAAACAAACCGCACTTTTTGCACAACAAAAAGAAAGCTTACTCAATAAGTTAGCGGATAAAGCCGACCAACTAAAAAATGGATTACTGGCGGGCTATCCACAAACAGAAATTGAAAGTTTTTATCGTCAAGAAAAAGAGGCTCTCGCATGGCAAGCCAACCACAATACACCCACACCGATGCTTTCACAAATTTCGCGTGTACGAGGTGTGCCGCTAGAGATGTTAATTGAAAAAGTGATTGAAAAATCCGCTCAGTTTGCTGTGGCGATTGGCATCATTATAGGGCAACGTCAGGCATTTGAAGACCGTTTGTTGGCTTTAAAAACACCAGAGGAATTAACCTCACTTGAACAGGAGATTGAGCAATGGCAATTCCAAACAAATTAAAACACTATGGCTATCACGTGGTCATTGCTATCGACCAACTGTTTAACGCCCTCACAGGCGGCGCAGCAGATGAAACCCTTTCTAGCCGCACTTATCGCGGTGCGATATTAGCGGAAAACCCGAAAAAACGCTGGCGGGTACTATATCGTTTCATCAACGGTATCTTCTTTGATAGCAATCACTGCAAAACAGCTTATGAAAGTGAATTAAATCGCAAACAATATCCAGAAGGTTTTAAAACTAATGAATTTTAGGTGATGTTTAATATGTGGAAACAACAAAAACTAAAATTATCCCCACAGGCAAAAACAACACTACAAAACGCACAAAAGGGGATTATTTCCCCTTTTTCGCTATCTGTAAGTGGTACTAAATTAGGTGTGCATAATTGGTCGCATGGCATCAAAGAAAAATCCAATCACTATTTGTCACCCGAAAATGCAGTGAAAGCACTAGCGGCAAAGTTGGTCGATTATGCCGATCCGAATCGCCCTAAAGGTGTGCAGGATGTCGTGGTCATTATGGTGACAAGTAGCAATATTGATCAGTTTATTACAGAGTTGGAAAAAGTGCGTGAGCTATTGCCAGAGCCAACATTTAAGCAGGCATTAGACTATGCAAAATCCAGTAAAAATTTGCAAGAAACAAAAATGATAAAAACGCCAACTATGGCAAGTCCTTCATTTTCCAATAGTGCAGATATTACGCCAGGTTCCGCCCGCACTATGCAAAGCATTTTGCGTAATGCTACATCGGCTGCCGTTGCCGCACAAACTAAAGACCCTATGGTAATGATTGAGGCATTAAAGGCAGCGAAAAAAGAACGTGACAAAGCCAATAACGAAAAAGTAGAGAAAATGCTGAACACATCGGCGAATGTGTATGCGTTTTCTGTTTCAGATTATCTCGAAGTGGCGGAAACAAAAATCAAATTGAATGTGCCGACGGCGGGTAATGTTTTTACAGCATGCGTGATGTTTATCGGTGCGAACTTAACCAATATCAAAGGGATGTTACAGAATGGCTAGAACACCGACACAAGCCCGCAATCCAAGCGTACAACTTGCGCTAAATGGTACGCCTATTTATCTACATAATATCATGATGAGCGTGTCCGTTAAACGCGAAGAAAAGGATATGAGCGGTCAGAAGTCTAGTACTAAAAAGTCCGATAAAGGCGTAAAGGCCAAAGAATTAAACGTTACCGGATTTATTCCATATGCTCGTAAAGAGTGGTTAACAGATTTATTTAATCTTGCCGAGTCTGAAGACGGGAAAGGTGAACAGTCTAAATATCGAGTATCTTGCACGATTGCTGAGGCAGTCAACATGCGCGAGGTGCAATTTAGTGGTGAAGTGACGGCCGCAGAACAGAGCGGGCAGTTAGGGTGGACCATATCGTTTACTTTACGTGAAGTGAATTCTGTAGCCGAGAAAAAAGACCAACGTAAGCAAAAACCAGAAGCTAAGGCGCAAGGAGAAAAAGCACCAACGGCACAAAATTCACAATCGACAAATAAAACTGATATTGAACATTCAGGGAAATCAGGAGAAGAAAACAAGTCGAATGAAAGAAAAGGCTGGGCAAAAGATTTAGATGATTGGATTGGTTCATAAATGAAAATTATAAAAACATGTATTATTGATGGTGAAGAATTGGAACTAGCTGATGAACTCATCGTTTTAGAACTTAATAATACGGGGCGTGGATTTGTCACGGTTCGTACAGATAAAGCTTGCCTCGGCAAAAGTGCAATATTTGAATTAGGGGAGTTCGATCATTATTACAAATGGTTTGATGGCGTTGTAGAACGGGAGCAAGGTGAAGATAATGGTTATAAAAAATTATTCATCCGTGAAAAGGTCGCAGTATTTGAAAAAACATTAAACTGCTCACACCGACATATTACATTGCGTGATTTGTGTGCGTGGATTACAAGTCAAACTCAAATACCAGTTAAAGTTCCTCAAGCGGATTATGCAGATACACCAATTTCACTATTCACACATAACGGCAGCGGTTATCAGCTTTTAGCCAATATTGGGCGACAATATCAGATTCCCGATTATATGTGGCAGCAATCACCAGATGGATCATTATTTATTGGTTCGCATAAAGATTCCCGTTGGGCGGGAAAGAATATTGAATTCGATGAAAGTATGACTTTGGCAAGTGGTAGCAATGATATGACGATTCCTATCACTGCTGCTATTCGTCCTGGAGCGATTATCAATGGCAATATAATTCAAAAGGTTGAACTATTTGGCGATGATTATGTGCTTACGTGGGAGAACTTAGGTAAAGATGGTAAGCCTGAACAAAAGAGCCCAGAACGAAGACAAATGGAAAAAACATTCCCCGAATTAGCGGGTGGGTACCATTTACCAAAATATGCAAAAGTCGTTGGCATTGCCGATCCTTCAAGTGGTGGCGATATTTCTGATCCATTCCGCCCGAAGTATGCCGTTGAACTGCAACTACTAGATGAAAACGGAAACGAGGATAAAACTGTTCCAGTTTATCCAGCCGTGCCTTTGCCGGTAACAAGTACAGGTTCACAAGGCGGAGATTTTGCCTTTCCTGAAGTGGGTACAATGGTTGAAGTAGGTTTTGCTTATGGGCGAAGCGATCAGCCTTTTGTTCGTACTATGTTAGCGCAAGGAAAAACAGTACCGAGTGTTGCACCTGGAGAACAACTAAAACAGCAACGCCCCGAAGTGTATGAACGCACCGATGCCGCAGGAAATAAGATTCGCGAAACCGATCAGACAATTACAGATAAATCCTTTGAACGACACATCGAAACAGATAGTGAAGTAAAACAAATCGGCACGTCAAATGTGACGATTGATTCTGATAAAACCGAAACTATTGGCGGAAATAAAACTGTTAGCGTGTTGGGCAGTATCAATGACACGACAGCAAGTCATCGAACTGTAGGGACAGGTGGTACTCTACAAGAAAAAATAGTCGGATTGGCTCAACGTGTTTCAGACGAAAAGAATAAGTTTGTGGCGCCATTAAATTATATGGGGTCAGAAGGGCAGAATATTTTTAGACTACTGGAAGATACCATTCAACTATTAGGCGAAGTTGCAAGCACCTTGGCAACGCATACGCACAGAGGTTCACCTCCGCCAGATCAAGCAAGTACATTCACCCAGCAGGCAAACAAAGCAAAAACAATCAAAGGCAAACTCACTCCGATTATTGAATAGCAACCTAACTTAAAAATCAAAGCCGCACATGTTGCGGCTTTTCTTATGTCTCCGACATTTATGTCGGAGAGATCTATCACGGAAAATCTAAGTTATTGTTTAACAAATAAATCTACGTAATAAGCGATATAAAAACAATCCCACGGAAATTTTTCACGTAAAAACACAAGGCACGGAAAATCCACTTCCTCCCCCGCCGAATTTGCGTTAAAAATTTACATTTTTTCAGTTAATTTTCAGATTGTAAAATTGGGTAAGTAGTTGAAGTAAAAGAGATCGTTTTAATGAAAGAATAGAGATCTTAACTGTAAAATTTACGGGGTTTTACAGTGTTTTTCACTTAAAAGAGATCTGTGTAAGTTTGTAGGCGATTACAGCATCTTGATTTATAAAGTATTTTTATCTTTTACGTGATAGTTAATAAGAAATTTTAATTTCACTTTTTAATGATTGGCGGCATCGCCACTAAGATAAATAATTTATGAATGAAAGTGTAAAAAATGGAAATCTCACCGCCATTTTATCGCCACTTAAGAAAGAATTGGTGGGTCGTGAAGGATTCGAACCTTCGACCAACGGATTAAAAGTCCGCTGCTC